>JBHOQU010000092.1:0-32803 GCA_042408785.1 Dehalococcoidia bacterium | reverse complement strand
CGGGGGATGGGGGAGGTTGCCCTGGGGTTGCTGGAGGGGGTAAAATTGGCCCGGCCGGCCCTCATTCTCGATGCCGGTTGCGGCCCGGGCGGAACCTCCGCCCGCTTTAAGCCCCTGGGCCGGGTCGTCGGCCTCGACCTGGCCGCCGAGGCCCTCAGCCTCGCCCGCCGCCACGAGCTCGCCGCCCTGGTCCGGGGCTCGGTCACGGCGCTGCCCTTCGGCACCGCCACCTTCGACCTGGTCCTTTGCTTCGACGTCATCTACCACCTGTGGGTCGGCGACGACCGGCTGGCCCTTATGGAGCTGGCAAGGGTGCTTAAACCGGGCGGCTATCTGCTTATAAGGGTCCCGGCCTTCGAGGCCCTGCGGGGACCCCACGACCGGGTGGTCTTCACCCGCCACCGCTACACCGCCCGGGAACTGGAAAACCTCGTCCGCTCGGCCGGATTTGAGGTGGTGCGGCTCACCTACGCCAACTTCTTCATGTTCGCCCCAGCCGCCCTCTGGCGGCTGGCGGGACGCCTCACCGGTCCGGCCCAAAAGCCTGCCTCCGACGTCCGGGCCCTCCCCGCACCCCTTAACGGTCTGCTTTACCGGCTTCTCCGCCTGGAGGGCCGGCTGATCCGCCGCTTCGGCTACCTTCCCATCGGCTTATCAGTCATCTGCCTGGCACGCCGCTAACCGATGCAGACTCCCCTCGGGCCTTTCGATTTCCTTCGGGAAGGGGGTCTTATCCTTCTGCTGGCCCTCGTCGGTGCCGTCATCGGCCGGGGCCCGGCCCCCGCCCTCTGGGAGAGGGTTAAGGACCGTCTCCCCTGGCTGAACCGCATCCGGCCTGAGGCGGTGGTGGGTGGCCTGGTGGCCGGCTACTTTGCCCTGTGGGCCGTCCTCTCTTACCTGCGGCACGCCAGCTTCCACAGCCATGCCTACGACCTGGGCATCCTGGCCCAGGTGATGTGGAATACGGTTAACGGGCGGCCTTTTTCGACCACCGTCATGTTCGAGTACACCTCCAACCTGCTGGCCCACCACTTTTCGCCCATCCTACTGCTGATTGCGCCCCTTTACGCCCTCTGGCCCCACCCGGAAACCCTCCTGCTGGTCCAGACGGCCGCCCTGGCCCTGGCCGTAATCGCCTTTTACCGGATCGGCCGGCGGCTGGGCGGGGAAGCCACCGGCCTGGCCCTGGCCGCCGCCTACTGGCTTTACCCGGCCGTCCACTACGTTAACCTTTTCGACTTCCACGAGATCGCCCTGGCCGTCCCCCTGCTGGCCTTTGCCCTGGACGCGTTCCTCGCCGACCGGCCCCGGTGGGGGGCGGCCTTCGCCGGCCTGGCCCTCCTCACCCGGGAGGAGGTCGCCATCGTCGCCGCCGCGCTGGGCCTCTGGCTCGTGGTGCGGGGGCGGCGGGGCTGGGGGCTGGGGCTCATGGCGGTGGGGATCGGCTGGGCCGCCCTCACCATCGGCTGGCTGGCCCCGGCCCTCAGCGGCACGGGCAAGTACTATTACCTGCGCCGGTACGAGTGGTTGGGCGGTTCACCGGGGGAAATCGCCGCCACAATTCTCACCCGGCCGGACTACGTCCTCGGGGGCATACTGACCCGGGAGCGCCTGGACTTTCTCCTTCGCCTCGTCCTGCCGCTGGGGCTTCTGCCACTGCTGGGGCCCGAGCTCCTGGTTCTGAGCGTCCCGAGCTTCGGGTACCTCCTGCTCAGCAACTACCGGGAGCAGTATGAGCTGGCCAACCAGTATTCGGCCGTGCTCATCCCCTGGTTGGTGGCCGCGGCCGGGTCGGGGGCGGGTCGCCTCTTCTCCCGGCGGGTCGGCCGGGGGGCAGTGCTGGGGCTGCTGCTGGGGGCAAGTGCCGGGGCCTACCTGGCCTATGGACCCGGGCCCCTTGGGGGCCGGTTTGACCCCCAGCAGTTTGCGTTGGGGCCCCACGTGGGGGTGGGCCGGGAAATCCTGCAGCTTATACCCCCCGGGGCGGCCGTCTCGGCCCAGTCGGACCTGGTGCCCCACCTGGCAAACCGGGAAAAAGTTTATACCTTCCCCAATATCTTCGGGGCCGACTACATCGTTGTGGACACCAGGGGGAGCCCCTGGCCCTTTAAGCCGGCCGAATTTCAGCGATTCCTGGACCGGATCGACCATAATCCCGCCTGGCGGCTGGTGGCGGCCCGGGATGGCTACCGGGTTTACCGCCGGGGTCCGGCCCTGGTCTCGGGGCCCGACCTGAGTCCCGACGAGCCGGCGGATTATTAGCCCCCTGGCGCCGGGACCCGCCCGGGGCGGATAATCTGCAGGTGGGAGGGACCATGACCATCCGGTTTACGGTGCCCCTAAACTACTGCCCCGGCTGCGGGGCGCCCCTGGGTCGGGTGCAGGTCGACGGCCGGGAGCGGCCCTGGTGCGGGCAGTGCGGCTACGTGGGCTTCCACACTGCCCTGGTCTGGGCCGGGGCCGTCGTAACGGACGCCGCCGGTCGGGTCCTCCTTCAACAGCTCCGGTTCGGCCGCCGGGCCGGCAACTGGGCCCTGCCTGGGGGCCTGTTGGAAGCGGACGAGACCGCCGAAGCGGCGGCCCGCCGGGAAATCGAAGAGGAGACCGGCCTGCGGGTTCGGCTGACCGGCCTGCTGGGGGTCTTCTCCAGGCCCGACGACCCCTTCGTGGGGGTGGTCTACCTGGCCGAAGTGACGGGCGGGGAGCTCCGGCCCGATTCCGGGGGCCGTTTCTTCAGCCCGGAAGAGGTTCCGTGGTCGGGGCCCTTTGACCACTGGGCGGTGGAGGCCGCCCTCCGGCAGTGGCTAGGCGGGCGGCACGCCCAGGTCCCGCAGGAGTGAGGCTGCCGCCTCCGGGCCGGTCAGCACCGCCGAGACGCGACGGCCCGCACCCAGGTCGATGACCTGGACCACGGGCGGCCGGGCGATGCCGTCCAGGCTGACGGCCAGGTCGGCCCCGAGCCGGCGGCCCACCTCTTCGGCCTCCAGGTCTTCGCCGGGCGGACCCGGGAGGACGAGGCCGGCCAGGTAGTAGGCCGACGCCCCGGGGGGCCGGGTAAGGCCGGCGGCCAGGCGGCCGCCGGTTCCCCACTCGACGGAGATGACCTTCCGCCCGGCTTGTCGTAACCGGCGGGCGAGGGTGAGCCCTAGCGAATGGTAAAGTCGGTGAAGCGGCCGGTGTACTCCTCCCACTGGACGTCAACCCGGTCCACCCGGGCCCCCGGCGGACCCTGGTGGCACCAATCGATCAGCCGCTGAACGGCGTCCTTTTCCCCCTCGAACACAGCCTCAACCCGGCCGTCCGGCAGGTTGCGGACCCAGCCGGTGACCCCGTACTGGCGGGCCAGGTGGCGGGTGGAGTCCCGGAAGAAGACCCCCTGGACCCGGCCGGAAATGTAGATGTGCGCCCGGACCTTCGGCATAAGGGCGACGCAGGCTAGCTGCCGGTCTGAGGCTGCTCCACCCGAAAGCGCCTTAAGATTTCGATGACTTCCGCGTCGGAGACCTGTTCAAATCGCTGGTAAAACCGCCCCACCGCCAGGAAAGGCTCCGGGGTAGCCAGGCAGACGACGTCGTCGGCCACGGCCTGAAGCCGGGGGATGGTTTCGGGCGGCGCCACCGGGACGGCGATGACCACCAGCTTCGGGTTAAGTCGTCGGACGGCAATGGCCGCGACCCGAATGGTGTGGCCCGTGGCTACCCCGTCGTCGACAAGCATTACGGTCCGGCCTTCCACCGGGGGCAGGGGCCTCCCCTCCCGGTAGAGCCGCACCCGCCGGTGGGCCTCCTCCAGCTCGGCCTGGGTGGCCCTTTCAATGTAGCTCCGGGGAATCCAGAGCTCCCGGACGACCTCCTCGCTGATTTCGAAGTCTCCCGTTTCGGCCACGGCCCCGATTCCGAATTCGGGGTTTCCCGGCGCCCCGATTTTCCGGACGATGATGACATCCAGGGGGAAATTCAGGGCGGCCGCCACCTCGGCCCCCACCACCACCCCGCCCCGGGGTAAGGCCAGGACCAGCCCCGGCTCGCCCCGATACTTTTCCAGGTGGTGGGCAAGACGCTGACCCGCATCGACCCGGTCCCGAAAAATCATCCCAACCTCTCCCGTAATCGGGCCCCCGGTAAAGACCCGGGACAGCCCGGCCCTCTATTATAATAGTCTGTGGCGTTGGTATGGACCGGCCCCAGCACGTCGAAGCCGCCCTCCGCCACTGGCTCCAGGAGCTCCCGGGCCGGGTAGTTACCGGCACCCTAGACCCTGCCCGGCTGGTCTCCCTGGTCGAATCTGAACTGCTGGACATGGCCGAGAGCCTCCGGGGGGAACTGCCCCAGCGCATCGAGATCCTGGTGGCTCCGGCCGATTACCGGCGGCTGAGCCGGACCGGCCACGACCTGGCGGTGGAGCTGGCGGCGGGGCTTCGGGCGCTGGGGCGGCGGCTCGAACAGCCCGATTACCGGCCCGAAGTCCGCCTCAGGGCCGACGCGAGCGTGCCCCCCGGGCAACCTGAGGTGCGCTTTCCGCCTGGGGGGCTGGAAACCACCCAGCCCATCCCCGCTGCCCCGGCCCCGGCCGGGCCCGTGGGGCACCTTCATATCAGGGCCGAGGATGGGCCGGCCTGGTCGGTGGCCGTCGACCGGCTGCCCTTCACCATCGGCCGGAGCACCGAGGCCGACCTTATTCTGGCCGAGCCCAGCGTCTCCCGCAAGCACTGCCAGATCCGGGCCGGCCCCGACGGGCTCGAGCTGGTGGACCTGTCCAGCCTGAACGGCACCTGGGTTAACGACCGGCGGGTGACCCGCATCCGCCTGACCGGCCGAACCGAGTTCCGGGTCGGGCCCTACCGCCTCAGGTTTGAACCGGCCCCGGCCGGCGGGTAAGCCGGCGCCCCATGTCCCCGGAGCTTTCCTGGTGGCTTAATCTGTGGGTCCTCGGCCTGGTTTACGTCCTGCTAGGCCTCCTGCTGCGGGGCATCTACGCCGAAACCCGCCGCCTGGCTGGTCCGGGCCAGGCCGGAGCGGCCAGCCTGGTCGTAGTGGAGCCGGCCGAAAGCGGCCTGCTGCCGGGGGAGGCCTTTCCCCTGAGGCCGGAGGCCAGCGTCGGCCGGGACCGGTCCAACGACATCTGCCTGCCGGACCCCTCGGTTTCCCTCCGCCACGCCCGGCTCTATCAGTGGGGCCGGAACTGGTGGGTCGAGGACCTCAACAGCACCAACGGCACCTTTGTTAACGGCCGGCGGTTGCAAAGGCCCGGGGTGGTGTTGCCGGGGGACCAGCTGGCCTTCGGTCAGGTGGTGACCCGGCTGGAGGTAAAGGGTTGATGGTGACCGGGTTTCTGGGCATCTTGGCGGCGGTGGCCGTCGCCTTCCCCTGGCCGACGGTCAGGGCCGGCGCGCCCCCCTCGGCCTTCTGGGTGGCCTGGGCGGTGGGGATGGTCCTGGCCCAGGGGTTTGTGGTCCTGAAGCGGGGCGACCCACTCCTCCTCCCGGCCGCCGCCGGCCTTTCGGCCCTGGGGCAGGTGCTCCTCAACCGGCTGGGACCGGAGGGACTGGTTTCCCGGCAGTCCCTGTGGCTTCTGCTCGGGTTAGGTTTCCTCTGGGCGGCCCTGCTCCTGGCCCGGCCGGTGGCGCGGCTCGACCGCTGGCGCTATACCCTGGCGGCGGCCGCCCTGGGGCTGGTGATTCTTACGTTCCCCTTCGGGGTGGGGGCCGGGGCCAGGCTCTGGCTGGACCTGGGGCTTTTCTTCATCCAGCCGGTGGAGCCCCTCAAGCTGGCCCTGGCCCTGACGCTGGCCGGCTACCTGGCCGAACGCCGGGAGCTTTTATACTACGCCCGCCGACATCTGGGTCCCCTGGTCCTGCCGGCCACCACCTACCTCGTTCCCCTGGGGGTGGTCACGGGCCTTGCCCTCCTGCTCCTCTTTGCCCAGCGGGACCTTGGGAGTGCCCTGCTGGTTCTGGGGGTGGCGGTGGGAAGCCTGTATGCGGCGGCCCCCCGCCCGGCCCACCTGATTCTGGGCCTGGTACCAGCCGGCATTGCCGCGGCCGGCGGCTATCTTTTCAGCCCGGTGGTCCGGGAACGGATTCACGTCTGGCTGGACCCGTGGGCTGACCCGGCGGGCGGGGGGTTTCAGGTGACCCAGGCCCTCTTCGCCCTGGCGGCCGGCGGGGCGGGGGGCACCGGCCTCGGGCTGGGCCGGCCCGACCTGGTGCCGGCGGTCCGCACCGACTTCGTCTTCGTCGCCCTGGGGGAAGAGCTGGGGTTTTTGGGGGTGGCCGGAGCCGTGGGCCTTTACCTGGTCCTGCTCTCCCGCTGTTTCCGGCTGGCCCTCCTTGCCCGGTCGGAGTACAACCGGCTGCTGGCGGCGGCCCTGGGCCTCACCCTGGGGGTGCAGACGCTGACCATCCTGGCTGGGACGGTCCGGCTGATGCCCCTCACGGGCCTAACGGTGCCCTTTATAAGCTACGGGGGAAGCTCCCTCGCGGTAAACTACGCCATCCTGGGCCTGCTGGCCGCCTTATCTGTCGAGGAGGAAGCCGGTTAAAGATGCGGGTTCTGATGCTTTCGTGGGAGTACCCGCCCCACAACATCGGGGGTCTGGGCAAGCACGTCTCCGAGCTGGTGCCCCACCTGGCCGAACTCGGGGTGCAGGTCCACCTGCTCACCCCCCGGCTGCGGGGCGGCTACGAGGTTGAAGAGGTCACGGCAAACTCGGTGGTCCACAGGGTCGAGCCGCCGACGGGGGTGGACCCGGCGGACTTCTTCGGGGTGGTCCAGCGGACCAACGTGAGCCTGGAGATCGCGGGCCGCGGGCTCTTCGACCAGGTTGGGACATTTGACATAATCCACGGGCATGACTGGCTCGTAGCGTATGCGGCGGTGGCCCTCAAGCATGCGTATAAAACGCCGCTGGTGGTGACGATTCATGCCACCGAGTACGGCCGGAATCGGGGCCGGCTGACGGGCGACCTCCAGCGGGCCATCCACAGCGTGGAGTGGTGGCTCACCTACGAGGCCTGGCGGGTCATAACCTGCAGCCGCTTCATGCGGGACGAGGTGATTCAGGCCCTCCAGGTTCCGCCGGATAAGGTCGACGTAATTCCGAATGGGGTGGATGCCGGCCGTTTCGAACGCTGGTTTGGGGTGGACCTGACCGAGTTCCGGAGCAGATTCGCCCTGCCCACCGAGCGGCTCGTCTTCGGGGTGGGGCGGCTGGTCTGGGAAAAGGGCTACCAGGACCTGGTGGCCGCGGCCCCCGCCATTCTGGCCCGGGCGCCCAACGTGAAATTCGTGGTGGCCGGAAGCGGGCCGATGCTCGACAGCTTGCGTGCCCAGGCGGAGGGCCTGGGGCTGGGCCCCAAGTTCTACTTTACCGGGTTTATCCCGGACGATGACCGGGACCGCCTTTTGGTGCTGGCCGACGTGGCGGTATTCCCCAGCCATTATGAGCCCTTCGGGATTGTGGCCCTGGAGGCGATGGCGGCCCGGGCGCCGGTGGTTGCCGCCGACGTCGGCGGCTTCCGGGAGATCATCACCAACCACGAGACGGGCCTTCTGGTCTACCCGGGCAGCCCTGACTCGGTGGCCTGGGGCGTTCTGCACACCCTGCTCCACCCCGAGTGGACCCGACAGCGGGTGGAAAACGCCTACCGGCTGGTTAAAGAGCGTTACAACTGGGGCCGGATCGCCCGGGAAACCCTCGAAGTCTACCGGCGGGTGGCCTCCCAACGGCAGGCGACGGCCTGGTAAGCCGGGCCGGGCTGGTCCAGCAGGCGGTTTCAGGGCCTTCTGCCCTAAAGGTTTTCGGGCTGTCCGGTTAGGGCCTGGCCGTCATTAGTCTTTGTCTGGGGGCGAACGGCCGTGGGCCTCTAAAGCCCGCCTAATCACCGCTTTGCCGCTGCTGCCCATCAGGCCGGGAAAACAGGACTTTAAACTCGTGGGGCCCGGGTTTTCGCTCTTGCGGAGCCGCCCGGGATTAAGTTATAATAAGCCAGTAAATTTCTCAACAAAATCAATTTTGTGAGGAGGGGATCCCCATGGCCGAGTATGCCCATCCAGAGGTGCTGGTCTCCACCGACTGGGTAGCCGAGCATTTAAACGACCCCAACATTCGGGTCGTCGAGGTGGACGTGGACACCACCGCCTATGAGACGGGCCACATCCCCGGGGCCGTCGGCTGGAACTGGACCACCCAGCTCAACGACCCGGTCCGACGGGACATCGCCTCCAAGGAGCAGTTCGAAGAGCTCATGGCCAGCTCCGGCATCGACAACCACACCACGGTGGTCCTTTACGGGGATAACAACAACTGGTTTGCGGCCTATGCTTTTTGGCTACTCAAGATTTACGGCCATGAGGACGTTAAACTCATGAACGGCGGGCGCAAAAAGTGGGTTGATGAGGGTCGGCCCCTGACCACCGAGGTGCCCCGGCCGGAGCGCAAAGTTTACCGGGCCGAGGAGCCCGACCTGCGCCTGCGGGCCTTTTTGCAGGATGTGCTCCAGCGGCTCCAGCGGCCGGATGTGGCTTTGGTGGATGTGCGCAGTCCGCAGGAGTTCACCGGTGAAATCGTGGCCCCGCCGGGTCTGCCTGAGACGGCCCAGCGGGCCGGGCACATCCCTGGGGCCAAGAACATTCCCTGGGGCCAGGTGGTCCGGGAGGACGGAACATTTAAGTCCTACGAGGAGCTTAAGGCCCTTTATGAGGGGGTTGGGGTGACCCCGGACAAGGAGGTTATCACCTACTGCCGGATTGGGGAGCGCTCCAGCCACACCTGGTTTGTCCTTAAGTACCTGCTGGGCTACCCCAAAGTGCGAAACTACGACGGCTCCTGGACCGAGTGGGGCAACGTGGTGGGTCTTCCCATCGAGCGCTGACGGTAAACTTGCCCTGCCGGCCTCTGCCGCCCGGCCTAACATGTGGCCGGGCGGCCCTTTTTAGGGTTCGCCGGGGATAATGCCGTGGAAAACCCAACTTGGCGAGTCCAGAGCCCAGGTGGTAGGCTTTTGGTCGGTGGGGGAAAGTGGTGGACGGTGGTTAGACCGGGGTCAAAAGGTGGACCGGGCGGGTAAATGTTTCTTGGGGAATACGAGTACGCCATCGACGAGAAGGGCCGCATCACCCTGCCCGTGAAATTTCGGGAGTATCTCCGGCCCGGGGTGGTGGTAACCCGTGGCTTCGAGCGGTGTGTCCTCGTCTTTCCCCTCCCGGCCTGGTCGGAGCTTACCCAGCGGCTTGATAGCCTGGACCTCACGGATGCCCACGTTCGCCGCCTGCGTCGGCTGACCTTCTCCCTGGCCTACTTTACCGATGTGGACCGGCAGGGTCGAATCTTAATTCCCCAGAACCTGCGGGCCTACGCCGACCTGAAGGACGTGGGGGTGGTGGTTGGGCTTAATCGCTACCTCGAAATCTGGAATCCGCAACGCTGGCGGGAGGAGCGGTCCACCTTTGAGGCCCAGTAACGACTACGTTCACCGTCCCGTTATGGCCGCCCAGGTGGTTCATTTCCTCGTCACCGGACCGGGGGATTACGTGGACGCCACCGTCGGTCTGGGGGGCCACGCCGAGCAGATCCTTGAGGCGTCCGGTCCCGAGAGCCGACTGCTGGGCCTGGACCTGGACCCCAGGGCCCTGGAAATCGCGGCCCGGCGGCTGGGCCGCTTCGGCCCGCGGGTCCGGCTGGTTCGGGCCAACTTTGCCGACATCGCTGAGGTTGCCGGCCGGGAGGGCTTTGTGCCGGCCCGGGGGGTTCTCTTCGACCTGGGCGTCGGCAGTCACCAGCTCGGGGACCCCACGGCCGGCTTCAGCTTCCAGCTTTCCGGCCCGCTGGATATGCGCTACGACCCTGAGGCTCCGGTTACGGCCGCCGACCTGGTCAACCGCCTCCCCGAGGCGCAGCTGGCCGATTTGATTCGCCGCTACGGGGAGGAGCCCCGGGCCCGCCGGATTGCCCGGGCCATTGTCCAGGCCCGGCCTATTAACACCACCGACGAGCTGGCCCGGGTGGTCGCCCGGGCGGTGGGCACCACCCGCGGCCGCATCCATCCGGCGACCCGGACCTTTATGGCCCTGCGCATCGCCGTGAACCGGGAGCTGGAGAACCTGACCCGGGGTCTTGAAGGGGCCGTCAAAATTCTGGGCCGGGGCGGGCGGGTGGTGGTCATTTCCTTCCATTCGCTGGAGGACCGGCTGGTTAAGGAGTTCTTCCGGCGGGAATCTCGGGACTGCATCTGTCCCCCCGGCATCCCCGTCTGTGTCTGCGGCCACCGGGCGGCCCTTCGGGAGCTTACCCGCCGTCCGGTCACCCCCGACGAGTCCGAAATCAACCTTAATCCCCGGGCCCGCAGTGCCAAGCTGCGGGCGGCCGAAAAGATCCTGGAGGCAGCCTGATGGCGGTAATCACGTACCCGCGCCGACGGCAGGCCGCCGTTGCCGGCGGCGTCCGCTTTCGGGTTGGGGGGCTGCTGGGCTTTTTGTTAATTTCGGCAGGAGTGCTGGGTCTGGCATCCCTCACCCTTTCGACCCTGGTCACCACCCAGGGCTACGAGGTGCGCCGCCTCCAGGCGGAGCGCGCCCGCTGGACCGAGCAGACTTTCCGACTGGAGACCGAGATAAGTTCCCTGCAGTCCCTGGACCGGGTGGAGCGGGAGGCCCGCACCCGCCTTAAGCTGGCCGAGGCGAAGGACCGGGTTTTCGTAAACCCGCCCGGGGCGCCGGCCCCACCGCCGCCTCCCCCCGCGGTCCGGCCGGCGCCGGAGCCGGACCCCCTGCAACTTGCATTTGACCAGCTGGCGTGGCTACGGCTGCTCCTTCAGGACGTCGCGGCCGAGCTGCCGTAGGCCATCACCAGCCGCCGCTTCTGAGGTTTCTTCTCCTCGGCCTCATCATGCTGGGGGGGCTCGGGCTGCTGGCCGGGCGTCTGGTCTACCTGCAGGTGGTCGAACACAGCCGCTTCGCCGAGCTGGCCCGGTCCGAACAGCTGGGGAAGCGGCCGATAATTCCCCGGCGGGGGGCGATCCTGGCCGCCGACGGCCACCCCCTGGCCATCAGTCTTCAAACCTACGACGTATATTTTTACCCCAGGTATCCGGGCGCGGCCGACGCCCGGGACCGTATCGTGGCGGAGCTTACGCCGTTATTAAAACGGCCGGCCGATGAACTGCGGGCCCAGACCTCGGCCGATAAGCCGGTGCTCCTGGCCTCAGGCGTTCAGCCCGAAACCGCCGCCAAGATTTCGGCCGCGGAGTTGCCGGGAATCGTCCTGGACCCGAAGTGGCGCCGGCACTACCCCGAAGGCTCCCTGGCCGGGCCGGTCCTCGGCTTCATCGGCCGGGACTCCCAGGGCCTGAGCGGGGTCGAAGCCGACTATGACCCGCTCCTGGCCGGAAAAACCGGCTGGGTCTACTACGAACGGGACGCTTCCGGGGAGGAGATACCCCTGGGCTTCAGGCAGGTCGACCCGCCCATCGACGGGGCCGACATTGTCCTGACCTTGGACCGGTACATTCAGCGGGTGGCCGAGGCCGAGCTGGATAAAGCCCTGAAAGAGCACCGGGCTGACTCCGGCGTGGTCATCGTGATGGACCCCAAGACCGGGGCCCTCCTGGCCGTGGTGAGCCGCCCGGCCGCGGACCCCACCAAGCTCGACCTCAACGACCCTAACCTCCAGGCCCTCATCCGGAACCGGGCCTTTACCGACCTTTACGAGCCGGGCTCGACCTTTAAGATCATCACCCTGGCGGCCGCCTTGGAATCAGGCCGGGTAGGCACCGCTGAGACCTACTACTGCCCCGGCTACGTCAAGGTCGGCCCCTGGACCATCTGGATGTGGAATTACACCGCCATGGGCCCGTCCAACCTGGTGGACTTTATCCGTTACAGCTGCAATGTGGGGGCGGTTCACCTGGCCCGCCGCACCGGTCCGGCCGACTTTTACCGGGTCGTTCGGGACTTCGGCTTCACCGAGCGGCTCAACCCCGAGTTCCGGTCGGAGGTCGCCGGGCAGGTAAAGCCTCCCACCGACCCCACCTGGTCCGAGGTGGACCTGGCCACCAACGCCTTCGGTCAGGCCCTCTCGGTCACGCCCCTGGAGCTGGCGACGGCGGTGGCGGCGGTGGCCAACGGGGGCCTCCTGATGCGCCCCTACCTGGTGAAAGAAATCCGGGCCCCCGATGGCATCCGCCGCTTCGAGCCGACGGTGATTCGCCGGGTCATCTCCGAGGAGACGGCCCGCAAGGTGACCGACCTCCTGGTCGAGGCCGTCAACAAGGGTTCCAGTCCCACCGCTCTGATCCCCGGCTACCGGCTGGCGGGGAAAACCGGTACGGCCCAGGTTCCCGAAGGGAACGGCTATTCCCGGACGAAATTCATCGCCTCCTACATCGGTTATGTCCCGGCCGATGCGCCCCGCCTGCTGATTCTGGTCAGGCTAGACAACCCTAAAGATGTGCCCTGGGGCACAACGGTGGCCGCCCCCGTCTTCCGGGAAGTAGCTAGTAAGGCCCTGGCCTACTATGGTATACCACCTACCGAGAAGCCCCGATGAAAGTCTCCGAACTTTACGACCTGGTCGTCTCCCGTCTGGTCGAGGCCGCCGGCCCGGAGCCGGACGACCTGGCCCTCCCGCCCATCCGACCCGATTCCCGGCAGGTTCGGCCCGGCGACGGCTTCCTGGCCCTGCGAGGCGGACGGGCTCACGGGGCGGAATTCATCGCCGACGCCCTCAGCCGGGGCGCCCGCCTCATCTTAACCGACCGGATTTCAGCCGCCGACCGGGACCTGGCCCGAAAGCTGGGCGCCCGGGTCTGGGTCCTGGACGACCCCCTGGCGGCCCTCCAGGATGCGGCCCGGGCCTGGCGGGGGCGCCTTGGGGTGAAGGTGGTGGGCATTACGGGGAGCGTGGGCAAGACCACCACCAAGGAGGCAGTGGCCGCCGTTCTGGCCGAGCGCTACCGGGTCCTTAAGAGCCCCGGCAACCTGAACACGGAGGTGGGCCTGCCCCTCACCCTTTTAAGCCTCGGGCCGGAGCACCAGGTGGCCGTCCTGGAGATGGGAATGTACCAGGCGGGGGATATCGCCTTTCTGTGCGGCATCGCCCGACCGCAGGTCGGGGTTGTCACGGCGGTGGGCCCCAGCCACCTGGAGCGGCTGGGCTCCCTCGAGGCCATTGCCAATACCAAGGCCGAGCTGGTGGGGCACCTGCCCGAATCTGGGGTGGCCGTGCTCAACGGCGACGACCCCATCGTCTCGTCCTTCGATGCCCGGACCCGGGCGCGGGTCGTAAAATATGGTTGGGTCCGGCCGGCCGATGTGGCGGCTTCGGATGTCCAAATGCGGGGCCTGCTGGGAACCGACCTCCGGGTCTGGGCCGGGGGCGAGGGTCGCCGGCTCCGGCTGGGGCTGGCCGGCCGCCCGGGACTCTACGCCGCCCTGGCCGCCGTGGCCGTGGGCCGGGTCTTCGGGCTCGACTGGGTTGAGGTGGAGCGGGGCCTTTTGAAGGTCTCGGTGGACCAGCGGCTGGCGGTCCTGCCCGGGGTTGGGGGGAGGCGGGTGGTGGACGACTCATACAACTCCAGCCCGGCCTCCCTGGCCGGGGCCCTGGAGTTCCTGAGCCAGCTTCCCGGGCGGAAGGTGGCCATTCTGGGGGATATGCTCGAGCTGGGCCCCATCGAGGCCGAGGCCCACCGGGAGGCAGGCCGGCTGGCGGCCCGGGTCCTGGATGTACTTATAGCCGTCGGCGACCGGGCAGCCCTCATGGCTGAGGCCGCCCGGGAAGCCGGCCTGGCGGCCGTTTATCAGACCTCCGACCCGGCCGAGGCGGCGGCCGTGGCCCGGGTCCAGACCGGCCCCGGGGATTGGGTCCTGGTCAAGGCCTCCCGGGGGCTCCGGCTGGAGCGGGCGGTGCAGCTTCTGGTGGGGGGATAGGGCGTATGGACGCGGACGTGATGCTTTACTCCCTTTTGGTCGGGGCCTTTACCTTCGTGGTGGGCCTCCTCCTGGGCCGGCCGGTTATCCGGGTCCTGCGTCACTACCGGGTGGGCAAGGCCATTCGGGAGGAGGGCCCGGCCGGCCACCGGGTCAAAACGGGCACGTTAACGATGGGGGGCATTTTGATTTTTGCGGCCACCTTCGTGAGCACCCTTCTTTTCAACCTTTTCGGCCGCCTCTCCATGCTTTTGCCCCTGACCGTGGTGGTGGCCAGCGGCCTCATTGGGGCCCTGGACGATACGCTTGGGCTGATCGGCCGCAACCGGGGCGGGCTGGCCGGCCGGGTTAAGCTGCTCCTCCTCACCGGCCTAGCGGTTGGGGCCGCCCTGGTGCTCCACTTTCTCCTGGGCTACGAGAAGATCCACATTCCCTTCGTGGGGTCTTACAGCCTGGGCTGGTTCTACCTGCCGGTGGCCGTCTTCGTCATCGTGGGGACGGCGAACGCCGTCAACCTGACCGACGGCCTGGACACCCTGGCCGGGGGCACGGCGGCCATGGCCTTTGCGGCCTACGGAATCATCGCCTACCTGCAGGGTCAGAGCTACCTGGTGACCTTCTGCTTCACCGTTGTCGGGGCGATCCTGGCCTTCCTGTGGTACAATGCGCACCCGGCCGAGCTGATGATGGGCGACACCGGGTCTTTGGCCCTGGGGGCGACCCTGGCGACGGTGGCCCTGATGACGGGCCAGTGGCTGCTGCTGCCGGTCGTCGGGCTTGTGTTCGTCATCGTGGCCCTTTCGGTCATCCTGCAGGTGGCCTACTTTAAGCTGACGGGGGGGAAGCGGCTCTTTAAGATGGCTCCCATCCACCACCACTTTGAGCTGATGGGCTGGTCGGAACCCCAGGTTACCACCCGCTTCTGGCTGGTCGGTATCTGCGCGGCCATGGTCGGGGTTGCCCTGGCCCTGGCCGTGCCGCCCGCCCACTGATGAGGATATGGTTATGATTTACGTCGCCCGCCAACTCAGGATTTCCGGCCGCCGGCGGCGCCGGCCCCGGCGGATTCCCCGGCTTTTCCGGATGCTGGTAAAACTCAACCCGGTGGAGCTGTGGCTCAGGTCGCTTCGGGAGTTGCGGCAGTAGTGGGCCTCGGCCGGGAAGGGCTGAGCCTGGTCCGCTATCTTGCCCGGCAGAGCTTCCGGGTAGTGGCTGTTGACCGGAAGGGGCCCGCCGAGCTCAAGCCTGCCCTCCAGGCCCTGGCCGACCTGCCCGTGGAGCTGGTGCTGGGCCGGAATCGGGCCGAGGACCTCGCCCCGGCCGATGTGGTTTTTCTGTCGCCGGGGGTTCCCCTGGATGCGCCGTGGGTGGTTGGGCTCAGGGCGGCGGGACGGCGGGTCTCGTCCCTTACCGACCTTTTCCTCCGGGAGTGTCCGGCCCCCACGGTGGGGGTTACCGGGTCCTGCGGCAAGAGCACCACCACCACCCTGATCGGGCGCATCCTGGGGGACACCGGGTTTACCGCCTGGGTTGGGGGCAACATCGGCCGGCCCCTGCTGGACTGGCTTCCCCTCATCCGACCCTGGGACCGGGTTGTGCTGGAGCTGAGCAGTTTTCAGCTGGAGCTGGGGCCGCCGTCGCCCCGGGTGGCGGTGGTTTTAAACCTTTACCCCGACCACCTGGACCGCCACCCGTCTTTCGAGGCCTACGCCGAGGCCAAGAAACAGATCCTGGTCCGGCAGGGTGCCGACGACTGGGCTGTTCTCAATGCCGACGACCCGGTGGTGGCCGGCTTTGCGGCGGCCGCTCCCGGCCGGGTAGCCTGGTTCGGCCTGGGACCTCCCGAGGGTCGGCCGGCCGCCGGCATCCGCGCCGGGCGGCTGGTGCTTAAGACCGCTACGGGTGAGGAAGTGGACCTGGGCGGGGTGGGGGAGATTCCCCTCCCGGGCCGCCACAACCTTTACAACTGCCTGGCGGCCGCCCTGGCCGCCCACCTGGCCGGCGCGACGGTAACCTCCATCCGGCGGGTGCTGGCCCGCTTTCGGCCCCTGCCCCACCGGCTGGAACCGGTCGGGGAGGTGAACGGGGTGCGCTTCGTGAACGACAGCATCGCCACGTCCCCGGTCCGGGCAGCGGCGGGAATTCGGGCGACCGCGCCGCCGGTCGTGCTCCTGGCCGGGGGTAAACCGAAGGGCCTGCCCCTGGACCCCCTGGTGGCCGCCGCCCGGGAGGCCTGCCGGCTGGTCATCCCCTACGGGCAGGCGGGCCCCCAGGTGCGGGAGGCGATGGCGGCTGGGGGTGTTCCCGTCGACGAAGTTCAGCCCGGCCTGGCCGAGGCGTTCCGCCGGGCGCTGAGCCTGGCCCGGCCGGGGGATACCGTACTGCTTTCGCCGGCGTTTGCCAGTTTCGATGAATTCCGGGACTTCGAGCACCGGGGGGAAGTCTTCCGCAGGCTTGTAGGCGAATGGCGCGCGCAGAACAGCTCCCACTAGCCGGCGGCCGGCGGGAGAAGGTGGCGGAAAGGCGCCGCCGGATCCGGGCCCGGGAGCTGGCGGCTACCCGGCTCGGACCGCCCGACTGGTGGCTTTTGGGGTCGGTGGGACTGGTGGCGGCCTTCGGCCTGATGGCCGTCTACAGCGCCAGCTTCGCGGTGGGCCTGCGGGAATTTAACAACCCGTACTACTTTTTCGGCCGGCAGGCGGCCGCCCTGGCCCTGGGCGCCGGGGCCTTCGTGATTACTTACCTGGTAGACTACCGGGTCTGGAAGCGTTTTGCCCTCTGGGGGCTGCTTGTCGCTTACCTGGGGCTGATTCTGGTCTGGCACACCGGCGACCCCCAGTACGGGGCCAGCCGCTGGCTCCAGCTGGGACCCCTCCCAGCCTGGCAGCCCTCGGAATTCGCCAAGCTGGCCCTGGTAATTTACCTGGCGGCCTGGCTGGAAAAGCAGGCCGGTCGGAGGGTCGGTTTTATCCGGTGGGCCCTGCCTTTCGGCATCACGGTGGGGGGCCTGGTGGGTCTCATCCTCTTTCAACCCGACCTGGGGACGGCGGTTATGGTGGGGGCCATCGCCCTGGGGATGGTTTTCCTGGCCGGCCTTTCGGCCCTGGAGATCGGGTTTGTCGGGCTGGCCGGCCTGGGGGTGGTGGGCCTGCTGGCCCTCACCGAGGGGTATCGGGCCCGCCGCCTCGCCGCCTTTAAAGACCCCTGGGCGGACCCCCAGGGGATCGGATTTCAGATCGTGCAGTCCCTCATCGCCCTCGGGAGCGGGGGACTCTTCGGGCGCGGCCTCGGGGCCAGCCGGCAGAAGTTTGCCTATGTTCCCGGGGCCCATACCGACGCGATCTTCGCCATCGTGGCCGAGGAGCTGGGCCTGGTCGGGGGCCTTTTTCTCCTTGGTCTTCTGGGCTTCGTGGGCTACCGGTGTCTCCGGGTCGCCCTGAACGCCCCCGACCGCTTCGGGATGCTGCTGGCCGGTGGGGTGGCCATCTGGCTGGTGGGCCAGACCTTCGTCAACATCGGCGGGGTAACCCACCTGATTCCCCTCACGGGGATCCCCCTGCCTCTGGTCTCCTACGGGGGCTCGGCCCTGGTGGTCACCCTGGCGGCCCTGGGGATCGTGGCCAATATTTCCAGGCACCGGCCTGTGGCCGAGGCCCATGAAGGTGGCAAGGGGTAAAATTCGGCTGGTTATCGCGGGAAGCCGGACCGGCGGCCACCTCTACCCGGCCCTCCAGCTGGTGGGAGCCCTTGGGGAGCGGGTAGAAAGGGTTCTGGTGGTGGGCAGCGGGGCGGGGCCCGAGCCGGAGCTGGTAACCCGGGCCGGCATTCCCTACGCCTCGGTTCCGGCCGCCCCATTCCGGGGCCGGTGGCCGGGAAGCTGGCTTCCGGGAGTCCTCACCGTGGTCCGGGGGCTTCTGCGGGCCCGGGCCGTCCTGCGAGGATTCGGCGCGGACGTTGTTCTGAGCACCGGGGGCTACGCCGGGGTCCCGGTCGGCCTGGCGGCCCGGTCCCTGGGGATACCCCTGGTGCTGTTCCCGCTGGACGTGGCCCCCGGCTGGGCCGTCCGCTTTTTAAAACCGCTGGCCGCGGCCGTGGCCGTTACCAACGAAGCGGCCTTAAGGCGTCTAAGACACGGGCGGGTCCGGCTGGTGGGGTACCCGGTCCGGCCCGCCATCGGCCGGGCGGACCCGGCCGCCGCCCGGGCCGCCCTGGGCCTTGGGGCAGAGCTGCCGGTGGTCCTGGTAATGGGGGGAAGTCAGGGGGCCCGGGCCCTGAATGACGCGGTTTTTGCCGGCCTCGGCCGGCTGCTGGAGTTAACCCAGGTGCTTCACCTCACCGGCCGGGCGGATTACCCCCGGGCCGAGGCCGTCAGGGCCGCCCTGCCACCCCACCTCCAGGGCCGCTACCGCCCTATCGCCTACCTGGAGGAGGTGGAGCTGGCCTACGGGGCCGCTGACCTGGTGGTGGGCCGGGCCGGAGCGTCGACCCTGGGCGAGCTTCCGGCCGCCGGTCGGCCGGCCGTCCTGGTGCCGGGGGACTTCTCGGACCAGTGGGCCAACGCCGAGTATCTGGCCCGAACGGCCGGGGTGGTGGTCGTCCGCCCCCGGGACCTGGACTGTCTTGTTCCCCTGATTCTGGCCCTCCTGGATGACCCCGACCGCCGGGCCGAAATGGCCGAAAGGTTAAGGGGGCTCCATCGCCCGGACGCAGCCCGGGCCCTGGCCGACTTCCTGCTGGAGGTGGTCCACTCTGGGGGCTGAGCACATCCACCTGATGGGGGTAGGTGGGGCCGGGATGAGCGCCCTCGCCCGCCTTTACCGGGCCCGGGGCTACCGGGTGACCGGCTGCGACCGCTCCCCGGGCCCGACCCTGGAGCGCCTGGGCCGGGAAGGGGTCGGCATATCCCTCGGCCACGACCCCGCCCACCTATCGGACTGCGACCTGCTGGTGGTTTCGGCGGCCATTTCCCCCGATCACCCGGAGGTCACGGCCGCCCGCCGGCGGGGAATCCCGGTGCGCAAGCGGGCCGAGGCCCTGGGGGAGCTTCTCTCCGGGGGCATCGGGGTGGCCGTGGCCGGAACCCACGGCAAGAGCACCACCACCGCCCTGGTGGGCCTGCTCCTGGAGGCTGGGGGCCTGGACCCCACCTGCTTGGTGGGCGCCGACGTGCCGGCCTGGGACAGTAACGTGCGGGTAGGCCGGGGGGCCTGCTGGGTGGCCGAAGCCGACGAGTATGACCGTAGTTTCCTTAGATTGCGGCCGACGGTGGCGGTGGTCACCACGATCGAGTACGACCACCCGGACTGCTTCGCTGACCTGGAGGACCTCTACCGGGCCTTCGCCGCTTTCGTCGGCAACCTTCCGTCCGGGGGAACCCTGATTGTGGGGGCGGATTCGCCCCTGGCCCGGCGGTTGGGGGCCGAACGGCCGGACCTCCGGGTTGTCGGGTACGGCCTGGGGGAGTGGGCCGGCTTTGCGGAGTTCTGGTCGGCCGGGGACGTCCGGCTCCAACCCGGGGGCGGGGCAACCTTCGAGGTAAAATACAACGGCCGGCAGGTCATCCGGGCCGAATCGGCCCTGCCCGGCCGGCACAACGTGGCCAACGCGCTGGCCGCCTTGGCCGTGGGCCGCATTTGCGGCGTCGACCCCGACAAGGCGTCCGCCGTCCTCCGGACCTTCCGGGGGGTCGGGCGGCGGTTCGAGCCGCTGGGTGCCTTCCGGGGCGCCCCGGTCTTCTCCGACTACGCCCACCATCCCACCGAAATCCGGGCCACCGTTGAGGCGGCCCGGGCCGCCTTCCCGGACCGGCGGCTGGTCGGGGTTTTCCAGCCCCACACCTTCAGCCGAACCCGGGCCCTCTTCGACGAGTTTGTGGAGGCCCTGGCAACGGTGGACGCCCTGGTGCTCTGCGAGGTTTACCCGGCCCGGGAGGAGTACCGGCCCGGGGACCCGACGGCCGAAACCCTCCGGTCGGCCCTGGCAGCCCGGCTGCCCGGCGGGGCTTATCACCTGCCCGACCTGGGCGGGCTGGGGGAGCTTCTGGGGGCCATCGTCCGGCCCGATGACCTGATCCTGGTGATGGGGGCCGGCGATATTGACGACGCCGCCCGACGGCTGGTAAAGAAACAGGGTAATGGGCACTGACAGCGCCGTCCCGAAGAACTGGCAGCGGGGAGTTCCCCTGCGCAAGCACACGACCCTCCAGGTGGGGGGACCGGCCGAGTACCTGGTGAAGGCGCGCACGGTGGCGGACCTGGTAGAGGCGGTGACGGCCGCCTGCCGGCTGGGACTGTCCTACCGGGTCATCGGCCGGGGAAGCAACCTGGTGGTTTCCGACGGGGGAGTTGGTGGGCTGGTGGTCGTGAACCAGACCGACGGCGTTACCCTGGAGGAAACCCCGGAGGGGGCCGTTGTCCGGGCCCTGTCGGGGACGGCCCTGCCCAGGCTGGCCCGGGTCACCGCCGGCCGCGGCTATACGGGGCTGGAGTGGGCCGTTCAGGTGCCGGGGACGGTGGGGGGCGCGGTGGCGAACAATGCCGGGGCCTTTGGGGGGTCCACGGCCGATACCCTGGAACGGGTCGAGCTCTTCCACCCCCGCTACGGCTATGCCGAGTGGCCGGCGGAGTGGCTGGGGCTGGGATACCGGACGAGCTGCTTTCGGCGGGGGGAGGCGGATGGATGGGTGGTGCTGGCCGCCTGGTTCCGACTGCGGCGGGCGGACCCGACCGAGGCGGCCGCCCGCCTTCGGACGGCCACCGAGCAGCGGCGGAAAACCCAGCCCTTCGAGCCCAGCGCCGGCTCCACCTTTAAAAACCCGGCCCCTGATATGCCGGCCGGCTGGCTGCTGGAGCGGGCAGGTCTTAAGGGGGTGGGCATCGGGGGCGCGATGTACTCCCCGGTCCACGCCAACTTCATCGTCAACCGGGGAGACGGCACCGCCGCCGATGTGGTCGGCCTCATCGGCCTGGGTTGGCGGGAGGTGAAGGCCCGTTTCGGGGTAGAACTGGAGCTGGAGGTAGAACTGGTGGGCCCGGACCTGAAAGTTCCCGGTGGAGGTGAATGAGATGGGCAAGGTGAGGGTTCTGGTGCTCTTCGGCGGACGCTCGGCCGAACACGAGGTCTCCATCGTCTCGGCCCGGGCTGTCGTCAGGGCGTTAGACCCTGCCCGCTACGAGGTGCGGCCGGTCTACATCGCCCGGGACGGCCGGTGGGTCTTGCGGCCGGCCGCGGCCTGGGCCGCCCTGGATGGGGGACCGGAGGCAGCCCTGACGGCCGCCGCGGAGGAGGTGGCCGAGGAGCCCGGTCTGCCCGTTCTGGCAGGCCCGGTGGGCCTGGCCCCCTGGGCCGAAAACGCCTCCCTGGATGTGGACGTGGCCTTTCCCGTGCTCCACGGGCCCTTCGGAGAGGACGGTACGGTCCAGGGGCTCCTGGAGCTGGCCGGGATTCCCTACGTGGGGGCGCCGGTCCTGGGGTCGGCCCTGGGGATGGATAAGGTCCTGATGAAGGCCGTCTTTGTCGCCCGCGGCCTGCCGGTGGTTCCCCACACCTACTTCCTGGCCCGGGACTTCCGCCGCGACCCAGACGGGGTCGCGGCCCGGGTCCGGGCCGAAATCGGCTTGCCCTGCTTCGTCAAGCCAGCTAACCTGGGCTCCTCGGTGGGGGTTAGCAAGGTGACCCGCTGGGAGGAGCTGGGGCCGGCCGTGGAGCAGGCTGCCCGGTACGACCGGAAGGTGCTGGTGGAGCGGGCCGTGAACGCCCGGGAGCTGGAGTGCAGCGTCCTGGGTAACGACGACCCGGTGGCTTCGGGGGTGGGGGAGGTGGTGCCGGCCCGGGAGTTTTACGACTACGAGGCCAAGTACCGGGACGAGCGCACGCAACTGCTCATCCCGGCCCCGATTCCCCCCGAGGTGGCCGAGGAGGTCCGACGCCTGGCAGTGGCGGCCTTCAAGGCCCTGGACCTGGCCGGAATGGCCCGGGTGGACTTCTTCTACTGCCGGGACTCGGGCCGCCTTTATATTAACGAAGTGAATACCATTCCGGGCTTCACCCCCGTAAGCATGTACCCGAAGCTGTGGGAGCAGGCGGGCCTCAGCTTCTCGGAGCTGGTGGACCGGTTAATTCAGCTCGCCATTGAGCGACACCAGGAGCGCCGTCGGTGTCGAACCGACCCCGATTGAGGCGCCGGGGTGCCAGCCGCCGACCCCGCCCACTGGGCCGGGTCTGGCAGGTCGTCCGGTGGTTCCTGCCGATTCCCCTGCTCATTGCCGCCGTTTTTGCCTTCTACCCCCGGTGGGTAGTAGCCGCGGTGGAGGTGGAGGGGCTAGACCCACAGCTGGCGGAACAGGTGCGGGCGGCGCTGGCCCTGGAGGGGAAGCCGATGCTCGACTTCGACCGGCCCCACCTTGAAAATTCCCTCCTGGCGCGCTTCCCCGACATAAAATCAGTTAAAATTACAAGAGTGTTGCCGAACAGGGTGCGGGTCGAGGCCGAGGAGCGCCGGCCGGTCCTGGTCTGGCAGCGGGCCGCCCAGTCATTTCTGGTGGATGAGGAGGGGGTGGTCTACCGGGCGGTGCGGGGAGAAACCGGCCTGCCGCGGCTGGTTGATGGGGGCAACAACGACCCGGCGGCCGCCCGGCTGGACCCCGACACGGTCCGGTGGGCCGTCTGGCTCTGGCAGACGCTGCCGGAGCAGGTTGGGGTGCGGCCGGCCAGGGTTGAGTACTCGGCCGTGGATGGGTTCGTGGTGACAAGCCCCACCGGCCAGGTCTGGCGCCTGGGCCAGGGGGAAGGTATGGAACGGCGGGTGGCCATCCTGCGGGAGGTCCTGGCCCGGGAGCCCTCGGCGCGGGTTGTGGACCTGCGGGGGGACCGATTTGGCGTTTTACGCCGGTGAAGGGCGCGGTTTGGGTTGCCTTTTTGGGCATCGGCCTGGGCCTGCTGGCCGGAAGCCTGGCCGGGCTTGCGGTACCGCCCCAGTATGCCCGCTACATCGCCGTGGGAATCCTGGCGGGCCTGGATTCCCTTCTGGGAGGCTGGCGGGCGGACCTGGAAGGGGTGTTCGACAACCGGGTTTTCGTCTCCGGGTTCCTGGGCAATACGCTGATGGCCGCCCTGCTCACCTTCCTGGCTGACCGCCTCGGGGTTGAGCTTTACTTGGCGGCCATCGTGGCCTTTGGGGTCAGAATATTTAACAACATTGCGGTTATCAGGCGCAAACTGTTTATCGAAAACAGGTCGTCTGGAGAAACTTAGTGCCGAAAGAGCGGTTCATTTCGGCCGTCGACGTCGGGACTACTAAGATCTGCACCCTGGTCGCCCGCCTCCTTCCGGACGAGCAGGTGGAGGTCCTCGGTGTAGGTATTGCCGGCTCCCGGGGCCTGCGCCGGGGTATGGTGGTGAACATCGAGGAGGCCGTCGAGTCCATCCAGGCGTCCGTCGACCAGGCCGAGCGGGCGTCGGGCCACCGCATCGGTCGGGCGGTGGTGGGCATCGCCGGAAGCCACATCGAGTCCATCAACAACAAGGGGATCGTGGCCATCAGCCACCCGAACCGGGTGATCACGGCCGAGGATGTGAGCCGGGCCATCGATTCGGCCCGGACGGTCAGCATTCCCAGCAATCGGGAGATCCTCCACATCATCCCCCGGGGCTACGTGGTGGACGGTCAGGACGGGGTGCGAAACCCCATCGGGATGAGCGGCCTGAGGCTGGAAGTGGAGGCCCACATCGTCACCGGGGCGGCCACGGCCATCCACAACCTTACCCAGTGCTTCCAGCAGCTCGGGATCGAAATCGACGAGCTGGTGCTCGAGCCCCTGGCCTCGGGGGAGGCGGTCCTTTCCGAGGAGGAGCGGGAGATCGGGGTGGTTTTGGCCGATATCGGGGGCGGAACCACCGACGTGGCCATCTACGCCGACGGGGCCGTCTGGCACAGCGCCAGCATCCCCGTCGGGGGCTATCAGCTGACCCGGGACCTGGCCATCGGCCTGCAGGCTCCCTACGCCGTGGCCGAGGAGATAAAGCAGCTTTACGGCTATGCCCTGCCCCAGGAGATCCCCATCGACGACACGGTTCAGGTCCAGACCTTCGGCTCCTCATCCCCACGTCCCGTGTCCCGGCGTCGGATCAGCGAAATCTTGCAGGACCGGCTGGTGGAGATTTTCAGCCTGGTTCAGCGGGAGGTGGAGCGGGCCGGTAAAGAAAGGCTTCTGCCGGCCGGCATGGTGCTCACCGGCGGGTCAGCCAAACTTGCCGGCATCGACGAGCTGGCCCGGCAGTACCTGCAGGTTCCGGTCCGGGTAGGCTACCCGGCGGGGGCGGTGGGGTTGGTGGATAAGGTCGGCGACCCGGCCTTCGCTACGTCTATCGGCCTCCTTCTCTGGGCCGTAAAATACGGGGATGGGGGTCGGCCGAGCCGGAGGGCCCGGCCCCGGGGCCGGGGGTTTTTCAGCCGGGTTCTCGACTGGTTGAGGGAATTTCTGCCACAATAAGACGGGTGTAAATTTTACAGACGGGTAAGGAGGGTCGAATGCGGAGCCAGAACCTACCGGCCGAGAATGTGGCCAACATCAAGGTGGTCGGGGTTGGGGGAGCCGGAAACAACGCCATCGACCGAATGCTTGAGGAGGGAATCAAAGGCGTTGACTACATTGCCGTAAACACCGACGCCCAGCAGCTGGCCCGCTGCCAGGCCCCCATCCGAATCCGGGTCGGCGACAAGATAACCCGGGGGCTGGGGGCCGGGGGCGACCCGGAGATCGGTCAGCGGGCGGCGGAGGAGAACCGGGAGGAGATTCGGGCCGCCCTGGAGGGGGCCGACATGGTCTTCGTCACCGCCGGGATGGGCGGGGGCACGGGGACCGGCGGGGCGCCCGTGGTGGCGGCCCTGGCCCGGGAGGTAGGGGCCCTAACGGTCGGGGTGGTGACGAAGCCCTTCAGCACCGAGGGCAGCCGCCGGCGGATGGTGGCGGAGCAGGGGATCGAGCGGCTCAAGCAGAACGTAGACACCCTGATCGTCATTCCCAACGACCGCCTGCTAAGCCTGGCCGACAAGAAGCTCACCCTTCTGGAGGCGTTCAAGCTGGCGGATGACGTTCTGCGCCAGGGGATTCAGGGCATCGCTGAGCTCATCACCGTCCCCGGGCTCATAAATCTGGACTTTGCCGACGTCAAGGCGGTTATGAGCATCGGCGGGGCCGCCCTGATGGCCATCGGCCGGGGAACCGGCGAAACCCGGGCCGTCGACGCCGCCCGGGCCGCCATTTCTAGCCCCCTGCTGGACGTCTCCATCAGCGGCGCCCGGGGCGTCCTCTTCAACATCACCGCCGGCCCCGACCTCTCCCTCCAGGAGGTCCACGAGGCCCAGGAGGTGATCTCCAAAGCCGTCGACCCTGACGCCAACATTATCTTCGGGGTAGTCATCGACCCGAAGGTGAGCAACGAGGTCCGGATCACCCTCATCGCCACCGGCTTCGACATGGCCCAGGCCAAGCCCCAGACCGACCGGATCCGCACCTTTCCGGGCCGCCTGCCGGCCGAGGCTGCCGACGACCTGGATATCCCGCCCTTCCTGCGGCGCTCCCAGAACCTGCGCTAGGCCATGGCGGCCGAAGACCGGGTCCTCGCCGCCGTCGACGGCGTCCTCGGCGAGGCGGTCGAGCTGTGCCGGGAGCTGGTCCGGGTTCCGACGGTGAACCCGCCTGGGACCGATTACCGGCCCTGCGCCGAGCTTCTGGGCGGGTGGCTCCGCCGCCTGGGTTACGAGGTGGTCTACGTTCCGGCCGAAGGGCTTCAGGAGCACACGGCCGAACACCCCCGGGTGAACGTGGTGGGGACCCTGGATTTCGGGCGGCCGGGCCCCACCGTCCACTTAAACGGCCATATCGACGTGGTGCCGCCGGGGGGCGGGTGGACCCGCCCGCCCTTTGGGGCGGTGGTTGAGGGGGGCCGGATTTACGGCCGGGGGACCGCCGACATGAAGGCCGGGATCGCGGCGATGGTCTGCGCCGTGGAGGCCCTGCGCCGGGCCGGCTACCCGATTCCGGGCCGCATCGAGCAGAGCGGGACGGTGGATGAGGAAAGCGGCGGCTTCGCCGGTGTCGGCTACCTCTGCCGGCAGGGGTTCATCCGGGCGGGCCGCACTGACTACGTGGTGATCACCGAGCCCCTCGACCCGGACCGGGTGTGTATCGGCCACCGGGGCGTCTACTGGTTTGAGGTCACGGCCCGAGGCCGAGTGGCCCACGGGAGCATGCCCCACCTGGGGGTGAACGCCATCGAGCTGATGAGCCTTTTTATCGACCGCCTCCGCCGGGAACTTAAACCCCGCCTCGAGGGCCGGGAAACAGCCCTCCCGGTGGTGCCTGAGGCCGCCCGACGGCCCAGCCTGAACGTGAACGGCATCGTCGGCGGGCAAACCCAGAACGAAACCCTGCCGACCCCGTGCGTGGCCGACTTCTGTCGGGCCGTCTTCGACCGCCGCTTCATCCCGGAGGAGACGGTGGCGGATGTGCGCCGGGAGGTCGAAGAAATCCTGCTGGAGCTTAAGGCCGAGGTTAAGGGCTTTGAGTACGAGTGGCGGGACCTGATGGTAGTAGAGCCGGTGGTGACGGACGCCTCCTCGCCCCTGGTGCGGGCCTTCGCCCGGGCAGTGAAGCGGGTTTACGGTTACGAAGGGACCCTGGTGGCAAGCCCGGGGACCTACGACCACAAACACGTCCGGCGGCTGGGGGGCGTCGAACACTGTATCGCCTACGGTCCCGGCCGGCTGGAGCTGGCCCACCAGCCGGATGAGTACGTCGAAATCGAAGACCTGCGCCGGGCCATGGGCGTTATAGCCCTGGGCCTCATAAACCTCTGGGAACAGGAGCAAGCTCAAGATGCGCTTTAAGGACCGGGTTGCGCTGATAACCGGGGCGGCCTCGGGCATCGGCCGGGCCACGGCCCTGGCCTTTGCGATGGAGGGGGCCCGGGTGGTGGTGGCCGACATAGATGAGGCCAGGGGCCTGGAAACGGTCCGGGCGGTCAAGGACCAAGCTGGGGAGGCGGTCTTTGTGCGGGCGGACGTCAGCCGCGAGGACGACGCCGAGGGGATGGTGCGGGCCGCCCTCAACACGTACGGGCAACTCGACATACTCTTCAACAATGCGGGGATTCCGATGTCCCCGACCCCGGCCGAGGCTATTTCTGCCGAGCTTTTCGACCGGATTTTTGCCGTGAACGTGCGGGGGGTCTTTTTCGGCTGCAAGTATGCCATCCCGGTGATGCGGGCCCAGGGGCGGGGTGTCATCATCAACACTGCCTCGACCGCCGGCCTCCGGCCCCGCCCCGGGATGCTGGCCTACGCGGCCTCGAAGGGGGCGGTAATCACCCTGACCAAGGCCCTCGCCCTGGAGCTGGCCCCTTACGGCATCCGGGTGAACGCCGTGGCCCCGGTGGCCACCGACACCCCCATGCTCCCCGTTTTCTTCGGGACCGACAACCCCGAGGAAGCCAGGCGCCGCTTTTTGGAGTCCATCCCCCTGGGCCGCCTCAACACGCCCGATGACGTGGCCCGGGCCGTCCTCTTTCTGGCCTCCGACGAGGCAAGCATGATCACCGGGGTCTGCCTGGAGGTGGACGGGGGAAGGTGCATCTAGGCGATGGCCCCGGAACTGTGGTACGCCCTGCTGCTCGGGGCCATCCAGGGGGTCTCCGAGTACCTGCCGGTAAGCAGCACGGGCCACCTGGTGCTGGCTCAGTACGCCCTGGGCCTGGACTCCGAGGCCTTCGGCCTGACCTTTGATGCCGTCCTCCACCTGGGCACCTTGCTGGCCGTCCTCGGCTATTTCCGCCGGGATTTCCTGCAGCTGGTCGCGGCCGTAGTTCGGCCCGAAGTTCGGCGGAAGGACCCGGCGGCAGCCCCGCTGGCAGCGGCCGTCATCATCGGAACGGTTCCGGCGGTGGTGGCGGGGTGGCTTCTGGAAGCCCGGGTCGAATCGGAGTTCCGCAGTCCGCTCCTGGTGGCGGCCAACCTGGCCGTTTTCGGGGTTCTGCTCTGGCTGGCGGACCTGGTGGGGTCGAAGCGGGACGGCATTGAGACGGTGGGGCCGGGCCGGGCGCTCCTGCTGGGCCTGGCCCAGGCCCTGGCCCTGGTGCCGGGGGTTTCCCGGTCGGGGATTGTTATCACTGCGGGGCTGCTCCTGGGCCTGCGCCGGGAGGACGCCACCAGGTTCGCCTTTTTGCTTTCGGCCCCCATCATTGCCGGGGCCGGGGCCAAGAAGCTTTTAGACCTCGCCCGGGCCGCCCCGGCCGGCCACGAGGTATGGCTGCCGGCTCTGGTCGGCCTTGGGGCCGCGGCGGTGACCGGCTACCTGGCCATCGGGTTTTTGATGCGTTACGTCCGGTCCCACAACCTGGGGGTTTTCGCCCTCTACCGGCTGTTGCTGGCCGCCCTTACGCTGGCGTTCTGGCTGCGCTCCGGCTAGGTGTCGAGGCGCCTGAGCTGGCTCAGGCTGTAAAGCAGCCGCTTATCCCCAACCCGGCGAAAAGCAACCCAGACCTCGAAGTCGTTTCCAGGCCGGAGGGGAATGCACCCCAGGACGGTCCCCTCCCCGAACTGGGGGTGGAAGACCCGGTCGCCGGCCTTGAGGGGCGGCCCGTCGGCGGGGGCCAGGCGCGGGCTGGCCCCGGCCGGCCGTTCCCGGTCGGCGAACCGGCGCCAAATCGGCTCGAGGAAGGGGGAAGGCCGGCCGGGCTCACCGGAGGCCATCTCCCGGCGCCGGGCCCAAACCAGGTAGAGGCGCTCCTTAGCCCGGGTAATGCCCACGTAAAAGAGCCGCCGCTCCTCCTCCAGCTCCGCCTGGCTGTGACTGGAACGGAAGTGGGGGAGGAGGCCCTCTTCCAGGCCGACCAGGAAGACCACCGGGAACTCCAGGCCCTTGGCCGCGTGGAAGGTAAGGAAGGTTACGGCGTTGCCGCCGTCGTCCGCATCCAGCTCGGTGGCCAGGGCCGCCGTTTCTAAAAACTCCATCAGGCCGTCGGTGGGGGGCAGGTCGGCGAACGCGGCGGCAACCCGACGCAGTTCCAGGACGTTCTCCCACCGGTCGGGGCCGGTGGGGTCCCCGGCCAGGAGGTAGTCCTGGTAGTCGACCCGCTCGATGAGGTAGTCAAGGAGCTCGTTTACGGGTAGCTTTTCCGCCTGCTCTTTGAGGTCCCGGTAGATCTGGGCGAAGTTGCCGAGGACCCGGGCCACTCGGGCTTCGGGGAACTCTTCTTCAAGGATAAGTTTTAAGGGCGGAACCCCCCGGCGGGCCGCCAGGTCAAACAGGGCGTCAACCGTCCGCCGCCCGATGCCCCGGGGCGGGACGTTGATTATCCGTCTAAGGCTGATGCTGTCGGCCGGATTTCGCAGCAGCCGAAGGTAGGCGAGGAGGTCTTTGATTTCCTTGCGGTCGTAGAACCGCACCGCCCCGACCAGGCGGTAGGGTATGCCGTATTGGTGGAAGACGGTTTCGAAGGCCCGGGACTGGGCGTTCGTGCGGTACATGACGGCAAAGTCCCGGTAGCTGTAATCGTGTTCCCGGACGAGCCGCTCGACCTCCCTGAGGACGTAGCGGGCCTCATCCTCGGCCGTAGGGGCCTCGTGGAAGACCGGAACGGGGCCTTCGGGGTTGCGGGTCCAGAGGCGGCGCTGGTCGAAGCTCCGGGCGAGCCGGACCGGCCGCATGGTGGCCTCGGCGGCGGCCAGGATGTTGGCGGTGGACCGGTAATTCTGGTCCAGGTAGACCACCCGCGCATCGGGAAAGTCGTCCCGGAAACCGAGGATATTGCGGATGTCGGCGTTCCGCCAGCTGTAGATGGACTGGTCGGGGTCGCCGACCACACACAGGTTGCGGTGGGCCGCCGCCAGCAGCCGCACCAGCCGGTACTGGGCCACGTTGGTGTCCTGAAACTCATCCACCAGAACGTGAAGGAACTTCCGCTGGTATTTTTGGGCGATTTCCGGTCGGGTTTCGAACAGCTCGACGGTGAGTTTGATTAAGTCATCGAAGTCGACGGCGAGGTTCGCCCGGAGAAGCCGGTCGTAGCGGGCGTAGGCCTCGCGGATAAGGGCAATGATGTGACCCGGCACCGGCCGCTCCCGGCCCCGGTAACTGAGGGGGTCGATGAGCTGGCTTTTAGCCCAGGAGATTTCGGCCAGCAGGTGGCGAAGGCCAAGAACCCGGTCGTCCCAGCCGAGTTCCCGCTGGACCTGCTTGAGGAGTTCCAGCTGGTCCTCAGTGTCGTAGATGACGAAGTCCCGGGGCAGGCCGATGGCCTGCCCTTCGATGCGCAGGATTCGGCCACACACCCGGTGGAAGGTCCCGAGCCAGAGGTCGTGGAGTTCGGCGCCGATGAGGTGTTCGAGCCGCTCCCGCATTTCCCCGGCGGCCTTGTTGGTGAAGGTGACGGCCACGATCCGGTCGGGGGGCACCCCCAGCTCCCGGATAAGATAGGCTACCCGGTGGGTGATGACCCGGGTTTTGCCGCTGCCGGGGCCGGCCAGCACCAGAAGCGGCCCCTGGGTGTGGGTGACGGCCTCCCGCTGGGCCGGGTCAAGGGGGCCGAGAATGTCGGAGCCGGTTGCCATCCACCCCAGAGTATACCGGGGCCGGTAAGGGGCGGGCAATGCGGCCGGTTGGGTTTGAGGGGAAGCCGGTCCGTTGAGGGGGCCCACGGCCGTGGGCCCCGGCAGCCAAAATAATCACTGTCTGATAGCGGTCTAGGGGTGGCCGGAAAGCTCCTGCTGGGTTTGGGCTGAGCCGGCGGCAGGTCTCAAAGCCTGGGCATAGCCGTGATATAATATGCGGTGGGACGGTTGGGCTTAACGGTGAGGTAGGCCCAACCGCCGAAGGGCCGCTAGCTCAACAGGTAGAGCAGCTGACTCTTAATCAGCGGGTTGGGGGTTCGAGTCCCTCGCGGCCCACCCAAAAAGGCCCAATATATTGGGTCCCTCCGCCAGATCAGACCCGATATCTTGGAGTCTCACCCCGGCCGTCGGTCGGGTGGCGCCTGCTGCTAGCCAATGGCCCTATGAGCCCCACAGGGCCGTCTCCATCTTCCCGGCCGCGTCCTTGAGCAGGACGGACATGACATGGGGCGTAGAGGTCGGCCGTCAAGGCGATCTGCGAGTGGCCTAGCACCTGCTGGACCACCCGAATGTCCGATCCCTGGGCCAGCAGCAGGGCGGCGGTGTGGCGCAGGTGATGGAAGGGCCGCCGCGGGAGCCCGGCCCGGTCCAGCAGGGCGTGGTACTCGCGGATAAGGTTGCGTGGCTCCAAAGGCATGCCGATGGTGGAGGTGAACACCAGCCCGCTGTCCCGCCAGGCCTCCCCTGCCCGCAGCCGTTCTTCCAGCTGCCGCAGGCGGTGCCGGCGCAGCGCCTCCACGACCGGCCTGGGGAGTTCGATGGTCCGCCGGCTGCGTTCGGACTTAGGCGCGACCACCACGAGCCCACCTGCAACCCGCTGCAGCTGGTAGCGCACGCTGAGCGTTCCGCGCTCTAAGTCTACGTCCTCCCACCGTAGCCCCAAGACCTCGCCTCGGCGCCGGCCGAGGGCGAGCGCGACGGTGAACAGGGCCTCCAGACGGTGCCCCTGGACGGCGGTCAGGAAGGTGCGTGCTTCTTCAAGGGTGAGCGGCCGGACTTCAGGACGACGGACCTTGGGCGGATCGACGAGCCTGGCGACGTTGCGGACCACCAGCCCCCACTTTTCTGCCTGGCCCAGCGCCCGCCTTAGGATGGCATGCAGGTACCGGACGGTGCGCGGCGATAGTCCGCCGGCCAGCTTGGCGTTGAGGAACGCCTGGACGTGCTGGGGCTGGAGCGCAGCCAGGCGCAGGTGGCCCAGACCGGGACCGAGGTGGAGCCTCACCAGCTGGGCGTAGCTTTCGTACGTCCTGGGCCGTACGGTCGGACGCAGTCGGCGAGCTACCGCTCCAGGAACTGCCCGACCGTCAGCCGCTCCGGTGGCGGTGCCATGCCGGCATCGAGCTGCAGCAGAATCTGGCGCAACTTCTGGGCCGCTTCCTGCCGTGTTCGGGCGCTTACCCACTTCCGCTTGCGCTTGCCGTCCTGGTAGTACGTGGCCTGCCCCACCCACCTTTGCCGGGCGTTGTCGAAGAAGATGTTTCCTTCACCCTTCCCGCGTCGTCCTGCCATCGCTCTCTTATTTCAAGGGGTGATGCTGCCGTTTCTGACCTTCGCGCCGCTGGGCCAGGCGGCTGCAGGACGGGCACCGTTAACGACGATTGGCTGGGGGCCGTCGCCTGTTCGCCGGCGGTCGGAACGGAAATCCGCAGCCTGGGCAGTGGTAGACCCGGTCGCCGACCGCCGCGGCAATCTCCACGGCAAGAAGACCAACGAGGACATCCCGGCTCACCCCCGTGTGTGCGGCTTTCTCACCGGGAACCCAAACGACGCGAGGACGGACGTTGCCGTAACGGAGCCAAACGGTGACCGCCTCTGCAAGGATGGCCTGCCGGACACCGACCGACTTCCCCGCGGCTCCGCCCGCGAAAGCGAAGTCTGGCCGCCGAAGATCGGCTTCGGTCGTTGCACCGTTGATGAGGATGTTTCCGGGTCTCCCGCGGACACGGCCGCCCCATCGTCGGCCGCGCCGGGCCGGCCTTCTTGCAACGCAAGGGCGAGGCGAAGCGGTCCGAGCACGTGCCGGCTGTAGCGGCGCCAAGGCTCGAGGGGTTGCCAGCAGCTGCCGTTGTTGTTATCATCCATTTCGGCCATGAAGCTCTCCGACTGGGCGCGCAAACAGGGGATCAGCTACCTCACCGCCTGGCGGTGGTTCAAGGCGGGCAAGCTTCCTGTTCCCGCCCGGCAGCTCCCTACCGGCACCATCCTGGTC
>JBHOQU010000090.1:0-1252 GCA_042408785.1 Dehalococcoidia bacterium | reverse complement strand
TGGGTCTTGGGGGCGCAGCCTTAGGGGCCCTGGGGGCCTGCGCCCCGGCAACCACCAGCCCGCAGCCCCAGCCGCCGGCCCAGGCCCAGCCCAAACGGGGCGGAACCCTGACCATCGTCCGCCCCATCGATGCCGTCTCCTTGGACCCCACCAACGACACCACCGCCGCCGGCGGCTGGGTCGCCACCAACATCTTTGAAAGCCTGCTTAAGCTCGACTACGACATGAGCTTAAAGCCCTGGCTGGCCGAACGCTGGGAGCAGGTGGCCCCAGACCGCTGGCGCTTTTACCTGCGGCAGGGGGTAAAGTTCCACGACGGCACCGATATGAATGCCGAGGCCGTCAAGATAAGCGTTGAGCGGGCCATTGCGCCCCAGAGCCGGGCCGCCTCCTTCTTCCGGGGGATAAAGGGGGCCGAGGTCCGGGACAACTACACGGTGGACATCTTAACCGACGGCCCGTACGGGCCCCTTCTGCGGGCGGTCTCGACCTGGTTTATGTCCATTGTGAGCCCGGCGGCCCTGCAAAAATACGGTCAGGACTTTGGGCGCAATCCGGTGGGGACCGGGCCCTTTAAGTTTGTGGAGTGGCGGACCAACGACCGGATAACCATCGAGCGCTGGGACGGCTACTGGGGCGATAAGGCCTACCTGGACCGGGTGGTCTACCGGGTGGTGCCTGAGGAGAGCAACCGGATGCTGGCCTTGCAGACCGGGGAGGCGGACATGGTGTTCATTCCGGCTCTGGCGCAGGTGGGCCAGTTTAAGCGGGACAATCGGTTCGTGGTCCACGAGGTGGACGGGCTTCGGGTGGTGTTCTTCGGGTTCAATGTCAACCGGCCGCCGGTAAACGATGTTCGGGTAAGGCAGGCAATAAACTATGCCTTCGACCGCAAGCCGGTCATCGACAACATCTTGGAGGGCAACGCCCTGCCCGCCACGTCCTATATCTCACCGGGCATCGTGGGCTACAAGGACCTGAGTCAGTACTGGGCGTATGACCCGAGGCGGGCCGAGGAGCTTTTGCGGCAGGCGGGCTATTCTAAGGGTTCGGATGGGTTCTGGGCCAAGGATGGGCAGAGGCTCAGCTTAAAGCACTACTCGCCCCGGGGTCGCTACCCGAAGGATGCGGAGATAAGCGAGGCCTTTCAGGCGGCGATGCGCCAGTTTGGGATTCAGGTGGACCTTCAGATTCTGGAGTGGGGAACCCTGCTTAACAAGTACACCCGCACCGGCCTGGATGCCGAGCTGGG
>JBHOQU010000141.1:0-1303 GCA_042408785.1 Dehalococcoidia bacterium | reverse complement strand
GGTTGGCCGGTTCCCAGGTCCAGGGCAATAACGACCCCGTGCAATCGACCTGGTGCTTAGGCCTAAGGCCCAGGCCACAGCCGCCGTCGGCCCGGGTCACCCCGGCCGGATAGTGCCTGAGCGCACTTGCAGCGGACGGTGACCACCACTAGCGGCTTTGTTGAATAACCGTGTCGGTGCCGGTAAATCGAGCCGCAGCAGGGGCAGTTTCTGGGCCGGTCCTCGGGCCGGGTCTTGACCTGCGGGGGCCGAATGGTCGCTTTTGACATAAGCTTGAAAAGCTTATGTCAAGGGCGGGCGGGCACCTCCCTGAAGGGTTGTTTTGACCTAAAACAACCATAACGGAGGTGTCTGCCCCTTTTCTATCCGCTCATACCACCATCACCGGGGCAGAGTCGTTATGCGGCCGCATATTTTCCTGAAATCCCGCAGACCTGAACAGGTGCAGTTCAGCGAACGGTGTCAAACCCCTCGGACCCGAATACTGCCCGGGCGGCGCCCACGAAGCCAAAAGCCTTCCGGCCAACCCCACTGCCGTTTAACCAGCTCGGTTTTCCCGCTGAAGGATAAGACCGGCCGTTTCCGTGGCTATCGACCGGCGAACCGCGGCCCGGGCGGTTGGGCCGGCGGCCGTTGGGTCTTGCCCAGGCAGGAGCTTGATTTTAGAATGTCCAGCTGAGGCCCTGACAAGGCTCAAGGCCTTGCACACGACCAGGATGAAGTTCGTGGACGAAAGCGTCAGGCGGCCGGCGTTGCGCATCGCCCGTTGGGTTGTAATGTGCCAAGAGGTCGTTGCCAGGGGTCCTGCCAATAGCCAACAATAGGCTGGTGCTTACCCGGTCCAAAACCACCGGCACCAAATTTGACATAAATCGATAAGCGATTTATGTCAAATTTCCTCCGCCGGATATTCCCTGGCCGTCGGGGTCTTGCCATCAAGCCCGGCCCCAAAATGGGGTCGGACAAAAAATAAACCCAGCAGGTCCCAAGCTCAAGCAGCTCTGCCACATTCCTTACCCGACCCAGATACGGCAAAACTCGACATAAGTTGCGGAGCAACTTATGTCGAGTTTGGAGGCGGGCCGGCTTTGGCTACTACGGCCCCTAGCACCCGGTAACGATCTCCTGGCGCATTTCGGGATCCGGTTGCGGGAACGCGAAGTTAAAAAATATAATTCTTTGGCTTGGGCCGGAGGCTCAGGCAGCAACCCTTAGCGAGGAGGTGTTCGAGGTGTCCGACTTCAAGGGGCTGATGATGGACTACCCCCTCACCCTGCAGCATTTCATCGAGCGGGCCGGCAGA
>JBHOQU010000140.1:0-2361 GCA_042408785.1 Dehalococcoidia bacterium | reverse complement strand
TCCACACTTGCTTTCCAAGTGGGGGCTGGGCCGGGGCCCCCGGCCGCCGGCCTTTAAAAGCCTTTTAGCCCCAAAGACTCCGGATAAGGTCCGTTTTACTGACGTCCAGGTGCTGTGCTATATCCTTGAGAATCGCGCTTAAGGTGCCGACTTTAAGGCTACCATGCCTGGGAATGGTAATGTGGTGCTCACCGTTCCCGCGCCTGGTTAGCCTCAGGTGAATCCCAGTCTGACGGGTCACACGGTAGCCGGATCCTTCCAAAAGCCGCGCCAGCTCTTCCCCGCTTACGTCCCGGGGAAGCCTCAAACGGCGATGACCTCCTCCCGAACCAGGTGCAGCCGGATGACCCGGGGAAGCTCGGCCTCGTCAAAGTGGCAGCGAACGGCATCTAAAACCATCTGTTTTAGCTCTTGGAGGGTTTCAGCCTGGGTGTAAATAGAATAACCCGGGGCGTAGGCTTCGTAGCCGCCCTCGGCGGACTCCTCGGCTAAAAAGAGAACTTCCTTCGGCATCGGTCTTCTCCGGCTTAAATTCTACCACGGCCAAGAGGGCCTGCCGGCCCCGCTCCGGTCCGGGAGACCCGAAGGGAAACGGAGTCGATGCCGTCCGCCCCGGGGCAGGCCGGCACCAGACCCCGACCGCCGCTTTAAGAAACACCGGCCGGCGCCAACGCCATCGTCGCTTTAAAGGCGATGGCCCGATGCAGGTCCTCGAATCTTGAGTGCGTCCGACAAAGCTACGCCGGGTGGGTTGTTTCCCAGAGCTGGTAACAGGGTCGTTGCGCGGGGCCGGAACTTACCGCGGGCCCAATTAGGACCGGACGCCACGGCCGCCCCCCAGGCACCGGCCCTGTGGCCGCCCGGGGCCCACCGGCCTCATCCCAGCTCCGGGCCCCTAAGCCTGTGGCAGGGGCACCTTAGGAGCTTTCGGTAAACCTTACTTCCCGGCCGTACCGCCGGGCCGAAGACCGGGGCTCAGCACGGAGGCGGTATTCCCGGCTTTGAAGCCAAGCCGCATCATCGCTTGGGGAAGCCGCAGCCGAGAGATGTTGTCAACTGCGCCGCCGGAAGCACGCATGATGCTGCCTGCGGACCTGCGCTTGCCACGCCTGGAACCCTTATCCCGCCTAAACTCCGGCTACCTAAGGCCGTGCGGCTTACCGTTTTGCCGGCCAGACCGCCAGTCTGTCATCCGGGGACCAGCCAATTTCCGGCCGGTCAGAACCTCACTACATTCCCGGTTCCTTTCGGAAGTCCCGGATGGACCTGGCCGGGGTTCCGTCCCTTAAAGCGATGGGCCTTATCACCGCCCGGGTCGTGCCCCCAAAGGTCGGAACCCACGACGAATGCTTGCCGGCACCACCCACCACCATTATCCAGATGCTTTCGGGCCCGTCCACCACCGGCACCAGATAGTCATCCCCAACCACAAGCCCCCGCCGGGCCGCCTCCTCCCGGTAGATGGCCGCATTCTCCGCCGAAAACTTCGAAAGGGGGTTTCGGGCATGCTCAAAGATATACTCCCGGATGGACCTTTTGTTAAACCCGTCCCGGGCCAGCGTCTCGGCATGCTCCGGCCCAAAGGCGATTAAAATCTCACCGCCCCGGTAGTAGTTATTGGTCCCGATGGCGCCTATGGCGCCGGCGCAGGTCTTTAAAATCCCCAGGCCCGAGGTGCTGCCGCGGTCGTTGATGTTGTGGGGGGCTTCGCCCCCAATCACCGTTACGGTGCTCATCCACGACTCAAAGCCTTTTTCCACATGCAAAGGCTCCCAGGGATTGGCTTCTTCGTTTTCGGCCACACAGTAGGTGTACTTGCTGGGCTGGCCCTGGGTGGCCCGGTCCAGCCGGCCGGGGATACCCCCGCCGATGTTCATCAGGATGAGCCTGATGGCCCGGCCGATGGTGGCATTGGCCCGCCAGCCCTGGCCGAAGGCGTTGTAGCCGGAGTTTACGCCCAGTTCCCGGGCGATGGGCCCGTTAAGGATAACTAAGGGGGCCACCGGGTGGGTGGTAGCCTGGATGGCGTAGAGGTTAAAGGCCGGGTCGGCCATGGCCTCCACGGCGGCGATGATTACCGGCAGGTATTCTGGCAGGCAGCCGGCCATGACGGCGTTGATGGCGATTTTTTCGACGGTGGCCTCGCCCCAGCGGGGCGGGATGGCGGCGACGACCTCCTGGGGTTCCCGGTCGGTGTAGTCTAAGAACCTTTTTACCCGGTCCTCGGTGGGGGGTATGATGGGCAGGCCGTCGCCCCAGCCCCGGGCCTGGAAAAGCCTGTAGACGGCCTCGAGGGAGTCTTCGACCTCGACCCTTTCGGACGTAAGCACGTACTCGGCCATCTTCTCGGCTCCTTTCGGC
>JBHOQU010000138.1:0-19594 GCA_042408785.1 Dehalococcoidia bacterium | reverse complement strand
AGAGGGTAGCAGAAGTAGGCTTTTGCCCGGCAAGAAGCCCTCTGGCAAGGGGAAGCTTAAGCCTGCCGCCCACCGTGGAAACAGAAACTTCCCACCGTTTTTCATTGAAAGAGAAGGTGCGTTGGTCGAGGCTCATGCTGGTGGGTTTGAACTTCCTGGGTTGGGACGGTTTCCGCTTTTTCTTGGCGGCTTCGGCCACGCGGGCGATGGCGCGAATGACCAGGTTGGCTTGCAGGGCGTACTTTTCCTTGATGGTGCGGTAGCAGAGGTGCTGGAGTTTGACCTTGTTGGTGGTACGGTTCTCCTGAGAGACACGGAGGATGTCGTTGCAGGCGCCAGCAAACCTCTGTAAGGTTTCTAGGAGAACGGCTGCCTGCTCAGTATTAACCTGGAGTTGGCATTTGGCAGTTTTGACAAGCTTCACGGCTACATTTTGCCTCACATCAGAGGAGCTGTCAACCGCGCCTTCCTCCCCAGGCTTAAAAGCCGGGGCCTCCGGCGCGGAAAAGTACGAGTGAAGGAGGTCTAATATGACCCGGCTGGTGCGGACGGAACTTACCCTTTCCAAAAGCGAGGTTGTTGCCCCCAACGGTATGGTGGTGGGCGAGCATCCCCTCATCGCCGAGGCCGGGGCCGAAATTCTGCTCAAAGGCGGGAATGCCGTGGACGCGGCGGTGGCGGCCGCCTTTGCCGCCGGGGTGGTGGAGCCCTTTATGAGCGGCATCGGGGGCCTCGGCTACATGCTGATTCACGACAACCGCCGGGGCCGGCAGTTCGTGGTGGAGTTCACGGGCCGCACCCCCGCCGCGGCCGGGCCCGAAACCTTCGAACTGGACCCGGCCGGTGGGCAGGCTGGGATGTTCGGCTGGCCGGCCGTGAAGGACCGCGCCAACCTGGTGGGGTACCGGGCCCCGCTGGTGCCGGGAACCGTTGCCGGGCTCGCCCTAGCCCTCGAGAAGTTCGGCACCATGCGCCTTGACCAGGTGCTGGAGCCGGCCATCCGTTACGCCGAAGAAGGCTTCCCCATGGACTGGTATGTAAGCCTGAATATCGCCGTGGCGATGGCCGAGCTTAAAGAGTTTCCCGAAACGGCGGCAGTGTTTCTACCCCACGGTGTTCCGCCGAGGCCCCGGACCCGCTGGTGGGAGCCGGCGGAAATTTTCCGGCAGCCGGAGCTGGCCGGGACCCTGAAGCTTATCGCCCGGGAGGGCCCTGATGCCTTTTACCGGGGGCCCATCGCCGCCCGGATCGCCGAGGCGATGGCGGCCCGGGGCGGCCTCATCACCCGGGACGACCTAGCCCGCTACGAGCCCAAACTTTACGAAGAGCCCCTGCGGACCACCTATCGGGGCTTTGAAATCCTGGCCGCCCCGGGCCCCTGCGCCGGAACCACCCTGGTCGAAATGCTCAACGTCGCCGAAGGCTTCCGCCTGAGCCGGTACGGCCACAACTCGGCCCAAAGCCTGCATCTCATCGCCGAGGTCAGCCGCCGGGCCTTCGCCGACCGCTTCGCCTTCCTGGCCGACCCCGACTTCGTCGACGCCCCGTGGTCCGGCCTCGTCAGCAAAGAGTACGCCGCCGAGGTGCGGTCAACCATAGACTTTGAAAGGGCCACCCTGGAGGTCCCGGCGGGCAACCCCTGGAAGCACGAGGGCCGACCGGCCCGGGCCCGGGGAGAGGGTCCGGCGGGGCCCGACCCCGGCTGCACCACCCACCTCGGGGTGGTCGACCGGGAGCGCAACATGGTTTCCCTGACCAACACTTTGGGGGAGCTCTTCGGCTCCCGCGTGGTCATCCCCGGAACGGGCATCCTGCTGAACAACGGGATGGTCTGGTTTGACCCCCGACCGAACCGGCCCAACTCCCTGGCCGGCAACAAGCGGCCGCTGGTGAACATGACCCCGGCCCTGGTCCTGCGGGACGGCCGGCCCTTTATGACCATCGGAGCTCCCGGCGCCCGCCGGCTCATAACGGCGGTCTTCCAGAGCATCCTTAACGTCCTGGAGTTCGGCCTGGGCATCCAGGCGGCCGTCTCGGCCCCGCGTATCCACTGCGAGGGTCCCGAGACCCACATCGACAGCCGCCTCACGGCGGAAACCCGGGATATCCTGGCGGCCATGGGCCACCGGCTGGTGGTGCTGGAGGAGACGGTGGCGGCCTCGGATTTCGGCCGGCCCGTGGGGATCGTCATCGACCCGACAGACGGGTGCCTCCACGGCGGGGTCCACGTTCAGCAGCCGGCCACGGCCGTGGGCTTCTGAGGCCGAGGAAGTTGTGGAAAATTGTGAAAATTTTGACGATTTGCCCCCGAAACCCCTTGACAAGCCGGGCCTCGTTTGTTATATTTTTCACGGACGGTCCGGAAGGGACCGGGAGAGCTGAGCCGAGACAACCGAATAGCGAAAACACCCGGAATCGCAGCACCCCCGCTCGTCACACCGTTCTGCTGCCGCCTGAGCCTTTGCACCTCCTCCTTTCTCCGGCAGGGCCGGGAATGGCCACCCGGCCCTGCTCCTTTTTTGGCCTAAAATTTAGCCGGTGAGCCGGGCCTTGGCGCGGGTAAGCCCCGAGAAGTTCGAGGCCGCCATCGCCGAGCTTAAAAGGCGGGTCCCTTCGGGCCGGGCCGGCCTCTACGGCCCGGATTCCGTTACCTGGCGGGTAAACCGGGAGAGTCTAATCTTCCTGGGGGCCGGACGGGCGACCCTTCTGCAGCTGGGGCACCCGGCCGTGGCTCAGGCCATTGCCGACCACTCCCGGGTAACCCGGGACCCCCTGGGGCGGTTCCGCCGAACCTTTGCCCAGGTCTTCCCGATGGTCTTCGGCAGCCTTGAGGAGGCCATCTCGGCCGCCCGGCACGTCTATCGGGTCCACCGCCGCATCCAGGGCCGCCTCCCGGACGGCACCCCCTACGCCGCGACCGACGTCGACGCCCTGGTCTGGGTCTGGGCGACCCTGACGGATACCGCCCTGCTGGTCTACGAAAAGGCGGTCCGGCCCCTTACGCCCGCGGAGCTTCGGACTTACTATGCCGAGAGCCGCCTTTCGATGCTCCTCTTCGGGGTCTTTCCTGAGGAGCTGCCTGCCTCGTGGTCAGAATTTTCGGACTATTTCGTCCGGCGGGCCGCCCAGCTCCAGGTGATACCGGCCGCCCGGCGGCTGGCCGACGAACTCTTCGACCTTTCGCCGGTACTGCGGCCCCTTTTGCGGGCCTACCGCCGCTTCAGCGCCGCCCTTCTGCCGGAGCCCCTGGCCCGGGGCTTCGGCTATGCCCGGGACCCGGCCTACGCCGAGCGGGTGTTCCGACTGGCCCGCCGGGTCCGACCCCTCCTGCCCCCGGTCCTCCGCTACTTGCCGTCCTACCTGGAGGCCCAGGCCCGCCTCCAGGGCCGGCCGGCGGGGCCGCTGGTGCGGCAGCTCAAAATCTGGTGGGTCGGGGGCTAGCCCGCCCCATCAGCCCTGGGGACGGCTCGAAACCTTTGTAAGCTGACTGCATCTGGACTATACTAAAATAAGCAAGTTATAAACTTAACAAAGGGTATGTCCGGGCGCAGTGCCCGCCGGGGTGCGGGCCTCCTGGTTTAGAAATCCTAAAAAGGGAGGTATGGGTTATGTCCGACCAGGATTTTGCAATTATCACCCCCACCAACAACGGCCCCTACTGGGTTCGGGGCAAGTTTAAAATCGTGCTGCCCAGCGGCCGGGAGCTCACTGTTGACGGTGAGACCTGGCTCTGCCGGTGCGGCGGCTCCCAGAATAAGCCCTTCTGCGACGGAACCCACAAGAAGATCGGCTTTAAGCACACCGAAGACGACGTAAAGGCTTGAACTGCCTGAGCCCACACTGCCGGCGCGGCAAATCCGTGCCGCCCACGCCGGGCTCTCCGGTTATCCCCCCTTGGTCTTAGGGGCGCACGGCCGTGCGCCCCTACGGAATGGTTGACTGTGGCCTCGGGTTACGGCCGGGACCCAAAAGCGCTGCCGGCCCGCCAAACCGGGCCGGGTCCGGGCGCAGTTGTGGTAACATACGGTGGAACCGTACCCTGCGCTGGGAGGCGTGGCTTTGCTTGAAGCCCTCTACGCCCATATTGACGACCACTTCGAAGCCCACCTGGACCGGGTCAGGCGGTTTGTCCGGCAGCCTTCCATCTCGGCCGACGGCACCGGCATTCCCGAGATGGCCGAGCTTCTGGCCACCGAGCTTGTCCGGCTCGGTGGCCGCGCCGAGGTCTGCCCCACGGCCGGGCACCCGGTGGTGTATGGGGAGCTGGACGCCGGTGCCCCAAAGACCCTCCTTGTCTACGGGATGTATGACGTCCAGCCGGTCGTCGGGGAGGTGTGGGTGGTGCCCCCTTTCGGGGGTGAAGTTATCGACTTTCCGCCCCACGGGCTCTGCCTGGTGAGCCGGGGCGCCACCAACCAGAAAGGACCGCTGGCCTGCTTTTTTAACGTCTTAGAGACTTTGAAGGCCGTGACCGGCGCGTTCCCCCTGAATTTTAAGCTGGTCATCGAGGGAGAAGAGGAGCTGGGCAGTCCCCACCTGCCCGATTTTGTTAAATCGAACCGGGACCGGCTCCGGGCCGACGCCGTCTACTTCCCGGCCTTCTCCCAGGACCTGACCGGCAAGGTCGTCATGTACCTGGGGGTGAAGGGCATCGTCTTTTTCGAGCTCGTCTGTCGGGGTGGGGACTGGGGCGGGCCGACGACCCGGGCGGTCCACGGGAGCAACGCCGTCTGGTTCCATTCGCCGACCTGGCGCCTCATCCATGCCCTTTCAACCATGCTCAGCCCGGACCAGAAGCACATTCTTATCGACGGCTTTTACGATGAGGTCGAGCCCCCTTCGGCCGAGGACCAGGAAGTGCTTGGGCGGCTGGAGGCGACCTTCACCCCGGAGACTCTTCTGCAGGCCCACGAGGTCCGCCGGTTTAAGTACGACCTGACCGGGGTGGACCTGCTCAAGAAATACCTTTACCAGCCCACCCTTAACATCGACGGCATCATTTCGGGCCACACCGCCGAGGGCACGAAGACCGTCCTTCCCCACGAGGCCCGGGCCAAGCTTGACTGCCGGCTGGTTCCCCGCATGCGTCCGGAACTCACCATCCGGCGGATCCGGGAGCACCTCGACCGCCACGGCTTCGGGGATATTGAGCTGGTCGTCCACGATGCCTACCCTTGGGCCAAGACCAGCATCCGGGCCGAGGTGGTCCAGGCGCTGATCAAGAGCTTCCGGGACTTCGGCTTTGAGCCGGAGGTCTGGCCCCACCTGGGCGGGTCGGCCCCCTTTTATCTTTTCACCGAGGTTCTGGGCTTGCCCTTCGCCATGGGCGGTCTGGGCCACGGCGGCCGGGCCCACAGCCCCAACGAGTACGCCACCGTCGAGGGGATGCGCCTTTTCGAAAAGTCGGTGGTTAATTTTCTCCACGCCTTTGCCGGCGGGACGGCCCGGTAAAATAGATACGCAGACCCGGTAAGGGAGCGGTTGATGGCCCTGTTTCACGGCAAACCTGGCCTGGAAAAGGTGCTGCCCCTGAGCGCCGAGCTTACCCCTTCCGGTCACCTGGCGGTGGGCGGGTGCGACGTGGTGGACCTGGCCGCCACCTTCGGCACGCCCCTTTATATTTTTGACGAGCTGACCCTGCGGGCCCGGGCCCGGGCCTACCGGGAGGAGTTGGGCCGGCAGTACGGGGACGGGCTGGTGGTGTACGCCGCCAAGGCCTTTCTAAACCGTCCCCTGGCCCGGCTCTTCGCCGACGAAGGCCTGGGCCTGGATGTGGTCTCCGGGGGCGAGGTGGCCATCGCCCACGCCGCCGGCTTTCCCATGGACCGGGTTTACTTCCACGGCAACAACAAGACGCCCGACGAAATCGAGCTGGCCCTCCGGGTCGGCGTCGGCCGGTTCGTAGTTGATAACCTTTACGAGGTGGGCCTGATCGACCGGCTGGCCGCCGGCCGGCGGCAGCCGGTGCTGATCCGACTCACCCCGGGTATCGACCCCCATACCCATCAGTACATCACCACCGGGGTTATCGATACCAAGTTCGGCCTGCCCATCGCCACCGGCCAGGCCGAGGAGGCGGTCGAGGCCGTCTTTAAGGCCCGCAACCTGGAGCTGGTTGGGTTCCACGTCCACATCGGGTCGCAGATTTTCGACCTGGAGGCATTCGAGCGGGCGGTGGCTATCTGCTTCGATTTTGTCGGGGAGGCGGCCCGGCGCCACGGCTTTGAGTTCCGGGAGTTCAGTCCCGGCGGCGGGCTTGGCATCCCCTACCTGGCCGAAGACCCCGCCCCGGCCGTGGCCGACTACATCGGGGCGGTCTGCCAGGCCGTACAGGCCAAGCTGGCCCGGTGGGGTCTTCCCCGGCCGAGGCTGGTCGTCGAACCTGGGCGGTCCATCATCGGCCCCGCCGGGGTGGCGGTTTACCGGGTCGGAGCGGTAAAGACCATCCCCGGCGTCCGGACCTACGTGGCGGTGGACGGGGGAATGGCCGACAACATCCGGCCTGCCCTTTACGGTGCCCGCTACGAGGTGATTGTGGCCAACCGGGCCGGGGAACTCCCGACCGCTCCGGTCACGGTCGTCGGGAAATACTGCGAGTCAGGGGATATTCTGGTCCGGGACGTCCACCTGCCCCCGGTGGAGCCGGGGGACCTATTGGCCCTGCCCGCGGCCGGCGCTTACTGCCTGGCCATGGCCAGCAACTATAACGCCGCCTTAAAGCCGGCAGTGGTGCTGGTTTCCGGCGGGCAGGCCCGGCTCATCCGGCGGCGGGAGACCTATGAGGACCTTATGGCCTTGGACGTTGGGGAGTGAGGATGCCCTGGCCGGTGGTGGGAAACGAGCGGGCGGTGGACCTCCTTCGCCGGAGCCTGGCCTCCGGTCGGACCGCCCAGGCTTACCTTATCGTCGGCCCCCCGGGGGTGGGCAAAGCCACCGTGGGAATGCTTCTGGCCAAGGCCGTTAACTGCGAGGGCGAGGACCCGCCCTGCGGCCGGTGCGCCCAGTGCATCCGGGTCGACCGGGGGGTTCACCCGGACGTGATGGTCATCCGGCGGGGAATGACCTTCGACGAGGACGAGGAGGGGGCCAGCACCCGGGTGGGTATCGGGGCGGTGCGCCAGCTGATCCGGGACGCCAGCCTGCTGCCCATGGCCGGCCGGCACCGGGTGTTTATCATCCTGGATGCCGAGACGATGACGGTGGAGGCGGCCAACGCCCTCCTTAAAACCCTGGAGGAGCCCCCGCCCCACGTACTCATTATCTTAATCGCGGCCGACGATTCCGCCCTGCCCGAAACGGTGCGGTCCCGGTGTCTGCGGCTGGAACTCCGGCCGGTGGGAACGGCCCGGGTAGCCGACCTGCTCCGGGAGCGGGGTCTGGAGCCGGAGCTGGCCCGCCTCGTAGCCGCCCTGGGGCGGGGGCGGGTGGGGCGGTCGCTGGCCCTGGCGCATGATGTGGAATGGCTCCGCTGGCGGCAGGAACTGCTGGACCGGCAGGCGGGGTTGCTGGCTTCGGGGGACGCGGCCGGGGCCCTGCGGTGGGCCCAGGAGCTGGCCGAGGCATTCGGACGGGACCGGGACCTGGTTTTCGAAGCCCTGGACCTTCTGGCCGAGTGGTGGCGGGACGTGTTGCTGGTGCAGGTCGGGGCGCCCGAGCTCATAACCAACCGGGACCGGGAGGCCGAAATCGGGCGGGCGGCCCGGGACCTGAGCCGCGACCGGGTGGCAGATGCCATCCGGCAGATCCGGCGGGCCCGCCGCCTGCTGGAGCAGAACGTCCACGCCCGCCTGACGCTGGATAATCTGATGCTGGGGCTGCCGACCCTGCGGTGATGGGACAGGCCGTGGCGGGGGTTCGGTTCGAGCGGGCGGGCCGCGTCTACTTCATTGAGGCCCAGGGGCTCGAGCTCCAGGTAGGCGACCTGGTGCTGGTCGAGGTTGAAGGCACCACCAGGGTCGGGCGGGTATTCATCGCCCCGGGGCAGGTAGTGGTGGCTGAGCTGGCGGCGCCGCAGGGTAGAGTTCTTGGAAAGGCGCAATGAAGGGCTACTTCGGCCTGGTTCTGCACTCCCACCTTCCCTACGTGCGGCGGGCAGGCCGCTGGCCCCACGGCGAGGAGATGCTCCACGAGGCCATCCTGGACACCTACCTTCCCCTGATTGCCGCCCTCGAGGAGCTGGCGGCGGAGGGGGTACGGTTCGGCCTGACCCTTGGGATAACGCCGATTCTGGCCGAGCAGCTGGCCGACCCTGACATCCTGGCCGGCTTCGATGTCTACCTGGCCGAGCGGCTCAGCCTGGCGGAGCTCGACGCCCGGCGCTTCGACCAGGCCGGGGACCGGGTTATGGCCGGCCTGGCCCGGTTCTGGGCCGGCCATTTCGGGCGGCTGCGGGCCCGCTTTGAGGCCTACGGCCGCCAGCTCATCCCCAGGCTGCGGGCGCTGGCCGACGCCGGATACGTGGAGCTTATCGGGGGGCCGGCCACCCACCCGTATCTTCCCCTGCTGGAGCGGGACTCCAGCATCTACGGGCAGCTCCGGACCGGCCTTGAGGCCCACCGCCGCCTCTTTGGCCGCCAGCCCGAGGGCGTCTGGCTACCCGAGTGCGGTTACCGGCCCGCCTTTATCCATCCCGAAACGGGCATCCGCAAGCCGGGGCTGGAGGAGTTTTTAGAGGCCCAGGGGGTGAGGTTTTTCTTCACCGATACCCGGCCCATCGAGGGTGGGGAGCTGGTGGGCAAAACGGCCGGGGAAGTTATCGGCCCCTATGCCGTGCCCGAAAGGCGGCGGGTTGCCCCCGAGCGGCCGGTAAGCGGGCGGGGCACCACCTTCAGGCCCTACTGGGTGGGCGACTCCGGCGTGGCCGTCTTCGGCCGGGAGGAAAAGACAGGCCTCCAGGTCTGGTCGGCAACTCAGGGCTACCCCGGCGACTTTTACTACCGGGAGTTTCACCGACGGGATCCGGTGAGCGGCCTGCGGTACTGGCGGGTGACCGACGCCAGCGGGGACCTGGGCCGGAAACTGCCCTACGAGCCCGAGCGGGCCCGGGAACGGCTGGAGGCCCACGCCGACCACTTTGTGGCCATTCTGGAGGAGCGCCTGGCGGGGTACTTTCAGGAGGCGGGACGGCCCGGCATCGTGGTGGCGGCCTACGACACCGAGCTTTTCGGCCACTGGTGGTTCGAGGGCTGTGACTGGCTGGCCGGCGTCTTCCGGCGGCTTGCCCGACACCCGTGGGTTGAGGCCGTCCGGGTCGGCCGCTACCTTGACGAGTACCCGCCGGAAGCCGCCATCCACTTGCCCGAAAGCTCCTGGGGAGAGGGGGGTGGCCACTACACGTGGAACAACGACACCAACCGCTGGATGTGGCCCCACATCCACGCCGCCGAGCGGATGATGGAGCGGCTGGCCGCCGTGGGCAACGACCTGGCCGGGGGGCTGGGAGATTTTCTGCGGCAGGCCGCCCGGGAGCTGCTCCTTCTGCAGGCGAGCGACTGGCCTTTCCTCATCTCCACCGGGCAGGCGGCCGACTACGGCGCCCGCCGGTTTCAGGAGCACCTGGCCCGGTTTCACCGGCTGGCGGCCGTCATCCTGCGGGGCTTTGCCGACCCTTCCGACCGCCAGTTTCTCAAAGTTGTGGCCGAGCAGGACAATCCTTTCGAGTTTATAGACTTCTGGTGGTTTGCCGAGCGTGAAGGGGTCGCCTCCTGAGTTGAACCGGCTCCGGGGCTACGTGCAGGTGGCGGCGGCGGCCGCCATCTGGGGTTCGGTCGGAATCTTCGTCCGCTTTATTGACCTTCCGCCGCCGACCATCGCCTTTTTTCGGGTGGGGTTTGCGGCCCTCATCCTGGGGGCTTATTTTCTCCTGACCGGTCAACGGGCCCTTTTCCGGTTCGGGCGGAACTGGCCGGTCCTGCTCTTGATGGGCATTTTTCTGGCGATGGACTGGCTGCTCTTTTTCTACGCCTTCCGGCTCACTACCATCGCCAGCGCCGTCCTGGCAGCCTACACTGCCCCGGTTTTCGTGGCGGTCCTGGCGCCCTTTCTCATTGGGGAGCGGCTTGAGCCCAGTACTCCGGTCGCCCTGGTACTGGCCTTCAGCGGGGTTGCGCTGGTGGCCCTGGGGGATGCGGCCGGGGGCGGCACCCCGAACCTGGTCGGGGTGCTTTGCGGCCTGGGAACGGGCCTCTTTTACGCCCTGCGGACGGTGGCCTCGAAGGCCATCGCCGGCCGGCTCCCGGTGGAGACGGTCACCTTTTACAACTGCCTGGTGGCCGGTGTTATCCTGTCGCCTGCCCTCACCCAGATTTCCGGGGTGCCCTCGCCTCAGACCTGGGGCCTGCTCTTTACGCTGGGGGCGGTGCACACCGCCCTGGGCATCGGGTTATATTACGGGGGCCTCGGCCGGGTGAAGGCCCAGTCGGGGGCGATTTTGACCTACGTGGAGCCGCTGGTAGCCGTGATTTTGGCGGCCCTGATTTTCAAGGAGATTCCCGGGTGGACCACCTACCTGGGGGGGGCGCTTATCCTGGCCGGGGGCATCATTACGGTGTTTGGGACAGCCTGGGTGGAGCGGCTCGTCTGGCAGCTGTTCGGCCTTGCAGAATCTTCCCGCCGCTAGGGTGCCCCCAGGGGGATTCGAACCCCCGACCTCCACCTTGAAAGGGTGGCGTCCTAGGCCGCTAGACGATGGGGGCTTGCCGGGTCCGGGCCGAGTTGCCCGCAAAGATTTTACCACACCCGGTCCGGGACCGGCTGGTGCCCGGAATTTTAACCCTTTGCCGAGGAGGTGCCCGGGATGATTACCGGCCTCGATAACATCGGGATTGCGGTGACGGACCTGGAGAAGAGCCTGGCCTTTTACCAGGCTCTGGGGTTTGTCCCGGAATACCAGGATGGGGAGTCGGCCTTCGTCCGGGCCGGGACGGTGGCCCTTTATCTTTTCAAGACCGCCACCCCGGCCCCCGGCCTGCGCTCCTTTGACCTGACCGGTAATGCGGCGGGCCTGGACCACCTCAGCTTCAATGTGCCGAATGTGGATGCCGCCTGTGAGCAGCTTCGGGCGATGGGTATTCAGGTCGAGCGGGAGCCCCGGGATTACGAGTGGGGCGCCCGCGCGGCCTGCCTGCGGGACCCCGACGGCACCTGCATCTGGCTCCTCCAGCGCTAGGCGTCGTCCCGGCTCCTGACCGGAACCTTTTACATAAGAATGCACCCCGGGGTGCCTGACGGCCGACAGGGCTTTCAGGTGGTTGCCGGCGCGCACGGCCGTGCGCCCCTACGGTTTCAGCGCCGAAGGCTGGAAGGGCCTGGGCGGCCGGAAAAAGGGGCCGCCGGATCGGGGTATAATTTTCTTGATGAGCGCCTCGGTCCCGCCGCGCCGGGTGGTGGTCCTCGGCTCCACCGGGTCCATCGGCCGGCAGACCCTTTCCGTCATTGCCGCCTTTGCCCCCCACTGGCAGGTGGTCGGCCTGGCCGCCGGCAAAAATATCCCCCTCCTCGCCGAGCAGGCCCAAACCTTCCGGCCGGATGCCGTCTGGTTTGAGGGGGCCGAAACCGGGCGCTGGACCGGACCTGGGCGGCTCCAGCCGCCGGAGGAGATGGTCTCGCGGCCGGACGTGGATACCGTTGTGGTGGCTACCAGCGGCCGGGCCGGGCTAGTCCCGACACTGGCGGCCCTGCGGGCCGGGAAGGCCGTTGCCCTGGCCACGAAGGAGGTCCTGGTAATCGGCGGCGCCCTCATCGCGGAGGCCGTTTCGGCCGGGCGGGGGGAGGTGCGGCCGGTGGACAGCGAGCACAGCGCCCTCTGGCAGTGCCTGGATGGGGAGGCCGACGGGGTTCCGGCCCCGGATTGGGACCGGCCCCTGGTCCCGGGACGCTTTTCGCCGGGTCGGGTCTCCCGGCTGGTCCTGACGGCCTCGGGCGGGCCGTTCCGGGAGTGGCCCCTGGAGCGCCTCCCTGAGGCCCAGCCCGAACACGCTCTGCGCCACCCCACCTGGCGGATGGGCCGGAAGGTGACGGTCGACTCAGCCACCCTGATGAACAAGGGCCTGGAGGTTATCGAGGCCCACTGGCTCTTCGGGGCACCCTGGGACCGGATCGACGTCCTCATTCACCCCGAAAGCCTGGTCCACGCCCTGGTGGAGTTCGCCGACGGCACCATTAAGGCCCAGCTTGGGCCGACCGACATGCGCCTCCCCATCCAGTATGCCCTGAGCTACCCCTTCCGGCTGCCCAACACTCACCTTCCCAGGCTGGACCTGGCCGCGGCCCGATCCCTGACCTTCTGCCGTCCGGACCCCGAACGGTACCCCTGCTTCGACCTGGCCGTCGAAGCGGGACGGCTCGGGGGGAGTTACCCCGTGGTTCTGGCCGCGGCCGATGAGGCGGCGGTGGACCTCTTCTGCGAGGGGCAGATCCGGTTCACCGACATCCCGGCCCTGGTCCGGCGGGCCCTGGAAACCCACAAGCCCCTCCACAACCCTTCCCTCTCGGAAATTCTCGGTCTTTATGACGAGACCCAAATCCGGTTGAAAGAGGCCGTTCAATGCCGCCGCTGCTGACCTTCCTGCTGGTGCTCGGGGTACTCGTCCTGGCCCACGAGCTCGGCCATTTTATCACCGCCCGCCTGGCCGGGGTTAAGGTCCTGGAGTTCGGTTTCGGCTTCCCGCCGCGGCTGGTGGCGGTCCGCCGCGGCGAAACCATCTATTCGATAAACCTTCTGCCCCTGGGCGGCTTTGTGAAGATGCTGGGGGAGGAGGACCCGAGCGACCCCCGGAGTCTGGCCGCCCAGCCTCCCCTCTGGCGGCTCGTCATCCTTTCGGCCGGGGCGGCCATGAACGTTTTGCTGGCCGTGGCTCTGCTTTCGGGCACGTATCTGGTCCCCCGGGATGTGCCGGTGGGGCAGGTGGTGGTCCTGGACATCGCTCCCGATTCGCCGGCGGAAGCCGGGGGCCTTAAACCCGGAGATATCATCCGGTCGATTAACGGCCGCCCGGTCCGCAACATCTTCGAGCTTCAGGAAGAGGTGAACTTAAACCTGGGCCGGGATATCCTGGTTACGGTAGAGCGGCCCCCTGAGGCGGTAATCCCGGGCCAGACGATGCCCCCGGGAAGCGGCCGGCTGTTCACCGCACGGGTTACGCCCCGTTGGAACCCACCGGCGGGGCAGGGTCCGGTGGGGGTAAGGATCCAGCAGGTGAACACCAAGGTCATCACCGAGGCGTACCCGGTCTGGGAGGCCGTGCCCAAGGGGGTCGAGCGAAGTTACCGTCTGCTGGTCCTTTTCAAGAACGAAATTTTAACCAGCGTTGCCCGCCAGATCTGGCCCCAGCCGGTCGGACCCATCGGCATTTACCAGATGACCGAGCAGGTTCAGGAGCTGGGCGCCAGCTACCTGCTGGAGTTCACCGCTTTGCTCAGCCTGAACCTGGCCATTTTAAACATGCTGCCGATCCCGATGCTGGATGGGGGCCGGGTGCTCTTCGTGCTCATCGAGGTGGCCCGGGGCGGCCGGCGCATTCCGCCGGAAAAGGAGAACCTGGCTCACCTGGTGGGGCTCATGCTCCTGCTGGTTATTATCGCCGTGGTGAGCTACTATGATCTGGTACGCTTATTAAGTGGGGAGTCGGTCGGACGATGATTCAGCGACGGATTTCGAAGCAGGTCTGGGTGGGTGGTGTGCCCATCGGGGGCGGCGCGCCCATCGTGGTCCAGTCCATGACCACCACCGACACCCGGGACGTCAAGGCGACGGTCCGGCAGATCCGGGAGCTGGAAGACGCCGGGTGCGAAATCGTTCGGGTGGCCGTCCCCGACGAGCAGGCTGCCGAGGCCCTCCGAGAGATCAAGCGGCAGATCCGCATTCCCCTGGTGGCCGACATCCACTTTGACTACCGGCTGGCCCTGATGGCCATCGAGGCCGGGGTCGATAAGCTGCGGCTTAACCCGGGCAACATCCGGGACCCCGAAAAGGTCAAGCAGGTCGTTCTCAAGGCCAAGGAGCGGGCCATTCCCATCCGCGTTGGCGTCAATGCCGGGAGCCTGCCGCCGGCCCCCATCCAGCTGGAGGCGAAGCGGGCCGGCCGGGAGGTGCCTCACGTGCCCCGCACCGCCGACCGGATGGTGGAGGCGGCCCTCTGGGAAATCAGTATCCTGGAAAGCCTCGACTTCGACCAGATCGTGGTTTCCCTCAAGGCCTTCGATGTGCCCACCGCCATCGAGGCCTACACCAAGCTGGCCGAAAAGGTCCCATATCCCTTCCACGTGGGCATCACCGAATCGGGCACGCCCCGGACCGGCACCATCCGGTCGGCCGTGGGCATCGGGGCCATCCTCTCCCGCGGCATCGGCGACACCATCCGGGTGTCTCTGGCCACCGACCCGGTTGAGGAAGTTTTCGTCGCCTACGAGATCCTCAAGTCCCTCAACCTGCGGCAACGGGGGGTAACCCTGGTCGCCTGTCCGAGCTGCGGCCGGGCCGAGGTGGACCAGCTCGGGCTGGCGGCCGCCGTGGAGGAGTACCTGAAGAAGGTTAACGTGCCCATCAAGGTGGCGGTGATGGGCTGCGTGGTGAACGGCCCCGGCGAAGCCTCTGAGGCCGACGTGGGGGTGGCTGGGGGGAAGGGTAAGGGGGCCATCTTCCGGAAGGGGAAGGTGGTGAAAACGGTCCCGGAAGAGGAGATCCTGCCGGCCCTCCTGGCCGAGATCGAGGCCATCGCCCGGGAACGGGCGGCCCAGGGCACCCCGACCCGGGCCGACTAGAAACCTAGGGCCTTCTTTACTGCCGGCACCACCTGCTCGGCAAAGGCCCGGATCTGGACCACCTCGTCCCCGGCCACCGGCCAGCAGATGAACGTATCCAGCCTCAGGTCCACGTAGAAGCTGATCAGGGTCTCGACCCAGTGCTCCGGCGGCCCCACAATGAGTCCCGGCCGGCGCAGGCCCCCCGGCGTATCCGGCCGCCCCAGGTCGATGACCCCCATCACGTTGTAGCCCCGGCGAACGGCGGTGGGCGGCCGTCCCGCCCGGGCCGCCCCCTCATCGATGAGCTTCTGACGCTCCGGAACGTGCTCCGGGGGCAGGTAGACGCTGCTGGGAAGCCAGCCGTCGGCCAGCTCCCCGGTCTGGCGGAGGCCCTTCGGGCGGTAATTGCCCGTCCAGATCCGGATCGGGTGGGCGGGGATGGGGCCGGCGTCCAGGCCCTTTACCCGGTAGTATTTGCCCTCAAAGGTGAGGGGTGATTTGCCAGACCAGAACTCCCGCATCAGCCGGATGGCCTCCCCCAGGGCCGCAACGGCCTCGCTTGGGCTCCGGTGGGGGCCGCCCATGGCCTCGATGACTGCCGGGTTGGCCCCGGCCCCCAGCCCCAGCTCCACCCGGCCGTTGGTCATCAGGTCCAGGCTGGCCGCCGCCTTCGCCAGCATGACCGCCCCCCGGAGGGGAAGGTTGGCGACGTTGGGCCCCACGTGGACCCGCCGGGTCTGGGCCGCCAGGAAGGCGAGGAGGGTCCAGGTATCGAAAAACCGGCCGATGTAGGGGTGGTCCTGAATGGTTATCAGGTCCAGGCCGGATTCGTCGGCAACCCGGGCAATGGCCCGGGCCTTGTTGAAGTTGGCCACGCTCGGGTCGACGTTAGCCCCGAAGAGGGGCTCGACTCGGTCCTGCGGCATGGTCTTCACCTCCCGGTCCGCCGACCCACCCTGCCCAGGAGGACGGTCAGGTCCGAAACCTTGATGGCCTCCAGGTTTTCCACGGCCGAAATCAGCTCCCGGCGCAGCTCGGCGTCGGTGTAGGGGGCGGCCAGCCGCTCGAACTTGGCCGTCAGGGCCTCCCAGCCCATGGGCCGGGTGTGAAAGCCCTCGTAGTCGGCCTTTTCTTTCTCGAGGACCCGGCCGTCCCGAAGCCGAACCACCACCCGGCAGGGCATTTCGGCCGGGAAGCGCCGGCTGTAATCTTCCCGGGGCCGCACCCGCACCTTGCGCAGCAGGGTCTGAACGTCTTCCCGCAGGATGCGCTCCGGCCGGTACTGCTCGGGCATCACCTGCCCGTCCAGGATCATAACGGCCAGGATGTAGGGCAGGCTGTGGTCGGCCTCCTCCTTGGTTCGGACGACGGTCTTATCCCCCTCCTCCCCGCCCCCAATGATGTGGTAGGCCACGTCGAAAATCTCAACCTCGACCGCCTCCACCTCGTCGGCCCGAAACCGGTATTCCCCCATCAGCTCCTCGAGGGCCTCCACCGCCGACTGGGAGTGGACCTCGGCGTTGTATTTCTTGACGATGGTCCGGGTCACCCGCTCCAGGTCCTCCCGGGCCCAGTCGATGTAGAACCGGCCGGCGATGGCGTCCATGAACCCTTTGTTGCCCTCGAACACCCCGAGGGGCCCGGTGACGCCCCGCATCGCGAGGAAGGCCGCGTGGGTGGCCCCGAAGGCGGCGTTGGGGTAGGCCAGACCCTTCCAGTGGGAGAGGGCGCCGGTGCGGGTAACCCGCAGGGCGTTGAAGGCGGTGCCGGCGATGGCAACGGCGTGGGCCGTCCGGGCCGCGTCCAGGCCCAGGGCCTTGGCAACCCCGGCCGCGGCCGCGTAGGAGCCCTGGGTGGTGTGGTCGAATCCCCGGGCCCGCACCGGCGCCTCGTCGCTTAAGCGGCACTGGACCTGGTAGGCCACGGCCAGGGCCACCATCAGGTCCTTGCCGGTGCGGCCGGCATACTCGGCCGCCGCCAGGACCGCCCCCAGGTTGTCGCTGGGGTGGCAGGTCTCCCCCGGGGCCAGGTAGGTGTCGTTGAAGTCGAGGTAGCGGACCAGGGCGCCGTTATAAAAGGCGGCCCGGTCCGGGGCCGTCCGGCCCCCACCGATGAGGGTGCAGTGGGGATTGCCCCCAAAGTCCGCAAGCTGGGCCCGGATGTACCGAATGGGCTCCCCGTCGAGGGCCCCGATGGCGCAGCCCAGCGCATCGAGAATTCGGGCCTTAATCTGCTTGCGGGCTTCGGAAGAAAGGTCCTCGTAGGCGGCCCGGACGACAAAGGCCGCCAGCTCTTCGACCATCATCGCCGCGAATCGCTCTCACGGCCCGTTTCGGCCGAGATAAGCAGGCCGATCTTGTCAAAGTCGCAAAGGCGGACGGCCGGCCGCCCGTCATCGGTTTGGACCTCGGCGAACTGGAGCCCTTCCCGGCGCAGGACAGCTTTGAGCCGGTCAACGGCCCCGGCCGAAGGCAGCCGGACTTCGAAATATTCCAGGCCGGCGCTGTCCTCAGGCGGGGGCGGCCCGCCCAGGCTGGCCCAGACGTTCAGGCCGATGTGGTGATGGTAGCCGCCGGCCGAGACGAAGAGGGCACCCCGCCAACGTTGCATGACACTGAAGCCCAGAATATCGCAGTAGAACCGCTCGGCCTGACCCAGGTCCGAAACCTGCAGGTGGACGTGACCCATGCGGGTTCCCGGGGCGATGCCGTCCCAGGGCCCGTTTCCGGCGGCCGCCACGATCCCCTCAAAATCGAGGGGGGCGTTGGCCATGCGCACCTCCGAACCCGCCAGCGGCCACTCTTCCCGGGGCCTGTCCCGGTAAATTTCGATGCCGTTGCCGTCGGGGTCCCGCAGGTAGATGGCCTCGCTCACCAGGTGGTCGGCCGCCCCCTCAACGGGCACCCCATATTTGACCAGATTCAGAAAGAGCTGGCCCAGGGCCGCCCGGTCGGGCAGTAGCACGGCGAAATGGTAAAGGCCCGTGGCCGAATGGGGCTTCGGCCGGGCATTCGGCTTTTCAATGAGCCTTAAAAGGGGCCTTTCGTCCGCCCCGAGGACGGCCGAACCATCCCGGCGGTCAAGAACCTCGAGTCCAAAGGGCCCGCTGTAAAACCGGACCGACCGCTCCAGGTCGGCCACCCGCAGGGCCACCTCCCCAATGGCCGTTTCATCGGGCATCTTGAATCCAGCCAACCTCAACCCTCCCTCCCTGCCGGAAGGCAGATTCTTAACTTAAAAGTTCACCCTTAACGTTTATCTCCACATTCCCCCGCAGGGCGTTGGAGACCGGACAGCCCTGGTTGCCCTGCTGCACCAGGGCGTCCACGTCGGCCTGGGTCAGGCCCGGGGCCTTGATGCGGGCGTGAAGGTCCATGGCCGAAATCTTCAGGCCGTCGACCCGGTCCAGGGAGCAGACGGCCGAGACCTCAATCCGCTCCGGGGTTATGTTCCGCTGGCCCAGGAGGAAGGCCAGGACCATGGCGTAGCAGGTGGCGTGGGCGGCCGCGATAAGCTCCTCGGGACTGGTCTTGCCGTCGGGCCGCTCGGTCCGGGCCGACCAAGTCACGGTGAGCTCGGGGAAGGCGCCGCTCCCGACCCGGAGCCGGCCGGAGCCCTGGGGCAGGGTTCCTTCCCAGACAATCTGGGCCTCACGCTGGGTGAGCCGCATCGCAAACCTCCTCGTCGGGCGAACTGTCTTTATTATAGTTGATTCCGGCGGCCCGTCAGTGGCCCCGGAAGGCTTCTTCCAGCCATTCGGCCACCACCGTGGGGACGATTTTGCCGTCGACCAAGATGGGCCTCGGCATCCCGGCCTCGACCCACTCCTTCAAAGGCGTCAGGTCTTCGACCCGCCGGACGGTTATCCCCTCCAGGCCGGCGGCCCGGGCCAGGGCGGCAAAGTCCACGTCGGGGAAGCGGACGGTCTCCAGCGGCCATCCCTGGGGGCCGAAGTGGTGGACCTCGGCCCCGTAGGCGGCGTCGTTGTAAACCACGATGGCCATTTTGAGGCCGAGGCGGGCCACGGTTTCCAGCTCCGAAAGGCCCATCAGGGCGCCGCCGTCCCCCAGGGCCGCCACGGTAACCCGCTCGGGGGCGGCCACTGCCGCCCCGATGGCCGTGGCCAGCCCGAGGCCCACCGCCTGGAAGGCCTGGGTGAAAACGAACCCCCTGGCGTCGGGCACCCGCAGGTACATGGCCGGGAAGCCCATGAAGTGGCCGGAATCGGTAACCACGGTTCGTTCCAGGGGCAGAATGTCGTCCAGGGCGATGGTTAGGGTTCGGGGGTCGACCTGGCTTCCGGTGCCGGCATCCCGGTAGGGCACGTCCCGCCAGGCCCCGGTCCGGATCGCGGCGGCCACCTCGGGCGTGCGCCAGCCCGGGCCCGAAACCTCCCGGCGCCCGAGCTCCGCCAAAAGCTCTAAAGCCGTCTCCCGAACGTCTCCCACGACGCCCACGTCCACCCGGCGCTGGGCGCCGATGGCCTCGGCCTCGTGGTCCACCTGGACCACCACCGCCTCCGGGCCGACGAGGGTGCCGTGCCGGGTCGTCCACATGTTGAGCGAAGCTCCGAAGGCCGCCACCAGGTCGGCCCGGCGCATGAGCTCGGCCGCTGCCGGCGAAGCGAACCCCCCGGCGATGCCCAGATACCAGGGGTTTCCGGCAAACAGGCCGTTGGCCACCGCCGAAGTCGCCAGCAGGGCCCCCAGCCGGTCGGCCAGCCGCTCCAGGACGTCCCGGGCGCCGGCGGCGACGGCCCCCCGGCCGGCGATGATGAGGGGTCGGCGGGCCCGAACCAGAGCCTCGGCGGCCGCGGCGACGGCCCGGGCCGACGGCCGGACCGGTCCCAGGG
>JBHOQU010000075.1:0-35284 GCA_042408785.1 Dehalococcoidia bacterium | reverse complement strand
GTTCGTCTGAGACATCGTTTTGCTCTCCTTTCTGCCGCCAGTGGGCGCCTGCCTCCGGCGGCTAGACGGCAGGCGGAATGTTCTGGTTCATCCGGAAGAAGTTGTCCGGATCCCACTGGGCCTTAATTTCGGTCAGCCGTTTCCAGGCGGCCGGCCCGTAGGCGGCGGACCCTAGCCGGTCGGCTTCGTCGGCGGTCATAAAGTTCACGTAGACGGTGCCGGTGCTGTGGGGCTCCGCCGCCGCCCAGAGGCCCCGGGCCCAGTCGATGACGTTCTGGTCGTCTTCGGGCTTATCCCACCGGCCGTGGATGTTCAGCAGAAACTGGGCATCCCGGTGGGGGTAGGCCGCCGAGTCGGCCGGCAGCCGGTTGACCTGGCCCCCAACGGCAAGCATCGGAATCTCGCACTGGTCCGAGGGCAGGCGGGCCGAAAACTCCAGCACGGCATCGATGAGCCCGTCGCTTAAGGCGTTGATGTTGTGGGACTTCCAGTAATTGCGGGCCCCGGGCGGGTTCAGGGGATCGGTTATCTGCTGCCAGGCGGCATAGGGCATGGGCCCCGCCAGGCTACCGTAGGTTCGGCCGAAGGTTCCCAGGGGCCTGGTAACGGCCTCGCCCTTGGCAAGGTCACCCGAGTAGCAGAAGACCAGGGCCAGAATGTCCCGGCCGTGGACCTTGGCCGGCAGGAAGGGCAGCGGCGGCGCCTTCCGGGGCAGCGGGGCCGCCGTCAGCTCATCGGGGGCATCGGCCCAGAATTCCCGGAAGCTGTTGAGCACCTGCCGCCCCTGCTCCAGGGGGTAAACGAACATCCCGGCGTACACCTCGGGCCCGACCGGGTGAAGCCCGAACTCGAAGCGGCTTACGACCCCAAAGTTTCCGCCCCCACCCCGGATTGCCCAGAAGAGGTCCGGGTTCTCCTGGGGGTTAGCCTTGACCACCCGGCCGTCGGCCGTAATGACGTCGGCCGAAAGCAGGTTGTCCACCGTCAGGCCGAAGCGGCGGCTCAGCCACCCGCCCCCGCCCCCGAGGGTGAGGCCGGCCACGCCGGTGGTCGAGTTTATGCCCAGGGGCGTTGCCAGTCCGAAGGCCTGGGCCTCCCGGTCAAAATCTGCCAGGGTTGCCCCGGCCTCCACCATGGCCCGGCGGCCCTGAGGGTCGACCTGGACCGACCGCATGGCCGAGAGGTCGACCATCAGGCCGCCTTCGCCGACGGCGGTGCCGGCGATATTGTGCCCCCCGCCCCGAATGCTGGTAAGCAAGTTCTTTGAGCGGCCGAAATCGACGGCCCGAACGATATCGGAGGTCCCCGCCGCCCGGATAATGATGGCGGGCCGCCGGTCAATCATGGCGTTCCAGATGCGGCGGGTGGAGTCGTAATCCGAAGATTCGGGGGTTTTAACCTGGCCCCGGATGCTCCTCTGCAGGGCCTCAATCTCTTCCCCCTTTATGGTCACCTCTCCACCATCTAGGGTTCGGGCGCTTAAGTCTTTCAAAATGGGCTCCTTTTTTTAAACTTTGGAGTGGGCTAAAAGACAGTCGACGTCTTCCCAGCGGGGGTCGGCGGTGAGCAGGCCCCGGAGCTGGCGATACCAGGCATCCTGGGCCGGGTCGCTGGCATTGGCCACGTAGGACGCTTTATCGTCGAAAATGGCCACCATAATGAGCTCCTGGGGTCTGTTTTCGGGCCGGAAAAGGTAAGCGGACCTGTAGCCCCCGACCTTGGGGGCCCGATTCCGGTCCCAGTCTTCAAAGAGCTTAATAATTTCCTGCTCCCGACCGGGAATGGGGAAGATGCGGGCAACCGTTCCGTACACTTGGAGCCTCCTTTAGGTATTTCGGTAGGATAAAGCTGAGGCCGGGCTAACTGCCGAGGATGAACAGGCCCTCCTTTCTCCAGGCTACCCCAAGCATAGCAGGTGATTGCCGACAACATACCTGTGAAAACGTAGAATTCCCGTAAAGAAGGCGTTAAGGGCCGGGGCCAAAGTCCAGAAGGCGGCGTACCCAAGGTTGAGGTTTTTCGGTTACCCACGGGGCCCACGGCCTTGGGTCCCAAGGACCCCCCTTGCGCCGCCCGGCCCGGGTTTGCTAGCCTACTTTACCGGGATGGTCGCAGACTTCAGGCCCAAGCTTCGCCCCCTCGACATGCAGTGGACGGTCCTTAACGGCCGTCCCGTCCTCATCCTGCGGGACCGCCAGGGCATCAGCGACCGGGTCCTGCTCATCCCGGGGGAGCTGGCACCCCTGCTGGCCTTCCTGGACGGCTCCCGAACCCCCACCGGCATCCGCCTCGCCTTTGAGATGCGGACCGGCCGGTTCCTGCCCCCGGGCCTGGTGGAGGGCCTCGTCGCCGAGCTGGATGAGGCCCTCTTCCTTGAGGGGCCCCGCCTGGAAGCCGCCCGCCGCCAGGCCCTTGAAAGCTTCCGGGCCCTGCCCACCCGCCCCCCGGCCCTGGCCGGGGCGGTCTACCCGGCCGAGCCGGAAGACCTGGCCACCGCCCTGGACGCCTACGTCCGGGAGGCGGGGGCCGAGGGGGTTGTCCCCGGAGCGGTGGGGGCCGTAAGCCCCCACATCGACTACCAGCGGGGCTGGCGGGTCTACGCCCGCCTCTGGTCGGCCCTCCGCCCGGCCGTGGAGGCCGCCGAGGCCGTCATCATCTTCGGCACCGACCACTCGGGCGGGGCCGGACGGCTCACCCTGACGGGCAGGCCCTATGCCACCCCCTTCGGCGCGGTCCCCCTCTTCCGGGAGGCCTTCGATGCCCTGGTGGATGCCCTCGGCCCCGAAGCCGTCTTCGAAGAGGAGCTCCACCACCGGGCCGAGCACTCGGTGGAGCTGGCCCTGGTCTGGCTTCACTACCTGCGGCGGGAGGATCCGCCCCCGGTGCTACCCGTGCTCTGCGGCCACTTCTACGATTTCACCCACGGCGAGGCCTCGGCGGCCGACTACGAACCCTTTAACCGGGCCCTAGCCGCCCTGCGGGCCGCCTGCGCCGGCCGGCGGGTCTTGGTCGTGGCCGCGGCCGACCTGGCCCACGTGGGTCCGGCCTTCGGCGACCCCGACGGTTACGACCGGCTGATGGCTGCCCGCCTGGCCGGGGAGGACCGGCGGCTTCTGGAGGCCATCGAGGCCGGGGATGCCGAGGCCTTTTTAGGCTGGGTCCGGTCCGACCGGGACCGCAACAAAATCTGCGGCCTGCCGCCCATTTACCTGGCCCTGCGCTTCCTGGGCCGGTGCCGGGGGCGCACCGTAAGCTACGAGCAGTGCCCGGCCGACCCCTACGGCACCTCCCTGGTGAGCATCGCCGGGGTCATCCTCGAGGCCGATGGAAACTGACGACTTCTGGGCCCGGGTTGAGGCCGTCCGGCAGGAGGTTGCCCGCCGGCGCTTTGCGGGCGAGTCCCCCTGGCTTGAGGTCGGGGCCGGCGAGCCCCCGGCCGAGGCGGTTGTTAAGATGGTTGCCGCCGAGCGCAGCCGGGTCCCCCTCAAACTTGAAGGGGGGGAGCTGTGGCTCACCGAGGACCTGGCCCGGGAGCATTTTTACCGGGCCCAGGCCGCCCTCCAGTTCTGGAACTTCTACCTGGCCCACCGCCACCTGGACGAGGCCGCCGCCTTAAGCCGCGACGACCTGCTCCACCAGCGGGTGGGCCTCTTTCGGCTTTTAACTAACTTCGTCCGGTCCGTGGTTACGGCCGACCCCGACGGCGGGACCAGGGTCGACCCGGAGGGGGTGGCCGGCGAGGTCGACCGGCTGGACCGGCTTTCGGCGGCCGAGCGGGAGTTTTACAAATCCGAAGTCCGCCGCCTGGCCGACGCCTTAGCAAGGCGGGCCGAGGACCCGAAGCTGGAGGCCGCCTGGCACTTCCTGCGGGCCCGGTCGGCCTTCGTCCGGGAGGACGCCGCCGGGGCCATCATTCCCCTGCTCCGGGCCTACCGGGTCCTGGCCCGGGGGGGCCTGCGCCCGGCGGAGTTCCTGGCCCGGCAGGTGGAGCTGGCCCATCAGCTTATCCGCTTCTGGGTCGGCGACGGCCCGGCCCCTGCCGAGGCGGTTGCCCCGGAGTCGCTGGCGTACAAGCTTCACGACGCCCTGGATGCCCAGGCCGAGCGGGACCTGGGGGTGCGGCTCTCGGCCCTGAGCGGCCGGTTCGGCCTCACCCTTTATATGGACGCTGATGAGGGCGGCTGATTGGCAAGCCTTCTGGGCCGGGCGGGGGCCGAAGGGCCGGCCCGTCTACCCCGACCGGCCCGTCGTCGCCGGCTGGGTTGAGGCCGAATCGGGCCCGAGCCGGGTGGCGCTGGAGGTTGCCGACGCCGACGGCAGGCCCCTGGGCCGGGCCTGGGTCTTCGACCAGGAGTGGTACCCCGGCTGCCCGGGGCCGGTCAGGTTTTCCCACTACTTTCGGACCCTCCAGCGGGCCCTCCGGGGCCTCAAGGCCCTGGGGGTTGACCCGCCCCAGCTCCGGCTCCAGGTCTTGAAGGCCGTTGACGCCGGCCGAGTCCGGCCGTACATCGTCCTGCTCAAGTTCATCATCAGCCCGGAGTATGCCGTCTGGGCCACCCACCTGGAGTGGGTCTACCGCTGCCCCCTGCAGGGCTTTTACCGGCTCTTCGTCGGGGTTCCCCGGGCCCCCACCGACCTGCCCGCCCCGGAATACACCGTCGGCAACGCCATCCACCGCGGCTACCGCCGGGCGGCCCGGGCGGTGGCCGACGGCCGGCCGGAGGAGGCCCTGGCCGAATACTTTCGGGGGGTTGCCGAGGCCTGGGCTTCGGACTTCCCGGCCCTGGTCCGCTACGGCCCGGCGCAGGTCCGGGGGCAGGTGAGGGCCCTCCGGGCGCCCTGGGAGCAGGCCGACCGGGTGGTTGACGGCTGCCGGCTCCGGTTCGGGTCGGGGGCAGTGATGCACGAGCGGCCGGTCTTTGCCGCCCACTGGGGCCTCGGGGGCCGGGTGGACCGGATCATCCTGGCGGGCCGGGGCATCCAGGTGGTGGAGGTGAAAACCTCCGCCGGGCCCGGCACAAGCCTGGACCCCCTGACGGGCCGGCAGGTGCCGGGCGGAGTGCAGGCCCTGGCCTATCACGAGGCCGTCCGGCTCCAAAGCGGCGTCCCCCCGGAGACGGTCGTGGAACTTTTCGAAGACTCGGGCTACCGGTCGGTGTCCCTGCCTGAGCACCCGGTGGTCCGCAAGGCCGGGGCCGACCCCCGCCGGGCCGACGACCGCTACATCGACCTGGTGGCCCAGAATCGCAACCAGGCCTTTGTGGCGGCCTCGGGCCTGCTTACCGGCTACGACCGCCAGCTCCTCAATCAGCTTCCGAAAGAAGGCCACCGGCTCCGGGGCACCGGCGGCGACTTTGCCTTCCAGGCCGAGTCGCCGCCGTGCCGGGCGTGCCCGGCCGGCCAGCGGGGGATCTGCGAGCAGAACCGGGCCGACCTGACCCGCAGGGCCTACGACTTCTGGCTTTACATCCCGCCCGCCCTCTTCGAGTACTGGGCGTGGTTCCACCGCCAGCTCAAGGCCGAGGAGCGCCTGGAGCGGGAGCACTTTTTCAAGCTGGCCACGGCCGACCCGGCCGTTCTGGAAGGCCAGGAGGGGATCACCCTGCTGGGCCTGCGGGCCGAGGCTCTGGCCGAGGGCTGGGTCCGGCTGGGGCGGTCGGCCCGGCTGGACACGCGCCTGCGGGAGGACGACCCCGTGCTCGTCACCCCCGCCCCCCACCGCCCCGGCCACTTCGTCTCCGTGCGGGGGGTCATCCGGCGGCTGGAGGCCTTCCGCCTGGAGGTGGACCTGGACGAGCCCCTGCCGCCGGCCCCCGAGTACCGGGTCGACCGGGCCGGAATGGGGGAGCGGGTGGGCTGGGAGGTGGAGGCCTTGACCGACTTTATGCTCAACGCCATGGCCGCGGCCGGGGTGCGGGGCCGGCGGGTCAGGGAAGCCGAACTGCCGGCCCTGGCCCGCACCATCCTGGGGAGCGAAAGCCCCGGGGAGCCGGCCCAGGCCGAACCCGCCCTGCAGCCGGTCCTGGACTTAAGTCCGAGCCAGCTCAGGGCCTTAAGGTGCATCCTGGGCCTGAGGCCGGGGGAAATCCTGCTGGTGCAGGGGCCGCCGGGCACCGGCAAAACGGCCCTTATCGCCGAGGCCGCCCGCCAGCTCCTCTTCCGCCACCTCTGGGACCCCACCGACCCCGAGGAGCCGCGGCCGGTGCTCATCCTGGCCAACACCCACCGGGCCGCCGACGAGGTCGTCCTCAAGCTGGTGGGGGCCTGCCCCGAAGTTGCCCCCTTCATCGTGCGGGTGGGGCGGGTGCTGGGGGGAATGGAGGCCGCGGTGGCCGCCTGCGTCCTGGCCGAACGGGTGGGCCTGCGGGAGGCCGTCCTCCGGGGCGGGCCCGACCTGGAGGCCCGGCTTAAAAACTGCCTCTTCCGGGGGGCCGTCCTCCACCGCCACGCCGGTATCTTCGTCGCCACCCTGGCGGCGGCCGCCGCCCCCGAGCTTCAGGGGCTCGCCTTCCGGTACGTCATCGTCGACGAGGCCGGTCAGGCCACCGAACCGGCTACCCTCCAGGCCCTGCGCCGTCTGCCGGCCGGCTTTATGGGCGCCCTGGTGCTGGTGGGGGACCACTGCCAGCTCCCGCCGGTGGTGGAGGCCGCCCAGGCCCCGCCCCTCACCTCAGCCCTTAGCGCCGCCCGCGGCTTTAAAAACGGCCACAGCCTCAAAATCTCCCTCTTCGAGCGGCTGGCAGGCCGCTACCCCCAGCGCCTTATCCGCCTGGTAGAACAGTACCGGATGGCCCGGCCCATTTCCGACCTGGTGGCCAACACCTTCTACGGCGGGGAACTGCGGCCGGCCACCCCGGCCGTGGCCGGCCAGCCCCCGCCCCCCGGCTTCGACCGCCACATCCTCTGGGTCCTCACCGACGGAATCCCGGGGGCGGCCGAGCAGGCCGCCGGGATTGAGGAGGCCCGGAGCAACCCCTATGAGGCGGGGCTGGCCGCCCGGGCCGTGGTGCGGCTGGTGCGCGGCGGCCTTCCGCCCGACCGGGTCGGGGTGATTTCCCCCTACCGGCGGCAGAACACCCAGATCCGCCAGGCCCTGGCCGACCTTGCGCCCGGCCTGGCCGAGCAGGTCCGGGTTGATACCGTGGACAGGTTTCAGGGGGGCGAGCGGGACGCCGTGGTCATAAGCCTGGCCGCCGCCAACCTCCAGCGAAACCTGGGCGAACTCCTGGCCGACTGGCGGCGGCTGAACGTGGCCATCTCCCGGGCCCGCCGCCTCGTAATCATCGTCGGCAGCCGGGAAACCCTGACCGAGCCGGGCCCGCTGGATACCCCCGAAGCCCGGACGGCCAAAGAGTACTACCGGCGGCTCTGGGCCGAAGTCCGCCGGCTGGCCGCCGCCGGGGCCGCCCGGGTGGTCAGGCCGGAGGCGAAGTGAGCCCGGGGACCTTCGGCCGGAGCCTCGAGGCCCTGCGGCGGGTCGCCGAGGCCGGGGTGGGGTGCGATTTCTGGCTGGGGCCGGAGTTCGGCCTGAAAATCGGCTGGCTCGACCGGCTCGGCCTGGCCAAAGGCTTCCGCCAGCGGGTGCCCCGCTGCGTCGAGCACCGGTGCCACCTGGCCGGAATCTGCCCCCACCAGCGGCGGTTCGACGTCGACCGGGCGGGCATCGCCGGCCGTAAGGGTCGGCTCACCGACCTGGGCCTTGGGGTGGCCGGGGGCCGGGTTTCCCTGGCGGAAGTCCTCCTGGCCGACCCGGCCGTCCAGGCCCTGCTCGGCCGGCTTGAGGCCGGGCCCGCCAGCCAGTTTGAGGTCCGGCGCTGGCTGGTGGAGGCGGCCTGGTCCGATGGCGACCCGCTGGCCGCCCTGAGCCCACCGGAGGCCGGGTGGCTTCTGCGCCTGCTGGCCGACCTGGGCCAGGTGGTGCTGGCCGAAGACCGGGTCAGCCGGCCCTAGGGCAGGGTCCCGGCCCAGATTTCGGCGGCATCGGCCCCGTCGGGCCGGGGCAGGCGGGCGCCGGTGAGGGGGTCGTAAAGGCCCACCAGGAGCCGGTAAGGGCCGGGGGGTGGGGCGGCGGGGACGAGCAAGGCGTGGGCATCCTCCACGTATTCGCCCGCCAGCCAGCGGTCGGTGGGGTGGGTCCAGTTCCGGGGCACGGCGTCGTCCTGGGCGATAGGCCGGCCGTCGGCCGCGGCCAGGTGGACAAAAACCTTCAGACTCCGGCCCACCGGGACGTCGGCCCGCCAGACCAGGGTAACGGTGAGGGGTGCCCCCGGGCGGGGCGGGTCGGGGCTCAGGTTCGCCCCCACCAGGGTCACCCCGTCCCCAAACCGGACGCCCAGCTTCAGCCGGACGGGGGGCGGCTCGAACCGGCGGTCGGCCGCCGGCCGAACAGCCACCACCCCCAGCGGCCGCCCGCCTACCTGAAGGCGAGCCTCGCCCGCCGTCGGAATCGCCAGCTTAAGCCGCTGGCGGACAAACCCCGGCCGGCCGGGTGCGGGACCGGCCAGGGGAATCCGGTCGGTAAAACCGGGGCCCGCCACCTCCAGCTCCAGGTTCTCGGCCTGCGGGCCGGCCAGCCAGAGCAGTTCAATTTCAAAGGGCTCCCCGGCGGCAACCGGGCCGTCGGGAAGCCGGTATCCGGCCAGGCTCCCGACCGGGGGCTCAAGGAGGTTAAAGCCCTCGGGTGGGGCGGGAATGGGGTTTTCGAGCCGGCCCACGGGCAGGGGCGCTTCAACGGCCCCCGTCGGCTGGCTTGCCGCCGTAAGGCCCAGGATCTCCCCGGACGGCCGATACACCCGCACCCAGGCCGTGTATTCTGCGGGGGGCAGGGCGGGCGGAAGCCGCAGCCGGACGTACTGCTCCGCCACCTCGCCCGGCTCCCAGCGGTCGGCCGGCTCAAAGCGGCCGTTCCGGATGGGCCGGTCGAAGGCGGCCCACTCCTCGCCGTTTGCCAGGCCAAGGGCTACCCGGACGGAGAGGGGTTGGGAAGGGGGGCGGTCGGCCTGCCAGCGCAGGAGCAGGCCCGGCGCATCGGATGGCCGGGGTACCAGGGCGTAGGCCGCCAGCCTGATCTCAGAACCAAACCGGTAGTCGACGGGATGCCACTCCAGGTCAAAGGCCGGGCCCGGCCGGTAAACGGTGAGCCGCAGGCTACCGGCCCAGCTTTCGGCCTCCCGGGCAAGGGCCGATTCCAGCAGGCCGTCGAGAAGGCCGTCGGGGTCGGTTATTACCTCCGGGTTCCAGATGTACCAGACCCGACCGGTCCGGGGGAGGTTTTCCCGGATGAACCCAAGCATCGCCTCCGGCCGGTAGGGGGTAACCGGCACGTGCCGGGCCGGGGCCGTCCCCCGGTAGTAATACCAAAAGGGCGGGGGCGCGTTGAAGAGCACCAGGTCTTCGGGGCCGGCCGCTCGGCTCACCTGGGTCACCACCGACCGGTAATCTGTCCGCCAGAAGGCCGGGACCGTCTGCTGGGTCCAGACCGCCCCGACCCCCAGGGCCGCAAGGCCCAGGCCGACCGTAAGGCCTACGGCCGGCCGGACGGCAAGGCCGGCGGCCAGAAGCATGGCCAGAAAGGCCATACCCACCAGAACGTAGCGGGGATGGTAGGCCGGGGCCCGCAGGGCGATTATTAGGGGCGGAATTAGGTTGAAGGCGGCCATGACCAGGAGGGGCCGGGCCGCCGGTCTCGTCGCGCCCAGAACCAGGGCCGGGAGGAGGGCGGCCGCCGGCAGGAGAAGGTAGGGGCTGAAGGGTTCCCGGGGCGCCCCGGCCGCCCCCAGGCCCAGCCAGAAGAACTCCCAGGTCCAGCGCAGCCGCAGAAGGGGGTCGGGGGGCAGGGCAAAGGGTGCCCCCCAGCCGAGAACTTTCGGAATGAGGCCCGCGGCCCAGGGGATGAGGGCCAGACCCACGGCCCCAAACCACCCCCAGGGCCGGCGTCCGGCCAGGAGGACTAAAACCACCTGGCCCGCCAGAACGAAAACGTAGTAATAAAACGTGAACAGACCGACAACCGTCAGGCCGGCCCAGGCCGCCCAGCCCCACCGTCCGGGCGGCCGCAGCAGGAGGGCCGTCGAGAGGGCGGCCAGGGCGGTCGCCGGGGCAAACATCCGGGCCTCCCGGGCGTAGTAAACCAGGGGCGGGGCCGCCCCCAGAAGCCCGAGGCCCAGCATAAGCCCGGCCCGCCCCGCCCCCTGCCGACACAGGTATCCCCCGGCCGCCACCAGGACCATCCCGGCCAGGACCGAAAGGTACCGGAGGGCAAATTCGCCGCTGCCGGCCGCCCGCTCCCAGAAGTGGAGGGCCAGGTAGTAGGCCGGCGGGTGGTTTTCGGCCTCGGCCGAGCCCGTGGCCGAGTTGTCCCCCCGCAGGATATCGGCCGGGGGCTCGGCGGCCAGGAGGGCGCTGTAGGCCTCGTCCCACCAGAAGGACTCCCGGTCGAGGCTGTGGACCCGGAGGGCAAAGGCGGCCGCCAGCAGGAGGAGGGTTACAAGACGCCGGGCCACCTACCGGGCTAGGTTTGGGGCAGCCAGAGGCCACCCGGGGTTCGGCCGGGCGGTTCTTCCCCGGGCTCGGGCCCTTCGTGGCCCGGCACCCAAAGGCCCAGCTCCTCGGCCCGACTTCGGGCCTCGGCCGGCAGGGTCGACCCCAGGGCCGGGCCCACCAGGGCCTGAAGGAGGGGAATGCGGGCCGGGTCCTGCCCCGGGTCGGCCAGGGCCAGGGCGGCCGCCAGGAGGCGTTTTGCCGTAAGCACCCGGTCGGCCCGGGCGTAGAGCAGGGCCAGGTCCTCCAGGGCGCCCACCCGCACCTGCCGCACTTCGGGGTTGCCGTCAAAAAGGGCCCGAACTGCCCGGTTAACCAGGTCGGCCCACCGGCGCCGGTGGGTCTCCTCGTCGAGGAGCACCTGGGTTCCCGCCAGGTTGCGGGCTTCCCGGATGAAATCCCTTAAAAGGCGCGGGACGACAAACCAGTGCCAGAGGTGGGGCTCGTCGGACGCGACCCGGTCGGACTCAGCCAGGTACTGGGGATTGAACCGCACCTCGGAGCGGTTGATGAGGCGGTAGACGGGGTGCTCCGGAAACTCCCGGCGCGGCCGGCCGATCCGCTCCAGCCAGGCGGCGGCCGCCGGGGAGAGGGCGGCCCCGCCCCGCCGATTCCAGAGGATGTCCCGGGCTTCGTCGGGCTCCAGCTCGAAAAGCTCCAGGTCAGCCTCCGCCGCCGACCGGCGAAGGTTTTCCAGTTCGGCCTCAAGCCGCCCCAGCACACTCTCCCGGTGCCCCACGTCAACCCCGCGGGGGCCGAGGCCGAAGGCCAGCACGTCCAGGCCCCCGACGGCCCCCCGCACCAGCAGGATAAGCTCCCGGGCCCGCTCGACGGTCACCGGGGTCGAGAAGGCCCGCAGGACCGGGTCGGCAGCCTCAGCCGGCCGGACCCGCGGCGCCGGCTTCCCCCCGGCCCGAAAAAGCTCCCGCCGGACCTCTTTAAGCCGTTCCTTGGGAAGGTCGGCCCCGGCCAGGGCACTCAAGAACGCCGCGGCCCCTGGACTCCCCCGAAGCGCCCCCAGCAGCCGCCCGAAGGCCGCGGGGTCCCCGGCCAGCTCCACGGCCAGCCGAACCAGACCCTCCGGGTTCGAAACCGCCAGCTCCCGGACAACCGTATCGAATTCCCCGGGCCCCAGCCGCCCGAGACGACGGGCCGCCTCCGGGTAGAGTTTAAAGCCTAAAAGCTCGGCAACTTCGGCCGCCGGCCCCGACGTCACCGGTTAGGCCTCCCGAACGCCCCGGACGGGGACCGTTCCGCTCCGGGCCAGCCTCGGGCCGAGCAGGGGAACTTTGCTCACAAGCTGGGGGAAGACCAGCTCGAACCAGAGGTGGGCCAGCTGGATGAGGGTGCGTTTGATCCGCCGGAAGTTGAAAAACTGCGACCGGCCGTAAGCCCGGTGGTAGTGGTGGACCGGCACCTCGGCCAGCCCAAAGCCGGCATCCTGGACCTTTTTCATTAGCTCGACACAGATCACCCCGCTGTCGGACTTAAGCTTGACCTTTTCAAAGATCCTCCGGCGCATCAGCCTGAAGTCGCAGTCGACGTCTTTAAGCTTGAGGCCGAAGGCAAACTTGACCACGTATTGGTAAATCCGACCGATGATGATCCGGTGGAGGGGGTCGTGGCGTTCGACCTTCCAGCCGTTTACCAGGTCGACGTCTTCCCGGAGGGCCGGCAGCAGCAGTTTAAGCTCCCGGGGGTCGTACTGGGCGTCGCCGTCAGTGTAGAAGATGAGCTCCTTGGTGCAGGCGGCAAATCCGGTGCGGAGGGCGGCCCCGTAGCCAAGGTTTTTGGGGTGGTGGATCACCCGGAGGCAGTCGTAGAGGCGGGCCAGTTCCTCCAGGACCTCGGCGGTGTGGTCTTCGCTGCCGTCGTTTACGACGATAACCTCGTAGTCGTCCGTAAGCTCCCGCAGGGTTCGGACGGCGGTGACCACCATCGAGGCGATGGTGCCGGCGTCGTTGTAGGCCGGGAAGAAGACCGAAATGCTCGGCGGCCGGGACTCTGCGGTCATCTTTGCCCAGAAAATATTACCCGAACTAACCACCACCCACAACTACCCGGCCCAGAACCGCAAACGACTCCCCACCGGCCGTAAAGTTGCGCCGGCCGTCGGAAAGCCGGTAAAGGCCGGCAACCAGGTAGTAGTCGCCGGGCGGGACCTCCCGGGGCAGGCCGATGACGGCCTCGTCCGCAAAGCGGTCGCCCGGGGCCCACTGGTAGGTGGGCAGAAGTCCCCCGGCCGGCCTGAAGTCGGCCTGGGTGACCGGAACCTCTCCCGGCGCCGGGACCAGGTGAACAAAGACCTGCCAGTCTTCGGTGGGTTTGCCGGCCACCGACCAGTAAAGCCTTACCCGGAGGCCCCCGGCCGGGGCCAGCGGCCCGGCCGGCAGGTCGGCGCCTGCCAGCACTATCCCGTCCTGAAAGGCCACGCCCAGGGGTCGGGTGGGCGGTGCAGCCGGGGGTGGGGGCGGGGCCGTCTGCTCCACCGCAAGCCCGCCCAGGGCGAGAACCCGGTCCCCGGCCCGGAAGGCCCAGGTGTAGCCGCCGGGGGGCAGGCCGGGCGAGACCATAAGGCTTACCAGCTCGGGGCCCGGTTCTCCGGAAGACCCCAGCTCCCAGACCTGCCGGACCCGGCCCGCGGGGTCGGTAAGCTCGACCCGGGCCCCCTCCCCACCTAGCCTCCGGTAGATGACGAGATAGACCCGGTCGCCGGGTTCGGCCCGCCTCACCGGCGGGTCGTAGCCGAAAAGGCCGGCCGGGCCGTCAACCCGGACCTCCGGCTCAAGGCGCGCCGGCCGGGGCGGGCGGCCGGCAGGGTCGAAAAGGACCGCCCCGTTGTGGCCGAACATGAACCGGGCCGTCTCCGGAAGCCGGGTTTTTAAACGGGCCTGGACCTCCCCGCCGGGGTCGCCGATGGCCGGCTCCATCAGCACCAGCCAGATTCTGCCGGACCCGGAGGCCAGCCCGTCAACGGCGGCCCGCCAGGCCGGGTCGGTCCGGGGCGAAGCGGGCAGCACCTCTAAGCCCCCCAGGCCGGCTCGACGGGCATAGTACTCAAAGATGGGCAGCCGGTCGCCTGACACCAGGATGACCCGGTCGCCGGGGGACGCGTAGGCCCGGAGAACCCGGAACAGGGTAATGTAGTCGTCGGTGAGCCGCCGGCCCTCAAGGTACTGCCAGGTGCCCAGCAGGAGAAGCCCCAAAAGCCCCAGTCCCAGCCCGAGGGCCAGGGGGCGGGGCCGGGCGGAGGCGGCCGAGGCCAGCCCCAGCCCGAGGAGGGGCACCGCCGGCAAGAAATAGCGGGGGTCGTAGACCGGCACGTAGCCGAGGGGCCGAGGAAGGAGCACCAGGACCCCGAGGCCGGCGGTCAGCAGAAACCCGGCCCCAAACCGGCGGCCCGCCGGATGACCCAGGCTTCCCAGCAGACATGCGGCCAGGGCCGCGGCGGCCAGGGGCCAGAGGTTGTCGGGGCCGCCCCGCCCCAGCAGTAGCCCCGCGGGCAGGGCCCGGAGCAACTCGGGCAGGGGGGTGGGCGGCCCGGCGGACCAGCTCTGCTGCCGGCTGAGGGCAAACCCCACCCAGGGCCCCAGCAGGCCGGAGGTGCCGAGGGTTGCCAGAAGCCAGGCCCGGCCCCGTCCTTCCCGTCGGAGCCAGAGGCCCGAAAGCAGGGGCAGTGCGGCCGCCGGGTAAAGGGTAAAGGCGGCCGCCACCAGGCCGGCGGCGTAGGCGGCCAGGTGAAGACGGCGGGGCTTGACGTCCGTCAGCCAGCGGAGGCCGAAGTAGAGGCCGACCAGGCCGAAGGTTACGGCCGGGGCGTGCATCCGGACCTCCTGCGACCAGCGGATATGGAGGGGATTTAAGCCCAGAAAGAGGGCGGCCCAGAGGCCCCCGGCCGGGCCGAAGGCCCGCCGCCCCAGGCTTGCGACCACGGCTACGGCCGGGACGGAAAGTAAAACCGTAAGAAACCGCAGGCCGAAGGGTTCCGCCCCGGTCAGGGGCTCCCAGAGGCCGAGGAGCCAGTAGTAAAGGGGCGGGTGGGTGTCGGCGGCGGTGCGCAGGGCCGCCCCCACCGGGCCGAGGCGGGCGATTCCCAGGGTGAAGGCCTCGTCGTACCAGACGTTGTGGTCGGCCAGCCGGAAGACCCGCAGGTTGAAGGCGAGGGCCACAACCCCGAGGCCGATTGACACCCACAATCCGGTCCGGCTAAGATCGTGCCGGGCCGGTAAAGGCCCAAATTTTGCCCGGAGCTGATGCCACATGGTGGACCTTCAGGGACCCAACCGCGGCCCGGTAATGGCCCGAAACGGCCTGATTGCCGCCAACCACTACTTGGCCGCCCAGGCCGGCTACGAGCTGCTCCGTAAGGGCGGCAACGCCTTCGACGCCGCCCTGGCGGCCGCGGCCGTCCTTACGGTGGTGGAACCCCAGAGCAGCCACGTCGGCGGCGACCTCTTCGCCCTAGTTTACCGGCCCGGGGACGGCCGGGTCCAGGCCGTCAACGCCAGCGGACCGGCCCCGGCGGCCGCCACCCCAGACCGGTTCCCGAACGGCCTGCCGACCACCGGCCCCCTGGCCGCAACCGTGCCCGGCGTTGTGGACGGCTGGCTAACCATCTGGGAGCGGTACGGTTCCCGGCCCCTTGCGGAGATCTTCGAGCCGGCCATTGCCCTGGCCGAAGAGGGCTTCCCCATCAGCCAGCGGCTGGCGGCGGCCATTGCCGCCAACGCCGGGCGGCTCCGGGCCTTCCCGGCTTCGGCCCGGACCTTCCTGCCCGAAGGTAGTCCGCCGCCCCCGGGCTACATCCTGCGCCAGCCCGAACTCGCCCGGACGCTGCGTGCCATCGCCACCGGCGGCCGGGAGGAGTTTTACCGGGGGGAGCTGGGCCGGCGGCTGGTCCGGGCCCTGGGCGACCTGGGCGGGATCATGACCGAGGCCGACCTGGCCGGCTACCGGTGCGAGCTCCTGGACCCCATCTCCGTAAATTACCGGGGCTACACCGTCTTCGGCCAGCCGCCGGTCTCCCAGGGGTTCATCCTCCTGGAGTGCCTTAAAATCCTGGAAGGTTTCGACCTGGCCGGCTACGGCTTTCTGAGCCCCGACGTCATCCACCTGGAGATTGAGGCTAAAAAGCTGGCCTTTGAAGACCGGCTCAACTACGCCGGCGACCCCCGCTTCGTCGAGTTCGCCGTTGAGCCCCTCCTCTCGGAGGCCCACATCGAGAGCCGGCGCAACCTCATCCGCCCCGACCGGGCCCTCCCTGGTCAAGCCCCGGGCCAGCTAAGTATCGGCCGGGAGACCACCTACCTGGCGGCGGCGGACCGGCATGGGAACGTGGTCTCCTGGATCCAGAGCATCTTCCACGTCTTCGGGTCGGCGGTGGTGGCCGGGGATACGGGCATCATCTTAAACAACCGGCTGGCCGGATTCAGCCCCGACCCGGCCGGCCCCAACCGGCTCGAGCCGGGCAAGCGCCCCATCCATACCCTGAATACGTACCTGGTCTTTAAGGACGGCCGGCCGTACCTTTCGGGCGGCACCCCGGGCCAGCACTACCAGGTGATGGTGAACCTTCAGGTGCTGGTGAACGTCCTCGACTTCGGCCTGCACCCCCAGGCCGCCCTGGATGCCCCCCGCTGGGCCAACCTGGAAGGCACGGAGGTCCAGCTTGAGGCTCGGGTTCCGGAAGCCACCTTTGCCGAGCTGCGCCGCCGGGGCCACGACGTCCGCCCGGCCCACCCCTGGTTCGGCCCGGGCCGGGCCATGCTGATCGCCATCGACCAGGAGCGGGGTGTCTTTCAGGGGGCCTTCGACCTGCGGGGCGAGGGCTACGCCCTGGGCTGGTGATGGGCGGCGCGGCCGCCCTCACCGGAAGAGGCGGGCCACGATGTTCAGCACCACCGTAAGGAGGATGCTCAAAAGGATCATCGTGGCCAGGGGAAAGAAGCAGGTAATGTTGTCCGTCTGAATGACAATATCCCCGGGGAGCCGGCCGAGGCCGGGCACCCGTCCGGCCAGCAGGAACAGGAGGCCCAGGCCGGCCAGAACCAGGCCGAAGATGATGAGCAGTCGGCCGACGGTGGCGAAATCTTCCATCGGGCCGGGCTCAGGAGGTGACCCGCTCCACGTACTCGCCGGTGCGGGTGTCCACCCGCACGATGTCCCCGGTTTCGATAAAGAAGGGCACCTGAATGACCAGCCCCGTTTCGAGGGTTGCCGGCTTGGTCCCGCCGGCGGCGGTGTCGCCCTTAAAGCCCGGTGAGGTCTCGATAACCTTTAAGTCCACCGTTGTGGGGAGCTCGACGGCCACCGGCTCGTCCCGGTAAAACAGCAGCTCGACTTGCATCCCATCTCTAAGGTAATTCACCGCATCCCCCAGGACGTCAGAACCTATGGTGTACTCCTCATAGGTCTCCTGGTCCATGAAGTGATACAGGTCGCCCTCTTTGTAGAGAAACTGGGCCGGTCGGGCCTCCAGGTAGGCCCGGACGAAGCGGGTCCCCGCCTGAACCGTCCGGTCGATGATGTGGCCGGCCCGGAGGTTTCGCAGGCGCATCCGGACCTGGGCGGTGCCCCGGCCCAGCTTAAGGTGCTCCACCTCCAGCACCTGGTAAAGCTCCCCGTCCAGCTCGATGGTCATACCCCTTCGCAGGTCGCCGGTCTCGATCATGGCCGCACCCTCCGTCAGACCTCTAAAACCGGAAACTTGGGCGCCTGGGAGATCACCTCGACCCCGTGGTCGCGCAAAACTACCAGGTCCTCGGTCCTTACCCCGCCCCAACCGGGCAGGTAGATCCCCGGCTCAATGGTAAATACCATGCCGGCCGCAAGGGTATCCTCCGACTTCGGCCCGAGTCGGGGCGCCTCGTGGACCACCAGCCCGACGCCGTGGCCGAGGCCGTGGCCGAAGTTCTCGCCGTAGCCGGCCGCCTTGATCACCTCTCGGGCGGCGGCATCGACCTCGGCGGCCGCAACTCCCGGCCTGGCCGCCTGCCGGGCCGCCTCGTTGGCCTCGGCCACCACCCGCCAGACCTCCAGAAACCTCTTCTCCGGCCGGCCGAAGACGAAGGTTCGGGTAAGGTCACTTTGATAGCCGTCGAAGCCGGCGCCGATATCAAACAGGATTATATCCCCCGGCTGGAGCCGGCGGTCGCCGGGGCGGTGGTGGGGCCGGGCCGCGTTCGGGCCGGTGGCAATGATGGGGGTGAAGGCCAGCCCGTCGGCCCCAAGCTCCCGCATCGTCCGCTCCACCTGCCAGGCCAGCTCCCGCTCGGTCATCCCGTACTTGAGGGTTTCGAGGACGGCGGCCAGGGCCCGGTCGGTGATCTCGGCCGCCTTCCGGATCCGGCTGAGTTCTTCTTCGTCTTTGCGGGCCCGAAGCTGCTCCACCAGGCCCCGCAGGGGGACGAGCCGCACCCCCCGCCCCCGCAGGTGCCGGCTCCACTCCCGGTAGGTCTGGTACGTTACGGCGTGGGCCTCGAAGCCGAGCCGACGCAGACTGAGCCGCCGGGTGAGGTCCCGCAGGGCCGGCACCAGGCTGCCGTCGATGCGCCAGATTTCGAAGTCCGGGGCCTCCTGCCGGGCCTGCTCGATATACCGAAAGTCGGTCGCCAGCACCGCAAAGTCCGGTCCGACCAGCAGGTGGCCGGCCGAGCCGGTAAAGCCACTGAGGTATCGGCGGTTCTCCGGCTGGGAGATGATTACGGCGTCTACGCCGGCATCGGCCAGAAGCTGCCTAAAGCGCTCGAGTCGGCTCTTCACCTTCCCCTCCCCGTAGGATTTCGACCAGTAGCCTGAGGGCCGCCAGGTAGCCTCGCCAGCCAAAACCGGTGACCTGCCCGAGGGTCACCGGGGCGATCACCGAGCGGCGGCGCCACCCCTCCCGGGCGTAGATGTTGCTCAGGTGGACCTCCACCGTCGGGCGGGCCACGGCCGCGATGGCATCCCGCAGGGCCAGGCTGTAGTGGGTCAGGGCACCGGGGTTGATGATCACCCCGTCGGCCGCCTCGGCTTCCCGATGAAGGAAATCGATGAGCTCGCCCTCCGAGTTGCTCTGGAAGGTGAGCAGTTCGACCCCGGCCAGGGCGGCCTCGGCCCGGAGGCGGGCGTCGATTTCGGCCAGGGTCGTCGTCCCGTAAATGTGGGGTTCCCGTTTTCCCAGAAGATTAAGATTCGGCCCGTGGAGGACGAGGATTTTTAAGGGCTTCAGCCCAGGACCTCCGCTACCTGTTCCTCGGCCCCCACGTAGCCGCAGCCGTCGGTCGTGCACCTGCGGCCGCCGTTCTTGCCGGCGACCAGCAGGCCCCCGCACTGGGGGCACGGCTCGGCCAGCGGCCGCTCCCAGACGGTGAAGTTGCAGGCCGGGTAATTAATGCAGCCGTAAAAGACCCGGCGGGTCCGGCGGGCCCGGCGCTCCACCAGCTCGCCGCCGCACTGGGGACAGCGGGCGCCGGTGCCGACGGCCACGGGCCGGGTGTAGCGGCACTCGGGGAACCCGGTGCAGCCGACGAACTGGCCGTACTTGCCGGTGCGGGTCATCAGCGGCCGGCCGCACTCGGGGCAGGCCTCGTCGAGGAGCTCCTTGCCCAGCTCGATTTTGGCCAGCCGCTCGGCCGCCTCCAGGGCCTGCTGGAACGGGATGTAGAAGTCCCGCAGCACCTCGACCCGGCTGCTCTCGCCCCGGGCAACCTCGTCCAGCTCCTCCTCCATCCGGGCGGTGAAGTCCACGTTGAAAATCTCGGGGAACTGGGAGACCAGCAGGTCGTTCACGACCATCCCCAGCTCGGTGGGGATGAGCCGCCGGTCCTCCCGCCGCACGTAGCCCCGCTCCTGGATGGTGGCCAGGATGGGGGCGTAGGTGCTGGGCCGGCCGATGCCCAGCTCCTCCAGGGTTTTAACCAGGCTGGCCTCGGTATACCTGGGCGGCGGCTGGGTAAAGTGCTGCTTGGGGGTCACCTCCACCGGGCTTAAAGCCTCGCCGGCCTGGAGGGGTGGAAGCTGGCCCTCCTCGGCTTCCTCCTCGTCGTCCCGGCCCTCGATGTACACCTCGAGGAAGCCGGGGAACTGGATGACCGACCCGGTGGCCCGCAGCAGGTAGACCCGCCCGTCGGCGGTCTGGTCCACTAGGATGTCCGCCGAGGTCTGCTCCAGGGTGGCCGACTCCATCTGGCTGGCCACAAACCGCTTCCAGATGAGGTCGTAAAGCTTGTACTGGTCGGGCGTAAGGTACTGCTTGATGCGGGCCGGCTCCCGGAAGACCGAGGTGGGCCGGATGGCCTCGTGTGCCTCCTGGGCGCCCTTGGCCTTCTTCTGGGTGTAGCGGGGGGTTGGGGCCGCAAAGTCGGCCCCGAACCGGCGGGTAATGTACTCCCGGGCCTCGGCCTTGGCCAAGTCGCTCACGGCCGTGGAGTCGGTCCGCATGTAGGTTATGAGGCCCACCTGCCCCTCCGGCCCCAGCTCGACCCCCTCGTAAAGCTGCTGGGCGATGAGCATCGTCCGCTTCGCCGTGAACCGCAGCTTCCGGGACGCCTCCTGCTGGAGGGTGCTGGTGGTGAAGGGCGGGGCTGGGTCCCGCTGGACCGTCCGCTTGCGGACCTCGCCCACGGCCCACCGGCCGGACCTTAAGGCCGCCACCAGGGCGGCGGCCTCATCCCCGGTCTTGATGCTGAGCTTTTCTTTCTCACCTGCAATTCCCCAGAGCACCGCCCGGAAGCGCCGTTCGGGCCGGTCGGCCGGGCTCACCAGGGCCTCCACCGTCCAGTACTCCTCGGGCACGAAGGCCTGAATCTCCCGCTCCCGCTCCACCACCAGCCGGAGGGCCACCGACTGCACCCGGCCGGCGGAGAGCCGGTGCTGGACCTTCCGCCAGAGCAGGGGGCTCACCATGTAGCCGACCAGCCGGTCGAGAATTCGCCGGGCCTGCTGGGCCTCCACCAGCCGCAGGTCGATGGGCCGGGGGCTCTGAAACGCCTCGGCGATGGCCTTGGGGGTGATCTCGTGGAAGACGACCCGCCGGACCTTGCTCGGGTCGGCCTGGGTCGCCTCGATGATGTGCCAGGAGATGGCCTCCCCTTCCCGGTCCGGGTCGGTGGCCAGGAAAATCTCCGGCGCCTCGGCGACGGCCTCTTTAAGCTGGCGGACGATGGCCCGCTTTTCCTTGGGGACCAGGTACTTCGGCTCGAAGTCCCGCTCGATATCCACCCCGAGCCGGGACTTGGGCAGGTCCCGGATATGGCCGATGGACGCGATGACCTTATACTCCCGGCCCAGGTACTGGCCGATGGTCTTGGCCTTGGTGGGGGACTCGACGATGACTAACTTCTTGGCCATCCCTTAACGCTCAACCCCGAACGTAGTATTGTCCGCCAACGTGCCGGACCAGCCCCTTAAGCTCCAGCAGAGCCAGCGTGGCCCCGACCTCGCCCGCCGGCCTTCCTGCCTGGCGAACGAGGTCGTCGATGTGGGTGGGGTTGTGGTCCAGCAGTTTCACTATTAATAATTCTAACTCAGTCTCCGGGGCCGCCTGGCGCAGCCCAACCTGGTGGTCGATGCGGGCAAGCTTCAGGGCCTCGAGGACGTCGTCGGCCCCGGTGACCAGACCGGCCCCGTCCTGGATGAGGCGGTTGGTGCCCCGGCTCTGGGGCGAGGTTATCGGGCCGGGGACGGCGAAGACGTCCCGGCCCTGGTCGGCCGCATACCCGGCCGTGATGAGGGCGCCGGAGGTTTCATCGGCCTCAACGACCACCACCCCGAGGCTGAGGCCGCTAATGATGCGGTTGCGGATGGGGAAGTTCTGGGCGGCCGGCTGGGTGCCGGGCGGAAACTCGCTTATAAGGGCGCCGGACTCGGCAATGCGCTCGGCCAGCTGCCGGTTTTCCCAGGGGTAAACCTGGTCCAGGCCCGACCCCAGCACGGCCACGGTCCAGCCCCCCGCCTCCAGGGCGCCCAGGTGGGCCTCGGTGTCGATGCCCACGGCCAGCCCGCTCACCACCGTGACGCCGCAGGCGGCCAGGTCCCGGCTCAGGGCCCGGGCCACCTGCCGGCCGTAATAGGTGGGGCGGCGGGTGCCCACCACCGCCACGGCCCAGGACTGGGCCGGGAGGAGGTTGCCCCTGACGAAGAGGACGGCCGGCGGGTAGTCGATCACCCGCAGCCGCTCGGGATAGTCCGGGTCGGCCCAGGTGATGACCTTCAGGCCAAGACGGCGGCAGGCGTCCAGTTCGGCCGCCGGGTTCCCCCTGCCCCGGGCCGCAAGGACCCGGTCGGCCAGCTCAGGCTCGAGGCCGGCGGCCGCCAGCTCCGACCGGGACGCCTGCCAGGCGGCGGCCAGGGAGCCAAAGTGGGCCTGGAGACGGCGGACCCGGGCGGCACCCAGGCCCTGAATCCGGCTGAAGGCAACCCAGCAGGCAAGCTCCCGGTCGTCGATTCCCATCCCGGCCGACATTTTAGCACACCGAAGGCCTCGGGGCCTTTCGTCCCGGCCGGTTTTGACCGGAAGGCGGGGGGCGGCTTATCATCTAGAGAACCCCCTAATCGCCGACGGAAGGAGTTAAAAAATGCGCTTAGCCGAACCGCAATGGGGCGGAGCCTTTCCGGGCAACGAGGATGTCGCCCGGCTGCGTCAGCAGGCCCTCGACCACCTCTGGATTCACACCCGCCAGTGGAACGAGCTGGCCGAACCCGGCGGCCTCTTAATCTTCGAGCGGGCCGAGGGCGTCCGCCTCTATGACGTCGAGGGCCGCGAATATATCGACGCCATGTCCGGCCTCTGGGTCGTCAACGTCGGCCACGGCCGCCGGGAGCTGGCCCAGGTCGCCTACGAGCAGATGCAGAAGCTGGCCTATATCAACACCTTCGCCTACGCCTCGGTGCCGGCCGTCAAGCTGGCGGCAAAGCTCGCCGAAATTACCCCCGGCGACCTTAACCATGTCTTTTTCGTCAATTCGGGGTCGGAGGCCGTGGAGACGGCCCTCAAGATGGCCCGCCAGTACCACCACCTTAACGGCGAGCCTAAGCGGTATAAGTTCATCTACCGGCGGGGCTCCTACCACGGCCAGACCTTCGGGGCCATGACCGTAAACGGGGCCCGCTACCTGGACCGGACCTACTTCGAGCCCCTGGTTCCGGGCGGGGTCGCCGTGGTCAACGTCGACAGCTACCGCTACCCGGAGAACCTGACCTACGAGGAGCACAACGTTTTGTGCGCCCAGGCCGTGGCCGAGGCCATCGAGCAGGAGGGCCCCCAGACGGTGGCAGCCGTCATTGCCGAGCCCATCTCCACCTCGGCCGGGGTGCACGTGCCCCTGCCCATCTACTGGCAGAAGCTTCGGGAAATCTGCGACCGGTACGGGGTGCTGCTAATTGCCGACGAGGTGATAAACGGCTTTGGGCGGACGGGCCGCTGGTTCGGCATCGAGCATTTTGGGGTGGTGCCCGACATTATGACGGTGGCCAAGGGTCTGGGCTCGGGCTACGTGCCCGTCGCGGCGGCCATCGCCAGCCGTAAGGTTTTCGAGCGGTTCAAAGGCGAGCGAAAACACGCCTTCCAGCACGGCATAACCTTCGGCTCCCACCCGGTGGCCACCGCCGTGGCCCTCAAGAACCTGGAGATTATCGAGGAGGAGGGGCTGGTGGAGCGGGCGGCGGAGGTTGGCCGCTACCTTGGGGCCCGGCTGGCGGGGCTTAAAGAGCACCCTACTGTTGGGGATGTGCGTGGGGTTGGGCTGCTGTGGGCGGTGGAGCTGGTTAAGGACCGGCGGACGAAGGAGCGTTTTGCCGAATCCGATGAGATCGGCCGGCGGCTTACACCCAAGCTGCTTAAGCGTGGGGTTCTAACCCGGGCCGGGGAGATTATCCAGATTGCGCCGCCGCTTACCATCGAGAAAGCCGATATCGACCGGGTCGTCGGGGCGCTGGACGAGGCCATCGGCGAGCTAGAGCGGGAAATCCTGTAAAAAGGAGGGTTAAAGATGGCCATCCTTAAGGGCAACCGGGCGGGCATAACGGCCGAGAGGTTTGCCCAGGGATACACCTGGTCGGAATACATGCAGGTTATCCGGCAAAATAAGGAGCGGTTTGCCGAAAGTTATGCCGAAACCCAGGTGAGTCCCGAGGACTGCGCCTTCTTTGCGCAGGTTCCCGGCCGGGTTGGGGGCAAGCTCAAGGTGGTGGCCCTGGCCGAGGACTGGTGTCCCGACGTCTACACCAACCTGCCCATTTTAATCAAGATTGCCGAGTGCAGCCCCGACATCGAGGTCCGCATCTTCCCCCGGGATAAGAACCTGGACATTATGGACGCCTATCTAAACCAGGGCCAGTTCCGGTCGATCCCGACCTTCGTCTTCCTGGACGGCGACTTTAACGAGCTGGGGGTGTGGGTCGAGCGGCCCCGGGCGGCCAACGAGCTGCGGGAGCGGCTGATACAGGAGCTTGCCCAACAGCCGGGCCTTTCGGAAGAGGAGGCCCGGGCCGAGCGGAGCCGGCGGCTGCGGGAGGCCTACCGGCTCGGCCTCCGGCAGGAGACCATCCGGGAGATCCGGCAGGTACTGGAGGCTGCCCTGGCGGCTCGGTCCGGCTGAAGGGCGTTACTTAAGGCCGTTGGCGTAGAGCCGGTGCACCTGCGGGTCGTGGGTGGGCAGTATATATTTGCCCTCCCGGGCGATCCGCTTCAGGGCGGCCATCACTTCTTCCAGGTTGATGTAGTAGCCGAAGGGGATCTGCTTGTGGACGTTCATCTCGACGATGTAGGCGGCGTCGCCGGTGAGGATCGCTCGGCCCGAATCCAGCTCAACGTAGACCATCTGGTGGGCCGGGGTGTGGCCGCCGGTGACGACGGTGCGGATTCCCGGCAGGATCTCGGCATCCCCGTCCAGCAGTTCCACCTGATTCCACAGGTCGTTGACCAGCCGGGCAATGTCCAGCCGGTCGTAAAAGGCCACCGGGAAGAGGGGCGCGGCGGCGTACTGAAGTTCCCGGCGCTGGACGAAGATGCGGGCACTAGTAAGTTTATAGTCCAGGCCGCAGTGGTCCAGGTGAAGGTGGGTGTGAATGAGGTAGCCGATATCTTCGGGCCGGAGGTTGTGCCTGGCCAGCTGGGCCTCGAGGGTCTGGTCTGGGGTCTGGCGGGCGTTGAGGCTGCTGTATTCTTTGACCCGCTCCGGACTCTGAAAGCCGGCGTCCACCAGCACCGGCCGGTCGGCCCCCAGGATTAAAAACGCCGTCGCCGGCACGTAAGTGGCCTGGCCGCAGTTGGTCTGCCAGACCAGGAAACTGTAATCGACCTCCACCTCGCCGAGCAGTAGCGGATAGATGGTGTAGCCCATCAGTTGTTACCTCCTGAAGTTAGGGGGCCTCAGCGGCAAGCCGCTTGAGGTCCTCGGCCCAGTTCTCGTAGGGGCGCAGGGGGAACCACTCGATGCTCTCGACAATGTGCTGATAGCCCAGCTTCCAGATGGGGAGGCCCTGGAGGGCGTGGTCGATGTCGTCGCCGACGCTAACGTCGATGATGCCGATAACCCAGGGGTTCCCGGCGACCTTCCAGAGGGCCTTCACCGCCCCCTGCCTCAGCGCCTCCAGGGCGGCCTCGGCCTCCTTCTGCCAGACCGTGTAAAACTCCTTGTCCGACATTCCGGCTGGTTTGCGCAGCTTGAAAATGGCCATCATAAGCATGACTTCCTCCTCCTTTCTTGGAGAACCAAGTATGGTGCCGATGCCCTGAGCCCTGCACATCACCTCCCTTCGGGGAGGGTGTCTGCCAGAGGCTAACACAGGGGCCGGCCGCTGTCAAATCGGGCCGGCAGGGTTAGCGGCGGTTGCGGCGGGGCTGGGGGGCGGAGGTAACGGCCCGGGTCGAGCCCAGGTCTTCGAGGGGGAAGAGGGTCGGCTGGCTCTGACGCAGGCGGCGCCGCTGGCGGGCCTGCTCCAGCTCCTCCAGTTCGGCCTTCAGGCTCTCAAGGTCCTTGAACTGCCGGTAGACGCTGGCAAACCGGATGTAGGCGATCTCGTCCAGCTCTTTAAGCCTTTCCATCACCAGCTCGCCGATGGTCTGGCTTGAAACCTCCGGCCCGAGCTGCTGGACGGCGGCCTCGATTTCGTCAACCAGGGCCTCGATGGTCTCGGTGGCCAGGGGCCGCTTCTCGCAGGCCCGCTGGATGCCCCGGAGCAGTTTCTCCCGGCTGAAGGGCTCCCGGCGGCCGTCCCGCTTGACGACGTAGACTACCGCCGGCTCGATGCGCTCGTAGGTGGTAAAGCGGGTGCCGCAGTTAAGGCATTCCCGCCGCCGGCGGACGGCGTTGTCGACGTCGCGGGAGTCGACCACTTTTGATTCCGGGTGCTGGCACCGGGGACAACGCATAAACGGGCCACCTCCTGCAACCTACCCAGAGGCTAACATAACCCCGACCCGGTGTCAACGGCCGGGCCGGCGGGCAGGTCAGCGGCCGACCAGCTCGGCCCGGACGACCAGCCGGTGGCTGTAGTCCGAGATGAGGGGCAACCAGGTGCCGGTGCAGGTAATCAAGGTAACGGTGGGCCTTTCGGTGGGCGCCACCACCGAAACGTCGGTTCGGGGCACGGCCTTAACCTCGACCACCCGGTAGTTGAACTGGCGGTCGCCGCTGAAAACGGCCAGCATATCCCCAACCTGCACCTTGTCGAGGTTAATAAAAACGTTGCCCAGGTTGCGGCTGGTGATGTGGCCCATCAGCACGGCGTTGCCGGGCGCCCCGGCCCCGGCGGTGCCCTCGGCGTGGCCGACCACGAAGGGCGGCACCTCCCAGGTTACCTGGCCGGCCCGGTTTATCAGACCGGCCGGCACAACCTTGCTGACGAGGCCGATGGAAGGAATCGAAAGCTCGGTTATCGGGAGGTTCTCAGGAACGGCCTGGACCTGGGCCCCGGCACCCACAGCGGCCGGACGGGGCGGGGCAAGGGCGGGGTCCAGGAAATCGTAGTCCGGCGGCCGGGCGGCACCCGTCCGGACCGGGACCGGCGCCGCCCGCGGGGTCGGCTGGGTCAGCAGGCCGCCCAGGGCCTCGTAAATGGGGCCGGCCGCAAGCACAATAAGGCCCGAAAACCCGACGACAAGCAGGACCGTGCCGATAAAGTTGCAGGCGGCCCGCACCAGGTTTTGGCCCCGGACCCGCGCCGCGTAGGCCCGGCGGATGGGCCCGATTTCGGTGGGCCAGGCGGCCGCGGCGGCCGGCCGGAGGGCCCGGTATCGGTCCTCCGGCCGGTACCGGGCCGGGTATATTCCATCCCTCAACCGCAGGTCCGGATAGGCCCCGAGCATACGGCCGGCTCCTTTAGCGTCGGCCGAGGCGGCGCAGGCCGAAGCCGGCGCCGACCAAGGCCAGCAGGGACGTAAGAATCGGCATAAGGTCGGGCTCGCCCGTGGGGGGCAGGACCGTCGGCCCGGCGGGCGGCGCGGCCGGCGGGGCCGGCGGCGCCGGCGGAGGCGGCGCGGGCGGCAGGATCACGGCTGGCTCCTGGGTCGGGGTCGGCATCGGCGGCGGTGGCGGTGGCGGCGGCAGGATGACGGCCGGCTGTGGGGTCGGCGTTGGTGGCGGTGGCGGCGGGGGCGCCGTCACCGGCGTTGGGGTTGCCGTTGGCGTGACCGGTGTGGCTGTGGGCGGTACCGGCGTGGTCGTTGGCGTGACCGGTGTGGCTGTGGGCGGTACCGGCGTGGTCGTTGGCGGGACCGGTGTGGCTGTGGGCGTCGGCGTTGGCGTGACCGGTGTGGCTGTGGGCGGTACCGGCGTTGGGGTTGGCGTGACCGGTGTGGCTGTGGGCGTCGGCGTTGGCGTGACCGGTGTGGCTGTGGGCGTCGGCGTTGGGGTTGCCGTGGGCGTCGGAGTTGGCGTAGGCGTCACCGTGCCGGATGGTTGAAAACTATCCCCGCACGTATACTTCATGCCATGGTCAGTTGTTATCTTAATATAATTCTTTGCATGAACTGTGGAAGGCATTGACTGAGCTGTCCATGTGAATACGTGCGGCCCCTGGCCAAGCTGAGTCCCGGGGCTCAGTTGGTGATTGTGCGTGTCTGGCCCGAACTTAACCTGAGGGTCAAAATCTGCGTTTTTCTCTTCGCACGACGAGTCTTTATCTTTATCTTTCGTATTCCAGGTTATAAACTTATCAAACACATCCTGTATGGTTATGGTAACTCCATTCTTCACGGTAATTTCTACTGTACCTGAAACTCCCCCCGTCTTTTTCAGGGACCAGTCGTCCTCTCCAGCTGAAAGATTAGCTTGCGCTTGGGGTGCCGGCGCGCTAAGGCCGTAGGCGGCTGCGGCCGTTAATGCGGCTAGCACCACGATAGTCAAAAGCCAGCGTCCGACCTGGCGGCCGGGAGGGTTGGCGGGGTTTCGGTTTCGCATCGTCTTTTTAGCCTCCGTCCCAAGTTCTCGGACCGTGCCGCTACCTACCGCTGAAAATGCCGCTTCGGGGCCGGCGGACCGCACCCGGCGGGAAAATGCTGACAAGCCTTAGCCGGCCTCATTATTTTCCCGGCAGGCGGTTGCGCGAAGGTTGAGAAAAGGTTGCAGACCGGTTAAAAAATCCGACAACCCTCTCGAAATCCGCCGTCTGCCGCTAAGGGGACCGCTTGGGGACCGCTTTCTTCCGCTCAGCTTGGAGGAAACAACCCGCCCGACTGCCGGCAGGTCACATTAGTTATAACCTTTAGGCTGCGGGCTGTCAATGGGTCGACCAGGTACTTTCGTACTGTACGCCGGCCTGAGGCCGAAGGTTAAGGCCTAGGGCATCCGCCCTAAGTCCAGGGCGAGCCGGCTCAAAAACCGGCACACCTCTTCAACGGACCCCAAGGTCTTATCGGCGGCGGCCGCAACCTCGGGCGGGGTCTCCGGTCCGGCCACGGCGATGGTCAGGCCCAGTCCGCCCCCGGCCCGCCAGCGGCCCACCGCCAGGAAGGCTTCCAGGTCGGTCAGGTCGTCCCCCAGGTAGACCAGGCCCCGCAGGTTAAACCGTTCGATGAGCCGCCCCACCGCCAGCCCCTTGTCGGCCCCGGCCGGCCGCACTTCCACCACCTGTTTGCCCTCGGCCACCAGGTAGCCCGGGGGCACCCGGTCGGCCAGAAGCCCCAGAATCCGGCGGCGGGCCTCGGCCGGGTCGGGGCTCCCCCGGTAGTGAACGGATAGACCGGAGCCCTTAAGCTCGAGGCGGAGGCCCGGCCCGAGCCGGTCCCGAAGCCAGTCGGCCAGCCGGCTTACGGCCGGGTCGGCGGGCCGGCCTTCGCCCCAGTCGGCCCCGTGGAGGCCGACGTAGGTGACGCCCGGGAGGCTGACCCGGTCCCGGAGGTCGGCCGCAGTCCGGCCGGAAACCAGGGCCACCAGGTCCAGGTGTCGGCCGAGGGTCAGCAGGGCCCGCCGGCAGGCCGGGTGAAGGCGGGCGGCCTCGGGGGTTGGGACGATCTCGCTTAGGGTGCCGTCAAAGTCGGAGATGAGGCCGGCCGGGCGGTTCCGAAGGACCCTGAGGGCCTCCCCAACCAGCTCCATCACGGCCGGTAAACCTGGCGGTAGGCCCCGTAAAAGCCGTAGACCAGGCGCACGTAGGCCTGGGTCTCCCGCAACGGGATCAGCTCCACAAAGAGGTCGGGGTCGTCCAGACCGAACTGGTCCCGCCAGCGCTGGGCGTTGCCCGGCCCGCCGTTGTAGGCGGCCAGTCCCAACCAGAGGTTCTCAAAACGGCTCAGCTGGGCCGAAAGGTAGTAGGCCCCAAACTCGATGCTTACGGCCGGGCGGAAGAGCTGTTCGACGTCGAAGTCCTTATACCCCAACCTGGCGGCGATATCCCGGGCCGTGGCGGGGATCACCTGGGTGAGGCCCCGGGCCTGGGCCGTGGACACGGCCTGCGGGTCGTAGCGGCTCTCCTGCCGGATAAGGGCGTAGAGGAGGAGGGGGTCGATGTTGAACCGGCGGGCCGCGGCGTCCACCAGGCCGGCGAAGGGCAGGGGGTAAAAGGCCCGCTCGGTCCCCGCCGGCACCCGCCCGGACCTCCCAGCCGCCACGGTGAGCATGGAAACCCCGTCGCTGTAGAGGCCGGCCTCCACCAGCAGGGGCCCGAGCCGGCTGCCCAGTTCGGGGTCGACGGCCCAGATAAGGCCCCGAACGATGCGCCGGGCATCGTCGGCGAAACCGGCCTTCCAGAGGAGGAGCCCCAGCTTAAGGTCGGCCGGTAGGGGACCCTGCTCCCCGCCCCCGGCGGGGTTCGGTCCGGCCGGGGGAAGGGGCCGGTACGGGCGCCCGGTGGGGGCCGGCCCCGAGAGGATCTCCCGGGCCCTGACCTGGTAGTATACGGCCTCCCCCAGGGTCCCCGGCAGGCCGTCCAGAAGGGGCGCCCAGAGGCGGGCCGCCTCGTCGGTCCGCCCCTGCCGGAGGGCGAGCTTGCCCAGCCAGAACCGGGCCTGGTAGCCGGCCAGGCCGGTCCGGTCGACCAGCACTTCCCAGTGGGCGGCGGCCAGATCGGCCCGTCCCTGCCGGTAGGCCGTGAGGCCCAGGTAGAACCTGGCCGCCTGGCCCCGGTTGCTCTCGGGCAGGTTTTCGGCCAGGCGGCGGTAATAGGTCAGGGCCCGGCCGGGGTCGCCGTAGCGCTCCTCTACCCGGGCCAGGTCCCAGAGGGCGGCCTCGGCCCAGGAGCCGGTCGGGTCGGCCTCATAGCTCTTAAGGTAATAGGCCCGGGCCTCGGCCGTCCGACCGGTGTAGAGATAGGCGTCGGCCAGGTAATAACACGCCTCGGCCAGGCGGGTTCCGCCCAGGCCGGGAAGGGCCGGCTCGAGGAAGCGGATAACGTCGGCCCAGCGCCGCCGGTAATAGGCGATAAAGCCCCGCTGGTAGGGGGGAACGGCCGCCCCGAGGGCATCCAGCCGGTCCAGGGCCTCGGCCGCCGGCGGGAGGTCGTAGCTTGCGGCCACCAGGCCCAGGAGCCGACTTGCGGCGGCCTGGGTCCGGCCCAGGTCGGCCTCGATTTTCGCCTGCTCCAGCTCGGCCTGGGCCCGCTCGGCCCGGAGGGCGGCATTGCGGCCGAACTCCTGCCAGGCCGCCAGGGCGGCCTCGGCCTGGCCGGCGGCCGTCAGCGCCTCGGCCAGGCGGGCCCGGGCCGGCTGGCGGAGGGCGGCCGGCAGGGTGGGAACGGCCGCGGCCAGGAGGGCGGCCCCCTCGTCGGTCTTCCCCTGCGCGAGCCGGAGCTCGGCCCGCTCCCGGGCGGCGACTCCGGCCAGCTCGGGGGAGACCTCCCCGGCCCGCGCCCAGGCGGCGTCGGCCCCGGCAGTGTCCCCCGCCGCCCGCCGGACCCGGCCCAGCAGGAGCCAGCCCGGGCCGACGTGGGCATCTTCCGGATGGGCCTGAACGAGGGCCTCCAGCTGGCGGGCGGCCTGACCAGGGTCGCCCAGCTCCAGCAGGACCCGACCGTAAAGGAGCAGGGCCTCGGGCTGCTCGGCCGCATCCGGAAAGCGGGCAAGCAGGGTGTTTAAAGTACGGCTTGCGCCCTCGAAGTCGAGGGCCTCGACCTGGGTCCGGGCCAGGGCCAGGAGGGCGGGGGGCGGCAGGAGGCGGGGCTCGGGCGGCTCGAGGGCCCGGGTTGGGGCGACCGGGCCGGCCAGGAGGGCGAAGATAAGGAGAAGAGTCAGTCTGGTCGGCAGGCTTAACAGGGCCAGGCGGGGACAGGGTCGGGACCGGGGCCTTCGCCACCCCCCAGCTCCGGGCCGCAGGTTCGGTTCGGGCCGAAAAGGCCGCCTCATCCGCACCATTCTAAGGCCGGGCTCGGGGGCAGGTCAACAAAAAAACCGGCCGGAGCTTTGCGCCCCGGCCGTTGGGAAAATTCGAGGCCCTTTTACGCCGTCCGGCGGGTGGCCGTCGGCGCAAAGAGGGCGCCGGAAACCGAGGCCACAATCACGCCCAGAAGCACCACGATGAGGCCGACCCAGAACGTCTCCGGCATCGGCAGCCCGATGCCCAGGTAGGCATCCAGGGCGTAGGCGCCCGGACCGAGCAGGCCGACCACGAAGGCGACGGCGCCGTTGACCAGCGGGTACTCAAAGCCGCCCTCGGTGACCCAGACCTTCGGCCAGTGGACCTTGACAATGGCCGTCAGCATCGAGGCCAGGATGGCCAGCGAGCCGACGGGCGCCAGCAGGCCGAGGGCGAAGAGCAGGCCGCCGAAGAACTCCGCCAGGCCGGCGACCGTCGCCCAGAAGGCGCCCGGCCGGATGCCGACGGAGTCAAACCAGGCGCCGGTGCCCTTGATGCCGTGGCCGCCGAACCAGCCGAAGAGCTTCTGGGCGCCGTGGCCCATAAAGAGCAGCCCGACAATTACCCGCAGGATCAAGAGACCCAGGTCGACGGTCATCACCCTTCACCCCCTTCTGCCAGGTATTTGCCGTTCTGCTCTGGAAGTCTCTATTATATTAATAGCAAGGGCTCCCCGAGGATGTCAAGGTGTCTGGGAGGTGAAAATCCCGTGGCCGGAAACGTCCTGCCCATCTGTCCGGCCTGTCGGCTCACCCACCGGGGGCGGCGGGGGCGCGAGTCGGGCTGTCCGGTGGCCCGGGCCGCCGCCCTGCTGGGGGACACGTGGACCTTGCTGCTGGTCCACCTGCTCCAGGCCGGCCCCCGCCGTTTCGGGGAGCTCCAGTCGGTCATCAAAATCAGCCCCCGGGTCCTCTCCGAGCGGCTGCGCAGGCTCCAGGAGGCCGGTCTGGTCACCCGTAAGCTCTACCCGGAGATCCCGCCCCGGGTGGAGTATGCCCTCACCCCGATGGGGTCGGCGGCCCTGAAGGTAATCGACGCCCTGGCCGAGTTCGGCGAAAGGTGGCTGGCCCGCCCCGGGGCCGAAGCCCTCAATCCCCCTTAAGTGAAACCCGCCGCGCTGCCCTCAGGTAGACCTCCAGGGTCCGGGCGGCCGCCCGCTCCCAGCTGAATTCCGCCGCCCGAACCAGGGCCTTCCGGCCCAGTTTCTCTGCCAGGTCCCGGTCGGCCAGCACCCTGGAAACGGCCCGGGCCACCTCGGCCGGGTCCCGGGGGTTTACCAGGATGGCGGCGTCCCCGGCAACTTCGGCCGGGGCCGTCCCCGCCGAGGTTACCACCGGCCGGCCGCAGGCCATTGCCTCCAACACCGGCAGGCCGAACCCCTCCGCCAGGGTCGGGTAAACGAAGACGTCGGCAGCGTTTAAAAGCCCCACCAGGTCGGCATCCGAAACCGGGCCCAGCCACCGAACCCGGTCGGACCCCAGCCCCCGGGGGGTTGGCCGGGGCAGGCGCGGGTCGACGTGGCCGCTTATAACCAGGCTTACCGTAAGGTCGGCTACCAGGCTAAAGGCGGTCAGCAGGCTGGCCAGGTTTTTATGGGGCTTGTTGCTCCCGTGGTAGAGGCAGAACCTCGCCGGCAGGGCCTTGCCCCGCCGGAAATTCTCTATTTCCCCGCCTGGCAGCGGCCGAAACTCCGGCCCGACCCCCTCGGGCACCACCGCCGGCTTCAGGGCCGGAAAGTACCCGGCCAGGGCGCCGGCCGTAGCGGCCGACGGGACGATTACGACGTCGGAGAAACGGATGGCCAGCCAGACCAACACCCGATACGCCAGCCTGCCGATTCGGGAGGGCATGCTTTCGGGAAGCTGAAGGGGGATCAGGTCGTGGATGGTCACCACCGACGGGGCCCCCCGGACCCAGGGGCGAAAGTAGTGGGTGTAGTGGGCCACGTCGGGCCGGAGCCGCCGCTCCAGTCGGGCGAGGGCGGCCGGGGCGGCGGGGTGGAAAACCGGCGGGCCTTCGATGGGCCTGACCCGGCCGCCGGCAAAAAGCCCCCGCAGGTCGAAGCGGGTGTTTTGGGCCGCCGGGTCGACGACCAGCCAGAGCTCCAGGTCCGAACCGCCCAGTTGGGCCAGGCTCCGGACCAGCCCGTAAACGTAGCGGCCGACCCCCGGGAAATGGTCCTGAAGGTAGCGGCCGTCAACCAGCAGGCGCACCGGGCCGGGGGCCCCTCAGCGCAGGGGCCAGACGCACGGCTCCCAGAAGTAGCGGTTTGCCGCCTGGAGGTCGAGGCAACTGGGCAAAACTAGGCTTAGTAGGGCGTAAAAGATAAGGTAAACGGTGGCGGCAACCACGAGCCCGAGGACCACAAGCCCGAGCAGCCCGCCCCCGGTCAGGTATGGGTGGTTGTAGAGCCGGTCGTCCACCCGATTCGGAACGTCGGGGAAGTAAACTGGCCGGCTGCCCGTTGAGTAGCCCACGGGCGGCAGGATCGAACCGTAGGGATCCTTGGCCGTCGACCGGGACCGGAGCTGACCGGTTCGGGTGCGCTCTAAGGTCATCCTTGGTCGTCCCGTTTTGAGTTCTTGCTAAATGATACCAGATAAAGGGCGGCCCCAGGGTCAGGTCCCTGGGGCCGCCCCGGCTCGGGCCCTTAAGGTCAGCGGGCCGTGGTGAGCTGGCCCCGGACCGCCCCCTCGGGGTAGGGCCGGGTGTGGACGTTTACGTAGTAGTTGCCGGGGTTGGTGGCGATGTCGGTCAGCAGTTCGGTGCTGATGCCGTCCACGCAACCCACCGACCTGCCGGTGGTCGGGGCCGGCAGGGGCACCACGATGGGTCCGGCCACGTCCGGCCCGCCCCGGTGGATGTGGCTGGCGATGGGCGGGTCGATGCCCTGAACCGTCAGGTCAAAGCAGACCCGGCCCTGGTCGGGGTTAATGCTGATGACGGCCGACCCGGAGCCGCGGGGGTCGCCCGGGTTCGGGCGCTCGGCGGCGCCCGTCAGGGCGGCCGATAGGGTCACGCCCCCGGCCCAGACGAGGGGGCCCGTCCACTGGCCGGCCGGGGAGTTGTTATAGAAGTTTATCCAGGCGTAGCTGGTGACCGGCCCGTCGCCTGTAACCCGGACGGTAAAGGTGTACGGGCCGACGATACGCCCGCCGGCGATCCCAGCACGGTTGTTCCAGCCAATGTTGCCCTGGCCGTCCAGGCCGCACTGCCGCCAGTCAGTCCGGTGGGTACCGTAGTGGCAGAAGACCAAGGTGGAGTTTTCGGGGAGCCGGGCCTTGACCTCATAACTGTAGGTGCGGGGACTGCGGTTGACGACGAGCATTACGAAAGTGGCCATGTCGCCCACCCGGGTGCCCCGCATCTGGACGACTACAGGCGGCCACGGCTCGGGCTGGTTGCTCACGGCGGCCGGGGTCGGTCCGGCAGGTTCCTGCCGAAGGGCTTCGGCCGGACCTGCCTGAAAGGTGCCGCCCGCCAGGAGTAAAACCACACTGATCGCCGCAAAGAGCCTGCGAAAACTCATAAAGTACCCCCCTTAACCCGTTTTTCTTGCGGTGGTTAGAAGCCAGAAGCCCGGAGCAGGGTTATTCAGCGGACTCTCACCCCCTTTCTCCAGCCAGTAAGATGGGCATCGGTAGAACGCCCGCCTTATTATAACCGGGCGGGTCAGATTGTCAAATTCGGTGCGGGATGCCAGCCCTTTTGTCGGGACCAACGGTCGTTGGTCCCGACAGCCCGCCGAATTTGACACCGGCCGGCGGCCACACATATATTAAGCCGAAAACAACCTTGACCTGGCGATTAACCCAGCAGGATACATTATGCCCGGGCCGCTGGAAGGCATAAAGGTTTTGGAGATTGCCAACTGGGTGGCGGGCCCCTCGGCCTGCGCCATCCTCTCCGAGCTGGGTGCCGACGTCATCAAGGTGGAGCCCCCTGAGACCGGCGACGCCATGCGGAGCATCACCACC
>JBHOQU010000136.1:0-1599 GCA_042408785.1 Dehalococcoidia bacterium | reverse complement strand
ATATGAGGGCAGGAGAGTTATTGGTTAAGTGTTTAGAGAATGAGGGGGTTAGGTATGTATTTGGGTTACCTGGGGAGGAGAATTTAGATGTTATGGATGCTTTATTGGATTCTAGTATAAGGTTTATACTTGTGCGTCATGAGCAGGGTGGTGCTTTTATGGCTGATGTGTATGGGAGGTTAAGCAGGAGGGCTGGGGTGTGTTTATCGACTTTAGGTCCTGGTGCTACGAATTTGGTTACTGGGGTAGCTGATGCGAATTTAGACAGGGCTCCTTTGGTTGCGATAACTGGGCAGGCTTCATTGGACAGGATGCACAAGGAGAGTCATCAGTATATAGATGTAGTTAGTGTGTTTCAACCTATTGTTAAGTGGAATACGCAGATAAAGAAGGTAGGTGTTATACCTGAGGCTGTTAGGAAGGCGTTTAAGTTAGCTCAGAGTGAGAAGATGGGGGCAACGCATATAGATTTACCTGAGGATGTAGCTGGTATGGAGGTAGGTGGTAGTGAGGGGCCGTTGTTGGTTCAGCAGCCTTTTATACCTGAGCCTTTAGGGAGGCAGATAGAGAGGGCTGTTAGGGTTATATCTGAGGCGAGGTATCCAATGGTTTTAGCTGGCAATGGTGTTATAAGGAGTGGTGCTTGGGAGGCTTTGAGGTATTTTGCTGAGAGGTTAAACATTCCTGTTGCGCACACATTTATGGGCAAGGGTGCTTTATCTGATGCTCATGAGTTGTCTTTATTTACTGTTGGGCTTCAGGCTGGGGATTATATATCATCTGGTTTATCTAGGGCTGATGTGATAATTACTGTGGGTTATGATTTTGTTGAGTATTCACCTGAGAGGTGGAATCCCAACAGGGACAAGAAGATAGTGCATATAGATGTAGTGCCTGCGGAGGTTGATGCTCACTATATAGTGAGTGTGGGTGTAGTTGGGGATATATCTATATCGTTGAGGGAGATAGCTGAGAGGGCGAGGCCGAGTGAGGCTGATTATTCTAAGTTTTTGAGGGAGCAGATACTTAGGGAGTGTGAGGCTTATAGGGGGGATAGGAGTTATCCTCCCAAGCCTCAGAGGGTTTTATGTGATTTAAGGGAAGTTATGGGTGAGGAGGATATAGTTATATCTGATGTAGGTGCTCACAAGCTTTGGGTGGCTCGAGTTTATCCTTGTTACAGGCCAAATACTTGTATAATATCGAATGGTTTTGCTTCTATGGGGATAGGTGTTCCTGGGGCTATAGCTGCCAAGTTATTGTATCCTGAAAGGAGGGTGGTAACTGTTACTGGTGATGGTGGTTTTTTGATGAATGCTCAGGAGATAGAGACTGCTGTTAGGGAGGGGGTGAATTTTGTTGCTTTGATATTTCATGATAAGAGTTACTCTCTTATAGAGATAAAGCAGCAGATACAGTTTGGGAGAAAGTCTTATGTTAACTTTGGCAATCCAGATTTTGTTAAGTTTGCACAGAGCTTTGGTGCTGTGGGTTATAGGATAGAGGCTACAGATGAGTTAAAACCAGCACTCCAAGAAGCATTCTCACAAAATAAACCAGTAATAATAGATTGCCCAATAGACTATAGAGAAAATCTAA
>JBHOQU010000133.1:0-3949 GCA_042408785.1 Dehalococcoidia bacterium | reverse complement strand
TCCGGCAGAGGTGAGGGCGAGCCTTTTCCCGGGTGAGCCCCGCTACCCAGGTTCTACTGGTCGGGTCCGGTTAGGTCGGCAGGCAGCCCCTGATGTTGGGCCGTAGGAAGGAGTTTGCGTACCCAAAGAAGGGCCCTCCCGGCCGGCTCCGGGAAGTCCTCTTCGGGTACGCCCTCCTGGCCCCGGCCCTCATCCTGCTGGCCGTTTTCGAGTTCTTCCCCATCCTCTACGGCCTTTATATCAGCCTGTGCAATTGGCGCCTGGGGTGCGCCGAGCTGGTCGGGGCCGAAAACTACCTTCGGGCCTTCCGGGACCCCCAGGTCTGGCACGCCCTGCTGGTCACCACCACCTACTCCCTAATGTCGGTCCCCGTTCAGCTCGGGCTGGGGCTCTTCTTCGCCTATCTGCTCTTCCAGAAGGTTAGGGGCCGGGAGCTCTTCCGGCTGGTCTTTTTCCTGCCGTATGTAACCTCCACCGTCGCCTCCGCCGCCGTCTGGACCTATCTTTATAACCCCGACCGGGGGCTTATCAACACCGTTCTGGGGGCCCTGGGGTTGCCCCAGCCCCGGTGGCTGGCCGAGCCCACCGGGGTCTTTGCTTTAATCGCCCGGGGGCTGGGGGTGGAGCTTCCGGCCTGGGCCCACGGCCCCAGCCTGGCCCTTGTGGCCGTGTTTATCTACACCACCTGGGTCTTCGTCGGCTACGACATTACCGTATTCCTAGCCGGCCTGGGCAACATCCCCGCCGAACTCTACGACGCCGCCCGGGTTGATGGGGCCGGCGGCTGGGCGCTCTTTCGCCACGTCACCATCCCCCTCCTCTCCCCAACGACCTTTTTCCTCTCCATCATTACCGTTATCGGAACCTTCAAGGCATTCAACCATATCTACATTATGACCATGGGCGGCCCGGGCACGGCCACCACCACGGCCAGCATCTATATCTTTCGGCAACTCTACGAGTACAACCGATACGGCTACAGCGCCGCCCTCTCCTTCCTTCTGTTTTCGGTGATCCTGGTCCTCACCGTCGTTCAGAACCGGGTTGCCGGCCGGAGGGTCGTCTATGAATAGGCCGCTGGATTTACCTGCTGTCCGCCCGGTGGGGCTGAGGGCCTTCCGGTTTCGGCCGCCTGCCGGCCGGCTCATCATCTACCTGGTCCTGATGGCGGGTGCTTTCCTCTCGGTCCTGCCCTTCGCCTACATGGTGGCCAGTTCTCTTAAATCCTACGGCAGCGTAATCACCAATAACCTCTGGCCCTGGTGGCCCCTGGGTGACGAGCCCCTCCAGTGGCAGAACTACGTCGAGGCCGTCCGGCACACCGGCTGGGACCCGCAGTGGGGAACCTGGCTTATGGTCCGCTACTTTGCCAACAGCCTCATCGTCAGCGGGGTCATCGTGGGCGGGGTCGTACTCACGTCCCTGCTGGCGGCCTATGCCCTGGCCCAGGTGGAGCTGCCGGGCCGGAACCTGGTCTTTCTGGGCATCCTGGCCACCCTGATGATCCCCGGGGAACTGGTGCTGGTGCCCAAAGTCGTCATGATGTTCAACTTCGGTTGGTACAACACCTACCTGGCCCTGACGGTGCCCTTCACGGTGAGCGTTTTCGGCATATTTCTCCTCAGGCAGCATTTCCTGCAGGTACCCCGGGAGCTCTACGACGCCGCCCGGATCGACGGGGCCAGTCACCTCCAGTACCTGTTCTGGGTCCTTCTGCCCCTGAGCCGGCCGGCCCTGGTGGTAATCGCCGTCCTCAACTTCATCTGGGCCTGGGACGCCTTCCAGTGGCCCCTGCTGGTCACCCGGGACCCGAGCATGCGGGTGCTGGCGGTGGGCCTGCAGCAGTTCATGGTAGGGGAGGGCGGCGTCAACACCCACCTGCTGATGGCCTTCGCCACCATGATGGTGGTCCCGATCATCGGCCTTTACTTTGTGGCCCAGCGGGCCTTCACCGAAGGTTTTCTCAGCAGTGGGATCAAAAGGTAAGGAGGTTTTAAGGCCATGTTTGCGGGCAAACTTCGGCGGCTTTTAACCGTTCTTCTGGGGCTGGCAGCCATCTTAGGGGCCTGCGTCCCCCAGGCGGCCCCGACCCAGCCCGGCCCGACCGGGATAACCAACCCCCCGACCACCCCCGAAATGGTCGACGCCATCGACCTTACGGGCAAGAACATCGAGGTGGTGTACTGGCACAACCGGCCCCAGCGGGACCAGGAGCTGATCCAGTCGATGCTGGACGAGTTCAACCGGACCAACCCCTACGGGATCCGGGCCCGGGCCGAAATCGCCGGGGCATCCTATAACGACGTTTACAACAAGATAAATGCCGCCATTCAGGCCGGCCAGCCGCCGGACATCGCCGTCGCCTACCAGAACCAGGCGGCCTTCTACCGGAACCAGGGGGCCGTTATCGACCTGACGCCCTTTATTAAGAGCAAAAAATACGGCCTGACCGAGGAGGACCTTAAGGACTACTTCCCCATCTTCCTGGAGAGCGACGCCAACCCCCAGTTCAAGGGCGAGCGGCTGGGCTTCCCGACCCAGCGGTCGGTGGAGGTGATGTACTACAACGCCGACTGGCTCCGCCAGCTGGGCTACACCGAGCCGCCCCGGGACTGGAAGACCTGGGAAGAGGCGGCCTGCAAGGCCAGTGACCCGGCGAACAAAAAATACGGCTGGGCCTTCCGCCACGACGCTTCCAACTTCGCTTCCATGGTCTTCTCCAGGGGCGGCCGGATCCTCAGCCCGGACGGGTCGGCCTACGTGTTCAACAGCCCGGCCGGGGTCGAAAGCCTGGCAATGATCCAGCGGATGTTTAAAAACAAGTGCGCCGTCGAGATCCCGGTGGGCGAACGGTTCGGCGAGCAGAACCGGTTCGGCAACGGGGAAGTCCTCTTCGTCTTCGCCTCCTCCTCGGGCCTGCCCTTCTACCGGGAAGCCGTCGAAAAGGGCGCCAAGTTCAACTGGGATATCTCCCTCCTCCCCTACACCGAAAAGCCGGCCATAAACCTTTACGGGGCCAGCGTCTCGGTCTTCAAGACCACCCCCGAGCGGGAGCTTGCCGCCTGGCTGGTTATAAAGTTCCTGGGTGAGCGGCCGCAGACGGTGAAATGGGCAGTCAATACCGGCTACCTGCCGGTCCGCCAGAGCGCCAAGGCCGAGGTGGTCTCCGCCTTCGAGCGGGACCCCCAGTGGGGTCCAGTGGCCCGCTCTTACGCCCGGATCTTCGACTGGCTTCAGTACGCCATGGTGGAGTCGCCGGTGGCCGGCTACGACCCGGTCCGCACCATCATCGACCAGGAGGTGATGAGTCGGGTCATCAACGACCCGACCGTGGACGTCAAGAAGCTCCTGGACGACGCCGTGGCCAAGGCGAACGAAATCCTACGGGAAAACGCCCCCCGGTCGGGCCGCTGAGGCCGGAGGTTGAAGAGGTCGGGAAAGAGCCTGGTCAACGACCCGGAACTGCGGGCCCAGGTTCGGGACTACGCCGGGGCCCTGCGGGAGCTGGGACCCGGCTGGGAGGACGCCGTGGCCGAGGCCCTGGTGGAGAAGCGGTTTCGGGAGCACCGTCGGAAACCGTCCCTGGCGTGGTTCACCGTCACCCTGGCGTTCGGCATACCCCTTACGGCCACGGCGGGGACCATCGTCGGCCTTCCCGGCGCCCATCAACTGGCGGGCGGCCAGAGCCTAGACCTGGGCCTCCCTAGGCCCGGCTAGCGGTTTGCCTCCCCACCGTTTTGCTTTGAAACCTCTGGCAGGCAGGCCGGCGGCAGCACTTGACGGGGCCGCCGGAGTATGCTAAATTAAACTAACAACTCAATAGTGGCTAGGCCCTCATCAAGAGCGGTGGAGGGAGACGGCCCGATGAAGCCCGGCAACCGTCCGGGGTCCGGGCCTGGCCTTCAGGGCAAAGGCCCACTGTCCTGAGGGCGGGCTCAGGGTGCCCGGA
>JBHOQU010000132.1:0-8130 GCA_042408785.1 Dehalococcoidia bacterium | reverse complement strand
CTAATACCATTTGCGTAAGAACTCGCCACCGGATATCATGACCTGTTATGGTCAAGAGGAGGTGGCGATGCGTGGACCGGAACTGAAGATCACCTGGCAGGAGGACGAAGCAACGCTCTATCGGCTCTACCGGTCGGAGTCGGAGGCCGAATTGCGGATGCGCCGGCAGGCATTGTGGTTGCTGCGCCAGGGGTACCGTGCGCGTGAGGTCGCCGGTCTGGTGGGAATCCACCTGCGCACGCTGCGACGCTGGGTGGCCTGGTACCGTCAGGAGGGGCTCGCGGGGCTCCGGGGCCACCGGACCGGCAACCCCCGCGGACGCGCAGCCCACCTGACGCCCGCGCAGGAGAGCGCGCTGGTCGCCGAGGCGGCCGCCGGACGAATTCCCTCGGTCGCGGCGGCCTGGGTCGCGGAGCACTACGTGGTGCGCTACACCTACTGGGGGATGCGCAGTGTCTTCCTGCGCCAGTGCCCCGCCCCCTGGCCAAGAAGGCCGCGCAGGCGGTCCAGGAGGCGTGGAAAAAAGGGGCCTTGCCAGCGCATTGACAAAGGCTGGCGTGACCCAGCAGACGCGCCACGCTTTTGCTGATGAGATGCGCCTGGGCCTGATCGGGCAGGTCCGGCGGATCTGGACGCGGCGTGGGGTGAAGGTGCGCCAGCGTATTCAGATGGAGCTGGTCTGGCGGTACCTGGCACTGGCGGTCGATGTGTGCCGGGGGGAACTGGTCTGGACCTGGATGGCAACCATGAAAGGACCCGCGATTGCGGCGGCAGCCCGACACTGGCAGGAGCAGGGCGTGGAAGCAGTGGTCTGGGACGGAGCCAGCGGGCACAGCGCCCCCGAGGTGAAAGCCTTGGCGCTGACGACGGTGCGCCAGCCCCCCTACGCCCCGGAACTGAACCCGGCTGAGCGGGTGTTCGAAGAGTTGCGGGCCAAGATCGAGTGGCAGGAGGACAAGGTTGCTGCCGTGGAGCGAGAACTGGTCGCGCTAGCGGCCTACCCCGAGCGGGTGAAGCGCCTCGTCGGGTGGCGCTGGATCCGTGAAGCATACGAGCAGATACCTCAGGCGGTGGCAGTTTCATAGGCCATTGGTATTACACGCCGGACGACGAAGCACCACGTCCGCTCTTATCGTACAAAGCCACCAGGTCCGGGGAAAGAGGGCCGCAAGGTGTGGGTGGTCCGGGGCATATAATTCCGGCGGGGAAACGGCGGAGATTCCGGGTAGAAGGCCACGGCGGTCGGTCTGTCGAAAATCACCCGGCAGGAGGAAGGTTCAAAAGCCGGACCCTGGAATGGCTTGCCCTTGCGGACGCCGACCTGGGGCCAGCCGAAATTCTGCAAGGTCGGCCCAAGCCTTACCCGCACCTGGTCTGCTTTTTGGGGCAGCAGGCGGCCGAGAAATACCCCAAGGCTTTTCTTGAGGAGCGGGGCATCGAACCCCCGAAAACCCACGGCCTTGCCGTCCCTTTAGACCCGGCCAAGGAGGGCTTAAAACCGCTACTGCCGCTGCGGGAGGAGCCGGAAAAGCTGACCGAATTTGCCGAAGCCGCCCGCTGCCCCGGTGTATCGGCAGACCCCGGGGCAGCCGACCAGGCCGTGAAAATCGCCCGGCTGGTGGGATACGAGGTTAAAAGGGCCCTGGGGATCGAAAGCCCCTGACCGCACCTCCGGGAGCCCATTGTTACCAGGGCCTTTGCCCAGAACCGGTAAAAGGCCGGTCGATTGACCAGTCGGTTCAGAATCATCATGACCGGCAAGGCGGCCTTCGGTCCCGGGCCCGTCAGCCTGATGCCGCTTCGGCCCGCGGGGACCGCCGGGCCCCCACCGGCAACCACCCCCGGACCTTGAGCGGGGGGAAAGTCCCCGTCGCCTGCCCTCCCCGTGGCGCGGCCGACTGGCGGCAGCTCAGCGCTGCCCCCCAGCCTGCCGCCGCCAGGCTCGCCGGCCTCGAAACGGGCTGCCGGACGGAGTCGATGGCCAAATAGTACTGCGGTACCCTGTTCGGGGCAAAGGCTGCGGCCGATAATTAAGTCGGAATATGGGCCTTTGGCCCGAAGCGGAGCGCACAAAGCGAAGCCATGCGGACGAAAAGACTGCTCGGCGTTGCCGTGGTGCTGGCCCTCCTGGTTTTCAGTCCGGACCCTTGGCAGTTCCGGCCCCAGGCTTTGGCCGAACCTGCTCAGCAGGCCCCGGCCCTACCCGGCCGGATATTTCTTCCGGCCGTAAACAGGCCTGCGCCCCAGCCCTCCGGTCCCGGCCCGGCCCTGGCGGCCCTGCCGGCGGTGGGCGCCTACGTGGACGGGGGCCCCTGGGACCCGGCGGCTTGGCCCGCCTTCAGCCAGCTGGTGGGGAGGGCCCCGGCCATCCTGATGTGGTACCAGGGCTGGGGGGCCGAAGAGCCCGAGTTCAGACCCGAGTTCCTCGACCGGGCCTACGCCCTGGGCGCCGTCCCCATGGTCACCTGGGAGCCCTGGGATTACCGGCAAGGCACTCCCCAGCCCGAGTATGCCCTTCGCCGGATTCTGGAAGGGCGCTTCGACGATTACGTGCGCCGCTGGGCCCGGGCCTCCAGGGCCTACGGCCGGCCGTATCTTCTGCGCTTTGCCCACGAGATGAACACACCGGCTTACCCCTGGGGCTACGGCATAAGCGGCAACCGGCCCGAAGAATACGTGGAGGTCTGGCGCCGGCTGAGGCGCATCTTCGCTGAGGAAGGGGCGTTAAATGCCGTGTGGGTCTGGAGCCCCAACGTGGACTACCCCGGCGCCGGGCCATTAGAAGCCTTCTTTCCCGGGGACGACTACGTGGACTGGGTGGGCATGGACGGCTACAACGGCGGGACCGCCCTGCCCTGGGGCGGCTGGCTCAGTTTCAGCGAGGTTTTCGGCCCCACTTACCGGCGGCTTGCGGCCCTTTCGGCCCGGCCCATTATGGTCTCCGAGACCGCCTCCGTCGAGGACGGGGGTGACAAGGCCGCCTGGGTCCGGTCGGCCTTTCTGCGGGAGATTCCCGAGAACTTTCCCCGAATCCGGGCCGTGATCTGGTTCCACGCCCGCAAGGAGGCCGACTGGCGGGTGAATTCCTCGGCCAGGGCCCTGGCCGCCTTCAGGGAAGTTCTGAGCGCAACGCCGGTCCTGGCTCTCCTTTCAGGGCCCTAGCCAGCACCCTTATGGCGGCCGGCTCCAGCGACCAGTCGATACCCGGGTGAATCCGGTCCACCGGTGTATCAAAGTAGACGACGGCGGCCACCTCGGGGAACCGGCTCTCCAGGGCCGAAAGCATCCCGGAAATCCAGGCCGGCTGGTAGCCCCCGTACCGGTTGGCGGCTACCTCGGCCAGGATTATCGGCTTGCCGAACCCCCTCAGAACCGGGTACTGGGGCTCGAAAAGCTCGGTAAACGTTTGCCCTCCGGCCGGCGAGGCCGGCCCGAAGTCCAGCAGCGTCACCCCGACGAAGTCTACCACATCGTCGCCCGGGTAATAGGCGGCCACCCCCGGTCGGGCCCAGGCCGGGCTGAAGAGGAACCGGGCCTCGGCCCCTTCGCTTCGGAAGATGGCTACAATCCGGCGGAAAGCCTGCTTAAACGCCTGGGGGTCGCCGGCCCAGGGGTACCAGTCGCCGTCCATCTCCTGGGCGAACCGGATGACCAGCTGCCGGCCCCGGTCCGGGGTTGCGGCCACCGCCCGGGCCCAGCTGCGGACGTAACCGTCGTAGTCACCCCGCGCTATCGCTTTCAGGCTCGGGCTTTCGGCCCCGGGACGCCCGCGCCCCCACGGCTCCCAGCTGACCACCACCCAGCGGCCGCAGGCGGCCAGTTCCCAGTACCAGTCGCCCGCAAAGGCGGAGTCCCGGTCGGCCCAGGCCTGAAACACGGTTACCACGTCAATGGGGAAGCCCAGCTCCGCTTCAAGCCGCCCCACGTACCCCCGGTTGGCGAAAAGGGGATCCCGGTAAAGCCCAAACCTTAGCCCCCGGCCGGCCGGTCGGGACCCGGGGAAGCACCCTGTCCCCAGGCCAGGGGAGACGGCCACCATCCGGCCATCACCGGCAGGGCCCGGCAGCTGGCCGGGACCAGGGTCGCCCGGGAAATGCACCGGCCGGAGCCCGGCGACCAGGCCCCAGCCCGCCGTCAAGGCCAGGGCCAGGCCGAGCAGGGCCCAAGCCCCGGCGGCCGCCGGTCGCAGCGGGGCCAAAAACCGGAAAATGCCCTTTACCAGGCCGGGCTTCAGCCCGTAAACGGTCACCCCGAACATCACCGCTGAGTTGAAGGCTGCCCACGCCCGGAGCTGGGGGGCATCGTGACCGAGGGGAAACGAAGCCGCAAGGCAGGCCAGGGTAAGCAGTCCCCAGAAAAGATGCCAGCGGAACAGGCCCGGGGACTCTTTGGTTCCGGCCCTGCCTTTGGGGGTCACCAGGTAGGGCAGCTTCCGGCCCGCCAGGGCCGCTGCGGCGGCCGAGACGTAGATGGGGGCGGCGGCCAGGTTCAGCAGAACGGCGGCCAGCGCGGCTCCCCGTTGCCGGGGAACAAATAACGGCTGCAACAGGTAATACGACAGAACCGACCAGGCCATCTGGGGAGCCCAGACCGCCAGCCATTCACCCAGCTCCATGCTGGCGGCCGAAACCCCTGTGAGCAGGTAGATGGCCAGCAGCGTGTTCCCAACGGCGAAGGTAAAGGCCACCTGCCAGTAGAAAGGCTGGATAAGCAGATAGCCCAGGGCCTGAAGCGGCTTCAGCCGGAGCAGTAGCCGGGGGGAATGGCGCCGGATGATGTCTATGAGTCCGTACGACCAGCGCATCTGCTGCTGCAGGTAAGCCGACCAGGTCGAAGGCCCTTCCCCGACGGAAACCACCTCCGGCACGTAGACCCCCTTCCACGGCCTTCCCGTCTGGGGGTTGCGGGTCCCGTAAATCCGGAGGCCGGTAAGGTGGTCCTCCACGATGTGGCCCGAGTAACCGCCCGCAGCCCGCAGGGCCGCCGGCCGGTAGACATGGTTCGATCCGATCAGGAAAGGGCAGCCCAGTCCGTTGGCCCCCCGCTGGACCACCCCGTAAAAGACCCCCTGCTGCTCCGACGCGCCCCGGGCGATCGGCCCGGCCTCCGGGTTGCCGTAAACCTGCGGCATCACCACGAAGCCGACGTCCGGGTCCTGGAAGTAGCCAAGGGTCTTCTCCAGAAAGTCTTCCGTGGGCCGGTGGTCGACGTCCATCTGGGCCACGATGTCATATTCTGCCTCGTGGTGGACCCGCCAGGCGTTGAGATTCCCACCCTTGCAGCGAGCCTTCAGCGGACCGTCGGGCCTGTTGAGCTCCGGCCGACCGGCCCGAGAGAAGTAGCGGACCCCGAGCCGCCGGGCCAGGTCGGCAACCCGGGGGTCCCCCTCCTCGTCGAGGACCCAGCAGTGAACCGTTCCCTGGTAGCGGATCCGGGTCATGGCCTTCAATGTGACTTCAACCACCTCAAGGGGCTCTTTGGAGGGCACCACACACGTCAGGACGGCCACCCGGAGGCCAACGGGAGGCGGGAGGGGCTGGGGGTCCCGCATAAAGAGGGAGAAGAGCCAGACCCCCGCGGTGGTGAATACACGGCCCCACTCGACCCCGGTGAGGGCCGCAAAGAGCAGAAGGTTAAGGGCTGCCCCCATCCAGGGCTGCAAGGGGAACTGGTTGTGGGGTAGGTGCTCGGGCCGGAACCACCAGAGGGCATAGCGGACTGTCAGGATGAAGCCGACCCCAGCCACCAGGACCGGCAGGACCGTTCCGACAATCCCAGCCGTTCTCCGAAACCGGATGGGGGTCCGGCCGGGGGTGAGACCCCGGTGGGACGGGTCACCAGCTGCTGGCCTAAAAGGCCCGCCATTTTCGCCGCTAGCATAAAAGAAAGCGCCCCGGTGCGTCATCAGCGCAGGTCAGCCGACCTACTGCTCTCCCCCAGGTTACCCTCCCAACCACCACAACCTGGGTAGCCCACTAGCGCCAGCCCGTCCGGGGGGTGAAGGTAAAAAGGGCTCAACTGCGGTGGTGGCAATTTGCCGGGCCTACCGGTGTCAGACGGCCGCCCGAAGGCCAAACCTGCCCGGCTGAGGGTGTGTGGGTTTCCCTGGTTCCAGGGCAATGAAACAGGTCGGACAAAGGCAACCGGCAGCTGGGTCTGGAAGGGGACACGACCCACGGAAAGGAAGGTCCGTGAGCTAAGGACCGGCCGGAAGCGGAGCTGAAGGGGCCCCGGGGCCGGCTGAGGCGCCCCGGCAATGTCGGAGCAGACGATATGGACCTGGGCCGAACGGATCCCCATGGCGGCAGGGCTCACCTCCGGGAGAATCTTTGGCTCCGCTGGGGGTCCGCTCGGCTGGGCTGCAGCGGGTTTACCTAGTGGGCAGTGTATCATTAGGCGGCTTGGGCTCGCCAGTACTTCGGTACTGGGGGTCTGTCTTGGAGGTGATGCGAGGAGTTTAAAGGTCTGGGCTCCCCCTATCAGCCGAGCCTGGCACGGCTCAGCAGCAGGGCCGATTCGACCCCCCAAACCTAGATTCAAGAGCTTTTTCCCGAGACTATTCGTCGGTTTTGACTGCTCCCTGGTTTCGATGAGCCGGCCGCTCTTGACATAAGCGCTTTAGCGCCTATGTCAAGAGCGTGGGCTTGCCGAAGGTTAAGTGGGAGCCGGTGGCTGCCGGCAGAAAGGTGACCCTCCTCCCCCGGAACTTAAGTTCCCATGCGGTATACTCTGGGCATGAGTGCGCCGACATTTATCCGACTGAGCCCTGAACAGGACGCCAGACTGCTCGAACTTGAAAAGAGCCCCCTGGTGCACCCAAAGGTTGGCCTCCGGGCCCTGCCCAGGGCTGGAGCGCCCAAAACTAGACATAAATCGCTAAGCGCTTTATGTCTAGTTTACTTTGTCGGCAGGGGACATTCTAAGTAAGTCGTCGAAAGTTTTGTGATAGACTTGGGCGAGCTCTCTTGCCTTCGGGAGGGTATAGCCATCACGATGTACGCCTCTGAATGGCTGATAACAAAATCGGCGGCTGATGTCAACCCTCGCGCTCCCCCGTTTTTCTAAATCCGGTAAGGCAGGTCTACCTGGACGGAACCTGGCCGGGCTGGTGGGTTTCGGAGCTGAAGGACCGGCTGCACCGGCAGCTCATGGCCGAATTTGATATCGAAAAGCAGACGCGGATTGTGGCCGAGCTGCAGCGAGTGCAGTGGGAAGAGGTGCCCAACGTCAAGTGCGGTGAAGCCTTTGGGTTAATTGCCGTGCGCAAGGAGGTTCAGAACTACACCAGCTACCCCAAATGGTTTTTCTGGAACGTCTGGCTGGGCTGAAGCGGCGGCACCCTCGGCCCTAGGCACCCCCTTGCCCAAGGTCCGGGGTCCGTTGACCTGCAAAGGTCAGGTTGCGGCCGATACCCGGTCGGAATCGGCCCCCTCCTTTCGGCCGACTAGGGGATGGGTAGCACGGCAGGCCATGGGGCCGGAACTCCCCCCGAAGTCCGGGGGGATGTGACCCGGCCCCGCCCGACCCCAGGGATGCGAGGGCCGAACCGACCGATACCGCCGCCGGGCCTGGCAACGGCAAGGAGGACTGCCCGGATTAGGTCCGGCTGGCGTGGGGCCCCACGCCGACCATCGGGGGCTGGAGTGTGTCCCGGCCGCCTAGTTTGTCTGCCCGGGCTTCTTTTCCCGGTAGCCGGGAAGTAGCGGCCGCGGCTCGGCCCGCCTGTCCGGCCGTTAAATTCCGCCCGGACCCTACTGCCCAGAGTCCTCCGAAGCGGATACTGGAAGGAGTCGGTCGGCGGCTGGAGGCCGAGTTCGGCCTGCGGGCGGCCGCCGAAATGCGCCGGGGGGACCCGGCGGCGGAGCTGGTCAGGGCCGCCGGCCGGGAGAGTCTGCTGGTGATGGCCACCCGGGACAGGTACGGCCTGGGCGGCCTCTGGGCCGGGAGCGTCTCGGCCCGGGTGGTGGCCGCCGGCCGGGGGCCCGTTCTGCTGGTGCCGGCGCCTTAGGTCTTTTCGGTCCGGTAACGGTCGATGACCACCTTGACGGCCGCGGCCGCCGGGACCGCCAGCACCACCCCTAAAAGCCCGGCCAGGGCCCCGCCGGAGAGGACGGCAAAGAGGGCTACGGC
>JBHOQU010000126.1:0-13563 GCA_042408785.1 Dehalococcoidia bacterium | reverse complement strand
GACCGGGTGTCTTTACGAAGGGAACGGGCATCTTCCCTTGCCGCACCCAGCGCCACGCCGTCTTGTAGGTGCCCATTCGCTCAGCTTCATCTGGATAGGATAACCGATTGGTCCATTTTTGTTCATAGTCCAGCGAGCAGTTCTCAACCCCCAGGGCGGTCACCACCTTCAGGTCCCGGTCGATGGCCCAGCGGTAGTTGGGGGGCGGGTTGGTGCCTACCTGCCGGCGGAAGCGCTCTAAGTCGGCCGGGCTTTCGTCAAACTGGGCGTCCACGGCCAGAACCTCCAGCCCCCGGTCCCGGTATTCTTGGTATAGCCTGGCCAGGGCCCGGGCCTCGGGGATGCAGCTGAGACACCAGCCAGCCATAAAATAGACGACAACCACCCGGCCCCGGTAGTCCGAAAGGACAAAGCGGCCGCCGTCCAGGGTCTCAATGGTGAAGTCCGGGGCGGGCCGTATCTGGCGGTCGGGGGGGGAGGGTTTCGGGGCGGAAAGGGCGCCCGGCGGGGCCGGGGGCGGTTGGCCCCGAAGGTAGCCCACGGTGACAAAGACGGGGATCAGAACCAGCAGAAGACCCAGGCCGAAAACGACGAGACCGACGGGGCGGCCGGACTTGCGGCCCTTGCTTTTCATAACGGCCCTCCCAACCGACAAATATATCACAGTATTGTGATTTATGCAAGAGATGCGAACCGGGTGCGGGGTTTCCCGGTTATGCTCAAACTGTTCTGTACCTGGGCGGTGGTCGAGACGGCCGTGGGGGTACAAAGCCGTACGCCTGTGCGGTATGGCTGGCGGGTGGGTTGCCGTTCGGCCTTGACGGACGCTTTTCGTCCCCGTATAATTAGGCGGCAAACGGCAGTAGCGGTCGCCAAGGGGTGGCGATCCGGGCGTGTTCCAGGTGCTTGTTTTGCGCACCGGCGAAAGGCGGTCGGCCGGCCTGATCACCTGCGGCTTTTAATTTCCGCCTGGCTGGTCTGACCGTCCGATCGACCGACAACTGAAAAGACTGGAGAAAGGAGGACCAGGCATGGCGAAGGTCTCCCGGCGGCAGTTCCTCGGCTACGGCCTCGCCGCCTTTGCCTCGGCGGGCCTCGGGGCCTGCGCCCCGGCAGGCGCGCCGGCTCCCCAGCCGCAGGCGGCCCAGACGGGTCAAGTCGCCCCCCAGCCGCCCACCCGCCCGGTGGAGTTCGTCATTTCCACCAGCCCCGGCGGCGGCTCCGACATTTACGCCCGCTTTATCATCGGCATCATCGAAAAGCACAAGCTCTCGCCCCAGCCTTTTGTCCCCGTGAACAAAGCAGGCGGGGCCGGTGCCGAGGCCATGCAGTACGTGGCCTCAAAGCGGGCCGACCCCCACGTCATTATGATCACCCTTAACAGCTTCATCACTACCCCCATGCTCCAGAAGCTGCCCTTCACGACCCGCAGTTTTACGCCCATCGCCCTGCTGGCCCTGGACCCCTTCTTCCTCTGGGTCTGGTCGGATTCGAACATCAAAACCCTGGACGATTTCCTCCGGGAAGCCCGCCAGCGGTCCATCACCGTGGGCGGCACCGGTTCGAAGCAGGAGGACGAGATCCTGTTCAAGCTCATCGAGCTCCGGGCCAACACGAAGCCCTTCAACTACGTGCCCTTCCGGGGCGGCGGCGAGGTCTGCACCGCGCTGGCCGGCAAGCAGGTGGAGGCCACGGTGAATAACCCCAGCGAGTGCGTCCAGTTTTACCCGGAGCGGACCCGGCCGCTGGCCGCCTTCCTGGACGAGCGCACCCCGGCCTACAAGGACCTGCCCACTGCCAAGGAGCTGGGCCTGCCCATCAGCTACGTCAACATGCGGGCCGTCGTCGGGGCCCCTGAGCTCAGCCCGGCCCATCAGGCCTGGCACATCAACCTGATGAAGCAGGTCTACGAAAGCCAGGACTGGCAGGACTTCGTGAAGCAAAACGCGCTGGAGCCGAAGTTCCTAACCGGCTCCGACTTCCAGAAGTTCCTGGACGACTTTGAAAAGCTTCACCGGGACATAATGACCCAGGCTGGCTGGGTCTGACCAGGGGGGCAGAGATGCGGCTGCCGACAACCCGGCATCTGGAGCTTTTGGTTGGGGCGGCTTTCGTGGCCCTGGCACTGGTCCTTATCCGGGAGTCGGTTTTGCTGGGGGCGGGCTGGGGGAGCGCCGGGCCGCAGCCGGGCCTGTTTCCCCTCATTTCGGCCCTGGTCATGGGCTCCTCCGGCCTTCTGGTCTGCGCCCAGGCGGCAAAAAACGACTCCGCCCGGACCCCCTTCGCCGAAAGGTCGGAGCTGGCCGAGGTGGTCAAGGTGGCCGCCCCGATGGTGGCCGCGGTGGTGCTCCTCCCCTACCTGGGGTTCTACATTGTGACGGCCCTTTACATGGGCCTCTTTGCCGTCTGGTACGGCCGAATGCGCTGGTATCTGGCGCTGCCGCTGGGCATCGCGGTGGCGGTGGTCGCCTTCTACGCGTTCGAGCACGGCTTTAAGGTTCTGCTCCCCAAGAGCCTTCTTTACGGCTACATGCTGCCATTTTAAACCGAGGAGTCGGCGATGGACCCAATAAGCGGCCTGACCCTGGGCTTCAGCCAGGTCTTCCAGCCATACAACCTGGCATTTCTTTTTCTTGGGGTCGTCCTGGGGCTGGTGATCGGGGTCCTGCCCGGCCTTGGGGGTACCAGTGGGGTTGCTATTCTCCTACCCCTTACCCTTTTTATCCACCCGAACGCCGCCATCATGATGCTGGCCGGCCTCTACTGGGGGGCCCTCTACGGCGGGGTAATCACCTCGATTCTGTTTAACATTCCGGGCGAGCCGTGGTCGGCGGTGCTGGTCTTCGACGGCCACCCCCTGGCTAAGGCCGGCCGGGCCGGTCTGGCCCTGACCACCGCGTTTGTCTCCTCCCTCTTTGCGGCCTTCGTTTCCAACGTGCTCTTTACGTTCTTCGCGGTTCCCCTGGCCGAATTTGCCCTCGGGTTCGGGCCCCCCGAGATTTTCGCCATCATGCTGATGGCTTTCGCCACTTTTGTGGGCATCGGGGAAGGTGCTTCGCCCCTTAAAACCCTCATCATGATTGCGGCCGGCTTCCTCCTCGGGGCGGTGGGCCTGGACCTGGTAACCGGCCAGCCCCGCTTGACCTTCGGGACCATCACCCTCCTGACCGGGTTCAACTTCGTGCCGGTGACCATCGGCCTCTTCGGCATCGCCGAACTTCTGGTCTCGGCCGAGGAGCAAGCCCGGGAGAGAATCGATAAGATAAAGGCCCGCCTCGGCTGGCACGACCTGGTGGTGGCGGTCCGGGAGGTGGGCCGGCGGATCTGGCTGCTCATTGCGGCCACCCTTATGGGCTTCTGGGTCGGGGTGATGCCCGGCACCGGGGCGACCCCGGCCTCCTTCATGGGTTACGGCATGGCCCGCCAGTACTCCCGCAACCCCGAGCGGTTCGGTAAGGGCGCCGTTGAGGGGGTGATGGCTCCCCAGGCGGCCGCCGACGCCGCCGGCATCGGGTCCCTCCTGCCAATGGTGACCCTGGGGGTTCCGGGCTCGCCCACGGCCGCCGTGATCATGGCCGGCCTCTTCATGTGGGGCCTGATCCCCGGGCCCAAGCTCTTCGAGGAGCGGCCCGATTTCGTCTGGGGCCTTGTGGGCAGCCTGTACGTGGGGCACCTGATCGGGTTCGCCCTGTGCATCTTAGCCACGCCCATCCTGGCCGCCATCATGCGGGTCCCCTACGCTTTGCTGACCCCGTTCATCGCGATGATCAGCATTCTGGGGGCGTACGCCATCAACAACTCCCTCTTCGACGTGTGGTTGGTTTTGATCTTCGGCCTGGTGGGCTACGTCCTACGCAAGCTCAAGTATCCGGTGGCGCCCCTGATTGTGGCCCTGGTGCTGGGGGACCCTACGGAGTCGGCCTTCCGCCAGACGCTGATAATGGGTCACGGCTCGCCGGCCATCCTCTTTACCCGGCCGATTTCGGGGCCGCTGATGGGGGTGGCCGTTCTGCTCTTCATGCTACCCCTGGTCCGGGCGCTCCTCAGTCGCCGGCGGCCGCAGGTTCAGCAGGCGTAGTCAGGACTCCGGAGACTCGTCCTCCCGGCGGCGCTGCTGAAGGCCCCGCAGAAACTCCTCCAGGTCCTTCAGCAGGGCCTCCTTGCTGGGAAGCTCGCCCGGCCCCTCTTCGGCTTGGGGGGCCTCGGGTTGGGGGGTTATCCCCTCCTTCTCTTCCAGGGCCCGGACGTAGGCGGCCATCTCGGGGTTCTGGGCGATAACCTCATCCACCTGCCGGATAAACCGCTGGGCCGCAATCTCCAGCTCCCACAGGTCGAGGTCGACCCCGAAAAAGTGGCGCACCGCCGAAAGGATGCCGACGACCACCTTGGGGTTTGCGGCCGTCGCCAGGTAGTGGGGGACATTGCCCCAGATGCTGGCGGCCGGAATCCGGTTGCGGGTGAGGGCCTCGTGGAGGACGGAGTGGATGCCCGTCGGCCCCTCGTATCGGGAGCGGCGGACCCCCACCGATTCGAGGCGCTCCAGCACCTGGGCACTGTTGGCCGTTCCGGTCAGGCGGACCGGCCCGGTGTGGGGCACATCGGCCAGCAGACCCCCAAGGGTGAGGACGAAGCGGACGTTACAGGTGCGGACGACGTGGAGGACCGCCTCGGCGAAGGCCCGCCAGTGGAGGTTGGGCTCAACCCCCACCAGGAGGACCGCGTCCTGGCCCGGGATGGGGTTTCGGGCGGCGTAGAAGTCGTTGCTCGGCCAGTGGACCTCCCGGCGGTAGGGGCCGACCTGACGGACCACCGGCCGCACCAGGGTGAAGACGTAGAAGGGCTCGGGGTCGATGCTGGCGAACCGGCGGGCCGACCAGTGCCGAACCAGGAATCGGGCGGCCGTGGTGGCCACCTCGGCCGCATCCGGCCAGCCGGCGAAGGCCGCGATGAGGACCGACTCCCCAAGTTCGGGGGGTTCAAAGAAGGTGAAATACTCGTCAACTACCATCCCCAGTCCATTATCCCCCGGCGGCCGGCCACTGTCAATAGGCCCCGGTCGGCCTTTTCGCGGCCGGGGGTCGTCCTGGGAGTTGGGCTCCGGTTACCGCCGGCGGTCACGGCTCGAGTCTTGGGGCCGGAAGCTTCCGGAAGTCCCGGTCAAAGGCGGCGATCCCGTCGCCCTGCCCCGCCGCCCCCAGGGAAAGATAGACATCGGCAAAGTCCACGCCCCGGTCCGCCATGAGCTCCAGGGCCGCCCCCAAAGCGGCCTCGCCCCACACGTTAAGGGCCCTGAGGCTTAAAACGGCCTCAAGTCGCCGCCGGACCTCGGACCGCGCCTGCCGGTAAAAGCCGGCCAGCACGCGGCAGGCCTCGGCCACCTCCATCGGATGAACCGCCAGGGCGCATTCGCCCGCTTCCGCCCGTTCGATGAGCCCCAGGGCCCGCCCGAAAAGGTCGGGGTCCCCGTCGCCGGCCGCAAAAGTACGTTTGTGTCGACCCGGTAGCGGCCGTATTTTTCCGGCCGGCGCCTTTTCGAGGGCCGCCCGCTCCCCTTCAGGACCGGGGGTACCGAATCTCTAACGGCTTGATAAGCTCCCGGGCAGTGTAGCGCCGCAGCGGCCTCAACCGGACCTCGCCGTTTCGACCTGGTCTTCCGGGGCCCAGCCCCGGCACCCGTCGGACCGCCTTCGGAACGGTGAGCTGCTTCTTACTCGTAAGCGTGGAACGGAATATTATTGTCTCCTTACCTGAATTGTGAAGGAAACACAAAGGATTCTGTGAGTGGTCTATTGAAGTCGCGTCGCCGCGGCCCGGCTAGGCCGTCCAGAAAAAGGACCTGGTCGAGCCGGGAAACAGAATGGTCCGGTGGGCGGGGTCGGGGAAAACCCCGGTGAACCGGAAGCTCGGGTGACGGAAGACTTCCCGGAGACGGCCGCCTTTCCAGCGGGCCACCAGGCTCGGCAGGGGTCGGGGTCCCGGATTACCCGCCAGCCAGGCCGCCCGCCCGTCGGGCGCCCACGCCACCCCCACCCATACCTGGCCCGCCGCCGGCTCGGCCGCCTCGGAGAGGCCGTCGGGCGTCCACCGGTAGAGCACCCCTTCCCGCTCCGCCGCCCCGCCCGGCCTGAAGCCGGCCACGAGGGCCTCGGCCCCGTCCGGCCGAAACGCCACGGCGATAAGGTCCCCCTCGGGCTCCCGGTGGAGGGGGATCAGGTCGGGGGCCCCCTCTTCGTAGCGATAAAGGCCCCGATTCCCCGCAATCAGGGCGAATTCTCCGGAGGGGTGGAAGGCAACCGACCGCAGATGATGATAGGCGAACCCGACCGCCTTCACTTGCCCCTGCTCGTAGCGGAGGGCGAGGCCATCGTTGCCCACGATCAGGGCGTAGCGGCCGTCGGGCGACCAGGCCGCCCGCCGCAGGGCCACCGCCGAGAAAAACAAGACCCGCTCCCAGGCCCCGGCCTCGAACCGCAGAATGGTCCCGGCATTGCCTACCACCAGGGCCCAGCGTCCGGCCGGGTGCCAGGCCGCCCCCCGTAGGTTCTCCGAAGTCGGCGCCGGGGCCGGCTCAAAAGCGCCGGCCCGCCACCGGAAGGCCGTCCCGCCGTTGCCCACCAGCAGGGCCTCGGTCCCGTCCGGCCGCCAGGCAACCCACCGAACCGAGCGCTCCCCGGGCACCCGCACCCACCGGAACCGGCCTTCCTCCCAGACGAGCAGCCTTGGCATAACTCCGGGGGTCTCGCCTGGGGTTAAGGCCGCTGCTCCAGGTGGCGGACGAAGTCCGGTTCGCCCGGCGAGTGGCCCAGTCGGGTGAGCATCATCGCCGCCTCGCTCCGGTGCTGGGTGGCGTGGTTCACCTGGTGGAGCAGGGTCTGCCAGAGGGAAAAGGCGTGCTCGAGGCCCCGGGTATCCAGGTAGACGAGGGTCTGCCCCAGGGCTGCCTCGTCGAGGCCCGCCAGGTACGCCTGGGTCTCCGCCTCCACCTCCTCCCAGCGGCGGTGCCCTCAAAGTCGGCCGGGCCGAACATGGCCCGGGGCGACTCCCCCAGCCACCGCCGCAGCCAGAGCCACTGGGCCCCGACAATGTGGGTAAGGGTGTCGTGGACCGAATCGAAGCTGCCGCCCGGTCTGGCAAAATACCGGTCGGGGTCCAGCCTGGCGGCGGTTTCGAGCACCCGGCCGTTGGCCCAGGCGCTGTAGGCGTAGAGGGTTTTGACCGCATCCAGCAGCACGGGACGCCTCCTTTCGGGTTCAAGTATAGCCTGGATCGGGGCGGGGGCGGCCGGTTAAACTGCGGATGGGGCGGTGTTTCGGGTGCTCCACGTTTACAAGGATTTTTACCCGGTCCCCGGCGGGATCGAGGGCCACATCCGGGACCTCACCGCCCGCCTGCGGGCCCTCGGGATCGCCGCCTCGGTCCTGGTCACCGCCCCGGACCGGCGGACCCGGTGGGAAGTGTTGTTCGGGGTGCCGGTGACCAAGGCCGGGCGCTTGGCAGAGCTGGCCTCCACCCCGATAAGCTTCCGCCTCTGCCTGGAGCTCTGGCGAAGCGACGCCGATATTTACCACCTGCATTTCCCGTACCCCCTGGGGGAAGTAGCCTACCTTCTGCGGCCCCGGGGCCGGCTCGTCATCACCTACCACAGCGACATCGTCCGCCAGCGGACCCTCCTTCGGCTTTACCGGCCCCTGCTGGGCCGCCTCCTGCGCCGGGCAGACGCCATCCTGGTTACGAGCCCCCAGTACCTGGTGTCGTCTCCCTTCCTGCGGCCGGTGGCCGCCAAGTGCCGGGTGGTACCCCTGGGCATCGACCCGGGCCGGTTCGACGCCTTCGACCCGGACCGGGTGGCGGCGTGGCGGGCGAAGCTGGGAAGCCCCCTGGTGCTCTTCGTGGGCCGCTTTAGATACTACAAGGGTCTGGACTGCCTGGTGGAGGCCCTGCGGCTGGTTCCGGCGGCGCGGCTGGCCCTGGTGGGGGATGGGCCGGAGGCGCCGCGCCTTCGCCGCCTGGTTGCGGAGTACGGCCTCGGTTCCCGGGTGGCTTTCCTGGGGGCGCTTCCCGACGAGGAGCTGCCGGCCCTTTACCGGGCGGCCGACGTTTACGTCCTTCCGGCCACGGAGCGGTCGGAGGCCTTCGGGATCTCCCTGCTGGAGGCCATGGCCGCCGGCCTGCCGGTCGTCACCACCGAGCTGGGTACCGGAACCTCCCACGTGAACCGCCATGGGGAGACCGGCCTGGTCGTTCCCCCGCGCGATCCCGGCGCCCTGGCGGCGGCCCTGGCCGAGCTTCTGGCCGACCCGCAGCGCCGGCGGGCCATGGGGGCGGCGGGGCGGAGGCGGGTTGAAGCCGAGTTTACCCTGGACCGGATGGTAGCCGAGGTGCTGCGGGTCTACCGCGAGGTTCTGGGGCAATAGCCGCCGATTTTGACAGACTGTCCTGCCCGTTACTATACTCTGCCAGAGCTCTGGGGACCAGGGGAGAATTCCAGAGAAGACCGGAGGCCCGGAAAGGAGGCCCTTCATGCTGACCCGGACCGTTTCCCGGCGGGTTTTCGTTAAGACCGGCCTGGCGGGAGCCCTCGGGCTCCTTGTCGAAGCATGCGCCCCGCAGACCGGGGCGCCGGCCGGCGGCGCCCCGGCCGGCCCCACGGCCGCCCCGATTAAGGTCACCTTCGGGGTCGTCACCGACAACCTCAACCACTGGCCGGTCTACATCGCCGACGAGGAGGGACTGTTCGGCAAGTTCGGGGTTGAATTCGACCGGGTCCTCACCCGGGCCTCGGCCAGCAGCGTCCAGCTCCTTTCTAGTGGGTCGGTGCCGGTGGCCACCGCCACGGCCGACGCGGTCATCGCCGGGGCCGCCCGGGGCGGGGGCGGGGTCGTCATTGTGGCCGGGTTTAACCGGGCCTATTACGTGCTGGTAGCTAAGCCCCAGATTAAAAGCTACGCCGACCTCAAGGGCAAGGTCATCGGGGTCTCGGCCCTCCGGGCCGGGGAGACGCCCCTCCTGCGGGTGCTGCTTCGGGCCCGGGGTCTCGCCGAAGGGGACTACCAGATGGTGGTGGCCGGGGGGACGCCCGAGCGGGTGACGGCCCTGCAGGCCGGCTCCATCGACGCCACCATGCTCACCCCTCCCCTGGACCTGCCGCTGGTTCAGAAGGGCTTTACCCGGCTGGGCGCCTCCACCGAGGTCCTCCCCGATTTCGCCTTCCTGACCCTGGGGGCCAACCGGTCGTGGGCCTCGGCCAATTCGGAGGCGCTGGTCCGGGTGCTGGCCGCCCTCACCGAGGCCACCGCCTGGCTGCTTAACCCGGCGAACAAGAACCGGGCCGTTGAGATTCTGGCCAAGCGCCTCAACGTCTCAGCCGACGAGGCCCGCCAGACTTACGAGGGGACCGTGGCCGTGGACCCGCCCCTCTTTTACCGGGACATGGCCCTCACCGAAAGCAGTCTCCAGAAGGTTTTAGAGTTCATGGTGGAGGATGGGACCATCCAGGCCGCCGAAGCCGACCCCAAGCGCTATCTGGACACCTCTTACCTGGCCCAGGCCCTTCAGCGCCGGGGCGTCCGACGCTAGGGGAGAAAGGGCCCCCGTGGCCGATACCGCCGTCGAAACCCGACCTTCCAAGCCGGTCCGGCCGGGAGTCCGGGCCCTGCTGCCCCGGGGCCGGGGGTGGCGGGTAGTCCTTTCGGTGGCGCTGGTGGCCGCCCTCTGGGAGGTGAGCACCCGGACGGTCTTCACCAACCCCCTCATCGTCGTGCCCCTCTCCCGGGTGGTGGAAAAGACCCTTCTGCTGGCGGCTTCCGGAGCCCTCTGGGCGCATATTTACACCAGCCTCTCCGAGTTCGCCCTCGGCTTTGCCATCGCCGCGGCGGTGGGGATAACCGTCGGGACCCTAATGGCCGTGAGCGATGCGGTTCACGACTTTCTCACCGTCTGGGTCTCGGCCCTGTACGCGACCCCGACCGTGGCCGTGGCCCCCATCTTCATCATCTGGTTCGGCATCGGCTGGGAGTCGAAGATTGCAGTGGGGGCCCTGCTGGCCGTTTTCCCCATCATAATCAACACCGAGGCCGGCATCCGGGCCTGCGACCGCCACTGGCTGGAGGTGGCCCGCTCCTTCCAGGCCGGGGGCTTTCAGACCTTCCGCATGGTGCTGGTTCCGGCCGCCCTGCCCTTTATCGTCGCCGGCTTGAGGCTGGCCGTCGGACGGGCCCTGGTCGGGGTGGTCGTCGCCGAGTTCTTCGGGGCCCGCAGCGGCCTCGGCCTGCTGATCCTCTCCTCCTCGCAGGTGTTTGACACGGCCGCGCTTTTCATGGCTGTGATAATCCTGGCGGGCTTCGGGGCCCTCATGGTCTATCTGCTCAGCAGCCTGGAGCGTAAGCTCGCCCCCTGGCGAATGGAGCACCATGAGTGACCCGATTCTCTCGGTCGAAAGGGTTGCCAAGCGCTTCGTAAAGGACGGGAAGGTTACCGAAGTCCTGACCGAAATAACCTTTGCGGTGGGCCGGGGTGAATTCGTGGCCCTGGTGGGGCCCAGCGGCTGTGGGAAGACCACCCTGCTCCGTATCATCGCCGGCCTGATCCCACCCTCGTCGGGGGCAGTCCGGGTGGGCCGGCGGGTGGTGACGGGGCCCGGCCCCGACCGGGCGATGGTTTTCCAGCAGGACTCGCTGTTCCCCTGGCGGACCGTCCTGCAGAACGTCCGGTTCGGCCTCGAGGTCCGGGGGATGCCCCGCCGGCAGGCCGACGAGGTCTGCCTGAAGCTGCTGGACCGGGTCGGGCTGGGGGCCTTCGCCCACTATTATCCCCACGAGATCTCGGGCGGCATGCGCCAGCGGGTCAACCTGGCCCGGGCCCTGGCCGTGGACCCGGAGATCCTGCTGATGGATGAGCCCTTCGCCGCCCTGGATGCCCAGACCCGGGAGCTGATGCAGCTGGAGCTTCTGCGGGTCTGGGCGGACACCGCCAAGACGGTGGTGTTTGTTACGCACCAGATCGAGGAGGCGTGCTACCTGGCCGACCGGGTCCTGGTGATGGCTTCCCGACCCGGCCGCGTCGTCGAGGACATCCGCATCGAAATCCCCCGGCCCCGGCCCCTCCGGGTGAAGCGGACGGCCGAGTTCGGCCGCTACGTGGACCACATCTGGGGCCTGCTGGAGAAGGAGGTCCGGCAGGCGGCCCTGAGGGTCCCTGCGGCGGAGTAGGGGCCGGCAGGGCCCGGTTTGACAGGGCCGGGGGCCGGCTGGTATACGCTTTTGAAGACTTCGCCCAGGAGGCCGCACACCCATGCCCTACACGATAAACCTCGAAGGCAAGGTCGCGATCGTTACCGGCGCCGGCAGGTATAACGGGATCGGGCGGGCCATCGCCCTGGCCCTGGCCGATGCCGGGGCGGACGTGGTGGTTACCGCCCGCTACCGCCCCCCCGAAACCTACCCGGAATACGAAAAGGCGATGGGCTGGCGGGGGGTGGAAAGCGTGGCCGAAGAGATCCGGGCCCTGGGCCGGCGCGCCCTCCCCCTCTGGGTCGACGTTACCGACCGCAACCAGGTAGTCCAGATGGTAGAGCAGACCCTGGCGGAGTTCGGCCGAATCGATATCCTGGTAAACAACGCCGCCGCCCCCCGGGGCCGGGACCGGGTTCCCGTCGTCGACCTGGAAGAGGACGCCTGGGAGGAGGTCCTTCGGGTGAACCTGACCGGCACCTTTCTGTGCTGTAAGTATGTGGCGCCGGTCATGGTCCGGCAGGGTTGGGGCGGCAAGATTATCAACATCTCCTCCATTGCCGGCCGGCGGGGGAATCCCCGAATGGGGGCTTACTCCACCTCCAAGTTCGGCCTGCAAGGTTTTACCCAGGTCCTGGCCATGGAGCTGGCCCCGGCCGGCATCAACGTGAACGCCGTCTGCCCCGGCCTCATCGAGACGGAGCGGATGTCCGACTGGGGGGCCTACGAGGCCCGCCTCTGGGGGGTGAGCTTGGAGGAGGCCCGCAAGCGCCTCATCGAGCAGATCCCCCTCCGCCGGACCGGCACCGTCGAGGACGTGGCCAACCTGGTGGTGTTTCTGGCCTCGGACCGGGCCGGCTACATCACCGGCCAGACCATCAACGTCTGCGGGGGCCGGGTCCTGAGCTGATGCGGCCGGCGCGGCTCATCCCCCTCCTGGCGGCCCTGGTCTGGCTGGCCTGGGGAAGCGTCGTTGCGGCCGACAAGGCCATTCCCAACGGCCGGTTTTTCCAGACCGGCCCCGACGACCTGGGCTACTTTGTGGCCGACTGGGACGGCTACCCGTTCTGGACCGCCTTTCAGGCGGCCGGGGGCGAAGCCGCCCTGGGCCGGCCGGTGAGCCGCCGCTTCCTGACCGGAGACGGGCTGGCCCAGGCCTTCGGCCGGGGTCTGATCTTCGGCCGGGGCGACGGCCGGACCTGGGAGGTGCGGCCGCCGGGGCCGGTGCCCGAATCGGCCCGGCGGCCGGAGCCCGAGCCCAGGGTGAGCCTGCCCGCCGACGAGTCCCCCCACCGGGACCCGGTGGAGTGGTGGTATTTTACCGGTCACCTGACGGCCCCCGACGGCCGGGAGTTCGGCTTTGAGCTCACCTTTTTCCAGGTTATCGGCCAGTCCGGAATCGCCGGCCATTTCGCCCACTTTGCGGTGTCAGCCCCGGACCTGGGCCTCTTTATCAGCGACGAGCGGTTCGGTTTGCCGGCCCGGGAACCCCGCCCTGGGATTGTCGACCTGCAGTTGGGCGATTGGCAGATTCGGGGGGAGGGCCGCCGCTACCGGCTGGCGGCCGGAAACGGGGCGGCCGGCTTCGACCTGGAGCTGACGGATGCCAAGCAGGCGGTGCTCCACGGGGACACCGGCCTCGTCTCTTACGGCCCGGCCGGCGACAGTTATTACTACTCCCGGACCCGGCTCACGGGGGCGGGGCGGCTGCGGCTGGGGGGGCAGGACTTTCCCGTGACGGCGCTGGCCTGGCATGACCGCCAGTGGGGGGCATTCACCGCCCTGCTCGGGGGCGGCTGGGACTGGTTTTCCATCCAGCTGGACGATAACACCGAAATTATGCTCTACCTGGTCAGGTTTGCGCCGGGACCGCCGGCCATCCTCCACGGCACCTACGTGGACGAGTATGGGGTTGTTCGGTCCCTCGGCCCCCAGGACTTTAAGGTTACGGCCCTGGGAACCTGGCGCAGCCCCCTCACCGGGGCGGTTTACCCGTCGGGCTGGACCGTGGAGCTGCCGGGTGAAGGCCTGGAACTTGCCCTTGCCCCGGCGATGCCCAACCAGGAGTTCATCAGCCGAGCCTTCGGCCTGGCCTACTGGGAGGGCAAAGTGGCCGTTTTTGGTCGGCGGGGCGGCGCGGACATTTCGGGCCGGGGCTATGTGGAGCTGACCGGCTATGCTATGATCCGATAGGTCCCAAAAGCGCAGCGTCTCCGGCTCCCGCGGGACGGGGAAGGTGCAAAGGCTACGTGAGCGGCTTGAGGTCCGTTTTTAGGGCCCTTGGCCAGCACGGCCCCCTGGCCGTCGCGCTGGTTGCCCTGCTGGGGCTGGGGTT
>JBHOQU010000070.1:0-11039 GCA_042408785.1 Dehalococcoidia bacterium | reverse complement strand
GGCCAGCCCCTCTAAGGTTTCGGCACGCTCCCCGGTGGCCTTGTCATAGGTTGGGGGCAGCAGGCCCCGCCGCCGCACCTTGGCATCGAAAATCTGGAAGGCGATGCCCCCGGGCTGGGCCAGAATCGCCCGCCCCATCTTGGCATAGGTTAAGGCCCGAATGGCATCGGCCTCGTCGACGAAGCGGCGGCCCTCCAAGTTGACCATGATGCTGAACGGGTAGGCGTACCGGTTCCACTCATTGCCCCCGATGGTCATGGCCGACGGGAGGGTAAACGGCGGCCGGTTGTAGTCCTGGGGCGAGGCATGACAGCTGGACCAGCTTCCGTAGGGCATGGCCCCAATCTCTAAGGCCATCTTAAGCCCATCACCGGTGTTATAGGGAACGCCCCGCATCTTGACGGTATCCCAGCGGGCACCCAAGTACCTGGCCCGCATCTCGGGGTTGCCCTCAAAGCCGCCGCAGGCCAAAACCACGGCTCTGGCCCGGAAGGTCAAAAAGCCCTCGGGCGAAAGGGCCCGGACCCCCACCACCCGGCCCCGGTTATCCACGATAAGCTCCGTTGCGGCCGTCTCATAGTGGATGGGAACCCCGTGCCGCTCCAGGTAGGCAAAGTTGCGCTGCTGAAGGCCGTAGCCGCCCCCGTTCATGGAGACGATGTTGCCGGTGGTGGGGTTGGCGTAGCTAGGGACCCAGCTGTGGCCCTTTTCCCGGAGCCAGCGGACGGTCCGGTAGGACTCCCGGACGTGGATTTCTAAAAGTTCTGGGTCGGCCTGGCCCTCGGTCACGTGCATGATCTCATCCCAGAGGTCGGCCTCGGTCCGGCGGGGCAGAAGGTCGGCCATCATCCGGATGTCGTGCTCGGACGGGTCGTCGATGAGGGCAATAAGGTCCTCGACGCTGTTGTAGGCAAAGCGCATGTGGCCGGTCAGGGTGCTGTTGCCGCCCCGCTCGGTTTTCGGGGCCTTTTCTAAGACCCCGACCCTGGCCCCCTGCTCCAGGGCGGCCATGGCCGCCGAAAGGGCGGCGTTGCCGGCCCCAACTATCACCACGTCGTAGTAAATTTCCTGCTCGGCCATTCGTTTTATTGCCTCCTTGCCAGGTTTTTAAGCTGCCCCCGACCCCAGCAGGTCGGCAAGCTCAGCGGTGTCGGCCAGGGTTTCCAGCCGGTCGCAGGTCTCGATAAACCGGTCCTGGGCCGCCGGGGAAAGGACCCCCCGGGTGAATTTGCGAAACTTGGCCTCCACATCGGCCCGGGTTATCGGGTTTTCCGGGCCGCCCCGGACCTCCCCCAGGGCGGTCAGGACGGTCCCGTCCCGGAGCCGGACCTGAACCCGGGCCCGCCGGCCCAGGCCGGGCCCGCCCTCCAGGGCCGGGTCGTGGACGGCCTTAACCCTGGCCGCCAGGTCAAGGACCCGGGGGTCGGCCAGCTTTTCCTCCCGAAACTGGTCGATGAAAACGTCGTCTTCCAGCAGAAAGACGGCGCAGCAGTAGGCCAGGTTGAGCTGGGCCGAGGTCACCGTGGTGGGCGTCCAGGGAAAGCCGACGGCCTTGACTGCGCCCTCGTCCAGCCAGACGGTGACCTCGGCCACCTCTTCCGGGGGCAGCGGGTGCTCCCGCCGGAGGGCTCGCAGGGCCTCCAGGGGCGGGTGGATGGGCACCCGGCAGGCCCACATCTTAAAGAGCACCCGGGGCGTGAACCACTCCTCGCCTAAGCCCCTGACGAGCTTGCTCAGGTCGTAAGTGGCCTGGCCCCCGGAAAAAGCCGAGCAGAAGCCCCCGTACTCGCACTCAAAAATGTTGGGGACGTTGGTAAAGCCCCGGGCGGCCAATAGGGCGGCCAGCACCCCGCTGTGGGCTGCCTTCCCGGCCAGCAGCCGCTTGCCCATGCCCCCGTGCTGGACGGCCATGAGTCCGGCGGCCTGCTGGCCGGCGTGACCCAGGGCGTGGACCACCTGCTCCCGGTTGAGGCCCAGGGTCCTGGCGGCCGCGGCCGCCGCCCCGAAGGTTCCCAGTAGGCCCGGCCCGTGAAACCCGAACCGAACCTGGGGCGTGCGGCCGACGCACTCCTGGACCCGGGCCGCGACCTCGATCCCGGCCACCATAGCCGTGATGAGGTCCTTCCCCGAGACGCCCCCGAAATGGTCGGCCAGGGCCAGGGCCGACGTGAGGACCACCGACCCGTTGTGACCGCCCGGGCCGACGTCGTCCACCTCGAAGCCGTGGACCGCCGTCCCGTTGACCAGGGCCGCGCTGGGCGCCGAGAGCCGGACGTCCGTCCCCCAGACCAGGGCGTCCCCAGGACCCTCCACCTCCCGCAGGGTATCCAGCAGGATGCGGCTCCAGGGCGTCCGGCTGCCCAGCAGACCGCAGCCGAAGGTATCGAGGGCCAGGAGCCTGGCATGGTCCACAACGGCGGGGGGCAGCGCCTCAAATTTAAGGTCGGCGACGAACTCCGCAAGCTGGGCAGTATGGTGGTGGGTCATCGGACGGAGCCCTCCTTGGGAGCGTTCTCCGGGGCGCGGCCCAGGGCCCCGGCCAGCCGGGCCACATCGGGAAGGTCCTCAAGCCGTTCCACCAGCTGTACCAGCTCCTGGCAGGCCGGCCGGCCGATAACGGGGCCGGCGTAGCGGTAGAGCTTTTCGGCGGCCCCGGCAAAATCCAGGGGCTGGCCCGGCCCGCCGGGAAAACCGGCCGCCCAAATCTCGTGCCGGCCGTTCACCGTTTCGATGACGACCCGGTGCCCGTGATGGGGGGCCCAACCGTAACCGGTGTCCGGGTCCGGCCTGACCTCAACCCGCCGGGCCAGGTCTGCGACCACCGGGTCCGAAAGGAGGCTTTCGTTAAAGACGAAGGGGTCCGAGAGGTCGCGGCAGAGGGCCGTCGCCACGGTGAAGGGAATGCTGTACTGGGCCCCGAGGACCGTTCGGGGCCGGGGGTCCAGGTGTCTTTCCAGCCCGGCGTGGAAGGGGCCGGCGACCACCACCCGGCGCACCTCCCCGAGGTCCATGGCCGTTCGGGCCCTGAACTCCGCGATGGCGTGGACCAGTCCCTGGCTCAGCATGTGGCACGGGTAAGCTTTGATGATCAGGTCGGCCGCCAGCCAATCCCGGCCCAGGCCGGCGGTAAGCCTTTCGGGTCGGGGGCTGGGGGAATAGGCGTTAAGGTAGCCGTACCTGCCCTCCAGGACGGTGCTGGGGCCGGTGAAGCCCCGGGCCGCCAGGAAGGCCGATTCCAGGCCGAGCTGGGCCGCCCGGCCCGGATGCATCCGCTTGGTCATGGCCCCCTCCCAGGCAAATTCGGCCAGGCCGCAGGCGTGCGACCCGGCAATGCCCAGGGCCCAGGCCAGCCGCCCGGCCTCCAGCCCCAGGAGCTTACCCACCGCCGCGGCGGCCCCAAAGGCCCCGTTAACCCCCGGGTTGTGGAAGCCCCGCTCCCGCTCCGTGGCCGCCGTCTGGGCCTCCCCAACCCGGCAGACCACCTCGTAGCCCAGGAGCATCGCCGTCAGAAAGGACCGGCCGTCGGCGTGAAGCTGCTCCCCCGCGGCCAGGGCCGCCGGGAAGACGGTGGCGCTGGGGTGGGCAACGTGGCCCACATGCTCCGCCTCGAAGGCGCCCATCATCACCCCGTTGACCAGGGTCGCCCGGGAAGGATCAGTCCGCCAGGGCTGGTTGAAAACCGAGCAGACCTCGGCCCCGCCCAGCTCCCGGACCAGCCCCGCGACCAGAAGAGACCACGGCTGGACCGACCCGATGAAGCCGGCGGCCAGGTTGTCCAGGATGTAAACTTTGGCCCGCCCGATGAGGTCGGCGGGCAGCCGGTCAAAATCGGTTTCGGCCACGAATTCGGCCAGCTCCGCGGTTGCGCCCATTTTCACCCCCAGGGTCTAGGTTTTAGCGGCCCCGCAGACGGGGGTCCAGCAGGTCCCGGACGCCATCCCCGAACATGTTGAACGAAAAGACGGCCAGGGTAACGGCCAGCCCCGGAAAGAGCATCAGGTTCGGGTGGTAAACCATCTGGGTGCGGGCCTCGGAGAGCATCCGGCCCCAGCTCGGGAATGGGGGCGGCGGCCCGAACCCCAGAAACGAAAGGGAAGACTCCAGCAAGATGATACTGCCCAGCTGGGCCGAAGCGCTGACGATAATTACGGCGAGGACGTTGGGGAGAATGTGCCGGAGAAGGACCCGGCCGTGGCGGGCGCCGAGGGCCCGGGCGGCCTCCACATAGAGGCTGTCCCGGATGGCCATCACCGCGCCCCGAACAACCCGGGATGAGCCGGCCGAGTAAAGAAGGCCGATGGTGACGATGAGAACCGGGAAGCTGTTGGAAAGGATCCCCACCAGAAAAATGACAAAGATGAGGCCGGGAAAAGCCAGCCAGACGTCGATGAGCCGCTGGGTGAGAAGGTCCATGGCTCCCCGAAAGTACCCCGACAGGATGCCGACGGCCGAGCCGACCAGGGTGGCGACTATAGCCGAACCGACGGCGACCACCATGGAAACCCGGGCCCCGTAAATCACCCGGCTGAGCACGTCCCGGCCCTGCTCGTCGGTGCCGAATGGGTGGGCCGCCGTCGGGGGCTGGAGCCGGCGGGCCGGGTCAAAGTCGTCGTAACGGTACGGCGCCAGCACGTCGGCCAGGAGGCCCACGGCCACCAGGCCGACCACCACCAGCCCCCCGAAGGCACCCATGGGCTTGTTCCGGGCCAGGCGGAGAACTTGAGTCCAGCCCCGGGCCCGGGCGCTGGCGGTGGGCCGAAACAGGGAAACTTCTTCAGCCATAGCGGATCCGGGGGTCGAGCACCGAGTAGAGCAGGTCCACGACCAGGTTGCTCAGGACCACGACCACCCCGGTCAGCAGGACGATAGCCTGCACTACCGGGTAGTCCCGCTGCTGGATGGAGGTGAGCAGGTAGTTGCCCATGCCCGGGATGGAAAAGATGCGCTCCAGCACCACCGTTCCCCCGATAAGCAGGCGTACCTGCAGGCCGAACTCGGTCACGACGGGGATAAGGGCGTTGGGCAGGGCGTGGCCGACGATGACGGCCCGCTCCCGCAGGCCCTTGGCCCGGGCCGTCCGAACGTAGTCCTCGCCGAGGACCTCCAGCACGGTGGTCCGGGTCAGGCGCATGAGGCGGCCGGAGACGTGGGCCCCCAGAATCAGGGCCGGAACCCACACGGTGCCCAGGTTGGCGGCCGGATTCTCCCAAAGCTCCTGGTAGCGGAGGGGTGGGGTCCAGCCGAAGAGGATAAAGCCGTAGGTGATGGCCAGCAGGCCCAGCCAGAAGCTGGGGGCGGCCAGGAGCAGGATGGCCAGGCTCCGGCCGAGGTAATCCATGGGCCGGTCCCGGTAGACGGCCGAAAGGATACCCACCGGCAGGGCGATGGCCAAAGCGAAAGCCAGGCCCATAGTCCCGAGCTGGACGGTGGCGGGAATGCGGCCCGCAAGCTCCGAGGCAATGGGCCGCCCGCTGATAAGGGAGCGGCCAAGGTCGCCCCGGGCCAGGTCCACAAGCCAGTTGGCGTACTGCTCGAATATACTGCGGTCCAGGGCAAAGCGGCGCTCCAGGGCCGCCCGGGTCTCCGGGTTAACGTAGACCACGTCGGGCCCGAGAATCTGGTCGACCACATCCCCGGGCAGGAGCCGAACGGCCACGGAGACCACCAGGGTTATTCCGAGCAGGGTCGGCAGGACGAGACCAACCCTCGTGAGCAGGTACCGTGTCACCGCTGCGCCCGTACGACCCTATTTATCCAGCCAGTAATAAGGCAGGCACTCCGCAGGCCAGCCCTGGCCGAAGGTCTGATACTCCACCGCATTCCGCACCCAGGGCTGGTAGGCGGTGAAAGTAAGGCCGGCCCCGTATTCCATCGGGACCACGTACATCTTCTTGAGGAGCTCGTTCTGAATCCCCCGGATCTCCCGGCGCAGGCGGTCGGGCTCGACAATAGCCTGGATCTGCCGGACCCGCTCCCGGAGCTGGGGGTCGTTCCAGCGGCCGTACATCTTGTTGGAGGTTATAAGATACTGGGTTTCTAGGTAGGCAAACGGGTCGACCCGGGTCTGGGGGATCCACATCAGGCCGTTGAACTCGCCCCGGGCCGTTTGGGGGATAAAGACCGAGTTGTAATCCTCCTCGACGGCCCGCACGTTGATGCCGACCCGGCCCAGGTACTGGACGATGAGCTCCGACATTATCCGGTAGGGCTCCCCGTAGCGGGAGTTGGCCGCCGCAAAGTGGAGCTCCGTGCTGAAGCTGCCGCCCGCCTCCTGGACCAGCCGGCGGGCCTCGTCGGGGTCGTATTTAAGATACCGGGCTGCCTCGGGGTCGATTTCGGACCCCTTGGGGTCGACCCAGTACTCGGAGAAGGCGGCCGGAATGTGGGTGTGCCAGTAGCGGCTAACCTTGAAGCCCTGGTTTTCCAGATCCTTCAGCCCATAGGCGGCGTCCAGCAGGGCGTCCCGGTCCAGGGCCATGGAAACTGCCCAGCGGAGGCGCTGGTCCTCCCAGCGCGCCTCCCGGGGCGAGAAGTTAAGAACGCTTAAAGGATAGGGCGGCCGCTCGTATACCTGGGCGCCCCGCACGGTATCAACCACCCGCTTCAGGTCGGGCCCTTGAACCATAACCCAGTCGAGGTTTCCGCCGAGAAACTGGCTTAGCTGGGTGGCGTACTCGGGGACGACGTTTACCACCACCTCGTCGATGTAGGGGATTTCGGGACCCAGGTGCCAGTCCGGATGCCGTTTGAAACGGGCAAGCTTACCGGGAACAAACTCCTGCAGGATCCACGGCCCTGAGCCGACGACTTTCTCGGCCGGGTTGAAGGCCGTGCCCGCCTCCTTGGGCAGGATAAAGAAGACCTTTGGGTCGGCCAGTTTCTGGAGGAAAAACGGGTACGGGCTCTTGAGCCGAAAGACCACAGTATACTGGTCCACGGCCGTAACCGAGTCGACCATCTGAATGTCCTCGGCCCGCACGCTCGGGGTCGAACCCGGAAGCCGGCCCGTAAGCCGGTTCCAGCTGAAGACCACGTCCTCGGCCGTCATCGCCCGGTCGAGGGGCGGCTGGAAGGCCACGTTCCTCCGGAGGCGGACGGTGTAGGTGAGACCGTCCGGGGAGACCTCGGCCGCTTCGGCGGCGTCCGGCACCACCTCCAGGGACCCCCGGGGCACGTTGGGCCCCGCCTTGAGCATAAATAGCCGGCTGTAGGAGTAGGCCGAAAACTCCGCCTGGCCCTGGCTGCCGCTGGCGTAGGGGTCCAGACTGGGCGGGTCGGCGGCCCCAAAACCCGAGAAGGTCCCGCCCCGCTTGGGTCCGGCGGACGACGGGGTCTGGGTGCGGCCCGCCCCAGGCTCGGTCCGGCACCCGACTGCGCCCAGACCGGCGGCCGCCAAACCCCAGGCTAGAGCTCCACTGAGAAACTGCCGGCGGCTCGGAAGCCCCGTTGGGCCCCCGGCGTCCGAATTGTTCATCGGCGTCCCCTCTTATCAGGCCTCTGCAGGCCAGAATTGCTACCCAAGGTTAACCCAAAGTCGCCCCAAGCTTCAACGGTTCCGTTCGGCATCGCCGAACGCCCCGGTTGACTTTGGGGAACGGGATGGGTCAGAATTGGCCAGACTTCCGAACTGGGGCATCCGGATGCTGGGAACGATTCGCCGGGTAGGCCAGCTCCTGGACCTCTTTGACGGGGACCACCCGGAATGGGGTGTGACCGAGGTTTCCCGAGCCCTGCAGGTTTCTAAGTCGACGGCCCATGCCCTCCTCCGGTCGCTGGCCGTCATCGGCCTCCTGGAGCAGATGCCCAACGGCCGGTACCGCCTCGGGTGGCGCACCGTCGCCCTGGGCAACGTGCTGCTCACGAGCACCGGCATCGCCAACATCGCCAAGCTGGCCATGGATGACCTTGCTCGGTCGTCAGGAGAGACGGTGAACCTGGCCGTGTTGGAGCGGGGGCACGTGATCTTTGTGGAGCGGGTCCCCGGGGCGGGCGGCCGATTCGCCTCGGTGGTGCCCCTCGGCACGCCCCTGCCGTTCCACTGCAGCGCCGTGGGCAAGGTGCTCCTGGCCTACCGGGCGCCGATCGAGGTCCGGGAGCTCCTCAAGACTGTTCCCGGTTTCGACGCCTTTACCCGCAACACCATAACCGACAAGCAAAGGTTTCAGGCGGAGTTGGACCAGGTCCGTCGGCAGGGCTACGGCTTCAACCTCATGGAGGCTTTCAATGACGTCTGCTGCGTTGCGGCCCCGGTCCAGAACGGCGTCGGGCTGGTGGTGGCGGCCCTGGGCCTTTCAATGCCGGCCACCAGGTTCGAAAGGCATCGGGACTACTACATAAGTGCTTTGCTGGCGGCAAGTCGCAAGGTCTCCGCCGAACTCGGCTGGGTGGCCGAGTCCGGCGGGGTTGCGTAAAACGAGCAGGAGGGTGACGATGCTGGCGCTCAGCAAAGGCTTTTCCCGCCGGCAGTTCCTCGGCGGCCTGGCCCTGGCGGGGGCGGGGACCCTGGCCTGGGCCTGCGCTCCCCAGGCTAGCCGGCAGGGTCCGACCCAGGCGCCGGCCGGGGGTGAGCCCCGGCGGGGCGGGGTCATCAACATGTGGCTCGGGGGCGACCCCCCAAGCTTCGACGCCCACCAGGAGTCCACCTACCAGACCCTCCACCCGGTGTCCCCCTGCTACAACCTGCTGGTCCAGTACGACCCGAAGGACCACACCAAGCTGATGCCTGACCTGGCCGAGCGCTGGGCGGTAAGCCCCGACGGGAGGGTTTACACCTTCTACTTAAAGCGTGGGGTGAAGTTCCACCACGGCAAGCCCTTCAAGGCTGAGGATGTCAAGGCCAGCTTCGAAAGGATAATCTGGCCCCCGGCGAATGTGGTGAGCCCCCGCAAGGGGGTGTTTGACGCCGTAAGCGGCATCGAAACCCCCGACGACTACACCGTCAGGTTCGTCCTCAAGCGGCCCAGCGCCTCATTCCTGGCCAACGTGGCCCAGGGCTGGAACGTGATCTACCCCAAGGACCTGCTGGACCGGGGGGACCCGAAGAAGGACGTGGTCGGGACCGGGCCCTTTAAGCTCAAAAACTACACCCGGGGCGTCAGCATCGAGCTGGAGCGCAACCCGGAGTACCATATTTCCGGCCTCCCTTACCTGGACGGGATCAGGTTTTTCATCGTGCCGGACCCCAACACGGCCATCGCGGCCTTCCTTTCGGCCCAGCTGGACGTTTACCGCACCGAAAACAAGGCCGAGGCCGACGAGGTTTCCCAGCGGTTCCCGGGCAAGGTGACCGTTAAGAAGTTCACCATCATGAGCAACTACGCCATGGAAATGAATGCCCGCCGCAAGCCCTGGGACGACCCCAGGGTGCGCCTGGCGGCCTCCCTGGCCATAGACCGGGCGGCCGGGGTGAAGGTCCTCACCCAGGGGGAGGGCGAGGTCGGGGGCATTCTTCGGCCGGACAGTCAGTGGGCCCTGCCCCGGGAGGAGCTGGCCAAGATTCCCGGGTACTCGGCGGATAAGGCCCGGGAGCTGGAGCAGGCCCGCCGCCTCCTGGCCGAGGCCGGCGTCGGCCCGGGCCTTAAGGCCACCATGCTCACCCGCAAGGGGGCCCAGTTCGAGGCCCCGGCCGTCTTCCTCAAGGACCAGCTGGCCAAGATCGGCATAGACGTTACCCTGGACGTCCAGGAGTCGGCGGCCTTCTATGACCGCCTCAACCGGGGTGAGTTCGAGCTCTTCGGGGGCAGCTACTCGGCGGCCGTGGACGATCCCGACGCCGTCTTCGGCCAGTCGTACCTGTGCGACTCGGAGCGCAATTACTCCAAGTTCTGCCTGCCCCAGCTGGAGGACCTATTCGTGAGGCAGTCCGAGACGATGGACGTCAACGAGCGGAAAAAGCTGGTCTGGGAGCTGGAGCGGCTGGCCCTTACGAACGTGGTCAAGGCGGTCATCGCCTACCGGGTCAACTGGTGGCTGTGGTGGGGGCGGGTCCGCAACTTCTACCGCCAGCCCAGCTACTACCTCACGGAGCGGCACGAGGACGTCTGGCTGGCCGAAAGCTAGAAATCCCTTCGAAATCGGAGCAGGCGATGATGAACCAGACGACGGTCTACGACTTCAAAGATAAGGTCTGTTTTGTGGGGGTTGGGGACACCGATTACGGGGCCCTTTACCGGACCAAGGACCCAAAGCGAAACCAGTACACCCTGGGGGTCGAGGCCTTCAGGGCGGCCCTGGAGGATGCCGGCCTGCGCAAGGACGACATTGACGGCCTCGTACTGGTCCGGATCCCCAGCTACCAGCTCTTCGCCGACATGGTCGGCCTTCGCTACGTGCGGACGGCCAACACCTTCCGGGGCGAAGGCCGGATGTCGGCCCTGGCCGTCCAGTACGCGGCGATGCTCATCTACGCCGGCCTCTGCTCGACGGTGGCCGTGGTCTACGGCAACGACGGCCGTTCGGTGGGGGCCACCTACGGGGGCGAAGGCGAGGGGAGCTCGCCCTACGACGTGATCTACGGGATGACCTCCCCCGGCGCGGCCGTGGCCCTCATGTGGCGCCGGTACATGCACGAGTACGGGGCCCGGGAGGAACACCTGGCGGCGGTGGCCATCTCCAACCGCCACCACGCCGCCCTCAACCCCAGGGCCGTCTTCCGGGAGCCCCTCACCCTGGAGGCCTATCTTAGTTCCCGGTACATCGCCGCCCCCCTCCGCCTTTACGACTACTGCCTCATCAACGACGGGGCGGTGGCCCTGATCCTGACCGGCGCGGAGCGGGCCCGGAACCTCAAAAAGCCCCCGGTCTACCTGACGGCGACGGCCGCCTGCACCGACCTGACCTTTTTCTACACCGTCGACGACTTTTTCCGGGACGCCGTAAAGACCTGTGCCGAGGCCGTGTTTAAGGCCTCGGGCCTCACCCGCCGGGACGTCCAGGTCTGCCAGATTTACGACAACTTCACCCCGACGGTCATTTTCGGCCTGGAGGGGGCCGGTTTCTGCAACTACGGCGAGGGTTTCGAGTTCGTCCAAAACGGCCGG
>JBHOQU010000125.1:0-32912 GCA_042408785.1 Dehalococcoidia bacterium | reverse complement strand
CGGGCCTTCCCTTCGGCCAGCAGGCTTAAAAGCTTCTCCGTCGGCTCCTTGGTGCGCACCTTGCCGATGCGGGGCAGCTGCACGTGGCGGGGAAAAACCCGAAGGGAGCCGGTAAGACGCGCCTTGTTGTCGTCTAAACTCTTTTTACGCTTAAAGCGGTTCTTGACGTTTTTGACATAAATGCCTATGCATTTATGTCAAAAACACCCGTTTTTCTCGCCAGTTTTTGAAGGCGCGCTCGAGGTCCCGCAGCGCCTCCTGCGGGGCGCACTTGGAGACCTCCACCCACCAGGGAGCGTGCTGCCGCTTCCAGCGGTTCCACTCCTTGTGCAGCTGTGCCGCAGAAGGGAGAGGCAAGCCTTGCTCCAGCGCCTCCAGGCAACGCGCCAGTCCCCAATTGTAGGCGAAGCGGGCGGCCCCCACGTGCTTGGCCAGGGCCACGCGGGCAGCGCGATTGGGGTTCAGCTCGAAGCGGAACGCCTGCATTACCCGCATCCCATCGCCTCCAGCGCCGACCGGCGCCCGCAGGCGGAGGGGAGGATCTCCAGGAGATCCCGCCCCAGGTCGTCCGTGACCTCGCCCTCCTCCACCACGACCACCCGCTTGCCCGCTGCGGCCAGGGCCGCCTCGACCATCTCGAACCCGAACCGGGCCAGCCGGTTCCAGTGCTCCACCACGATCCGGCTCACCTTGGGGTCGCGCAGCCCCCGCAGCCGCTTCTTCCGCTTCCCGTTGAGCCCGGAACCGATCTCGGCCACCACGTCGAAGCCCGCCCAGCCCTGCTCCCGGGCAAAGGCCTGAACAAGAACAGGAAGCTTGCCCGTCTTGAACCACCGCCAGGTGGTGAGGTAGCTGATCCCCTGCGTGCGAGCCCAGTCGGAGAGCTTCATGGCCGAAATGGATGATAACAAAAACGGCAGCTGATGGCAACCCTGCGCCCGGCACCAGAAGGTTGGTCATGAGCCCGTTAAGCTCTATAACGGCGCCCCGCCCACTGCAAACCGGACGTCGGCCGTCCAATACCCCAAACGGCCCTTTCAGCCTTGACCCGGCCCGGGCAGGCTGTGAGAATCCTTACCGGAAGGCGATGATTGAGGGTCTCTTTCAGCCCGGTCACCTGCTGGTGATCCTGCTCATCCTCTTCGGGCCGGGCAAACTTCCCGACATCGGCCGGGCCCTGGGGGACACCGGCCGGGAGTTCCGCCGCTCGATGCGGGAAGCCTCGGGGGAATCGGAGCGGCCGGCCAGGAGACCCATCCTTCTTCCTGAGCACCGGGTCCTGCCGCCCGACGGAGCGCGGCGTTAACCGGGCTAACGGCCGGTTCTTTTCTATGGCTACCGAGGGGGCGAATCCCCGTCCAAGGCCCGACCGTTACCGCACCGAAAAGACCTAAGGCGCCGGCACCAGCAGAACGGGCCCCCGGCCGGCGGCCAGCACCCGAGCCGAGACGCTCCCGGCCCAGAGGCCGCCCAGGCCGTACCTGCCCCGGGTGGCCATCACCAGCAGACTCTCCCGGCCGGCGGCCCTGACCAGCTCCGCCGCCGGGTCCCCCCGGCGCACTTCGGCGGCCGCCCGCAGGCCGAACTCGGCCTCCAGCCGCCGACCGACTCCTTCCAGGTAGCGGCCGGCCGCCTCCGCTTCCAGCTCGAGGAAGGCCGCCGTCGTCCCCGGCAGAAAGGCCCCAACCGGCCGGCGCTCGGGCCCCAGGGTCCCAACCAAAGGCACCACCGTAATCAGCCCCAGCGGCAGGCCGCAGCCGGCCGCCAGGGCGGCAGCCAGGGGCAGGGCAGCCTCCCCCGTCACGGTCCCGTCCAGGGCCACCACCACCCGCTCCACGGCCTCGGGGGGACCGCCCGGAACCTCGGGCCGAACCAGCAGCACCGGACAGCCCCGCCGGACCACCTGCTGGGCAATGCTGCCGAAAGCCCACCCCCGCACCCCGCCCCGGCCGTGGGCGCTCATCACCACCAGGTCCCCGGCCTGCTCCCAAAGGTGGGCGGCGATGGCGCCGGCAACGTCGGATTGCGCTTCGGGGTGAACGTGGGTCTCGACCTTAAGGCCCTGCCCCCGAAGCCGGGCCGCCACCCGCTCCAGGTAGGCCTGGGCCTCCGGCCCCGAACGGAGGTGGGGCTCGCCGTGGACCCGCAGTGGGGGCCGGCGCTCCAGGACGTGGAGCAGGACCAGCTCGGCCCCCAGCCGCCGGGCCAGAAAAGCCCCCAGACCCAGGGCGGCCTCGGCCGGCCGGGAGCCGTCCAGGGGCAAAAGCAGGCGTCTCGGTCGGGTCATGGGCCTCCGACGAGGGTCTGGAAAAGCAGGAAAAGGTTAAGGCCGATGATAACGGCGGCAACCACCACGACGGCGGCGGTGGTGGGGCGGGAGTTGGCAAGCGAACCCATAAGCCGACGGCTTCGGGTGAAAATGATGAGGGGGATGAGGGCGAAGGGGATGCCGAAGGAGAGCACCACCTGGCTCAAGACCAGGGCCCGGCTTGGGTCAAACCCGGCCCCGATGACGACCACGGCCGGCAGCATGGTGACCAGCCGGCGCAGCCACACGGGAACCTTGCGCCGCAAAAACCCCTGCATGATGACCTGACCGGCCATCGTCCCCACCGTCGAGGAAGAAAGGCCCGAGGCCAAAAGGGCCGCCGCAAACACGGCGGCGGCCAGGGGTCCCAGCAGGGGCCCGAGGGTAAGGTAAGCGTCCGTAAGCGCTGAAAGCTCGTAAAACCCGCCGGTGTGGAAGGTGGCGGCGGCCATGATGAGCATCGCCCCGTTTATGAGGCCGGCGATGCCCATGGCCAGGACCACGTCGACAAGCTCGTAGCGGAAAAGGCGCCGTTTGGCGGCCTCGGTTTGGACCACGACCCGGCCCTGGGTCAGGGCCGAGTGCAGGTAAATGACGTGGGGCATCACGGTGGCCCCCACAATCCCCACCGCCAGAAGCAGGCTTTCGCCGTCGGCAAGGGTTGGGTGAAGAACCGCCAGGCCCACCTGAGCCCAGTCCGGGTGGGCGAAGAATCCGACCTCGATGAAGTAGCAGAGGGCGATGACCCCGACAAACAGGGTGATGACGGCCTCGAGGGGCCGGAAACCGTAATGCTCCAGGCTTAGGATGAGGAAGGCCAGCACCCCGGTGAGGAGGGCGGCCGGGAACATGGGGATGCCGAAGAGGAGGTTTAGCCCCAGGGCCGCCCCGAGGAACTCGGCCAGGTCCGTAGCCATCGCCACCAGCTCGGCCACCACCCACAGGAAGATTACCAGGGGCCCGGGGAAGTGGTCCCGGATGAGCTCGGGGAGGCTCCGCCCGGTGGCGATACCCAACTTGGCCGAGAGGGCCTGAATGAGCATGGCCATCAGGTTGCTCATCAGCACAACCCAAAGGAGCATATAGCCGTAGCGCGCCCCGGCAAAGATGTTGGTGGCGAAGTTGCCCGGGTCCGTGTAAGCGACCGAGGCCACAAAGGCAGGCCCCAGGAAGGCGAGGATGCGGCGCCAGAAGGGGAGGGCGACCCGGCCGGAGAGGACCTCCTGGGCCAGCCGGCGTGCGGCGACGTCATCGAGGAGCTGGCGAAGAAGGCCCCCGAGGCCCACTTTAGGCCCCACGGTCTGCGCCTTGCTCCCAAGATGGTTTAAACAACATTAAAACCACTTTTAAAGATATCTCTAAAGATGGTCTGCCGTCAAGGGCCGGGCCGGCGGACTCAGGGCTTTCCCGTTTTTGGCACCGGGGCAGACGTAAATATTTCATCCTTATGTCAAGTTTGACTTATGCGGTCGTCGCTGTAGGCCCTGAAGCGGGAGGGGCGCGGCCCAGGGCCTGCTCCCTGGTCTGTCAGCCCGGCAACCAACGACTGAGGCTGATGCGGCCCGTGAGTTGGTTCGGCGGCTGCCTTTGCGGGTTAGCCGGTTGACACACCTGCAGCCCTGGCGTACATTCTAGAGGACCCAGGGTCTACGGCCCAATTCCGGGGGTTGAGAACTGCTCACCAGGCTATTGACAAAAATGGCTAAATCTGCTATCCCATCTCTGGGTCGCCAAGAGCCAAGACAGCCTGGGATTGGCCCACCTTACGGGCCCTACCGCAAGTTCTGCGGGAAGTTACGCCTGTGGAGACCCATCTGGCGGCGGAACGGGTGCCGAAGGCGCCTTTGGCGCCCGGTCTACGAGCCACGGGTCGATGAAGCAGGAAGCAGCCGGGACGGTGTCGTGAGACATTTGTCCATGAGCTGCAGAACGGGATCCAGCGATGGCAGCACCTGTCAGATGGCCTTTCCGCCGCCGCTACTGCATCGTCGGGGTCGGCAACACCCCTTACGGCAAGCTCCCCGGCTGGACCCACGTCGCCCTCAACGTTGAGGCCATCAAGCGGGCTTTAGATGACGCCGGCCTGACGAAAGACCAGGTGGACGGGGTCCTGACCAAGGCCCCGACTTCGGATTTTCAGATGCTTTACAGCGCCAGGGTTTCCCAGGCCCTCGGGGTATCGCCCCGGGTTACGGCCACCGTCGACCAGGCCGGTGCCTCCAACATCGGCCTCATCTGGTACGCCATCAGCGTCATCGAGGCTGGGATGGCCGAGGTGGTGGTCTGCAGCTACGGGGACAACCCCCTTACGGGTTCCCGGGCTGCCTACCGGCGGATCGGTGGGGCTGAGGCCGCCTACGGCCTGATGGGGGCCCCCGCCGGCTACGCCCTGGTAACCCGCCGGTACATGGCCGAGTTCGGCCTTAAGCCCGAACAGCTCGCGGCCGTGGCCATCGCCTGCCGCAAGCATGCCGCCCTCAACCCCAACGCCCAGTTCCGGGAGCCGATAACCTTGGAAGACTACTTTAACAGCCGGTTTGTGGTGGAGCCCCTGCGCCTTTACGACTGCTGCCCCATAACCGACGGCGGGGCCGCAGTCGTCATTACCTCCGAGGAGCGGGCCCGGGACCTGAAAAAGCCCCCCGTTTACATCCTCGGCGTCGGGCAGTCCCATCCCGCCAAGGACCTGGTGCTCCGGGAGGACTGGACCACCAGCGGCGCCAGAGAATCCGGCCGCATCGCCTTCGAGATGGCCGGAATCACCCCGAAAGACGTCGATGTCGTTCAGCTTTACGACTGTTTCACCATCGTGCCCATCATCACCCTTGAGGACTACGGGTTCTGCCGGAAGGGGGAGGGCGGGGCCTTCGTTGAGGGCGGCCGTATCGAGCTTGGGGGCGAGCTCCCCATGAACACCAGCGGCGGGCTCTTGGCCGAGACCGGGATGCCCGGCATGCAGCTCATCGTCGAGGCGGTCCGCCAGCTCCGGGGCGAATGCGGACCCCGACAGGTGCCCGACGCCAAAATCGCGGTGGTGAGCAACCAGGGGGGCATCATGACCACCCACGCAACCTTAGTCCTGGGGCGACAGCCGTGAGTGTCGAGCGGCCACTACCCGAAATCACCGACCAGAACCGGCCCTTTTGGGAGTCGGCCCGGGCCGGGCGGCTTAGGCTTCAAAGGTGCCGAAGCTGCGGCCGCTTTCGCTACCCCCCGGCCCGGCACTGCTACTGGTGCCTTTCGGACCAGGCCGACTGGGAACCGGTCTCGGGCCGGGGAACGGTCTACAGCTTCGTGGTCTTCCACCAGGCCTTCCACCCCGCCTTTAAAGACCAGCTGCCCTACAACGTGGCGGTGGTGGAGCTGGTGGAGGGACCGCGGCTGGTAACCAACATCGTCGGCTGCCGCAACGACGAGGTCTACGTGGGGATGCCGGTGGAAGCCGTCTACGAGCCCCTGACCGAGGAGGTCACCCTGGTCAAATTCCGCCCGGTGGAGGTCTGGGAGCGGGCCGACGCCGTGGTGGACTGAGGAGCCGCCGATGCTTCGAAAACCCTGGCAACGTTTTGACCCGGCCAACCTTAAGGCGATTCCGGCGACCCTGGGGGTCTACGAGGTGGCCGACGCCCAGGGCCGCACCCTCTACATCGGCTACGCCGGGGGCCGGTCCCTTTTCGGCCTGCGGGGCGAAATTGCCCAGCACTTCGGCCCCGACAATCCCAACCCGGTCACCCGGGCCGAGGCGGCCCTTTACCGCTACGAGGTCACCTCGGCCTACCTGAGCCGCTGGTACGAGCTTTTAACCCTTTACTATGAGGCCCACCACCACTTGCCCCCGGGAAACCGGGCCACGGGCGACCTGCCCCCGAAGCTGGGGCGGTTCCACCTCTCGCCCGTCACCGGCCGGTGGCAGCCTTAACCTTGCGTCGGAGGTAACGCCGTGGACCTGCAGCCCAGCGAAGAACAGCGGATGATTGTTCAGACGGTGCGCCGCTTCATCCGGGAGGAGATCATTCCCCTGGAGCGGGACCTGGACCCCGACGCCTTTGAGCTTCCACCGGAGCACGAGGAGCGGCTGACCAAAAAGGTCCGGGAGATGGGCCTTTACGGCCTGGATGTGCCGGCCGAGTTCGGGGGGCCCGGGCTGGATACGGTGACCCTGGCCCTGGTCTTCGAGGAGCTCTCCCAGCACCGGGCCGGCCTTTACGCCCCGGCCTACGGCGTCTTCGGAACGGTGGGCCTGGCCCAGCTCTACCGGGGTACCGAGGAGCAGCGCCAGAAGTATCTCTACCCCATGCTCCGGGGCGAGAAGCGGGGCTTCTTCGCCCTGACGGAACCTTCAGGGGGCTCGGACCCGGCCCGGGCCATCCAGACCAGGGCCGTCCGGGACGGGGACTACTGGGTGATTACCGGCAGCAAGATCTTCATTTCCGGGGCCGACCGGGCCGACTTCGGCCTGGTCTACGCCCGCACGGACCCGACCAAGGGCCGGCAGGGGGTTACCTGCTTTATCGTAGAGACCGATATGCCCGGCTTCAGCATCCGCCGCATCGTCCACACCCTGCGCTCGGCCGAGTATGCCACCGAGATAACGTTGGACGGGGTGAGGGTGCCGGCGGGCAACATCCTGGGGGAGGAGGGACAGGGACTGGAGATCGCCAACGAGGTGCTTACCCGCAACCGGATAACCTACTCGGCGGCCAGCCTGGGGGTGGCGGTGGCGGCCCAGCGGATGGCCATCGAGTACGCCCGGCAGCGGGAAACCTTCGGGGCACCCCTTTCCACCCGGCAGGCGATCCAGTGGATGCTCATCGACAGCGAAATCGAAATCCGGTCGGCCCGCTGGCTCATCCTCCAGGCCGCCGACAAGGCCGACCGGGTAAAGGACGCCCGGGCCTACCGGTTCGAGACGGCCATCGCCAAGGCCTTCGCCACCGAGGCCGCCTTCCGGGTCGTGGACCGGGCCATCCAGGTCCACGGCGGTTACGGGGTGAGCAAGGACCTGCCCCTGGAGCGCTGGTTCCGGGAACTGCGGATCCGCCGCATTGGCGAGGGGCCGACGGAGGTCCAGCGGCTCATTATCGCCCGGGAGCTCTTCTCAGGAGGCTACCATGGCTCTCTTGTTTGAGGTTAAAGACCGCATCGCCTACATCACCATCAACCGGCCGGAGGCGATGAATGCCCTCGACCCGGAGACTTACCGGGAGCTTTCGGAGGCCTGGATTGAGGTCCGGGATAACCCGGACATCTGGGTGGCCATTATCACCGGGGCCGGGGATAAGGCTTTCTGCGCCGGGGCCGACCTTAAAAAGACCATCCCCCGGGAGCCGGAACTCTGGGAGTTCTGGCAGACCCAGGCCGAACCCATCCTGAACCGGGGACTGGAAGTCTGGAAGCCGGTAATTGCGGCCGTGAACGGCTACTGCCTCGGGGGCGGGCTTACCCTCCTCTTTGCCACCGACATCCGGGTGGCCGCCGACCACGCTAAGTTCGGCCTGCCGGAAGTAAAGCGGGGGTTCCCGCCGGGCAACGGCGGGACCCAGCGGGCCCTAAGGCAGTTGCCCTACTGCGTCGCGATGGAACTTCTGCTTACGGGCGACATGATCACCGCCGAAGAGGCCTACCGGGTGGGGCTGGTGAACAAGGTGGTGCCCCTCAAGGACCTCATGCCGACGGCCGAGGAGTATGCCCGGCGCATCATGGCCAACCCGCCCCTGGCCGTCCGGGCGGTGAAGGAGCTGGCGGTGCGGAGCCAGTATATGCATATAAACGACGGGCTCAGGCTTGAGGCGGCCATCAGCCGCATCTTGCGGGCTTCGGAGGACGCCAAGGAGGCGGTGCGGGCCTTTGCCGAGAAGCGGCCGCCCCGCTTCACCGGAGCCTGAACCCGGGCCCACAAAAGGAGGAGGCAGCCATGTTGCACCGGAAGCTGACCCGACGGCAGTTTCTGGCGGCCGGGATGGGGCTGGCGGGGGCAGGGGTTTTCGGATGCGCCCCCCAGCCGGCCACCCCAACCCAGCCGGCAGGTCCGGAGGAAAAGCCCAGGTACGGCGGGGTCCTTACCGGCCACCTGGAGGGGGACCCGCCCAGCTTCGACCTTCACCAGGAGTCTAGCTACGCCGTCCTGCACCCGCTGGCCCCCTGCTATAACCAGCTGGTCCAGTTCGACCCCCACGACCACACCAAGATCATCCCCGACCTGGCCGAACGGTGGGAGATAAGTCCCGACGGGAAGGTTTACACCTTTTACCTCAGACGCGGGGTAAAGTTCCACCACGGCAAGCCCTTTAAGGCCGAGGATGTCAAGGCCAGCTTTGAGCGCATCATCTGGCCGCCTCAGGGCGTGGTCAGCCTGCGACGGGACGTCTTCGCAGCCGTCGACGGCATCGAAACCCCCGACGACTACACGGTGAGGTTCATTCTCAAGCGTCCAAGTCCGTCCCTCCTGGCCAACATTGCCCAGGGGTGGAACGTCATCTTCCCCAAGGACATCCTGGACGCCAAGGGCAACATGCGCCGGGACGTGGTGGGGACCGGCCCATTCAAGTTCAAAGAGTACATCCGGGGGGTAAGTATCGAGCTGGTTAAAAACCCCGAATACCACATCCCCGGCCGCCCCTACCTGGACGGCATAAAGTTTTACATCATCCCCGACGAAAACACCGCGATTTCGGCCTTTATCACGGGCCAGGTCCTGCTGTTCCGGCCGTTCTACAACCCACCGGTGGACGACATTAAGCGCCAGCTGGGGGATAAGGTCGTTATCCAGCACGTTATCGGCACCCTCACCCAGACGGTCGACGTCAACGCCCGCCGCAAGCCCTGGGATGACCCCAGGGTGAGGCTGGCGGCCTTTATGGCCATCGACCGGGACGAGGCCGTCAAAGTCATCACCCAGGGCTACAGCAAGGTCGGGGGCATCATGCACCCCGACGGGCCGTGGGCCCTGCCCGAGGAGGAACTTCGCAAGATTCCGGGCTTCGGCCGCAACAAGGAGCAGGAACGGCAGGAGGCCCGCCGGCTTCTGGCCGAGGCCGGCTACCCCAACGGCTTCGAAACCCGCATCACCGGCCGCAAGGGCGCCGGCTGGGAGCCCATTGTGGTCTTCGTCAAGGACCAGTGGGAAAAGGTCGGCATTCGGGCGACCCTGGATATCCAGGAGCTCGGGGTGATGTACGACCGCCTGAACCGCCGGGAGTTCGAGGTAGGCCTGGGAAGCTACGGGGTTTCGCTGGACGACCCCGACGCCGTGTTCGGTCAGAGCTACCTCTGCAACTCGCCCCGAAACTACTCCGGCGTTTGCGACCCCGAAATTGACGCCCTCTTCGAACGCCAGTCCCAGACCACCGACCCGGCCGAGCGCAGGCGGCTGGTCTGGGAGCTGGAAAAGCGGGTGCTCACGACCGGCGTCAAGATGATCGTGGCCCGTCACCCCGTGGAGTGGGCCCTCTACTGGCGGACCGTTAAAAACTTCAAGCTTCAGTCCAACCGCTATCTGACCGAAAAGCACCAGGAAACCTGGCTTGCCGAGGCGTAACGATGCAGGCACTCAAAGACATCCTCGTCCTGGACCTGGGCCAGATTTACAACGGCTCGTACTGTTCCCTGCTTCTGGCCTACTTTGGGGCCACGGTGATAAAGATCGAGCCCCCGGAGGGGGAACCCCTCCGCCGGCGGCTCCTGGGCTTCGACACCGACCGGGAGCCCTACGAGTTCTTAATCTTAAACCCCAACAAGCTGAGCCTCTGCATCGACCTGAAGGCCGAGGCCGGAAAGCAGGTCTTTTTAAAGCTTGCGGAGAAGGCCGACGTCCTGGTCGAGAACTTCAAGCGGGGTACGATGGAGCGGCTCGGCCTCGGGTACGACGTCCTGAGCCGGATTAACCCCAGGCTCATTTACGCTTCGGGGAAGGGCTTCGGGCTTTCGGGGCCATATGCCGACTTTCCGGCCATGGACCTGACAGTCCAGGCGATGGGGGGTGTGATGGCCACCACCGGCTTCCCCGACGGCCCGCCGGTGAAGGCCGGGCCGGCCGTCTGTGACTTCATGGGGGGCATCCACCTCTTTGCCGGGGTAATGGTGGCCCTCTTCCAGCGGGTCTTTACCGGCCGGGGCCAGCTGGTGGAGGTCTCCATGCAGGACGCCATCTACCCCGCCTTGGCATCCCCCCTGGGCGCCCTCTACAACGCGGTCCGGGAGGTCCCGGAACGGACCGGCAACCGCCACAGCGGCCTACGGCTGGCCCCCTACAACGTCTACCCGGCGGCCGACGGCTACGTGGCCATCTTCTGCGTCTCGGAGCGCCACTGGGAAGCCTTCGCCCGGCACATCGGCCGGCCGGAACTGCTGGAGGACGAGCGGTTTAAGACCAATTCGGCCCGGGCCCTGCACATGGACGAGCTGGACGAGATCGTGGCCGGCTGGACCGCCCGGCGGACCCGCTGGGAGGTCGTCTGGGGCCTGATGGAGGTTGGGGTTCCGTGCGCCCCGGTCCTCTCGGTCCGGGAAGTGGCCGACGACCCCCACCTCAAGGCCCGGGGGATGCTCCGGGACGTAGAACACCCTGAGTACGGCCCCATTCGGCTGATGGGAAATCCCATCCGACTCCCAGACTCGCCCCTGGAAGAGCTCCGGCCCCCGGCCCGCCTCGGGGCCGACACCGACCTGGTGCTCCGGCAGTACGCCGGCCTCAGCGACGCCGAGATCGAGCGCCTTAAGCAGGAACGGGTGGTGTTCTAGGAGGGGGCAATGCTTAAGGTGCCGGAGCTTGCGGGCAAAGTGGCCATTGTCACCGGCAGCTCCACCGGCATCGGCTACCGCCTGGCCGTGGGCCTCGCCGAGCAGGGCGTCAAGGTGGTGGTCAACAGCCGGAAGGTGGAACGTCTTGAGGGGGTCTGCCGGGAGGTCGAAAGCCTCGGGGGTGAGGTTCTGCCGGTCCAGGCCGACGTTCGGGATCCCGACCAGGTGGCGGCCCTGGTGGAGCAGACCCTGGCCAGATTCGGCACCGTCCACTTTCTGATCAACAACGCCGGCGGCACCTTCTGGGCGCCGGCCGAGCAGATCTCACCCAACGGCTGGCGGGCCGTCGTCGAGACCAACCTCACCTCGGCCTTCCTGATGTCCCGGGCCGTCTTCCCGGAGATGCGGAAGAACGGCTACGGGGTTATAATCAACGTCTCGTCGGTGGCGGCCTTCGAGCCGGGTTCCAGCGTCCACTACAGCGCGGCCAAGGCCGGGGTGATTCAGCTCACCCAGATCTTGGCCATCGAGTGGGGCCGGTATGGGATCCGGGTGAACTGCGTGGTGCCGGGGGCCATCATGACGGCGGCTTCCCGGTTCGCCAAAGACCCGGAGTTTGCCCGGCGGGTGGCCGAGCGGGTTCCGCTGGGGCGGATCGGGACGCCAGACGACGTGCTCGGACCGGTGCTGTTTCTGCTGAGCGACGCGGCCGCCTATGTCAACGGCGCGGCCCTGCGCATCGACGGGGGCCTCCGGGGCGGCCTTGATTAGGCCGAATTAAAACCGGACCCGAAGCCGGCCGAGCCGCACCCGAACGACGGGCCGCCGGCGGTAGCTGATTCGGGCCAGCCCGAGCTTCAAGCCGGGGTAGCGCAAGAGCCCGGGCCGGCGCAACCCGATGGCCGGGCCTCTGCGGCCGAGCCAGCCCACTATTGGGCCAAGGCTGAACAGCTTCACCCACCAGCCCATGCGTCCGAGGGTGCTCCTCGTAAGCCGTCTCTTTGCGACGAAGCTTTGAAGCTACCCACCCCCATCCGCCACCATTTTACCCCGTCCAGCAGATGAACCCATTCACGGCCTTCCAGTTATTGCTCGATTGCCAGCGGACACGGGCGCACGGCCGTGCGCCCCTACAAACCTTGAAGATAACCGGGAACACCGGGGGTCCGGCCTGGCCACCGCCCCAGCCGCTATAAGGGCGTGGTGCTATAAATTTTAAGGAGGCGCGGATGCGGCTGGTGGTGAACGAGGACACAACCTTCTTGATTGCCGACGAGACCGGCGACATTCCGGTTCGGGCCGACTACGGTCTGTACTACGAGGACACTCGCTTTTTGAGCCGGTACGAGCTCCGGCTGGACGGCCAGCCGCCGGTATATCTCAGCGCCCATGCTCCCACCCCGGAGACCGCCGTCCACTTCCTGACCAACCCGCTCCTGCCTTCGGCCGCCCCGGCCCAGCTGGCCCTGATCCGGCGGCGGCTGGTGGGCCGCGGCCTCCGGGAGGAGCTGGAAGCGGTGAACTACGGCCAGGCCGACGCGACTTTCGAGCTGACCCTCCGTCTCGACGCTGATTTCGCCCACATATTCGAGGTGAAGCACCAGACCGAAGCCCGACAGCCACCCCCCACCCGGCACCGGGGCACGCAGGTGGTTGCCGGTGAAGACAGTCGGACCCTGCGTTTCGCGCTTCGGCGGGAGCGTCCCCCCCGCTACCTGGACGTCCGGTTCTCCGTGCGGCCCGACGTCCTGGGCCCCACCTGCCGCTTCCGCGTTCGGGTCGGGCCCCGGAAAAGCTGGCGGCTGACCATTCAGTTCGTACCGGCCGGCGACGAACCGCAGGCGGTCCCGGCCCGGCACCGGGACGCGGCCGCGTTGGAACGGCGGGTCCAGCGCCACCGGGAACTGGTCGGGCAGGCGCCCCGCCTCGAGACCGACAGCTACGTTCTCCGGGAGGCCTACGCCCGGGCGGTGGAAGATTTCTCCGCCCTCTGCGTCCGGGCCGAGGAGGTGTCGGCCGGCGACGTCTGGATTGCGGCCGGCATCCCGTGGTTTCTGGCCCTGTTCGGCCGCGACTCCCTGATAACGGCCTACCAGGCCCTTCGCCTTTACCCCGACGTGGCCAAAGGGGTTCTGAGGACGCTGGCCCGGTATCAGGGCAGGCGGCTGGACCGGCGCCGGGATGAGGAGCCCGGGAAGATCCTTCACGAGTACCGCTACGGCGTGGTCAGCTGCAACCGGTACGGCTGCCCGCCCTACCCGTATTACGGCACGGTGGACGCAACTCCCCTCTTTTTAATGCTTTACGGCGCCGTGTTCAGGGTAACATCAGACCGGGAGTTCGCCCGCTCCATGCTGGAGGCGGCCCGCCGGGCCGTGGATTGGCTGGACCGGTTCGGCGACCGCGACGGCGACGGCTACGTTGAGTACCTCCGGCAGGCCCGGGCCGGCCTGGCCAACCAGGGCTGGAAGGACTCCTGGGATTCGGTGCGCTTCCATGATGGGCGGCTCGCTGAGCCGCCCATCGCCCTCTGCGAGGTCCAGGGCTATGCTTACGCCGCCCGGCTCAGCCTGGCCGAGGTTCTGGAAGCCCTGGGGCACGCCGACGACGCCCGCCGGCTCCGAACCCAGGCCGCGGAGTTAAAGGCCCGCTTCAACCGGGATTTCTGGTTGGCGGACCGCGGCTTCTTGGCCGAGGCCCTGGACCGGAACAAGGCGAAGGTTGATGCCCTGACTTCCAACGCCGGCCACGCCCTCTGGACCGGCATCGCCGACCGGGACGTGGCTTCGGCCGTGGCGGCCCGGCTCGTGTCGGCGGAGTTCTTCTCCGGCTGGGGCGTGCGCACCATGGCGGCAAGCGAGCCGGCCTATAACCCCATCTCGTACCATAACGGTTCGGTCTGGCCCCACGACAACAGCCTGATCGTGACCGGCATGGCCGGTCACGGTTTTGCCGAAGCGGCCGCCACCGTTGCCGACGGCCTCCTTCAGGCCCTAAGCTACCAGCCGGACTGGCGCTTTCCAGAACTTTTTGCCGGCTACGGCCGGGACGAGGCGCCCTTTCCCGTGGATTACCCGACAGCCTGCCGACCCCAGGCCTGGGCCACCGGAAGCGTGTTTTTGCTCATCACCGCGATGCTGGGCCTGACGGCCGACCCCTGGCTTGCGCCGGGGCAGGAGCCGGAGCCCTTCCTCCCGGCCGGAATCAATTGGGTTCGGCTGGTGGGCCTCTGGCTGAACGGCCGGCGTGTTGCCGCCGAGGCGGTCCGGACCGCCGCCGGGGAAGTCGTGCGGCGGGTTGAACCCGTGTGAACGAGGGGGGTTGATTATGGAGTTTGGCACCGTCGGTCTGGGGCGGATGGGTGGGAACCTTGCCCGTCAGGCCCTGGAGAAGGGATGTCGGGTAGTGGGCTATGACCCGGACATCAGGGTGCGGGAGGAGCTGGCCGGATTCGGCCTCGAACCGGTTGCCTCGCTGACCGAACTGGCGGCCCGCCTCCGCCCCCCACGCACCGCCCTGATTTACGTGCCCCACGGCCAGCCCACCGAGGAGGTCTGCCATCAGCTTCTCACCGCGTTTCAGCCGGGGGATATCGTGGCCGACGGGGGGAACTCCCACTGGGAAGACTCCCGGCGGCGCTACAACCTGTTCGCCACGGTGGGCATCAAGTTTCTGGACGTCGGCACCAGCGGGGGTATTCCCGGCGCCAGGTCCGGGGCCTGCTTTATGGTGGGCGGCGACCGGGAAGCCTTTGAGGCTATCCGGCCGGTTCTGCGGGCGCTGGCTGCCGACGACGAGGCCGTGTTTTACGCCGGCCCGCCCGGCGCCGGCCACTTTGTAAAGCTGGTCCACAACGCGGTGGAGTTCGGGATGGTCCAGGCTATCGCCGAGGGCATGGAACTCCTGCTGGCCTCGGATTACCGGCTCGACCTGCCCGGCCTTTTCAACAACTGGCTTCACGGCTCCGTGATCCGGGGCTGGCTGGTGGAACTCATGGGTCGCGCCCTGACCCAAAATCCCGACCTGAGCCCCCTATCCACTTACGTTGAGGATACAGGCGAGGTCAAATGGGTGCTGGCCTGGGCCTTGGACCGGGATATCCCCGTCCCGGTCACGGGCGCGGCTCAGACCGCCCTCATGCAGTACCGGGACGTAGACTCGCCCGCGGCCAAGGCTGTGGCCCTCTTGCGCAACCAGTACGGGGGCCATCCGGTCCACCGGCGGGCGGGCGCCAGCGGGTGATGCAGGGATGCGGGCCCTAGCCGTAAAACCCGGTCAGCCGGGGGTCTTGCCCGTGGAGCGCCCGGAGCCGGCGCTGACGGAAGACGACGAGGTCAAGCTCCAGGTCCTAAGGGTCGGCATCTGCGGCACGGACCGGGAGGAAGCCGCCGGCGGTCGGGCCAAGGCGCCGGAGGGCCTGGCCGACCTCGTGATCGGCCACGAGCTGCTCGGCCGGGTCGTCGAAGTCGGCCGGTCTGTCAACCGCGTCAGACCGGGAGACCTGGCCGTATTTACTGTCCGGCGCGGCTGCGGTCAGGACCTTCCGTGCCTGATGGGCCGGCCCGATATGTGCCGTACCGGTCGGTTCCGCGAGCGCGGCATCTGGGGGCTGGACGGGTTTCAGGCCGAGTACGTGGTCGACCGGGAGGCCTACTGCGTGCGGGTGCCTCCGGAGCTGGGCGAGGCCGGCGTGCTGGTGGAGCCCCTCTCTGTGGTGGAGAAGGCTATCGACGAGGCCGTTCACATTCAGTTCGCCAGGTTGCCCGATGCCCAGGCGGCGCCCTACTGGCTTTTCGGTCGGCGCTGCCTGGTGGTGGGCCTGGGACCCGTCGGCCTGCTGGGGGCCATGGCCCTGCGGCTGCGCAGCGCCGAAGTGTGCGGCCTGGATATCGTGGACCGGCAGACGGCTCGACCGGCCTGGCTTGAAGCCATCGGCGGCCACTACATCGACGGCCGCGGGCTGAGCCCGGAGCGGGCCGCGGCCGAGGTCGGCCGCTTCGACCTGGTCCTCGAGGCGGCCGGGGTCGCCCAGCTCAGCTTTAACCTGGCCGAGCTGGTGGCCCCAGGGGGAGTCCTGGTGCTGACCGGGCTTCCCGGTGAGGAACGGCCCCTGAAGATTCCGGCGGCAGACCTGGCTCGCCGGATGGTGTTGGAGAACCTGCTGCTTGTGGGCAGCGTGAACGCGGCCCGGGGACACTACCAGCTTGCCGTGGATGACCTGGTCGCCGCCGTCCGGTGCTGGGGGATGGCCCAGGTAGGCGGCCTAATTACCCACCGCTACCCAGTGGACCGGGCCGTTGAAGCCCTTCAGAGCCACCAGCCTGGGGAGATTAAGGCCGTCGTCGAGTGGGGTGCCCTGGGGCCGGGGTGACGGCCTTCGCAGGCGCGCACGGGAGCTCCCCTGCCCCAGCAGAGCCGCCGCGGTGCCGAGGGCGGGACTCGAACCCGCATGCCCCCTGTGGGGCGGGGGATTTTAAGTCCCCTGCGTCTGCCAGTTCCGCCACCTCGGCTTGAGGAAGCCCCGAGGACGCTACAAGGTTCAACTTACCCTGGGGCCGCCCAAGATTCATTCTACCCCGCCCCCACCGTGCTTTCAAGGACTGGGCCCAGCAATGCGGCTCCCTGGTTCCTTCGGCCGCGTAACTGCCGCCAGCCGTGATGCACGGTCGCGCGTCGTAAAAATGTGGCGGCTAAACACCCGGCTGGGAAGCCCCGGGGGAGGCTTTCTGCCGGACCCCGATCGCCCTTTACCACCCCCTGTTGACAGTGCTTTAAGGATTTGTTAACTTACAGTTGGTGATGGGAACCCTGAACGTGCCCTAGAGCCCGCCCCATGCTGGTCCGGGGGCGGGCTTGTCTTTTTCGTTCGGGGTCCTTGCGGGCGGGTCGAGCAAGACCTTTTGGAAAGGACGGGCTATGGGCAGGCCTTTCCAGCACCGCGGGCGGCAGCGCCCGGTCTGCGCAAACTGCTTGCTCGAGATTCCGGGCGAACCTTACACCCAGAACGGCCTCAGGTTCTGCTGCGAGGGTTGCGCGGAGGGCGGTCCCTGCTGCTGCACTTACGGCGGTTGCGCCCAACAGAGCCTGACCGCCGCCGAGCCCACCTCGACCTACATCGAGTAAGTCACGCCCACCCCATCCGGGCCAACCGGCGGGCGTCCGGCACCCGACGGGGGAGAGGCAAATTCACCCCATGAAACGGCACCACTTCTGGTAAACTGTAAAGTAGCCCGCCAAAAGATATGCTTAAATTCTTGGAGGTGAGGTCGTTGGAGCCTCAGGTCATCGTAAACGCCAAGCAGCTCGAACTCTCCCCGGCCCTCGAAGACTACATTAGCCGAAAGGTCGGTCGGCTCGTCCGCCATCTTCGGGGTCTGATTAACCCCGTTCGGGTCGAGGTCGGCTACGACGACGTCCGGGATGCCGACCGCCGGTTCTATGCCGAGATCACCCTCTGGGTGGGCGACAATCTCGTGCGGGTTGAGGAGGCAGCGGCCGACCCCCGGGCCGCCATCGACCAGGCCACCGACCTTCTCAAAGACGAGGTCGAACGCCTTCGGGACCGCCTCCAGGAACACCGGCCCCGCCTGAAAGATGAGATCGCAGAGGCTTCGGTGCGCACCATGCCGGCGGCCGAGACGCCCCCGGAAGGGGAATCCCCCGCCGAGGCACCCGACCGTCAGATTACGGCTGTTAAGGAGCTGGAGCTTAAGCCGATGACGGTGGATGAGGCCGTCGAGGAGATGGCCCTCACCGATTACCAGTTTTTCGTCTTCTACAACGTCGAGACGGACAGTATTAATGTCCTGTACCGGCGCAAGAACGGCACCCTGGGGCTAATCGTCCCAAGTCTCGGCTGAAAATGGTCATCGGGTACTGCCGCGTCCGGCTTTACTTGCCGGATAACCACAGCCTCAAGGGCAAGCGCCAGGCCATCAAGTCCATCATCGACCGGGTAAGGGGCCGCTACAACGTGGCCATCGCCGAGGTGGAGGACCAGGACCTCTGGCAGTCGGCCATTCTCGGCATAAGCTGCGTAAGCTCCGAGGAGGGCCACGCCAACGAGGTCCTCAGCCGGGTCATCGAGACCATCCGGCTGGCCCGCACCGAGGCCGAGCTGCTCGACTACGAGCTGGAATTCATCCACGCCTGAGGCCCGCCGGCGGTCAGCGGACTGATGACACCGGCCGACCCGACCCAAGTTATCGAGCGCCTTCAGGCGAGCCCCGACTACCGGGGCCAGGTGGTCCACGTTGAACGGCTCTCGGCCCGGCCGCCCGTTTACGGGGAGCTAGAAGCACCCCTCCCGGAGCCGGTAGCCCGGGCCCTGGACCGAGCCGGGATCCGGGCGCTTTACTCCCACCAGGCCGAGGCCATCAATCGGGCCCGGGGAGGTGAGTCGGTTATCGTCGCCACCTCCACGGCCAGCGGTAAGAGCCTCTGTTACCATGTTCCTGTCCTGGAAGCCCTCTTTCGGGACCGCCTGGCCCGGGCCCTCTATCTTTTTCCCACCAAGGCCCTGGCCCAGGACCAGCTCCGGTCCCTCCGGGAGATGCTCGGGCCGGACTTCGACCGGCTCGGGGTTGCCACCTTCGACGGGGATACGCCCCCGGCCGAGCGGTCCAGGATCAAGCGGTCGGCCCGGCTGGTGCTCACCAACCCCGACATGCTCCACCTGGGCATTCTCCCCAACCACGGCGGCTGGGCGCCCCTGCTGCGCAACCTCCGCTTTCTGGTAGTCGACGAGGCCCACGTTTACCGGGGCGTCTTCGGGTCCCACGTCGCCAACGTCTTCCGCCGCCTGCGGCGCCTCTGCGCCCGCTATGGCAGCCGGCCCCAGGTTATCGCCGCCTCGGCCACCATCGCCAACCCGGGGGAACACCTGCGGCGGCTGGTGGGGGAAGAGGTCCGGGTGGTGGACTCGGACGGCTCGCCCCACGGCCCGAAAGACTTCATCCTCTGGAACCCGCCCGTCATCGACCGCTACCTGGGCACCCGCCGGAGCGCCAACGTCGAGGCCGCCTGGCTCTTTGCCGAGCTGGTCCGGAGCGGCGTCCGAACCATCGTGTTCGCCCGCACCCGGCGGCTGGCCGAGCTTATCAGCATCTACGCCCGGGACTACTTGAGCCGCCACGCCCCCGACCTGGCCGCCCGGATTGCCACCTACCGGGCCGGGTATCTGCCCGAAGAGCGGCGCCGGCTGGAGCGGGCCCTCTTTACGGGGGAGCTCCTTGGGGTTGCGGCCACCACGGCCCTGGAGCTGGGGGTAGACATCGGCGACCTGGGGGCCACCGTGCTCACCGGGTATCCGGGTAGTATCGCCAGCACCTGGCAGCAGGCCGGCCGCTCCGGCCGGGGCACCGAGCCCTCCCTGAGCGTTTTGGTCGCCTACGACGACCCTTTGGACCAGTATTTTATGCGGGAGCCCCAGGCCCTTTTCGGCCGGCCCCACGAAAGCGCCCTCATAAACCCCGACAACCCGTACATCCTGAGGCCCCACCTCCTCTGCGCCGCCTACGAGCTCCCCATCCGGGACGACGAAGACTCCTTCGGGCCGGCCGCCCGCCCCCTTCTGGCCGAGCTTACCGAGCAGGGCCTGCTGCGCTGGCGGAACGGCCACTTCTACCCCAGCGCCGAAGTCGGCTACCCCGCCGAACACGTGGATATCCGGTCCACCTCCGAGGCCGACTATGAGGTCGTCGACCTGAGCCGGGGCGGCGCCCTGCTGGAGACCGTGGACGGCACCGTCGCCTTCTTCCAGGTTCACCCCGGGGCCGTCTACCTCCACCAGGGGGAGACTTATTTGATTGAGGAGCTGGACCTGGTGGGCCGGCGGGCCTACGCCCGGCCCGTTGAGGTCAACTACTACACCCAGGTCAAAGACCTAACCACCCTTGAGCTGGTCCGGCCCCTTCGGACCCGAACCCTCGGGCCGGTGGAGGTGGGCCTGGGGGAGGTGGAGGTCACCACCCTGGTGGTCGGCTACCGGAAAAAGCGGCAGTTCACCGAAGAGGTCATCGGGGAAGAACCCCTCGACCTCCCGCCCCAGACCATCCGAACCGTGGCCGTCTGGTGGACGGTGCCCGAGGAGCTGGAGCGGGAGTGCCTGCGGCTCGGCCTCGACTTTGCCGGCGGTCTGCACGCCGCCGAGCATGCCAGCATCGGTCTCCTGCCCCTCTTCGCCCTCTGTGACCGGCGGGACATCGGCGGCCTCTCCACCCCGGCCCACCGGGACGTGGGCCACCGGCCGGCCGTCTTTATCTACGACGGCCACGCCGGGGGGCGTCGGCATCGCCGAGAAGGGCTACGACATCCTCGAAGAGCTGTGGGCCGCAACCCTCAAGCTCATCCGGGAGTGCGAATGTCAGGACGGCTGCCCGGCCTGCATTCAGAGCCCCAAATGCGGAAACAATAACCAGCCCCTGGATAAGCGGGCGGCAATCCTCATCCTGGAGCGGCTGCTGGCCCTGGCCGGCCGGGGTCAGCCGACCAGCTCCTTATAAAGCTCCACGAACTGCAGGGCGGCCCAGTCCCAGGAGAAATAGGCCTCCGCCCGCCGGCGGAGCCGCCGCCCCAGGGCCTCGGCCCGCGCCGGGTCGGCGAGCAGTTCGGCGATGCGGCCCGCCAGCGAATCGGGGTCGCCCGCCCGGGCGTAGGCCCCCGCCTCCCCCAGAATTTCGGCCGCCACCGGCGTATCAAAGGCGACGGTAGGCAACCCGCAGGCCATGTAGTTGAGCAGTTTGCCGTTGCCCTCGGTCTCGCTCAGCTTCGGCGACACGGCCACATCCCCGAGGAGCAGGTAATCGGGGGCTGAGGCGTAGCTTATCCGCCCGGTAAAGGTTACAAAGCGGCCGATGCCCAGCTGCTCGGCCCGCTGCCGGTAGGACTCCTCCCCCGGAAACCCCATGATAAGGAAGTGGACCGGCAGGCCCCGGTCGATGAGGCGGCGGGCCGCCTCCAGTAAAAGGCCGGTCCCCTGGTACTCGGCCAGGAGCCCAAGGTAGACGACCACCTTGCGGTCGGGGGGGATGCCCAGCCGGGTTCGGAGCCGGCCGATGCTCTCCAGGTCGTCGCGGAGCCACCGGGGCCTGAAGGTCGCCGCGTCCACGCAGTCGGGGATGGTTCGGACCTTAGCCCGGGGGTAGCCGAAATCCCGGACCAGGATGTCGGCGGCGTTGCGGCTGCTGGTCACGATGACGGCCGCCCAGTGGTCGATAACCCACTCCAGCAGCCGCAGGGGGCCGTACCAGAGACTGTCAGGGTCAAGGAACCGGTGGTCGACCATCTCCGACGTAAGGCTCCCCTGGAAGTCGAAGACGACGGGGACCCCCAGGACGCGCCCGACCAGCGTGCCGATCAGGGCACCCTCGTGCAGGTGGGCGTGGATGATGTCGGGCCGAAACAGCAGGGCGGTCTCGAAAGTCTTGAGGAGGAGCCAGAAGTCGTAGAAGAACTTGCGCCGGCTCGACCCAACCCGGACCGTCCGCCACCAGGGAGTGTTAAGGGCCCGCCGGACGCAGACGCCGGCCGGGTCGGCCCCGGTGTGGTAGGTGCAGATGACGACCCGGTTGCCGAGCCGCTGCAGGGCCCGGGTCTCTTCGAGGATCCGGACGTGGCAGCCGTAGTCGGAGAAAAAGGCCGTAGGGGCGATTTTCAGGACCCGATACGACCGGGCTGCCCGCTTCCGGCCCGCTGAAAGCTCCGGCCAGGCGGCCTCCGCCGGCCGGACGGTGCTGGTCGGGACGCCTCCCAGGATGCTCACCACGTCGGATCGATTTTAGGCCCCCGACCCGCCCCGGTCAAATCCGGCCGGCAGGCCCCCGAGCAGCCGTGAAGCCGTAGGGATGCCGCGCCGTGCGGCCCGGCAAAAAGACTGATTACACGGTGGCGGGTGCGGGAATAGCTGGCAAGCCCCGGGCAGGTGCCCGGACGCCCCTTCTAGGGGCCGGGCCTATCCCCGGCCCTCAGACGTCCTTGGCCTCAAGGCACTTCAGCCGGTAACCCACCCCCGGAATGCCGGCAATTTTGATGCCCGCGGTTACCCCCAGCTGCTGGAGTTTCGCCCGGATGTGGCTGATGTGGGTCCGCAAAAGGCCGCTGTCGTCCTCGTTGTAGCCCCAGATATATTCGACCAGCCGGGAGACGCTCACCACCCGCCCCTCGTTGACGGCCAGAATATGCAGAAGCTTGAATTCCGTTGGCGTAAGCCGCACGCTCCGGTTGCCCACACCCAACTCGTGGGAGTCCAGGTCAAGGCTGGCCTCTCCCAGCCGCAGCACCCGCCCCGAACTGGCATTCGGGGCCGACCCGCCCCGCCGGGTAACGGCCCGAATGCGGGCCGTGAGCTGCCGGGGGCTGAAAGGCTTGGTGATGAAATCATCGGCCCCAAGGTTAAAAGCCTTAAGGATAGTTTCCTCATCATTCAGGGCCGTCAGGACGATAACGGGTACGTCATCGGTCTCCCGAATTCGCTTGAGGACCTCCAGGCCGCTCACCTTCGGCAGCCGGACATCCAGCAGAATTACATCGGGCCGCCCGGCCTTGAGCCGCTGGACGGCCTGCTGTCCGTCGACCGCAATCTGGACGTTGAAGCCTTCTCGCCGCAAAGCATAGCTGATAACGTCCACCAGGTCGACATCGTCGTCGATAACCAGCACCTTCATACTTTCCCCTCACCGTCGAAATCTTCCGCCGGTAGTTCCACCCAGAAGACGGTGTACTCCCCCGCCCGGCCCCCAACTCCGACCTCACCCCCGTGGAGGGCGGCCAGCAGGCGAACTACCTGAAGCCCGATGCCCATCCGCTCGCAGGGTTCGGCCCCCGCTGAACCCTCCGGTTCAGTCCCCGGACCGGCGCCGTGGTCGGTTACGCTCAGCCTGACCCGGCCGCCGCATCTTGTAAGCTCCACTTCGATGACATCCCCCGGCGGCCCGTGGCGGATGGCGTTGCTTAGAAGGTTGAGCAGGATGTGCCCGAGCCACCGGGCATCCCCAACCACCCGCGGGGGCGGCCCCGAACAGCTGAACCGAACCTGCTGGCCCCGCCGTGCGCTGAGGGGAGAGACCAGCCTGATGACGGGCTGGACCCAGTCGGCGGCATCCAGCGGCCGGGGCTGCAGGGCAAAGTTCGGTTGCCGGAGAAGGGCGCAGACGGTAAGGGCGTCGGTCAACCTTTCCAGCCAGCGAACCCCCTAATAGACCGTACCCATGAGCCGGGCCAGGTCCGGGGGTTCAAACTCGACGGGTTCAGCCAGCAGTTCGGTGGCTACCTTCAGGGGACTGAGAACTCCGCGCATCTCGTGGGCCAGGGCGGCGAAAAGGTCGAGACCCAGGGTTGCGGCCGCCTGAAACGGGTGCCCGTGCCCCCCCCCGCCCTGCCCCGCCGGGGTTAAAACATGCGTAGCCAACGGCACCTCCTCATGTGGCAGGTTAAATTAGCTAGCCCGCTCGGAAATGCCGCTCGTGGGGGGTGGGGACTTCGCAGGCTCGGCCCGAAGCGCTCTAAGCGGCTACAGGTCTCGCACCGATCCGCTCGGGGCCTGCAGGACGATGCCTGCCGCTCCTTCGGGAGTTTAGCTGCATTACTTATACAGGATTTTCGCAAACAAGTCAATAACAATCCGCCGAGCAATTTGACAGGGATTCCCGACCTCGAATAGAATCCAGCTGTAGACAACCCGGTGAGAGGGCTGGCCGATGAAGCGCGACCTTATGGAAATCCTTGCCTGCCCGGTGTGCAAGGGTGACCTGGAGCTCAGGGTAGAGCAGGAGGACGAAAAGGAGGTCATTAAGGGTTCCCTGTACTGCAAGAACTGCAACGAAACTTACCCCATCGAGGACGGCATCCCGAACCTCCTGCCCCCGAACCTGCGCTGAGGTGGCGTTCGCATGCAGGGCTCCAGGGTTGTTGGGGCCGCCCTGGTCGTACTGGCCGTCGTGGTGGCCGCCCTTTACATCTGGGGGCTCACACTCCAGAGCTATTGGGCCCTGGCGGCCGTGGTCACCGTCGGCCTTTTCGCCGTTCTGGGCCTGATGGTCTGGGTCGGCATCACCCTGCTCACGGCCAGAATCGAGCTTCCGGAGTCGGCCAAACCTGAGCCCAACCGGGCCGAACATCCGGCCCCCGGTTCGGAACATTAAAGGCCCGGAGCCTGTTCTGACATCCTGATGGTATCCGCCGACTGGCTCCCCACGCAGTTTAAGCGGCGCCGGGCCCTTGAGGCCCGGCTGGCGGCCGTCTTCGAAAGGGCCGGCTACCTGGGCGTCGACGTCCCCATCGCCGAGCCGGCCGAACTCTACCTGCGCAAGTTCGGGGGCCAGGCCCTGGCCCGAATCGTCACCTTCGCCGACGGCACCGGCCGTCGGCTCTCCGTTCGGCCCGAGTTTACGGCCTCTGTCGTCCGCATCCTGACGGAGTGGTCGCCAGGCCTGCCCATACGCTGGTACTACTCCGGGCCCGTCCTGCGCCTGGGCCCGGACGGCCGGGCAACCCAGTTTCATCAGGCCGGGGTCGAGCTCATCGGGGTCGGCGAACCCGAAGGCGATGCCGAGGTCCTCGAGCTGATCGGCCGGGCCCTGGCTGAGGTCGGGGTTCGGGGCTTTGAACTTAAGCTCAACCACCTCGGCATCATCCTGGGCCTCCTCGACCGGCTCGGCCTTTCGGAGCCTTTAAGCACATTTTTCATCGCCGGCCTCAACGAGGTGACGGCCGGCAATCTCCCGCCGGAGCTTCGGCGCTATCTGGATGAGCTGACCGAATCTGACGAATCCGACGGACTGAGGGAGCTGCTGGCCGCCGTCGGCCCGGGCGGAGCCCGGAGGCTGGTCCTCTCGGTGTTGAAAAACATCGCCGCCCCGGGCCGGACCGGCCGGCGCAACCTGGAGGCCATCGCCGACCGGCTGGTCCGGCGGCTCAACCTGGCCGACGAGCTTGCCGCCCTCGAGACCGCCATCGAGTTTGCCCGCCGGCTCCAGCCCCTGCGGGGTCCGGCCGCCCAGGTGTTGCCGGCCGCCCGGAACCTGCTGGCCGAGTACGGCCTTGAGCCGGCCCCTTTAGACCGGCTGTGGGAGCTCACGGCCCGGCTCGAGCCCGTCCTGGCCGACCGGGGCCGGGTCGCCCTGGACCTGGGGTTTGGTCGGGGGCTGGGCTACTACTCGGGCCTGATCTTCGAGGCCGTCCTCCCCGGGGCCCCGGAGGTGCGGCTCGGCGGCGGGGGCCGCTACGACGGCCTCATCGCCGAGCTGGGCGGACCTCCCGTCCCGGCCATCGGCTTCAGTCTGACCATTGAACACCTGATTTCCATAGGCGGATCCTAGAAGCCGTGGAACCGGTCCGGCTGGTCATCCCCTCCAAGGGCGAACTGGAAGAGCCGACGCTGAGCTTTCTGGCCGAGGCCGGCCTGGCGGTGGACCGGGTCAGCCCGAGGCAGTACGTGGCCAAGGTCCGGGCGGTGGATGGGCTGGAGGTGCTCTTCCAGCGGGCCTGGGACATCCCCGAGAAGGTGGCCTCCGGGGCGGCCGACCTGGGCATCACCGGCTACGACGTGGTGGCCGAACAGGCGGCCGACACCCCCGACCTGGTGGTGGCGATGCCCAACCTGGGCTACGGCCGGGGCGACCTGGTGGTCGCCGTCCCCGACGTCTGGGTCGACGTCCGGTCCATGCGGGACCTGGCCGAGGTGGCCGTGGAGTTCAGGGCCCGGGGGCAGGTCCTCAGGGTGGTAACCCGCTACCCCCGGCTCACCCAGCGCTTCTTGCTGGCCAACGGCATCGGCCACTTCACCCTCGTGGAGGCTCAGGGGGCCATCGAGGCCGCCCCGGCCATCGGCTACGGCGACATCGTCGCCGACCTGACCAGCTCCGGCACGACCCTGCGGGAGAACCGCCTTAAAACCATCGCCGGGGGCACCATCCTCCAGACCGAGGCCTGTCTGATCGCCAACCGGCGCCGGCTCAAGGCCAGCCCCGACCGCCTGGAGGTTGTCCGGCGGCTCATGGAGCTCATTGAGGCCCGCCTCCGGGCGGCCGGGTTTTATTCGGTCACCGGCAACGTGCCCGGGGACTCGGCCGAGGCGGTGGCCCAGGCCGTCATCAGCCGGCCGGAGCTTTCCGGAATCGAGGGCCCGACGGTCTCGCCCGTTTACAGCAGGTTGGGCCCCGTCAACGGCTGGTACGCGGTGACGGTGGTGGTGCCGGTGCGGCAGATGCAGGCGGCGGTGGACCACCTGCGGCGGCTCGGGGGAAGCGGCATCACCGTAATCCCGATAAAATACGTATTCGAGCCCGGCTGCGAGGCCTTTGAGCGGCTGATCAAAACCCTTGGTCAGGACTGAGCAGATGGCAACCCTCCGAATTTACACCGCCGAAGAGGCCAGGCAGACCATCCTCAGGCGCCGCCCCCCGGCCGAGGAAGCCCTGCCCCCCGCCGTCGCCGCCCGCATCCGGGAGGTTTTCGGCCAGGAGCTGGGCCCGGCCGAGGCCGTTCGCCGCATCATTGAGGCCGTCCGGCAGGAAGGCGACGCCGCCGTCCGGCGGTTTACCGAGCTTCTCGACGGCTACCGGCCGGAGGCCATGGAAGTGCCGGCCGCCGAGGTCCAGGCCGCCGCCGGAGGCCTCGAGCCCGAGCTGGCCGAAAGCCTCAAGCTTGCGGCCGAGAGGGTCCGGGCGTTCCACCAGCGCCAGGTCCGCACCGGCTGGGTCGACTTCGCCGCCGGCCTCGGCCAGCTCATCCGGCCCCTTGACCGGGTCGGGGTCTACGTGCCCGGCGGCCGGGGCCGCTACCCCTCCACGGTTTTGATGACGGTTATTCCGGCCAAAGCGGCCGGCGTGAAAGAGGTCGTCGTCTGCACCCCGCCCGGACCCGACGGCCGGGTGGCGCCGGTGGTGCTGGCTGCCTGCGCCGTTGCCGGCGCCGACCGGGTCTTCCGGGTTGGGGGTGCCCAGGCGATTGCGGCCATGGCCTTCGGGACCGAGTCGATTCCGGCCGTGGACAAAATCGTCGGGCCGGGCGGCCTCTTCGTCACCCTGGCCAAGCAGGCCCTTTACGGTCAGGTGGGAATCGACCTGCTGGCCGGCCCCAGCGAGGCCCTGGCCATTGCCGACCGGTTCGCCGACCCGGAGGTGTGCGCCGCCGACCTGATCGCCCAGGCCGAGCACGACCCCCTGGCCACCTCGGTCCTGGTCACCGACTCGCCCGAGCTTGCCCGGGCGGTCCAGGCCGCCGTGGAGCGCCGGTTGGACCGGCTCCCCAGCGCCGAGACGGCCCGGGCCAGCCTGGCAGGGCGGGGAGGCATTGTCCTGGTGGAACACCTGGCGGAGGCCCTGGACCTGGCCAATGAGTTCGGTCCGGAGCACCTGGAGCTGGCCGTCAGGGACCCGTGGCCGCTGCTGGGCAAGGTCCGCAACTGCGGCGCGGTCTTCGTGGGGGAAAGCGCCCCCCACGTGGCGGGGGATTACGTGGCGGGGCCCTCCCACGTCCTGCCCACCGGCGGGACGGCCCGCTGGGCCTCGGGGCTGCGAACGGAGGACTTTTACAAGGTGATCAGCCTGGTGGCCATCGACCGGCCGACCCTGGCGGCCATCGGACCGGCAGCGGTGGCCATCGCCCGGGCCGAAGGCTTCGAGGCCCACGCCCAGTCGGTGGAAATTCGGCTTAAGGAGGCACCCCATGAGGCAGCTTCGGGCTAAACCCCGCCCAACTCCCGGACCGGGGGACGTCCTCCGGCTGGTGCGGCCTAACCTCCGGGACCGGAAGCCCTACATGGGGCCGGGTTCGCCCGAGGCCCTGGCCCGGCAGTACGGGTTTGACCTTGACCGCCTGGTGAAGCTGGACGCCAACGAGAACCCGTACGGTCCCTCGCCCCGGGTCCTGGCTGCCCTTTCCCGCCCCCTCCCTTACCACCGGTACCCCGAGCCCGACAGCGAAACCCTGCGCCGGGCCCTGGCCGAATACGTGGGTACCTCCCCCGACCAGATCGTCGTCGGGGCCGGAAGCGATGAAGTAATTCTGCTGGCCCTTGAGGCTTTCCTCGGCCCGGGAACGGCTTTGGTCGAGCCCGCCCCCACCTTCATGATGTACCGGCTGACGGCCGAGACAGTGGGAGCCCGGGTCGTCACCGTCCCGCGCGAGCCCGGAGGCTACCAGGTGGACCCCGAAAAGGTCATCGCCGCCCTGGGTCCCCGGGTAAAGGTGGTCGTTTTCTGCTCCCCCAACAACCCCACCGGCAACCTTGAGTCCGAACGGACCGTCCGCCAGGTGCTGGAGACGGGCGTCTTCGTACTGGTGGACGAGGCCTACTACGAGTACTCGGGCCACACCTTCGTCCCCCTGATCTCCCGCTACCCCAACCTCGGGGTGCTACGCACCTTCAGCAAGTGGGCCGGGCTGGCCGGCCTGCGGGTCGGCTACGGGGTCTTCAGCCCCGAGGTGGCCCGGGTCATCGCCGGCATAAAGCCGCCCTTCAACGTCAGTTTGGCCGGGCAGGTGGCCGCCCTGGAATCCTTGGCCGACCGGGAATATCTGATGACGACCGTCCGGAAGACCATTGCCGAGCGGGAGCGCCTCTTCCGGGAGCTGAGCCGCTTCGACTTCCTTAGGGTGTTGCCCTCGGCGGCCAACTTTGTATACGCCGAGGTCCGCCGGGGCTCGGCCCGCCGGCTGACCGAGGCCCTGGCCCGGGAAGGGATCCTGGTCCGGCAGTTCGATGTGCCCCCGCCCCGGGGCGGCATCCGGGTGAGCGTGGGCCTTCCGGAAGAAAACGACCGCCTCCTGGAGGCCCTGGGCCGGATCCGGCCGGAGGACTGAGAAGTTGGGTTTTCAACCTCGGCAGGCAACGGCCCAGCGGGAGACCCGGGAAACCCGGGTGACCGTCCGGCTGGTCATTGACGGCCGGGGGGAGGCCCGGGTGGGCACCGGCATCGGGATGCTGGACCACCTGCTCTCGGCCTGGGCCCGCCACGGCCTTTTCGACCTCGAAGTTCGGGCCGAAGGCGACCTGGAGGTAGACCCCCACCACACGGCCGAGGACGTGGCCCTGGTGCTCGGCCGGGCCTTTCGGGAGGCCCTGGGGAACGGGGCGGGCATTCGCCGCATGGCCGAGGCCTACGCCCCCATGGACGAGGCCCTGGCCCTGGCCGTGGTGGACATTTCGGGCCGCCCCTACTGGGACCTGCGCCTCAAGTTCGATGGGCCAACCGTGGGCGGACTCCCGGTGGGCCTCATCGGGCACTTCTGGCGGAGCTTCGCCGCCGAGGCCCGGCTAACCCTCCACTGCCGGCTCCTGGCCGGGGCCGACGACCACCACCGGGCCGAGGCGGTTTTCAAGGCCGTCGGCCGGGCCCTGAGCCGGGCGGCCGAAATCGAGCCCCGGCGGGCCGGGGAGGTTCCCTCCACCAAGGGGCTGCTGGATTTATAAAAAGAGCCCCGGGGTTTCCTCGGGGCCCGGTCCGGGTCGGGGCGGGCGGATTTGAACCGCCGACCTCTAGCCCCCCATGCTAGTGCGCTAACCAGGCTGCGCTACGCCCCGGTGGGCTCAGAGGGATTCGAACCCCCAACCAACCGGTTATGAGCCGGCCGCTCTACCGTTGAGCTATGAGCCCGAGCCATTTTTAATTATAGCGCGTCTTTCAACCCAGGTCCGTCCCCCGTCAGGACCGGCACCGTAAGCAACGCGTGGGGAACCACCAGGGCCGAGACCCGCCGGCCCAGCTCGGCCGCCACCAGCCCGAAGGCCTCGGCCATGGTGGCGGCCGGAATCATCTTGGCCTGCCGGACAACCTCAGGATACTCCGAGCCGACAACGATGACCCGACAGTGCTCCAAAACCTTGGCCATGACGAAGGCCCGCTGCTCCCCGGCCTGGTAGCCCCGGGTCCGAGCCTCTTGGATTATCGCCCGGACGTTGGGGGCATCCCGCATCGTCCGGAAAAAGCGCTGTTCCCCCGGCCCCTGCCCCGGGCCTTCGTCCAGCCGGGCGGGGACGATTATAAACCCGCCGGACCGCACCACCGGCGCCGGCCCGAAGACCAGGTAGCTGGCCGCCCGGGAGGCCTGGTAAAGGTTGGTATCCTTTGGGTACCCGACCCCGGCCACGGCCACATCGTAGACCCGGCCCACCGGCACGGTGAAGACCCGACGGGCCTGGTCCACCAGCCGGCGAAAGGCGGCCCTGGGCTCCCCGGCCGCCACCGCCACCGGCCGCCCATCCCGGCCGGGAATCACGTTCACGATAAACCGGAGGCCCGCCCGCTCGGCGGCCTCCACGACCGCCTGGTGGAAGGGGTTGCCCTCAACCCTGCCCAGTCGAACGCCCGGATGCTCCACGTAGGCCGGGCCGTGGGTCACGGTGATGGTGGGCTCGCCCCCGGCCCCGATGGCCAGGGTCTTGGGGCCGCCCGAAAACCCCGCATACTGATGGGGCTCCACGAGGCCGGTGGCGATGAGCAGGTCCGCCTCGTAGGCGTGGCGGTTAACGATGGCCGGGACCCCGTTGCCGGTCTGGCCCAGTTCGACCAGCTCGGCCGGATTCTGGGCCTCATGCTGGACTATCCGAAACCGCCCTACGGCCTCCGGGCCCAGCTTTTCGGCCAGCTCGGCCCGGGTCATCGGCCGGTGCAGGCCCAGGGCCACCAGCAGGGTTATCCCTTCGTCCCGAACGCCCGCCGCCCGCAGCTGCCGGACGATTCCGGGCAGGAGGTCCCGGTCCGGACAGGCCCGGGTGAGGTCGGTCACCACGACGCAGACCCGGCGGGCGCCCCGGGCCAGCTCGGCCAGGGGCGGGGCGTTTTCGGGTGCCTGCAGGGCCCCATCCACCGCCGCTCCCAGGTCGGGGATGGGTGCGGCCGCCTCCGGCTCGGCCACATCCACTTCCCAGCCGGGTGGAAACTCAAAGGTGAGGTCGGCCTTGCCGAAAGGAACCCGAAACATCCGGTGTCAGATTAGCAGGGCCCGGGCCAGGTCCGCAATCTCGCCCTGGGCGAAGAAGCCGTCCTGAAGCACCACTGCCCCATCCACTTCCACGGTGGGGGCCAGGATAATCCCGTCGGCGTGGGAGGGGGCACCCATCCGGGCCGAGCCGATGCCGACCTCGATGCAACCGAAGATCCGCTCGTCCTCGATGATCCGGCCGGTCGGCCGCATCATCCGGGGGTTAAACCCGAAGGTCAGGTGGGAGATCCGGTACATGGCCGGGTGGCCGAAGCTGTCGAGCCAGCGGGCGAAGATGCGGGCCTCCCGGCCGCCCCGAATATCCACGATGGTGGACTCGGAGACGACCAGCTCTACCGGCTCCCGGACAATGCCCACCTCAGCCGGCGGCCAGAGGGTGGCGTCGATCACGATGCGGCCTTCCACCGAACCTTCCGCCACCCGCCAGGAGGCCTGCCCGGGTAGGACCAGGGACCGCCCCCGCAGGTTGGCCGGGGGTGTCCAGCGGTCGTTGCTGGTCTTTACCCGAAAGTCGGTGCCGGCCCGGGAGGTTACCCGGCCGGTCGTGGATGCTCGGAGCAGCTCCCGCAACTTCCCCCCAAACTCGTGGAGCTTGGGAATATCCACCTCGCCCACGAGCCGGACGAGACCCTCGAGGCTGAGGCCCCCGACCAGCAGGTACCGGCACCCGGCGCAGACGGCATCCTGGTGGGTCGGGCTGTAAATCGAAAAGTGAACGGCCAGGTCGAGCCAGACCTCGGCGACGCGCGCGGCCCGCCCGATCACCCCGGGCGGGTCCTGGCAGGGGTGGGGCCGCATCGGGTAGTAAACGACGACCGGGCTGGCCCCGAGGGCATAGCACTGGCCGGCGACAACCTCGACCAGCTGCCGCTCGGTTCCCGTATCGGCCGTTATTAGAACCTCTAAACCGGGCCGGACCCCAACGACCTGTTCCAGGAGCCGCCGGGCTGCCAGTGAAGCCTCAATGCTCGGGTCACCCATACGGCCGGCCCCCAAGCGGCCTTACTTACTCGGCTTCGCCTGCAGTGAGCCAGGCAAGCACATCCTCCTGGGCTGCCGTGCCCTCGTCGCCGCCCCGGTAGCCGAGCTCGGCCGAAACCTCCCGGGCCGCCTGGACCAGGGCCGCCTGACAGCGGGTGAGCTTCTCACCGGTCATCCGGCTGGCGGGCCCGGCCACCGTCATGGCGGCCACCACATGGCCGCTGGAGTCCCGGACGGGCACTGCCAGGCAGCGAACCCCCGGCACGAACTCTTCGTCGTTGACAGCAAGGCCGGTGGCCCGGATGCGGGCAAGCTCAGCGCGGAGCCGTTCGGGCGACGTCACGGTATGTTCAGTATAGCGCTCGAGGGGATGGCCCTGCAAGAAGGCTTCGATTTCGGCGTCGGACCAGCTGGCCAGGATCACCTTGCCCACGGCGGTGGCGTGAAGCGGCAGGGGCATCCCGACCCGCAGGTGCACCCGCAGGAAGTTGCGGGGCTCCTCGGCCAGGGTAAACACGACGCTGTCATCCCGGCCGACGGCAATGCCGGCGGACTCATTCAGCTCGTCGGCAAGGCGGCGCAGGACCGGCCGGGCCTTGGCCTCCAGGAGCCGCCGACCCGACCAGCGGTCCGCAATGAGGACGAAGGTTGGGCCGATGGCGTACTTGCCGGACTGCCGGTCCTGACTGAGGAAGCCCTCAGACTGCAGGGTATAGGCGATGCGGTAAACGGTGCTGGGGGAAAGGCCGAGCAGACGGGCCAGCTCGCTGATGCCGGCCGGGGCCCCCAGTTCCCCCAGGGCCTTAAGAAGTTCCAGGGTGCGCAGAACCGACCGGATGGGCCGAACCGTTTGGGCCTTCTTTCCCTTCGGCAAGCGACCACGTGGCATCGGGGACTACCTCCAGTATCAGTTTTTTGAAAACCGAGTTTGTAAACTCTT
>JBHOQU010000122.1:0-17167 GCA_042408785.1 Dehalococcoidia bacterium | reverse complement strand
CGACGGGGACCAGGGCCTTCCGGCGTTCCCTTGTCTCCCGGAGGGTGCTCTTTATCCGCTCGGCCTTGTTCACGGTCCTCGATGTACCTTCGGATGGTCTCTTCTGACTCGCAGTAGTACGACCTCGTCCACAGAGAGGGAGGGAAAGTCCTCCCTCAATACCCTGAAAGTGTAGCCTTTTAGCTGCTGCACGATGAAGTGGGGGCTGTTGGTAGGAACGGTCTTCACGAACAGGTGTATGTGGTCTGGCATGACCTCCAGGAGCAACAGCGACCTTGCGGCGGTACTTGGGACACCAAATGAGGTGGTAGCCAACGTTGTACACCGCCGCTTGCCGTTCATATTTACATCATACCACTTTACATCATACCACAAACATTAGAAACCTGCAGGCCGCCTTTCATCCCACCCTTAAAAGGGTGGGCTTTCCCGGCGGCTTCTCGTAAGCTTGAAAAAGGCCGCTGAAAACCAGTCGGTACGCCGCAACAGTGGTGTCAAAGAGAAACCCCAGGAGGGCGACCAGCCGGTAATCCTCCAGGCCGGCCGTGCCGAAGACCGGGGTGGTGGGGTGGACCATCAGGGGTACCCCCAGGCGGGCGGCCGTCGCAAAGACGGGCCAAAATGCGGCCGAATCGAGGGGTCGGCCGTTCACATTGGAGAATATCATTGCCCCCGGCAGGCCCAACCGCCTCACCGCCCGGTCCAGCTCCTCGGCCGCGGCGTCGGGGGCCTGGAGGGGAAGGGTGGCCAGGGCCGAGAGCCGGTTTGGGTGGGCCCGGACCAGGGCGGCGTAGGCGTCGTTCACCAGCCGGGCCAACCTTACCCCCCGCTCCGGCGCCTCCACGTGGACGCCCGGGGTTGTAAACGAGAGGACGGCCACGTCAATCCCGGCGGCGTCCATATCCCGAAACCGGGCCTCCACCGAGATGTGCCCGTCGGCGACGATATTGTAGTCCCCGGCGTAGTGCACCACCCACCGCCCCGCCTCATCCCGGCTCACCCGGGCAACCCCCGGCTCCCGGGCCAGGTCCTCCAGGTACGCCTCCGGGTAAAAATGCGTATGAAAATCAATCCGCACTTTTTAATCTCCTTTCCTGCGGACGCCTCAGCTCGGCCAGCAGCATTCCCGCCAGAATCAGGCCGGCCCCCGCCGCCTCCTTGGGCCCCAGCCTCTCGCCCAGCAGGGCCGCGGCGAAGAGGGCGGTGAACACCGGCTCGGCCGAGAAGATAAGGGCTGCGTGGCTCGGGCTGGTGTGCCGCTGGGCCGGAATTTGCAGCCCGAGAACCAGGCCGGTGCCGAGGACCCCGGTGTAGAGGGCGGCCGGCAGCCCCGCCCCGGCCGGGATTCTTGGGCCCCCCTCCAGGAAGAGGGCCAGCACCACCCCGCCCAGGGCGACCACCGCCGTCTGGACCAGGGCCAGGCGGAACGTATCACATCCCCGGCTCAGCTCGGCCAGGGCCAGGATGTGGCCGGCAAAGGCGAAAGCGCAGGCCAGCACCCAGAGGTCCCCGGGCTCCGGCCTCAAATCGGTCGTGAGGGAGAGGAGAGCCAGCCCGGCGGTGGCCAGGCCGACCCCGGCCCCGACCCCCCATCCCACCCGGTGGCCGAGGCCAAAGCGGGCAAAAAGGGGGACCAGCACCACCGAAAGCCCGGTGATGAACCCCGCCTTCGAGGCGGTCGTGAGGCCCAGGCCGACCGTCTGGGTGACGTAGCCCCCCAGCAGAAGCAGACCCATAAATGCCCCCCGCCAGACCTCCTGCCACGACAGCCCGCCCAGCCCGGGTAACCCCGCAACCAAGAAAACCGCCGAGGCTGCCGCAAAGCGCAGGGCCACGAAGTTAAACGGGGGCGTATCCGCCACGCCGACCTTAACCACCACAAAAGTGGTTCCCCAGATGACACACACCAAAAGCAGAACCAGGTCGGCGTTGAGGGGAGAGCGGGCAAGCCAGCCTTCAAAACCCGTGGGTCGGGTCGGGGTGACCTGCTTCAACTGCGGCCGCCAGAACTAGGTTGTCGGCGGACGGTGGGCCGCCCGCCGGCGCGGCCGGACCGGATTTTCCGACGTATGCCACCATCCACTCGGGCCTGCGGGGGCCCCTTCGACCGAGCGTTCATCCGCGTTCCCGGTAAGTGTATCGCTCCGTTCGGCCTGCCCGCAACGGGCCGCCGGCCTTGCGGGCCACCCCGAGTCGTCCCCGGAAGACCAGGTGGGGCAAGGTCTTCTCCCGGCAGAACTCGACCAAGGCCAGGCTCTGGCGGGGGTGCCCGCCCCGTTGCGCCCCAGGCCGTTAAGGATAAAGGCGGAGCTTGCCCCGGGCCCTACCCTGTCTCCACCACCGTTCGGGGCCGCTCCAGGCCCACCAGGCCGTAAAGCACGGCCCCGGCCGCAAAGCCCAGCCAGCCCCCGGGCGGCCGGTCTGGGCTGGCCGCCCGGGCGGACCGCATCTGCCCGGCCAGGTATCCCCAGAACCACCGGTCCAGGTAAAGCTCGGCGACGTAAACGGCCGGGCGGACAGGGTCCAGCCCCAGGGTGCGAAAGGCCGAGATGTCGACCAGAAACCTGGCCGCCCGGACCGGAAGCCGAAAGAACCGAAGCGCCTGCTCAAGCACGGCGGTGAAGGGGCGGGGCGCCTACAGATACCGGTCCAGGCACTTAAGGTAGTAGTCGCGGGTGTGAATCAGGCCGCTGGTGAGGTCGTGGCGCGCGGTCCAGGGCACCACGCTACGGAACTTCTTGTTGCTGATGATGGCATCCCCCACCTCGATGGCCTTCCGGTCCTGGGGCCAGGGAACGAACTTGACCCGGCCCCCGATTATCCGGGCGACCTCCCGGGCGATCTCGGCGACGGCATAGTGGTGTTCCGAGACGGCAAAGAAGACTTCCCCAACGGTCCGTTCGCTTAAGGCCGCCAGGATGAGGGCTTCGACGCAGTCGTCCACGTAGGTTATATTGCGCAGCTGGCGGCCCTCCCCGAAGACCGGTATCTCCTTGCCCTGCAGGCCCAGACCGATGAAGTAGTTGATAAACCCGAAATCCGGGCTCTTAATATTGGACCTCGGACCGAAAACGTTGGCCAGCCGGATGACGGTCACGGGCAGGCCGTAGGCCCGGGCGTATATGAGGCAGTATTTTTCGCCGGCCAGCTTGTTGGCCGAATAAATATCCACCGGAAACTCGACATGCAGCTCGTCGATGGGACGGTAGTACATCCGGCCCACCTGGGTGCTCGTGCCCAGGTAAACCAGCCGGGCCCCCGGATTGAACCTGCGCAGGGCCTCCAGGAGGATAAGGGTGCCCTTGCAGTTCACATCGACGTCCATAAGCGGCTCCCGCATGGAGTTGGGGTGGGAGGTGTAGGCCGCACAGTGGAAAATTATATCCTGGCCGGCGACGTGGCGGCTCAGGCACTCGAAGTCCCGGATGTCCCCCAGGACCAGCTCGACGTCCTGACGGATATCCTCGATGTTGTAAAGATTGCCCCCCGAGCGGGGGTCCAGGCAGTCGTAGATGGTCACCCGGGCCCCCAGCTCCAGGCAGCGGTGGGCCAGGTTGCTGCCGACAAACCCAAGGCCGCCGGTGATGAGAACCCGGCGCCCCCGCAGGCCGGCCGGGGTCAGGAGTTCCCCCCCTTGTTCGGTCACGATAGTCCCCCGGTTAGCGTCCGCTTCTTCGGGGTTTGCCTGCGCCGCCCCCGGACCCCGGCTGCCCACACCGGGGTCGCCGGCATCATTTAATCGGCGGCCCTTTCAACCAATCATACCCTATTTCCGGGTCGTTGTGGGGAATTCGGCCCTCATCGGCGGGGTCGTAAACCCGGGAAGTCACGTAAAAAAGGTGGACAGGTCCCGAGATCACCTTGCAGCCGTGGGCAACCCCCGGCGGAATCCGGACCACCCGGGCCGGCTGGTTCTCCCCCAGCAGAAACTCCATCGTCTTGCGGTAAGTGGGGGATTCCGGCCGCAGGTCGTGGAGGGCCACCTTGAGGACGCCGATGGGCACGTACCACCAGTCCACCTGCTTGTAGTGGATGTGCCAGGCCTTGATAACCCCCGGGTACATCAGGGAGTGGCTCCACTGGCCGAACCCCTCGGCGAAGAAGTCGTCGGTTACCCGGATGAGCTCCCGAAAAAAGCCCCGCTCATCCGGGTGGGTTACCAGGTCCTTAAAGACCACGCCCTCAATCACGGCCATCACCTCCGAACGCCCTGATGGACTCGATGACGGTCGCAACCTCCCCGTCGGTCAGCTCCGGGTAGATGGGCAGGGATAGGACCTCCCGGGCGGCCCGCTCCGTCTCGGCCAGGGACCCCGCGACCCGGACCCGCCCCCGGTAGGCGGGCTGGAGGTGGACGGGCACCGGATAATGGACGGCGGTGCCCACCCCCCGCCGGGCCAGGAAGGCCCTCAGCTCCTCCCGCCGCCCCGACCGGACGACGTAGAGGTGATAGACATGGGTCGCCCCCGGCCGAACCTTCGGGGGCCGCACGGCCGTCCCGGCCAGCCCGGCGTCGTAGCGGGCCGCAATTTCCGCCCGGCGCCGGTTATCGGCCTCCAGGTGGCGCAGTTTCACCCGCAGGACGGCCGCCTGCAGCTCGTCCAGCCTGGAGTTGAACCCCGCCACGCTGCTCACGTACCGTTCGGCCCAACCATACTCCCGCAGGAGCCGGACCCGCCCGGCCAGCTCCGGGTCGTCGGTAACCACCATTCCGCCGTCGCCGAAGCCGCCCAGGTTCTTGGTCGGGTAAAAGCTGAAGGCCCCCAGGTCGCCCCAAGCCCCCACCCGCCGCCCCCGGTAAACAGCCCCGTGGGCCTGGGCGCAGTCCTCCACCACCCGCAGGCCGTACCGGCGGGCCACCTCCAGGATCGGGCCCAGGTCAGCCGGCTGCCCGTAAAGGTGAACGGGGACCACCGCCCGGGTCCGGGGGCCGATGGCCCGCTCCAGGCGGGCTGGGTCCAGGGTGTAGTAGTCGGGCTCGATATCCACCAGGACCGGCCGGGCGCCGGCCAGCTCGATGGCGGCCACGGTGGCCACGGCGGTGTGGCTTACGGTGACCACCTCGTCGCCGGGCCCCACCCCGGCCGCCCGCAGGGCCAGGACCAGGGCGTCGGTACCGCTGGCCACCCCTATTCCGAACCTGACCCCGACGTAGGCCGCAAACTCCGCCTCAAAGGCCTCGACCTCCGGACCTAGGATGTAGCGGCCGCCGGCCAGGACCCGGCCGATGGCCTCGTCGACCTCCGCCCGGTGGGCCAGGTATTGGGCCAGGGGATTGGCGACGGGAATCATTTTTCGGGCAGGACACCTTCGGCCAGCCGGCCCCGCTCGTACTCGATGATGCGGTCCAGCATCTCCTCCAGGCTGAGGGTGGGCCGGTAGCCGATAAACCGGTTTATCTTGGAAAGGTCGGGGAGCCGCCGGCGCATGTCCTCAAACCCGGCCTCGTAGGCCTCCTCGTAGGGGATGAATACGACCTCCGAAGGGCTGTTGGTCTTTCGTTTGATGAGCTCGGCCAGCTCCCGGATGGCGATGTCCTCGGTGTGGCCCACGTTGAAGACTTCGCCGGCCGCGGCCGGGCATTCGACCAGCTTGATGAGGGCGTTCACCACGTCCCCCACCCAGGTGAAAGACCGGCGCTGGGTGCCGTCCCCATAGACGGTTATCGGCTGCCCCAGCAGGGCCTGGCGGACGAAGCGGGGCACCACCATCCCGTAGCGGCCGGTCTGGCGGGGACCGATGGTGTTAAAGAGCCGGACGATGACCACCGGAACCCCCTTCTGCTTCCAGTAGGCCCGGCCCAGAAACTCGTCGATGATCTTGGAGGCGGCGTAGGCCCAGCGGGCCTTGGACGTCGGCCCCAGGACCAGGTCGTCCTCCTCACTGAAGAGGGGCTTGTCCAGCTTGCCGTAAACCTCGGAGGTGGAGGCCAGGAGGACCGGTTTTTTCTTTTTGGCCGCCAGCTCCAGCACCACCTCCGTCCCCTTGACGTTCTGCTCCAGGGTCCAGACCGGGTCCTCAACGATGAGGCGGACGCCCACCGCCGCCGCCAGGTGGAAGACCACATCGGCCAGGTCCACCAGCTCGGCCATCACCCCCCGGTTAAAAACCGTGTCGATGACGTAGCCGAAGCGGGGATGCGACTTTAGATGGGCGATGTTCTCGATGGACCCGGTGGAAAGGTCGTCGATGACCCAGACCCGGTCGCCCCGGGCCAGCAGGGCCTCGGCCAGGTGGGACCCGATAAAACCGGCGCCGCCGGTAATGAGCGCCCGCATTTTTAAAGACTCCAGTAAAGGACCCTGGGGTTGTCCCGGAAGGCCCCGGCCAAAGCGCCCCGCACGTCCACGATCACCCCGGGACCTGAATCTAACCTCAGCAACCCCACAAATTCCTCGGCGCCCCGCCCCAGAAGCGCCCGGTGCTTCACCGCCAGCACCACCCCGTCAAACCGGGGCCCGCACCCGAAGGGGTCAGCATCTACCACCCGCAGGCCCAGCTCCCGCCTCACCCCATCGGCCCCCACCAGCGGGTCGTAGACCCAGACCCTCACCCCATACTCCTCAAGCTCTCTGACCAGCTCCACCACCCGGCTGTTGCGGGTGTCCCGCACGTTCTCCTTGATGGTCACCCCCAGAACCAGAACCTCGCTCCCCTGCACCACCCGCCCGGCCCGAATGAGAAGCTTTACGGTCTGCTGGGCAATGTAAACCGGCATGTATTCGTTTATCCGCCGCCCGGCCAGAATAAGCTCCGGATGATGCCCCACCTGCTGGGCCTTGTAGGTCAGATAATACGGGTCCACCGGGATGCAGTGGCCGCTGACCAGCCCGGGCTCCACCGGCACAAAGTTCCACTTGGTCCGGGCCGCCGCCAGAACCTCCCGGGTGTTAAGGCCCAGCCGGTTAAAAAGCATCGCCAGCTCGTTCATCAAGGCGATATTGAGGTCCCGCTGGACGTTCTCAATAACCTTGGCCGCCTCGGCCGTCCGGATGTCCGGCGCCCGGTGGATGGGGGCCTTGACCACCAGCCCGTAAACCCGGGCCATAAGCTCCGTGGTTTCGGGGTCCTGGCCCGCCACCACCTTGGCCACCTTTTCCAGGGTGTGCTCGGGGTCGCCCGGGTTTATTCGCTCGGGCGAATAGCCCACCTTGAAGTCCCGGCCGGCTTTAAGGCCCGAGGCCCGCTCCAGCTCGGGCAGACAGACCTCCTCGGTGACCCCGGGGTACACGGTGGACTCATAGACCACCACGCTCCCGACCGAGAGGTTCCGGCCGATGGTCCGGCTGGCCTCAATAAGGAGGGAAAGGTCCGGCTGCTTGGCCGAATCCACCGGGGTCGGGATCGCCGCGATGATAAACTGGGTTTGGCGGAGGGCGGCCGGGTCCGAGGTGAATTCCAGGAAGGGGGCCCGGACCTCTTCGGCCGAGAACTCCAGGTTCCGGTCGTAGCCAACCTGGAGCTCCCGGATGCGCTCCGGGTCGACGTCAAAACCCACCGTCGGGTGGACCCGGCCGAAGGCGGCGGCCAGGGCCAGGCCCACGTAGCCCAGGCCCACCACCCCGATGCGGTCCGGAAGGGGAACCGTCCCCGTCATCAGTCTTCAACCTCAACGTCTTTGGCCCAGTCCCGATTGGCCAGATACCAGCTTACCGTGAGTTCAAGGCCGGTTTCCAGGTCCACCTCCGGCCGCCAGCCGAGGAGATCCCGGGCCTTGGAGATGTCGGCCCAGGTCGCCCCCACGTCGGCGGGGTGGCGGGGTCGACGGTCGACGACGGCCGGCCGGCCCAGAATCTCCTCCAGGGTTCGAACCACCCGGTTCAGCTCCACCGGCCGGTCGCTTCCCAGGTTTATGATTTCAAAACCCCTTACCCCCAGGGCCGAGACGGTTCCCCGGGCCACGTCATCAACGTAAGTAAAATCCCGCTCCTGGGTCCCGTCCCCGTAGACCACGATGGGGAGCCCCTCGGCAATCCGGCGCACGAACCGGAAGATGCTCATGTCGGGCCGCCCGGCCGGGCCGTAGACCGTAAAGTAGCGCAGGACCGCTACATCCAGCCCGAAGAGCCGGTGGTAAGTATAGGCCAGGACTTCGGCCGCCTTCTTGGAAGCGGCATAGGGGGAGAGGGGCCGGTCGGTGGGCTGGTCCTCCCGGAAGGGCCGGGGGCCCTCCCCGTAAAGGCTCGAGGTGGAGGCCAGGACGAAGGTCGGGACCCCCCGGTGCCGGCAAAGCTCCAGCAGGTTGAGGGTTCCCAGCAGGTTAACTTCGTAGTAGCCGTGGGGGTTTCGCAGGCTCTGCCGGACCCCGGCCCGGGCGGCCAGGTTAACCACGGTCTCAAAGGGCCCGGCCCCTTCCCAGAGGCCCTCAAGGAAGGGCGGGTCCAGGATGCTTCCGGGCCGGAAAGAAAAGCCCGGCACGGCTTTGAGCTTTTCGAGCCGCCACCTCTTCAGGATCACCGGGTAGGCCGAGTCCAGGTTGTCCACCCCGACGACCTCATGGCCGGCGCGGGCCAGGTGCTCGGCAACCTTCGACCCGATGAATCCGGCGCAGCCGGTCAGCAGGACCTTCACGGGCCGGCCCGCTCCACGTACTCGGCCGGGACCCACCCGGTGTTTCCGGCCGGGTCCCGGACCAGCACCCAGCGGCGGCCGCCGGCTTCGGTCTCCTCACCCAGGGCCTCCAGCCGGGTTCGCTCCGGCCAGGCCCGGATCCGTCGGGTTTCGTTGGCCGGTTCCGCCCGGAGGTAGACCCCGAGGCCGCCGGTGTTGGCCACCACCAAGGGCCCGCGGTAAAACTCGGGGGTCGGCGACGGCTGGATGCGGGTGGGTTCCGGGGCCGGGGCGCTTTCGGACCGGGGTTGGGCCGGCCGCTGGAAATGGAGGACGACCAGTACTACCAGGGCCGCCGGTATCAGGATGAGGCTCAGCCGCAGCAGTGCCGCCGGCCGCAGGAGGCCCACCCCCACCGGGGGCCGGTCGGGGGCCGGCTCCCAGAAGTCATAAAGCCCCCGGTTGCAGGCCAGGGTGTCGGCGTCGACCAGGGAGCGCATGTTCGGCCCCCGCAAGACCGGGTGGGTGCACCAGCCCCGGCCCCCGACCGGGGAAGGCCGGTAGAAGCGGCACGTGCCGCAGCGGCGGGGGCGGTCGGCACGCCGGCGGGGCGGCACCCGGGCGGGGGCGGCCATCAGCCGTGGAGGAGCCGGCCCAGCCTGGCCACGGCCTCGGCGATCCGCTCCTCGGGGGCGGTGTAGCTGAACCGGAGGTGGCCCTCCGCCGCCGGACCGAAATCCACCCCCGGCGTAACGGCCACGTGGGCCCCCCGCAGAATCCGCCGGGCCAGCTCTAAGGAGTTTTCGCCCCAGCGCCGGGCATCGGCCAGGACGTAGAAGGCCCCGGCCGGTTCGACGGGAACCCCAAACCCCAGTTCCCGCAGGGCCGAAACCAGGTAGCGGCGGCGCCGGTCGTAGACCCGCCGCATCCGCTCGGCGTCCGGCCCGGCCTCCCGCACGGCGGCGATGCCGGCGTGCTGGACGAAGTCGGCTGCCGAGATGAAGAAGTTCTGGGCCATCACCTCCAGCGGACGGACCAGGTCGGCCGGGAGGATTACAAAGCCGAGGCGCCAGCCCGTCATGGCGTAGCGCTTGGAAAAGCCGTTGAGAACCACCGCCCGGTCCGAAAACTCCAGGATGGTGTGCTCCTCCCCCAGGTAGGTGAGCCCGTGGTAGATCTCATCGGAGACCACCAGGGGCCCGAGCTCAACCAGAGCCCTCAGGGTTTCGGCCGAGAGGACCGCGCCGGTGGGGTTGGCTGGGGAGTTGACCAGAATCGCCTTGGTCCGGGAAGAGAGGACCGCCCGGACCCGGGCCGGGTCCAGCTGGTAGCCCTCGGCCGGGTCCACCCGCACCGTTACGGGCCGGCCGCCGGCAAACCGGATGAAGCTGGGATAGCAGGCGTAGTAGGGGTCGGTGATGACGACCTCGTCGCCGGGCTCCAGGATCGCCGAAAACAGCAGCATCAGGGCCGGGGAGGTCCCCGCCGTCACCAGAATCTGAGCCGGGGAGACCCGAACCCCGTAGCGGGCCCGGTAGTGCTCGGCGATGGCCTCCCGAAGCTCGGGCAGACCCAGCGCCTGGGTGTAGTGGGTCCGGCCGGCCCGGAGGGCCGCCAAGGCCGCGGCCTTGATGCACTCGGGCGTATCAAAGTCCGGTTCGCCAACTTCCAGGTGGATGACGTCGGCCCCCTGCCGCTCGAGCTCCTGGGCCTCGGCCAGGACGTCCATGGCCAGGAAGGGTTCCACCTGCCGGGCGCGGTTCGATACCTGCATCAGCCTTACTCCACCTCTTAGGCGGTCAGGGCCGGCGGCCGGACCCTGCCGCTTTGAAGTATACCGCCCCTGGCCCTTCCCCACGGCCCCCCGTTATCATATACGTGGACCAGCTGGATTCAGAGGAGAGGCAAAAATGCCGCGGCTGCCCGGTAAACGGATCTTCGTCGAGATGCTTATCGCCCACGGCACCCGCTACCTTTTCGGCAACCCCGGCACCACGGAACAGCAGCTTATGGACGCGCTCCAGGATTACCCTCAGGTCGAGTACATCATGGGCCTGCACGAGTCGGTGGCCGTGGGCATGGCCGACGGCTACGCCCGGGCGAGCGGCCGGGCGGCGGTGGCCAACGTCCACATCGCCGCCGGCCTGGGCAATGCCATGAGCATGCTTTACGACGCCTACCGGGGCGGCACCCCCCTGGTGCTCACCGCCGGGCAGTCGGACACCCGACTCCTGATGTACGAGCCGACCCTCTCGGCCAACCTGGTGGAGCTGGCCCGGCCGTTCACCAAGTGGAGCTATGAGGTTATTCACGCGGCCGACCTGCCCCAGGCCGTCCGCCGGGCCTTCAAGGTGGCCATGCAGCCGCCCACCCGGCCGGTTTTTCTATCCCTGCCCATGGACATGATGGACGAGGAGGCCGAGGTGGAAATCCGGCCCCTCGGGGAGGTGGCCACCCGGGTGCGGCCGGACCCGGCGGCGGTGGAGCGGGCGGCCGAGATGTTCCTCCGGGCCGAGAGCCCCGCCCTGCTCCTGGGCGACCGGATTGCGGCCGCGGGGGCGGTAGCCGAGGTCACCCGCTTTGCCGAGCTGGTGGGCGCCCGGGTTTACACCCTCAACGCCACCGAAGTGGTCTTTCCCACCGGCCACCCCCTCTACCTGGGATCCCTCAACACGGGCAACCCGGCCACCCGGGAAATCCTCCAGAACTTCGACCTGGTCCTGGCCGCCGGCGGGCCCCTCTTTCAGCAGTTTCTTTACCTGCCGGTTCAGTTCCTGGCCCCCGGTACCAAGGTGGTCCAGCTGGACGACGACCCGTGGGAGGTGGGCAAGAACTGGCCCATCGACCTGGGGATTCACGCCGACCCGAAGCTGGGCTTTGCCGAACTTTACGAGGCGGTGGCCGCCCGGATGAGCGGGACCGACCGGGAAAGGGCGGCCGGCCGCATTGCGGCCGCCGAGGCATTTAAACGCCAGCTCCGGGACAAAGTGGAGCAGGAGGTTCGGGCCGTCTGGGCGAACCGCCCCATCGCCCCGGCCCGCCTGGCCCGGGAGCTTCGGGCCGCCGTCCCGCCCGATACGGTTCTCGTGGACGAAGCCATCACCACGTCTCCGGCCCTTCAAGCGGCCTTTGACTTCAACGAGCCGGGCACTTACTTCCGGATCCGGGGCGGGGCCATCGGCTGGGGCCTGCCCGCCGCCCTGGGCGTCAAGCTGGCCCGGCCGGAGCGGCCGGTAGTCGCCGTGGTCGGGGACGGCTCGGCCCAGTACACCATTCAGGCCCTGTGGAGCGCCGCCCATCACCGCATCCCGGTAACCTACGTCATCTGCAGCAACCGGAGCTACCGCATCCTTAAGGCAAACCTGAAGAACTACCTGAGGTTCTCCGGCCAGGCCCACCGAAAAAGCAAGTTCATCGCCATGGACCTGACCGACCCCGACCTCGACTTTGCGGCCCTGGCCCGGGCCTACGGCATCAAGGGCTGGCGGGTCGAAGAGCCCGATGAGCTGGGGGAGGCCCTGCGAACGGCCATCCGGGACGGCGGACCGGGCCTGGTGGACGTGGTCCTGGACGGAAAAGTTTAGGGGGAGTCGATGAGGATCGTTTCGCTCCTGCCCAGCGCCACCGAAATCGTTTTTGCCCTGGGCCTTGGAGACTGCCTGGTGGGCGTAAGCCACGAGTGCGACTTTCCGCCGGAAGCCCGCACCCGGCCGGTGGTCACCCGCAGCCTCCTGCCCCCCGGCCTCTCCCAGGCCGAAATCGACCGGGAGGTGAAGCGGCTGCTGGCCGAGAATGGAACCATCTACGGGCTTGACGCGGAACTGCTTAAGGCGCTCAAACCCGACCTCATCCTCACCCAGCGGCTCTGCTACGTCTGCGCGGTGGGCTACGAGCAGGTGTGTGAGACGGTGGAGGCCATCGGGGCCGGAGCCCGGGTGCTCGCCCTGGAGCCCGACGGCCTTGAGGGCATCTTCGGGACGATTTTGACGGTGGGCGAGGCCGCGGGGCGGCGGGAGGCGGCCGAGGAGCTCGTGGCCGGCTTTCGGGCCCGGCTTGAGGCGGTGGCCCGGCGGGTCTCCGGTCTGCCCCGGCCGCGGGTGGTGGCCCTGGAGTGGCTGGACCCGCCCCTGGCCGCCGGCCACTGGGTCCCCGAGATGGTCGCCCTGGCCGGCGGCGAAGATCCCTTCGGCCGGCCCCGCCTGCCGGCGGTCCGCCTCGACTGGGCCGACGTTCTGGCGGCCGACCCCGACGTCCTGGTGCTGATGCCCTGCGGCTACGACCTGCCGGCCACCGTCGAAGCGGCCGGGGTGCTGCGAAAGGTTCGGGGCTTAGAGAACACCCGGGGCGCGGCTGAAGGCCGAGTTTACGCCGTGGACGGCTCGGCCTACTTTAACCGCCCCGGACCCAGAGTCGTCGACGGCGTCGAAGTGCTGGCCGAAATCCTTCACCCGGAAGCCTGCCGGGGGCTCGCCCCGCCCGGGTCCTGGACGCCCATCACCTTGCCGCTGCCCGTCCAATGACCCCCTGGGGTGTCGACGAGCTCGAGGCATTTTTACGGGAGAGGGCAGGCCGGGCCCGGCTGGTCCGGCTGGGGGCGGACACGTCCACGGTGGAGGCCGCGGCCGCGGCGCTGGGCGTTTCCCCGGCGCGGATAATCAAGAGCCTCGTCTTCATCGCCGGCGACGAGCCCATCCTGGTCATCGCCGGCGGCCCCGACCGGGTCGACCGGCGCCGGCTGGCCGAACTGCTCGGCCTGCCGGCCGGCAAGGTCCGGCTGGCCAGCCCCGATGAGGTGCTGGCGGCCACCGGGTACCCGGTGGGGGGCGTACCCCCCGTGGGCCACGCCCGCCCCATTAAAGTCTACGTTGACCGGCGGGTCACCGGGGCCCCCGGCACGGTTTTCGGGGGCGGGGGCGCCGACGGGGTGCTTCTGGAGATCGAGCCGGCCGAACTGATCCGGCTGACCGGCGCCCAAGTGGTCGACCTGGCCTGAGATGGAAGACCCCTTCTACCGCCGGCTCGGCACCACCGAGCTTAAGGTCTCCCGCATCGGCTTTGGGGGCTGGCAGTTTTCCGGGGTGGACTGGGGTTACTGGTCTGAGGCCGTCACCGGCCGGGCCCTCCTGGAGGCCCTGGACCTGGGCCTTAACCTGCTCGAGACGGCCGACCGCTACGCCGAGGGCCACGGGCAGGAGGTCCTGGCCCGCTGGCTTAAGGGCCGCCGCCACGACTGCGTCCTGGCCGTGCGGGGCGGCATCGACTTTTACCACGGCGAACCCCACCCTGACCCCTCGGCCCGCTACCTCACCTACGCCTGCGAGCAGAGCCTGCGGCGGCTTAAAACCGACTACATCGACCTTTTCCTGGTGGAGGGGGCTTCGGCCGAGGCCATCCGGAGCGGCGAAATTTACGAGACCTTCGAACGGCTCGCCCGGGCCGGCAAGGTCCGCTACGGGGGCTTTTTTGCCGACGACCCGGAGCTCGCCTTCCTGGCCGTAGACTCCGGGCCGACGGCCGCCCTGGAGGTGCCCTTCAACCTGCTGGAGCCCCGCTTCCGGGAGCTTTTCCCCGAAGTCGGCCGCCGGCAGGTGGGAATTTTAGCCTGCGGTCCCCTCGCCCAGGGCCGACTTGCCGGCAGGCTCGAACCGGACGTGGAGTTTCACCCCCTGGACCACCGGTCCCGCTGGGACCCCGACCGGCTTCGCCGAGACCTGGAGCGGGCCCGGGCTTTCGGCTTTATCGCCGAGACCCTGGAAATCACCCCGGCCCAGGCCGCCCTGGCCTTCGTCCTGGACCACCCCGAGGTGACGGCCGCCGTGGCCGGGATGAGGACCCCCGAACAGGTCCGGGAAGATATTCAGGCCTGGCGATTTGTGCCTTTGCCCCAGGCGGTCCGGGAGCGGCTGGCCGAAACCTTCGAGGAGCTTCGGCGGTCCTCGGCCCAGCCCGCCGGTGAGTAGGGCCTAACCTAGGGCTTAACCCCGAAGCCGGCCAGAAAGTTCAATGAGTCGGGGATATCCGTCCGGTAGGCGAAGGCCGAGCCCTTGCAGTTGGGGTTCAGGACAAAGGAGTTGACCCCGACGATAACCTCGTAGCCGGCGTCGGTTCGGTGAAGGACGGGCCCCCCGGAATCGCCGAAACAGGTGCCCCCCGGTCCAACCCCCTCCCCCGGGCTGTTCGAGTACTGGATATTGTACCCATCCGTGAGGGCGCTGGCCAAATTAATCAGGCTGACCGTCCCCAGGTAGCGGGTCCGCTCCCCTTTCAGGACCGGCTTGACCAGCTGAAGGCCGTACCCCACCACGGTAAATTTCACATTCTGAAGGCCCCGGCGGACGGCCAGGTCGTCGAGGTAGCCCTGAGGAGCCACCCGGCCGTACTGGCCTTTAGTAGCCTGGGACGGCAGGGGCCCATTGAAGGTGACCACCCCGATGTCGTGGGTGTTGGGGATGGTGAGATAGCCGGTCCAGCCCGGATGGGCCTGGGGCCTCCCCTTGAAGCCGCCCCCGCAGGGGTAGCCTTTGACCTGCGGGGTGCACGGGGTACCCGGGGTCCAGCCGGGGTCCGCCGGAATGGGACCCGGGTCGAACCACACCTGGGCATGGGCCGGGGTGACGTTCAGTTCCGGGTCGAAGCCGGTGCAGTGGCCGGCCGTAAGCAGGACGGTCGGGGAGACCAATGAGCCGGTGCACCGCCACAGGGGCACCCACTTGTCGCTATAGAAGACCACCAGGCCGACGTAAGGGTGGCGGTCGCCGTCGGGCTCGCCGTACTGGACGGCCGCGGCCGAGGGGGCCAGGGCCAGGACGGCCCCCAACGCTAAAATGAGCCCGGCCAACCTTTTCACAGTCTCAACCTCCTTAAAGGTGGGCGGCCGCGGACCGCGGCCGCCGGTTGCCGACTAGACGGCCGTGGGCAGCTGATAGTCTTTAAACTGTTCCCGAAGAGCCTTTTTGTCGAATTTGCCCACGCTGGTCTTGGGGATCTGCTCCACAAAGACCACGTCGTCGGGCAGCCACCACTTGGCGAAGCGGCCGGCCAAAAACTCAAGGATCTCCTCTTTGGTTATCGAGTCCTTGTATTCGGGCTTGGGCACCACCACGGCCAGGGGCCGCTCCTGCCACTTGGGGTGGTGGGCGGCAATTACGGCGGCTTCGAAGACCTTCGGGTGGCTCATGATGGCGTTCTCCAGGTCGACGCTGGAGATCCACTCGCCCCCGCTCTTTACCAGGTCCTTAACCCGGTCGACGATCTGGATGTAGCCTTCGGGGTCGATGGTGACCACATCCCCCGTCCGGAACCAGCCGTCCATGAAGGCCTCGGCCGTGCGGGGGTCGTTGTAGTAGCCGCTGGTGACCCAGGGGCCCCGGACCTGCAACTCGCCCATCGTCTTGCCGTCCCAGGGGACCTCGTTGCCGTTGGCATCCACCGCCCGGATCTCCACCCCCACGGCCGGGATGCCCTGCTTGGCCCGGACATCATACTTTTGGTCCTCGGGCCAGGTGTCCATGTAACTCTTGAGGACGGCCATGGTGCCCAGGGGCGAGGTTTCCGTCATGCCCCAGGCGTGGAGGAAGTGGATGCCGTACTCCTTCTCGAACGCCTGGATGAGCTGGCGGGGCATGGCCGAGCCGCCCACCACCACCAGCCGTAGGCTCGAAAGGTCGAACTTTTCCTGCTGGAGCAGGTTGTAGATGCCGACCCAGATGGTGGGCACCGCCCCCGTCACCGTGACCCGCTCCTCCTGGATAAGCTGGCAGAGGTCCCGGGGCTGGAGGAAGGGGCCGGGGTTGACGACCTTGGCCCCGACCATGACCGACGCAAAGGGGATGCCCCAGGCGTTGGCGTGGAACATCGGCACGATGGGCAAGACCACGTCCCGCTCGTTGATGCCGATGCCCCCGGCCATGCTCACCGCAAAGCTGTGGAGAAAGAGGGCCCGGTGGGTGTAGACCACCCCCTTGGGATTGCCCGTGGTGCCGGACGTGTAGCACATTCCGGCCGCCGCCCACTCGTCCAGGCGGGGCCAGGCGTACGGACCATCGGGGGTGGAGGCCAGCAGCTCCTCGTAGTCCACCACCGGCGACAGCGACGTCTCGTACTGGCCGCCCACGTCGTTCATGACCACGAACTGGCGGACCGGGCCGAGCCGGTCCTTGATCCGCTCCAGGAGCTGGAGAAGGGAAGCGTCCACGAAGATGACCCTGTCCTCGGCGTGGTTAATAATATACGTAAGCTGGTCCAGGGGCAGCCGGAGGTTAAGGGTGTGAAGGACCGCCCCGTAGCAGGGGACCGCAAAGTAGATTTCCAGGTGCCGGTAAGTGTTCCAGGCCAGGGTGGCAACCCGGTCGCCGGGCTGAACACCCAGCTGTTTGAGGGCATGGGCCAGCCGGTGCACCCGGCGGTAGTACTCGCCGTAGGTGTAGCGGTGGACGCCGGTCCTGGTGCGGGTGACGATCTCCTTTTTCGGGAAAAATCTGCCGGCCCGCTCGATGAAATGCTGCAGGGTGAGGGGGTAGTCCATCATCAGCCCCTTGAAGTCGGACACCTCGAACACCTCCTCGCTAAGGGTTGCTGCCTGAGCCTCCGGCCCAAGCCAAAGAATTATATTTTTTAA
>JBHOQU010000118.1:0-5806 GCA_042408785.1 Dehalococcoidia bacterium | reverse complement strand
ACCTCGGGGTGGTTCCCATTACCCGGACGGCCGACGGCTTTGCGGTTGGGGGTGACGGCGAGGCCGTGGAATACGCCGTTTTGATGCGCCGGCTCCCCGAAGCCCGGATGCTCGACCGGCTGGTCAGGCGCGGGCGGGTTGACGCCGAGGTCCTGGTCCGGCTGGCCCGGCGGGTGGCCGCCTTTCACGCCGGCTCCGCCCGGGGTCCCGAGGTCGACCGGTTCGGCGGCTTAGAAACCGTGCGGTTTAACTGGGAAGAGAACTTCGCCCAGACGGCCCCTTACGTGGGCCGGACGCTGCCCCGCCGCTGGTACGACGGCATACGCCGCTACGTGGAAGGTTTTCTCCGGGAATCGGCCGAGCTTTTCCGGAAGCGGGTAGCTGAGGGCCGCATCCGGGACTGCCACGGGGACCTGCGGGCCGAAAGCATCTGCATTGAGGACGGCATCTGCGTCTTCGACCGGATCGAGTTCAACGCCCGCTTCCGGTACGGGGATGTGGCCTCGGAGGTGGCCTTTCTTGCCATGGACCTGGACGCCCTGGGCCGGCCGGACCTGGGCTACGTTTTTGCCGAGGCATACATTGCCGCCTCGGGCGACCGGGAGCTTCGGCGGCTTTTGCCCTTTTACCAGTGCTACCGCGCCTACGTTCGGGGCAAGGTGACCGGCTTCCGGCTGGACCAGGTCGGGACGGAGCGGGAGCTCCGCCGGGTCCGGCGCCTGGCCCGGAGGTATTTCCGGCTGGCCTGGGACTACGCCCGGGGGCCCCAGAGGCCGGTGGTGGTCGCCCTGGCGGGGGCGCCGCCTGAGGCCGGGCTTCGCCTGGCCCAGGGCCTCGGCTGCCGGCTGGGGGCAACCGTCCGGTCGCCGGCCGAGATTGGGTTGGTCCTTGAGGACCTTAAGGCGGGTATTCCCGTTGTCATCCCGGCCGCCGAGCCTCCGTCCGACCTTCCCGGACGGCTTGTGGTGGTGGACTACCGGGAGGCGGTCCGAAAGCCCGGACAAGAACCGGCGGCCCGCCTCCTGCGACGGCTGCTTCGGGAAGTGTGGGCCCGCCTTGACCCCGCAGGTTAAAGGTGATATTCATTACGTAGGTGCCGGAGGTGGAGTGCCCATGGTAATGCCCAGGATCGGACCGCTGGAGCTGGCGATAATCCTGCTCATCGTGGTGCTGGTGTTCGGGGTCGGCAAGCTTCCGGAGCTTGGGGCCGCCCTCGGACGCGGCATCCGGGACTTCCGCAAGGCTTTATCCGGCGAGGACGAACCGCGAAACCAGTCCAACACCTGAGCCCGCCCGTTCCCCGGCGGGGCCCAAACGCCCGGGGTGTGCCGGTCCCCCGGCGCATCCCCCGCTAACCGGTAATGACGCAGCCCGCCATCCAGGTTAAAAATCTTTCTAAGTCTTACGGCCCGACGCAGGCCCTCAAGGACGTAAGCTTTGAGGTCTACCGCGGCGAAATCGTCGGCTTTTTGGGGCCGAATGGGGCGGGTAAGACGACCACCATGCGCATCCTGGTTGGCTACCTGCCCCCCACCTCCGGGACGGCAACGGTCGACGGCTACGATGTGTTGAAGGATTCCCTGGAGGTCCGCCGGCGGATCGGCTACCTGCCGGAGAATATCAGCCTCTACAACGACATGACGGTGGAGTCTTTCCTTGAGTTTATGGCCACCATCCGGAGGGTGCCCCGGAAGCGGATCCGGGAGCGGGTTCGGGCGGTGATGGCCCAGACCCGGGTGGAGGAGGTGGCCGGGGTGCTCATCGGCAAGCTTTCCCGGGGTTACCGCCAGCGGGTGGGCCTGGCCCAGGCCCTGGTCCACGACCCACCGATCCTCATCCTCGATGAGCCCACGGTGGGCCTCGACCCCCGCCAGATCATTGAGACCCGCCAGCTTATAAAGAGCCTGGCCGGCGACCACACCGTCATCTTGAGCAGCCACATCCTGCCCGAAGTGAGCATGACCTGCCGGCGGGTCCTGGTGATCCACCAGGGCCAGATCGTCGCCGAGGATGCCCCGGAAAACCTGGCCGTCCGGCTCCGGGGCAGCGAGCGGATCCGGGTGGAGGTTCGGGGGCCGGCCGATGAGGTCCGCCGGGCCCTAGAACGCATCCCTGGGGTGCTGGCGGTCATACCCGACGCCCGGGACGGGATTGCCGCCTTCGCCGTCGACTGCGCGGTGGGGACCGACCTCCGGGAGCAGGTCGCCGAGGCGGTGGTGCGGGGCGGCTGGGGGCTCCGGGAGCTGCGGCCGGTGGGGATGTCCCTGGAAGAGATCTTCCTCAAGCTGACCACCGAGGAGCCAGATGGGAATACGGCCGATCCTGGCCATCGCGGCTAAAGAACTTAACTCCTACTTTGCGTCCTTTATCGCCTACGCCGTCATCGCCGGCTTTCTTTTCGTTACCGGCGCCTTCTTCTCCCTTTCGGTGCTTTTGAGCCGGCAGGTGAACCTCCGCTTTACCCTGACGGATCTGGCCATCATCCTGCTGTTCGTTTCCCCGGCCATCACTATGCGCCTCCTGGCCGAGGAGCAGGCCAGCGGCACCCTGGAGCTGCTGGTTACTTCCCCGGTTCGAGAGGTCGAGGTCGTGCTGGGGAAGTTTCTGGCCGCCCTGGCCTTTTTGGTTGTTATGCTGGGGGCCACGGCCTACTACCCGCTGCTGTTGATTTCTTACAGCCAGCCCGACCCGGGGCCGATCCTGACGGCCTACCTGGGACTCTTTCTGCAGGGGGCCGCCTTTATCAGCCTGGGCCTCTTCGTCTCGGCCCTTACCCGCAACCAGGTGGTGGCCTATATCTTCACCTTTGCCCTCCTGCTCATCATCTGGCTCTTTGAGGCCATCTCCGGCATCTTCGGGGGACAGTTCGGGTCGATCCTGTCCTACCTGGCCTTTTACAACCACTTTTTAGATTTTCCGAAGGGGGTTGTGGACACGAAAGACGTGGTGTTTTACCTCTCGGTGGTGGTTTTTGGGCTGGTGCTGGCCGAGCGGACCCTGGAGTCCCGGCGCTGGCGGTAGGGGGCGATGTCGGCGGCAGTTCAGCTTTTAAAGGATGCGTTGAGGTTTCTGGCCCCGGTGGGTCTGGCCCTCATTGTCGGGGCCGGCGCCCGTTTTGTTCTGCAGGGCCAGCTGGACGTCATCGGCCAGGGGCTGCTGGCCGCCGGGGCGGTCCTCATCCTGGCCTATCTGCTGGCCTTCCCGGCCGAGGCCGTCCGGGTCGTCCGGGCCCGGCAGGCCCGCTACGGCTCGAATACGGCGGTCCTCATTGCGGCGGTGGCCGGCATCCTGGTGGCCGCCAACATTCTCGGTTCCCGCTACCATTACCGGTGGGACCTAACCCGGACCGGGCGTTTCACCCTGACGGAGCAGACCCGCCAGATTCTGGCGGAGGTTAAAGCTCCCCTGCGGGCCTACGCCTTCTACACGGAGGGTGTAACCTCGGAGGACCGGATTCAGGCCGAGGACCTGCTTAAAGAATATAAAAATGCGTCGCCCTACTTCGACTACGAGTTCATCGACCCGGACCGGGAGCCCTCCCGGGCCCTGCAGTACAACGTCCGGATGTACGGGACGGTGGTCTTCGAGTATCAGGGGCGCCGGCAGGAGGCGACCTCCCCAAGCGAGCAGCAATTCACCTCGGCCATCCTGCGGGTGGTCCGGGAGGCGCCCAAGAAGGTTTACTTCCTGGTGGGCCACGGCGAGCGGGACAGCTCCAGCTTCGACCGCCCCGGCTATTCGGAGGCGAAGCGGGCCCTGGAGGCCAACTCCATGAAGGTGGAGACCCTGAACCTGACCACCGCCCAGAATGTGCCCGATGACGCGGACGCGGTGGTGGTTGCCGGCCCGAACCGCCCGGCCCTGGCCCAGGAGCTGGACGCCCTGAGCCGGTACCTGGCCCGGGGGGGCGGGGTGGTGGTGCTGGCCGAGCCGGACACCCCCCAGGCCTTCACCGAATGGCTCGCCCGGTACGGGGTGCAGGTGGGGCCCGGGGTGGTGGTGGACCCGGGCCGGGCCTACTTCGGCGACCCCCTCACCCCGGTGGTGGACACTTACGAGCCGAGCCCCATAACCCGGAACCTGGGGGCCACCGTCTTTGCGGTGGCCACCGCCGTGAGCCGGACGGCCGAGGCCCCCACCGGCCTGGTCTACACCGACCTTTTCAAAACCACCGACCAGAGCTGGCTGGAGACCGACCGGGCGGTGGCCCGCTACGACCCAGGGGTTGACCGGAAGGGCCCCCTAACCCTGGGCCTTACAGTGGAGGGGAAGTTCCCCGCCGGGGAGGGGCAGGCCGAGGCGGCCCAGAACGGCCGGCTGGTGGTGGTCGGGGATGCCGACTTTGCGGCCAACCAGTGGGCGGCGGCCCCGGGCAATAACGACCTCTTCCTGCGGCTGGTCTCCTGGGCAGCCAAACAGCAGGAGGGCGAGCAGCTGGTCTCCATCCCGCCCCGGCCCAGCAATGAGCCGAACCTGATCCTGACGTCCCAGCAGCAGAACCTGGTGTTCCTGTCGTCGGTGGTGTTTCTGCCGGCCATCGTCCTGCTGCTGGGGGCCATCGTCTGGTACCGGCGCCGGTAGGACCGTGCCTTTCGGACGGATAACCGTCCTTCTGGCCGTTGTTGCCATCGGGCTTTTAGCCTACGTTTACTTTGTGGAGCTTGCCCGACCGGCCCCTTCGGAACTGGAGAGCCGCAGCCCGGAGCTTTTTAAGTTCGGCTTAGAGGACATCCGGTTTATAGAGGTGGAGGCCGGGGACAAGCGGGTGCGGGCCGAGCGGGGCGAAGACGGCGAGTGGCGGCTGGCCGGCCCGGAATCGGGCCCGGCCGACCGCTTCCGGCTCGACTCGGTGGGGCGGCAGCTCGGGTCGCTGGTGGCCGGGCGGGTGGTGGCCGAACAGCCCCAGGACCTGGGCGCCTACGGCCTCGACCGGCCGGTGCTTACGGCCACGGTGGGCCTCAAGGACGGCCGGCAGGAGCAGGGCCGCTTCGGGCAGACGAATCCGGCCGGGCTGAGCCGCTACTTCCAGAAGGCGGGCGACCCCCGGGTCTACCTGGTGGCCAACAGCCTTTACGAGGACCTGAACCGCCTGGCCGCCGAGCCCCCGATTGCTACCCCCACCCCCACCCCGACCCCCGGCAGTTGAGGCCGTCGACGCTTATAATAGCGACATCTGAGGCGTGGGGACTAACTTAGTCATGCAACTTCCGCTGGCACGGATCCGGGTAATCGACCTGGCCCAGATGTGGGCGGCGCCGGCGGCGGCCATGTACCTGGCCGACCAGGGCGCCGAGGTGATAAAGGTGGAGCCGCCCTGGGGCGATGATGCCCGCCGGACCTTCACCCGCCCGCGCCTGACCAGCCGGTCGAGCATCCGGGCTTCGGGGAGCCGGCGCATCAAAACGGCGTATTCCACGGCCTCGCCGTCACCCCCAACCGCAAAGCCGTCGGCCGTCCGGGTAATGGGAACCACCCCGAGGTGGGTGTCGGGGCAGAGCTCCCGGTTAAGTCGCACCTCCTCCTCGCAGAAGTAACGGCGCTTTTCTAAAGTCGAGTAATCGAGAAAGCCGAAGTCGACGGGCTTTTTGACCTTGTAGGCGTAGGGTCCGGCCAGAAAGACGTAGGAGATGTGGGTTTCAACGAGCCGGACCCGCCGCGGGCGGTGCGGATAGGCTTCCGGCCGCAGGAGGCTCTGAACCAGGGGCGGGTAGGCGGCCACCTCCAAAACCCTCCGGCTTGGGTCTTGCACTGCCCCGAAAATTTTAACCCGTCCGGGGCATCTCGGATTATATGGGCCAAGTTTGTT
>JBHOQU010000112.1:0-2840 GCA_042408785.1 Dehalococcoidia bacterium | reverse complement strand
ATGACCGAGCAGGTAGACATTTTAACGAATCTTTTTATCTTTGTTTTGGCCTCGTTTTTAGGTCTTGAGCTTATCCGGCACGTTTCCAGGCTTTTGCACACGCCTCTTATGTCCCTTACCAATGCGATTTCGGCCATCGCCATTGTGGGTTCATTGCTTTTAGCCGGGGGTCACCATGACGGTTTTGTGGTGGCCCTGGGGGCGGTGGCCGTGGCCGCCTCGGCCACCAACATTGTCGGCGGCTATCTTATTACCGAGCGCATCTTGAGGATGTTTCGGGGGCGTTCTGAGCGATGATGGTCGGGCGGTTTACCGAGTGGATTTACCTGGTTTCGGCGGTTTTGTTCATCTTAGCCCTCAAGTTTATGAGCGAGGTCCGCACCGCCCGGTGGGGCAACTGGGCCGGGGCCTTGGGGATGCTTTTGGCGGTGGCCGGGACGCTGCTGCGGCCGGAAGTTGCCGATTACCGCTGGATTGTTTTGGCGGTGGCGGTCGGGTCCTTAGTGGGCGCCCCTATGGGTTTGCTCATGCCGATGACGGCGGTTCCCCAGCGGACGGCCCTCTCCCACGCCTTCGGGGCCTTAGCTGCCGGGCTGGTGGGGACGGCTGAGTTTTACCTGCGGGGTGCCGAGCTTAACCCCTTCTTTATGGTGGTGCTTTGCCTTGAGGTTTTGCTGGGCTATCTTACGTTTACGGGGAGCTTACTGGCCTTTGCCAAGCTTCAGGAGCTTATACCGACCCGGCCGATAGTTTATCCTGGGCGAAACTATGTAAGTCTTTCGGTGTTGGGTATTGGGGTGTTAGCCGGTCTGGTGCTTATCGTCAACCGGGGTCCGGCCGAGCTTTTCTTAGTGCTGGTGGGTGCGGCCCTGCTTTTTGGGGTTTTGCTGATTTTGCCCATTGGTGGGGCCGACATGCCGACGGTTATTGCCATTTTGAACTCCTATGCGGGGCTTTCGGCCTCATTTATGGGGTTTGTGTTGGACAACAAGCTTTTGATTGTGGCCGGGGCCTTGGATGGTTCATCGGGTTTTATCCTGTCGATGCTTATGTGCAAGGCGATGAACCGTTCGTTTACCAACGTGCTTTTTGGGGCCTTTGGGCAGGTGAAGGTTGAGGAGGTGGAGAAGGGGCGGACGGTTCAGGCTTACACCCCGGAGGATGCGGCGGCGGTGCTGGCCGATGCCCGGTCGGTGATAATTGTGACGGGATATGGGCTTGCGGCCTCCCAGGCCCAGCATGCGGTTAAGGAGCTTGCGGACCTTTTGATGGGGCGTGGTGTGGACGTAAAGTTTGCCATTCATCCGGTGGCCGGGCGGATGCCCGGGCACATGAACGTTTTGCTGGCGGAGGCAGGGGTTCCGTATGAGCTGCTTTATGAGCTGGACGAGGTAAATCCCCTCTTTCCCGAGGCCGATGTGGCGCTGGTGGTGGGTGCCAATGACATAACCAACCCGGCGGCCCGGACCAAGCCGGATTCGCCCATCTATGGGATGCCGATCCTGGAGGTGGACAAGGCCCGGACGGTGGTCTTTATTAAGCGGAGCTTAGCGCCGGGCTTTGCCGGTATCGACAACGAGCTTTTTTACCTGCCCAAGACGATGATGGTGTTTGGGGATGCCAAGAAGGTGCTTACCCAGATAATAGCGGCCCTTAAAGGGTAGGAGGTTGAAGATGCTGGTGGGGGTTGTTCGGGAGAGTTTTCCTGGGGAGCGGCGGGTTGCCCTGACGCCGGCGGCGGTTTTAGAGCTTAGGCGGTCTGGGTTTAAGGTGGTGGTCGAGGCCGGGGCCGGGTTAGGGGCCGGTTTTCCTGACCGGGAGTATGCTGAGGCTGGGGCCGAGGTGGTCGTGGGGCGGCGGGAGGTTTTTGGGCGGGCGGATATCGTTGTGCAGGTACGGGGTTATGGGGCCAATGTTGAGGCGGGCCGGGCCGATTTAGGGTATTTGCGGCCCGGGCAGTTTTTAGTGGGATTTTTTGAGCCGATAGCCAACCCGGAGGCGGCCTTAGAGCTGGCCCCCCTGGGGGTAACGGTCTTTGCGTTGGAGCTTTTGCCCCGGATAAGCCGTGCCCAGCCGATGGATGCGCTTACTTCGCAGGCGACGGTGGTGGGTTACAAGGCGGTGTTGGTGGCGGCGGGAGAGCTGCCGAAGATGTTTCCGATGCTGATAACGGCGGCCGGGACGGTGAAGCCTGCGAAGGTGCTGGTGATTGGGGTGGGTGTGGCTGGGCTTCAGGCGATAGCTACGGCCCGGCGGCTGGGTGCGGTGGTTTCGGCCTATGATGTGCGGCCTGCGGCGAAGGAGGAGGCCGAAAGCGTTGGGGCCAGGTTTATTGAGCTGGGGTTAGAGGGTGCGGAGGTTGAGGCTGGAGGTGGTTATGCCCGTGCGATGGGTGAGGAGTTTTACCGGCGGCAGCGGGAGCTGCTGGGAGAGGTGATGGCCGAGCACGACGTGGTGATAACGGCGGCGCTGGTGGTGGGTCGGCGGGCGCCGGTGCTGGTGACGGCGGAGATGGTAAAGAGGATGCGGCCTGGGTCGGTGGTGGTGGACCTGGCGGTGGAGCGGGGTGGCAACTGTGAGCTTAGCCGGGTGGGGGAGACGGTGGAGGTAGATGGGGTGAAGGTAATCGGGGCGGCGAACCTGGCGGCGACGGTGCCGTATGATGCCAGCCAGCTTTATGGGCGCAACATTGCCAGCTTTTTGCGGCATGTGTTTGGGGGAGGAGGACCTGATTTTGGGGAAGAGATAACCCGTGAGACCCTTCTGGTTCGGGAGGGGGAAGTGATAAACCGGCGAGTTCGGGAGCTGCTGGGCCTGCCCCCACTGGTCACCCAGCAGGC
>JBHOQU010000109.1:0-40000 GCA_042408785.1 Dehalococcoidia bacterium | reverse complement strand
GTCCACGAGCACATTGCCCGGGGCAACGTCCTGCCAGAACTCGCCAACAGCCCAAACCGGGAGGTGACGTTCCGAATCGACACCAGACTGCTTGCCGAAGCCGAAACGGCCGCCCAAGGCGAAACGAAGGCGGAGGCGGCGGAGCGTCTTCGTAAGGTTGTGGACACCATCGGCAAGCTGGAGTGGGAGGGCGAAGGCGAGCCCCCCGGGAAACACATCCGGTGCGTGGTGTCGGTCGGGATGCTCAACGAGGGCTGGGACGCCCAGAATGTCACCCAGATCCTGGGTCTCCGGGCCTTCACGTCCCAGCTTCTGTGCGAGCAGGTGGTGGGGCGCGGCTTGCGCAGGCTTAACTACGACGACTTCTCCGAACCCGAATATGTGGATGTTTACGGTGTGCCCTTTGAGGTGATCCCCGTCAAAAAGAAGCCCGTTAGCCGGACCGAAGTGCCGAAGGTTTCCACCCTGGTGCGGGCGCTTCGTGAGCGCAAGCATCTGGAAATCACCTTCCCGCGCGTCGAAGGCTACATCGTGGATGTTAGAAGCCGCATTCGGTTGAATCTCGACGGCGTGCCCTTTTTACAAATCGGCGGCGACGAACCAACCGAAGTCACGGTCAAGCCTCAAGTGGGCTACCGCATTGGACGGCCCGATCGGCTGGGTCCAGGTCCGGAGGTGGTGCAGGACCGCAATCCGTTCCACCGGGAGAAGCGGCTCCAAGCCACGGTGTACGAGATTGCGGCGGAGCTTACCCGGCGGCTCAAAGAGAAGCGGGAGGATTGGAGCGCACGGCACATCCTGTTCCCTCAAGTGCTTGCCGCCGTCTGGCAGTATCTGGAGGAGCGGGTGGTAGTGGTCGACCCGGGCACACCGCTGGAGGAGGTCGCCCTGCTCAAGTACAAGCAGCGGATTATCGAGCGGCTGACCGAGGCGATGGAGCCGGACACGGAAGCCGGGGAGCCGCCGATCCTGCCCGTCATCGAGCGGTTTCGCCCGCTGGGGTCCACGTCGGAGGTGCTCTTCCGCACCGGGCGCCCCTGCGTGGGCACGACCAAAAGTCACATCAGCCACGTGGTGCTCGATGCGCCCCGGTGGGAGCACAGCGCGGCGTATCAGCTGGAGCGGATGCCGGAAGTGGTTGCCTATGCCCGCAACGACCACCTCGACTTCACCATCCCCTATGAATGGCGGGGCGTCCGACACGAGTATCGGCCGGACTATCTGATTCGGTGGCGCTGCCGGGACGGGCAAGAAGTAAAAATCATCCTCGAAGTGAAGGGCTTCAGCACCGAGCAAGACCGGCAGAAGGAGGCCGCGGCGAGGCGTTGGGTGAGGGCGGTGAACCACCACGGCGAGCTGGGGCGATGGGCATTCGCCGTGTGCAGGGACCCTGCGGGCTTGAGAGCCGCTCTGGTGAAGGAGGTCGAAGGGACAGGCGAACGTACGGGCGGCACGTTATGTTAAGTGCAGGTGGCCAGGGGCGCCGAAGGCGCCTTTGGCGCCCGGTCAAACTTGACATAAGCTGTAAAACAGCTTATGTCAAGTTTCCCTGTTGGGAGTCACAGAACGGTTATGGCCAGGGCGGTGCGGGCGAACCCGCCGGTAAGGTCGAGACGGTTCCACCACCAGAGGACCGGCTTAAGTTTTACGGCCGTACGCATCCCTGTTCCCCTTATCGGCAGAAAGGACCCCCAGACACAGGGGCCGGACTGCCCGGCCGCCTGAGGCCGGCGTGGTAAACTGCTTGTGGAATGGGCAAGGTTGTTGCGGTGGCCATGAGCGGCGGCGTCGACTCTTCGGTTGCCGCCGCCCTGCTGAAAGAGGCCGGCTACGAGGTTTTCGGCATCACCCTGAACCCCTGGGTGGAGGTTCCCGGTCAGGGCACGGTGGCCGGGCCGCGGCGCCGCTCCTGCAGTCCGGACGACGTCCTGGATGCCCGGGAGGTCGCCGCCCGACTGGGGATACCCCACTATGTTTTCAACATCCAGGCCGAGTTCCGGCGCTGGGTCCTGGACTACTACGTGGCCGAGTACCGGCGGGGCCGGACGCCGAACCCCTGCATTCCCTGCAACCGGCAGATCCGGTTCGGCCTGCTCCTCAAAAAGGCGCTGGCCTTGGGGGCCGACTACCTGGCCACCGGCCACTACGCCCGGGTCCGTCAGGATGCCGACGGCTACCACCTACTCCGGGCCGCCGACCCCCAGAAGGACCAGTCCTACGTGCTCTACGGCCTGGGACAGTTCGAGCTGAGCCGCAGCCTCTTCCCCCTGGGCGAGTACACCAAGGCCGAGGTCCGGGCCCTCGCCGCCCGCCTGGGGCTGCCGGTGGCCGACAAGCCCGAAAGCCAGGACTTCTGCTTCCTGGGCGGCCTGGATTACCGGGACTGGCTGGCCCTTCAGGCCGGGACGGTTAACCCCGGCCCCATCGAGGACCTGGCCGGCCGCCGGGTCGGGGAGCACCGGGGCATCGCCTTTTACACCGTGGGCCAGCGCCGGGGCCTCGGCATCGCCGCCGGCACCCGCCTGTACGTGGTGGCCATCGACCCGGCCCGCAATGCCGTCATCGTGGGTCCCGAAGAGGCCCTTTACCGCGAAAGCGTTGAGGCCGAGGACGTCCACTACGTGGCCGGCCGCCCCCCCGAGGGGCCGGTCCGGGTCACCGCCCGCATCCGCTACCGGGCCCCCGAAGCCCCGGCCACCCTGGAGCCCCGGCCCGACGGCTCGGCCCTGGTCCGGTTCGACCGGCCCCAGCGGGCCCCGGCCCCGGGCCAGGTGGTGGTCTTCTACCGGGGCGACGAGGTCCTGGGCGGGGGAATCATCCGCCGGAGCGCCCCGGTTCCCGTCGCCGTCCCGTGACGGCCCGGAACCTGGTCGTCGTGGCCGACCTGGGGGGCACCCACTTCCGGGTGGGCCTGGGCGACCTTGAGACGGGCGCGGTCTTCGGGGTGGCCCGCTACCCCACCCAAGCCGGCAAGGGCCCGGACCGGATTCTCGGGGAGATCGCCCGGCGGTTCAAGGCCCTGAGGGCATCGGCCGAGGTTAAGCTTGCGGCCATCGGGGTCCCGGGTCCCGTCCGGGCGGCGGATGGGGTGGTCGTAAAGGCCCCCAACCTGCCGGGCTGGGATAACGTTCCGGTAAAGGCCCGGCTGGAGGCCCTTAGCGGTCTGCGGGTGCTGGTGGGCAACGACGCCAACCTGGCCGCCCTTGGGGAACAGCGTTACGGGGCCGGCCGGGGCGCCCGAAATCTCGTCTACATTACCGTGAGCACCGGGGTCGGGGGCGGGGTGGTCGCCGACGGGCACCTGCTTCTGGGGGCCCACGGGTTTGCCGCCGAGCTCGGGCACATTCCCGTCGAGCCTGGGGGCCCGCTGTGCGGGTGCGGGGGCCGGGGCTGCCTGGAAGCCCTGGCCTCGGGCACCGCGATCGCCCGGCGGGCCGCCGAGGTTGCCCGTCGAAAGGCGGGCTCCGGCCTCTGGGCCGCCGCGGCGGGGAACCCGCAGCGGCTGGACGCGGCGACGGTGGAGATGCTGGCCCGGCGGGGCGACCCGGATGCCCGGGCAATCCTTGAGCAGGCCGGACGCTACCTGGCCCTGGGGCTCGTGGTTGTCATCCACGCCTTTGACCCGGAGAAGGTGGTCATCGGGGGCGGGGTGGCCCATGCCTTCGACCTTCTCGAACCGACCATCCGGGCCGAATTGGGCTGGCGGCTCATGCCGGCCTACCGGGACCGGGTTGAAATCGTGCGGGCCGCCCTGGGGGATGCCTCCGGCCTCTACGGGGCCCTGGCCCTGGCGGCCGACCACCCGTCGGCCTAAACCAGGGAGCGGCCGAGGGGGTCTTCGAAGAATCTGAGCTCGCCCAGGGCCTCGTCGGCGGCATCCCGGACCGCCTCGTCCGGGTGGGTCAGGTAGCGCTGAAGCACCCGCTTGGCGGCGCCGCCGCCCATCTTCCCCAGGGCGCCGATGGCCGCCAGCCGGACCTCCAGGTCCGGGTCCTCCAGCAGGCTTACCAGCCGGGCCACCATCGTCCGGTCGCCGATTTCCCCGCAAGCCCGAACGGCCTCAAACCGGAGTTCAGGGTCCGGGCTGGAAAGGGCCTCATCGAGCAGGGGCAGCCAGCGCCGGTCGCAGCTTCGGCCCATGGCGTAAAGGGCGCTCACCCGCAAGCGCCGGTCGGCATGCCGGTAGGCCCGCTCGATGGCGGCCGCCACCTGCTCGTCGTCAAAGACCCCCAGCGCCTCCAGCGCCCGGCGTCGAACCTCAACGCTCTCCCCCTCCGCTTCAAAGACCCGGAGCAGGGTCTCCCGGAGCCTGGCCCTGTCCCGGGGGAGCAGGTCGTCGGCCTGGGCCCGGAGGCAGTGCCGGCCGAGAACCACCGCCGCGGCCGCCCGGACCTCCTCGGCGGGGTCCCCCTCCACTAAGGCGAGGAGCCGGACCAGCACCTTGCGGCTGTCGTTTTCCCAGAGGCCCGCCACGGCCGCCGCCCGGACCCCGGCATCGGGGTCCTCAAGCCCCACCAGCATTAGGCCGTCGAAGTTGAGCTCCACGTTGTCTTCGGCCAGCTCGGCGGCCTCCGTCAGCAGCCGGCGCCGCCGGTCGACCGGGATCCGGGCCCAGCGCTCCCGCACCAGCGCCAGGTCTTCCGGACCGAGGTTGGCGAGCCGTTCCACCTGGGAGACCCGGAGGGGCCGGTCAGGGTCGGCCAGTTCGTCCAGGTATTTTTCGAAGCCCGTCACCACCAAAAATTATACCCCGGCCTAACCGGCCAGGTAAGGAATGACCTTCTCGCCCAGCAGGCGGAGGCTGCGCTCGGCCAGCTCGGCCGGCATCCCCGGCGGCTCGCTCCGGATCAGCAGGTGGGTTATGCCCAGCTCGGCCCGGAAGCGCTCCACCTGCTCCCGGACGCCCTCGGGGGTGCCGATGATAAACCGGTCCTTGGCCAGGGTTTTAAAGTCCTCGTAGAACCGGTCGTCCGCCGGCAGCGCCCGGTCCTGCCCCCACCGGCGGTAGGCCTCATACTTGGGGCCGATGTACTTTTCGGCGTGCTCCCAAGCCTCCCTTTCCGTGGGGGCCACGTAGACCTCCCGGTGGATGGGAACCGCCGCCGGCGGTCCAAGGCCCGCCGCCTGCCGGGCCTGCCGGTAGACCTCCAACTGCCTTTTGATGACGGGAATCGGACTGTGGGGCGCGATTATCCACGCATCCCCCAGCCGGGCCGCCCGCCGGATCGCCCGGTCGCCGTTGGCGGCAATCCAGAAGGGCGGGCGGGGCCGCTGGACGGGCAGGAGGGTGACCTCGCACTCGGGAATCCGGAAGTACCGGCCGCTGAAGCTGAAGCGCCCGCCCCGCCACAGGCCCTCGACCACCCGCAGGGCCTCCTCGAACCGGCCCACCCGCTCCTCAGGCGGACTGCCCAGGGCCTCGTTCTCCAAGTCCCGGTACCCCAGGCCGAAGCCGCAGACGAGCCGCCCCCCGGTCAGGATGTCCAGGGTGGCCAGCTCCTCGGCGGCCAGAACCGGCTGGTAGAGGGGCAGCAGTAGGATGCAGGTCCCGATGGTTGCCCCGGGAACCTCCGCGGCCACCCGGGCCAGAAGGGGGATGGGCTGAAGCATCTGATAGGGGGCGGCCAGGAAGTGCTGGCCGGCCCAGAAGGAGTCGAACCCCAGGGAATGGGCGAGTCTGACCAGCCGGAGCCGGGCCTCCACCTCGTGGACGATGGGACCCGGCGGGAACTGGGCGTTAAGCCAGAATCCGAACCTCATCTCGGGCTTCCTTTCGGGGGGATCTCCGTACGGCCGGAGTAGAGCTCCGCGAACCGACGGGCGTCGGCCTCGCTGCCCACGATTTTACCATAGTGCATGGGCACCGCCACCTCGGGCTCGATGTCGGCGGCCGCCCGGGCGGCTTCGGCCGCGTCCATGGTGTAGGTCCCGCCGACGGGCAGGAGGGCCACCGTCGGCCTAAGCCCCCTCATCTCCGGAATGTGGTCGGTGTCGCCGGCGTGGTAAACCGAACCGTCGGGCAGGTAGACGATGAACCCGACCCAGCCGCTGGCCTTGGGGTGGAAGTGTTTGGTCCGGTTGTAGGCCGGCACCGCCCGGACCTTGACGCCCCCGACGGCCTTCTCCTCGCCCGGTCTGATTTCCACCAGGTTGAGGCGTTCCCGACCCAGCTGCTTAATAACGTCGGGCGGGCCGACAACCATGGTCGATTCCTTGCGCAGCCGGCGGATATCCTCGGCCGAAAGGTGGTCGTAGTGGGGGTGGGTCACCAGGATCAGGTCGGCGGGGGGCAGGCCGGGCGGAGTCTCCCACGGGTCGATGTAGACGGTCGGTTCGCCTTCAATGAGAAAGCCGGCGTGGCCCAGCCAGCGGATCCGCTCCAGCACCATCTTGCGCCTCCGGTTCCCAGGGCTTCCCTCCATTGTAGCTTATCCGCCCTGGCGGCGGACAACCATCTTGGCAGCCCCCGGTCAAACCGGCTATACTCGCGGCTGATGGGTGCGGACCGGGTCTCCGTCGTGGTGCCGGTCTTCAACGAGCGGCCGGCCCTGGAGGAGCTGGCGGCCGAAATCGACGCCGCCCTGGCCGGCATGGACTACGAGCTCATCTTCGTGGACGACGGCAGCACCGACGGCTCCGGGGCCGTTCTCGACCGGCTGGCCGCCGCAAATCCCCGCATTAAGGTCGTTCACCTCGCCCGAAACTTCGGCAAGGCCACCGCCCTGGCCGCCGGGTTTGCCGAGAGCACCGGCGACCCCATTGTGACCCTGGACGGCGACCTCCAGGACGCCCCCCACGAGGTTCCCCGCCTCCTGGCCGCCCTGGCCGACGGCTACGACCTGGTCAACGGCTGGAAGGTCGTCCGGAAAGACCCGCCCACCAAGGTCTGGCCTTCCCGCCTCTTTAACCTGGCCGTGCGAACCCTCACCGGGGTGCGCCTCCACGACGTCAACTGCGGCCTCAAGGCCTACCGGCGGGAGGTGATCGAGCGGCTGAGCATTTACGGGGAGCTCTACCGGTTTATTCCCATCCTGGCCGCCTTCGAGGGGTTCCGGGTCACCGAGGTCGCGGTGGAGCACCGGCCCCGCCGCTACGGCCGGTCCAAGTACGGGGCCCGCCGCTTCATCGCCGGCTTCCTGGACCTGCTTACGGTGGCCTACCTTACCCGCTTCAGCCAGAAGCCCCTGCACGTCTTCGGGCCGCTGGGCCTGGCGGCCCTGGTCGTCGGGCTGGCCGTCAACCTATACCTAGTCTATCTTAAAGTTGCCCTCGGCGAGCCCATCGGCACCAGGCCCCTGCTCAGCCTCGGGGTGCTCCTCGTCCTGGGGGGCCTTCAGCTTCTCAGCCTGGGCCTCCTGGGGGAGATGGTGCTGCGCACCGGCCTCCGGGACCGGCGGCTCCCCCACTACCGGGTTGTGGGGGCCGAAACCGCCCGCGACCGCCAGGGATGGCCGGCCCGCTGACGGCCCGGGTCCGGGCCCGCCCCAACTTCCGGAAGCACGCCTCGAAAAACCCCCTCCAGCGCTGGCTTCTGGGGAGGTTCTACCGGGAGGTCACCCACCTGATGGCCGAGGCCCTGGTGGGGAACTCCCACCCCCTGGTGGTGGACGTGGGGGCCGGCGAGGCCTTCATTGCCGGCCGCCTCGACCTGGGGCGGGTCCGCTACGTGGGCCTGGACCCCGACCCGGCGGCCGCCGCCTTCGCGGTTTCCCGGTTCGGGGTGGCCTACGTCATCGGCGACGGGGCCCGCCTGCCGTTCCGGTCGGGGGCCGCCGACCTGGTCCTCTGCCTGGAGGTCCTGGAGCACCTGGCCGACCCCGATGCCGCCCTGGCCGAGGTCTGCCGGGTCGGCCGCCGGGTCATCCTGAGCGTTCCCCACCAGCCCTGGTTTGCCCTGGCCAACCTGGCCCGGGGCAAAAACCTGCGCCGGCTGGGGGACGACCCCGACCACCGCCACTTCTGGACGGCCGGCCGCTTCCTGGGCTGGGCCGGCCGCCGGCTCAAAGTCGAAAGGGTCCGGTTCCCGTTCCCGTGGCTCGTACTGCTGGCACGTCCCCGAAACGGCTGAGCCGGGACGCCGTGGGCCACGTCGGGTGGCGAACCGCCCGCCGCCAGGCGACCGCCCCGCGTCCGCGCCGGTTCGGTCGCCGTCTCCCCGCCCCCGACCGGCGGGCACTGCTCATCTGCGTGGTTTTCGTCGGCCTTTACGCCGCCGTCTTCGCCTACTTGAGCGTCCTTCAGCACCTCTCTTTCAACACCAACGCCTTCGACCTGGGCAACTTTTTCCAGGCCGTCTGGAATACCGCCCACGGCCGGCCCTTCGAGTTCACCAACTGGTCGGGTGCCGGAACCCGGCTGGCGGCCCACTTCGAACCGATCCTCCTGCCCGTGGCGGTGGTCGTCCGCCTCTGGCCGGACCCGTCGGCTTTGCTGGTCCTCCAGACGGCGGTGGTCGCCGGCGGGGCCTTGAGCGCCTTCGGGTTCGCCTACCGCCGGCTCGGCAGCGAGCTGGCGGCCCTCACCTTCGCCGCCGCCTATCTGCTGGCCCCGGAGCTGGATGCGGCAGTTCTGGCCGAATTTCACCCGGTGGCCATGGCCAGCGCCTTTCTCATGCACGCCCTCTATTTCTACTCGGCCGGGCAGAAGGGCCCGTTTCTGACCTTTGCCTTCCTGGCCGCGGCCACCAAGGAGCAGGTGCCCCTGGCGGTGGGCCTCCTGGGCCTCCGGGCGGCCGTGCGGCCCGGGTGGCGGCGGCTGGGGCTCGGGGTTGCGGCCGCCGGCTTCCTCTGGTTCGCCCTGGCCACCTTTGTGGTGATCCCGCTGCACAATCCGGCCGGGGCCTCGCCGTATCTTAGCCGGTACGACCACCTGGGCGGAAGCCCGGTGGAGATAGTAAGGAGCGTGCTGGGCCGGCCGGAAATCATCCTGCAGGAGGCCCAGAACCCGGTAAAGGCGGCCTATCTTTTAACCCTGTTCAGGCCGGTGGTCTTCCTCCCCTTTCTGGCCCCGGCCACCCTCCTTCCTGCCCTGCCGGACCTGCTGCTCAACCTGCTCAGCACCTTCGAGCCGATGTTCCGGGGCGGCGCCCACTATTCGGCCGTCATCGTCCCCTTCGTCGTCGGGGCCGCCGTCGACGGCCTCGACGTGCTGCGGCGGCTGGCCGCCCGGGTCCGGCCCGACCTGGGGCCCCGGGTGGTCGGCGGCTGTTCGGCCCTGGTCCTCATCTCCGCGGCCCACGCCTACGTGGCCGACGTCCTCCTGCCCCTCTACGACCGGCTGCCGGTGGTAACCCCCCACCACCGGCTGGCCCCCGAGGTGCTCAAGGTTATACCCGAGGACGCCCCCGTCTCCGCCGGCAACAGCCTCAACCCCCACCTGGCGGCCCGGCGGCGGCTCTACCTCTTCCCCGAGGTGCGGGATGCGGAATACGTGGCCGTGGACGTCAGCGCCAGCCCCTACCCGGTGGACGCCGGGACCCAGTACTGGCAGCTACAGGCCTTGCTCAACGGCGGGGAGTGGGGGGTGGCCGCCGCCCGGGATGGCTACCTGGTGTTGGTGAAGGGCGGCCGGGTCCGGGAGCTGCCCGAGGAGTTTTTCACCTTCGCCCTGGCCGGGCCCGACGAAAAGTACGAGTCGGTCGGCGCCGTCTTCGCCCCCGGCTTGCGTCTGGTGGGCTACCGCCTGGAGCCTGGAGCCGTCCTCCGGGGCCGGGACCCCACGGCCAGACTGGTGACCTTCTGGCAGGCCGAAAGCCCCATCCGGCAGGAGGTGCGGCTGGTCTTCCGGCTCGTGGGTCCCGACGGCCGGGTCCTGGAGGACCGGCCGTACCAGGCCGCGACCCTCTGGCTGCCCACCAGTCGCTGGCCGGTCGGGACCGTTATAAAAGTCGAGGACCGGTTCGGCCTCAGGGAGGGACCGGTCAAGGTTCAAGTCTGGGTCGGGCATCAGGCCGAGTTCGGCCGGCCCATCGAGCCCTACCCGCTCACGGCGCCCCCGGACGGCGACCGCTTCCCGGTCTCGGACGGCCGGGCCGTAAATCTGGCCACCCTTTACCGGGGCTAACCTGGCATGAATCGGGCAACGTCGCAGTTTCTCGGCTTCTGCACCCTGCTCGGCCTGCTCTTCTCGGGCCTGGGCTTCGGTCTGTTGGGACCCGCCCTTCCGTTCCCGGCCCCCTGGACGGCGCCGGGCGGGCCCGGCGGCCGCCTTCGGCTCCTTTCCGGACCGGCCGACGACCCGGCCATGGGGCTGGCCGTGCGCAATCTCCTTTCCGAGCTGGGGGCCGGCTGGGAGCCGGTCGGACCGGAGGGGTCCGCCCCGGCCGATATCCTGGTGGGGGAGGCCGATAGCCTTCCGCCTGAGCTTTTCACCGCCTTCCCCAGCCTCCAGCCTCCCGCCGAGGCCGGGGGGTACACCATCGGCCGGGCCGTCCTGGGCGGCCGCCTGGTGCTGGTCGTGGCCGGCCGGGACCGGGCCGGACTGGTTTACGGGGTCCTGCGCCTGGCCGAGCTGCTCCACCTGGACCCCACCCTGCGCCACCGGCCCGTTTACCGGCGGTCCAGTCCGGCCTTTCCCCTCCGGCTGGTGGGCCCGCCCCTGGGAGACCAGCCCGTGGACCCGGCGGATGCCCTCCGGTGGGGCTTCAACGCCGTGGTGGTCTCCCCCTGGACCGGTGCGATTGACTATGCCGCGCTCGACCCCAGGCTGGCCGATTTTGAACCTTACCGCTCGGAGGCGGCCTGGCGGGGGGAGCAGGCCCGGCGCCTGCGGGAGGCCGTTCAGGCGGCCCACGCCTACGGCCTTCTGGCCTTCAGCCCCGGGGACCTTCCATCCCTGCCCGAGTCGGTTGTGAGGTTCTACGGCCCCGAAGTTTACGAGGGCGGCCGCCTCTGCTTCGACCGGCCCCGGACCCAGGAGCTGATCAGCTTTGCCCTGACCTACGCCCTGAAAGAGTTCCACCTGGACGGGGCCATCATCCGGACGGGGGAAAACTACGCCGCCCCGCCCCTGGTGGGCCAGCCCCTTTACCTTGCCTGGTGTGCCCCCGGCCGGCCCGTCCCCGAAAGCCTGCGCGCCCTTCTTCGGCTGGAGACGGAGGTGGCCCGGGCGACGGGGAAGAAGCTGATCCAGCGGGCCTGGGACCTGGGGGCCGACGGATTTCACGCCTCCCCGGAGGTAGTCCGGACGGTCACCGCCGGCCTGGAACCCGAGCCCGGCCTGATGTTGTCTTTCAAGCACACCGCCACCGACTTCTGGCAGTACACCGGCTGGAACCCGAACCTCCTCAACCCGCCGGACCCCTTTCCCCGTGTGGTGGAGGTCCAGGGGGCCCGGGAATATGAGGGAAAGGGGGTGTTTCCCAGCTACGTCGCCCCCTTTCTGGTCGCCGGCGCCGCCGGGGAGGGGAATCCCCTGGCCCGGGCAAGGGAGCGGGGGGCGGTGGGGCTGTGGCTCTGGAACGTCGGGGGCGGCTGGAACGGCCCGGTCCCCAAAAGCGACCTCTGGCTGGACCTCAACGCCTATGCCGTCGGTCGGCTGGCCTGGGACCCGTCCGAGAATCCGGCCGGTCTGGCCCGGGCCTGGGCCCGCCGGCACTTCTCCCCGGCGGCGGCCGCCGAGGTGAGCGGCTTCGTCCTGGCCTCCCCCGAACTCATCCGGCTGATGCTCTACACCCGGGCTTACGCCGACCGCAACGGGCCGTGGACGCCCAATAACCTGTGGGTCCGGGACGATGAGGTGCGGGGCGGCCATCACCTGGCCCCCATCTACGCCGCCGCCCGTCAGGCCGGGGCCTTCGCCGAGGCGGTGGCCGAGAAGGAGGAGGCCCGAGTCCGAATGCGAATGTGGGCCGACCGCCTGCAAAGGGTCCTGGCGGCCGAGAACTCCCCGGCGGCGCAGGCGGTCCTGGCCTCGGTCCGCTACCAGGAGTCCCTCTTCGAGCTGCTGGCCGACTACTTTACGGGCATGTTTTACTTTTACCGCTGGCTCGACACCCGGCCGGCCGGGGCCGAATATCGGGCCCTGGCCGAGGAAAGGCTCCGGGCAGTGGCCGACCGGCTGGAGGCCCACCGGCAGGCCGCCCCCCCGGCCGGCACCCCCTTCCGGGACGCCGGGATGACGGCGGGCGTCGGGCAGGTCCTGGCCCGGCTCGAAGCCTCAGCGCCTTAGCTCGATCCGCCGGAAGGCCTCGGCGTAGGGAATGCCCTGGGGCTCCCCCACCTGCCGGGCCGCCTCCCGCACCCGGCGGTCCAGGTCTTCGGGATTGCCTATCTGGCTCCGGTGGCAGCGGAGGGCGGCAATCTTCAGGTCGATGGTCTCGCTGATGTCCACCCAGGTGTCCGGGTCGTCGCTGCCCGTCAGGTAGACCTCGGCGACCCGGTGGGGCATAAGGCCCTCTTCCAGGAGCTCGGGGAAGGTCAGGCGGTTCCGGGCCAGGGGATAGACGGCGTCGAGGGTCACCAGGCCGGTGACCCGGTGGTCCCGGTGCTGGATGAAGCGGCGCAGCCCGGGGTAAGGGTTGTGGGTGACCACGATTTCCGGCCTGAAATGCCGGATGAGCCGGACGATGTCCCGTCGGAGGGCCGGAGTATCCTCCAGGAAGGCATCGGTGTAGCCGAGGAAGACCACCTCCTTGACCCCGAGGACCCTGGCGGCCTCCAGCTGCTCCTGCTCCCGGACCTTAACCAGCCGCTCCGACGTCATTTCGGGGTCGGCCGAGCCCTTGTCGCCGTTGGTGGTGACGGCCAGGAATACCTCCCGGCCTTCCCGGACCCAGCGGGCGATGGTGCCGCCGGCCCCAAACTCGGCGTCGTCCGGGTGGGCGACAACGACCAGCACACGGCTCAAGTCCTGGGTCATCATCTGGGTCAGACCTCCGTCAGCCGCCGAGGTGGGTGGCGCGGGCGCCCCCGGGGGCGGCCGCCAGGGTGGCGTACAAATTGGCCAGCCGCCGGGTTACCTCCGGCCAGGTGAAAGCCCGGACCGAAGCCCTGGCCGCGGCGGCCAGCCGCTGGCGGAGCCCCTCATTCCCCAGCACCAGTTCCAGCCGCTCGGTGAAGGCCTCCGGGCAGTGCCAGGCCACCAGGTAGCCGTTCAGGCCGTCCACCACCGTCCGGGTCAGGCCCCCGACCCGGGCGGCGATGACGGGGGTGCCGCAGGCCAGACTCTCCAGGGCCACCAGTCCGAAGCTTTCGTGGTAGGAGGGGACGACGGTGACGGCGGCGGCGCTGAAATACCAGGGAAGCTGGGCGTGGGCCACCGGTCCGACAAACCGCACGGTTCCCCCCAGGCCCAGCTCCCGGGCGAGGCTTTCCAGCCGCCGCCGCTCCCCGGTGGGGCTCCGGTCACCGCCGACGACGATGAGGTGAACGTTGCCCCGGTCCTCCAGCCGGGCCAGGGCCCGGAGGAGGAGGTCCAGCCCCTTGAGGGGGTCGAGGCGCCCCACGTAAAGAATGAGCCGCTTGTCGGGCGGGAGGCCCAGCCGGCGCCGGGCCAAGAGGGGATCCCGGGGCCGGAAGAGCCGCAGGTTCACGCCGCAGGGGATGACCGCAACCCGGTGGGCCGGCGCCCCGTAGAGGCGGACCAGGAGGTTTTTCTCCTGGTCGGTGGCGGCGACGATGGCATCGGCCCCGGCGATGATGCGGCCCTCGGCGTCGACCCGCTCCGGCGGCTCCCCCGCCCCCACCCGGGCCTGGTGCTTGACCAGGGCCAGGGTGTGAAACATGGCCACCAGCGGCACCCGCCAGGCCCGCTTAAGCTCCAGCCCCACCAGGCCGGAAAGCCAGTAGTGGGCGTGGACCAGGTCGTACGCCAGGCCCCGGCTCCGGGCGAAGCGGTGGACCCGGCCGGCAAACGCCCGGTAGGCCCCGTAAAGGGCGGCCTGGGAAACCTGGCCGGCCGGGGCCCCATCGACGGGCAGGTGGATGAGACGCAGACCGGGCCCGAGCTGGCTCACCTGCTCGCTGTGGTTCCGGTGGGCGGCGGTGAAGATGTCCACCGTGAACCCCTGGCGGACCAGCTCCCGGGCCGACTCCCGGACATAAACGTTGAGCCCCCCGCTGAACCGGCCGCCGAGACGGGCGAGGGGGCAGGTGTGGTAGGAGACCAGGGCGATGCGCATCGACGGTGCTGCGTTAACTGCTAACGAAAGTATATCAGGTTGCCGTTCCCGGCGTCGGGGCCCGGCAAGCCGTGGAAGAACGGTCAGTCCCGGGGTGCCCGCAGGTCCGGGGCGAGGCGGTCGGAGCGGTACCGCCCGGCCATCACCTCTTCGAAGTCCCAGTCCTCATAAAGCCGCGGCAGCATGTCGTACGGGGTCCACTCCTTCTGCTGGCCGTATTTACCCCGGTATTCTTTGAGGGTTTCGCCCACGTAGTAAAACACCATCTGGGCGATGCGGGTCCCCACCGGTATCCGGATGTCCGACTGGGAGTGGTTGGTAATTTCCATCGTCCAGCGGGAGATGTACCCCACATCCCCCAGCCCGGCGCACTTGCAGACGGAGAGGGCGGCCCGGCCGATGGAAGACCGCGCCCGCATGGCCGCGGTATAGCCGTTGCGGCCGCCCACCACCTCCAGGGTGTGGGCCAGGATGGTCTCACCGGCCCGAACCAGGATGAAATCCTCGGCCCGGATGGGTTCGCCCCAGAAGGCCCGCACCCCCTCCGGGGTGAAAAAGTCCACCTCCCGGATGTTCCGGTTGGGGGCAAAGTACCACTCGCCCAGGCGGACGTCGTAGCTGTTGGTGCCCAGCTGGCGGATATCGAAGGGTTCGATGACGATGTTTCCGGCCTTGAGCTGTTCCAGGATCTGACGGTCACTCAAAAGCATCTTTCCTTCACCCGCATTTTCAGCCGAATTTGCCCCGGGCGAAACCCGGCTATACCCGGAAATTTCCACCACTAGCCGTCGGCCGCCGGCACCGTCCCGGGCGTCCGGACCGGAATCGGGACCCCTGGGACCGGGAACCGGGTGGCCAGCTCGAAGACCTCCTCCCGGACCTGACGGTAGACGGCCTGGTCGCCGTGATTGCTGAGAACTTTGACAATCCAGCGGGCGATCTGCACCATCTCCGTGGGCCCCATGCCCCGGGTGGTCGCGGCCGGGGTGCCCAGCCGGATGCCGCTGGTCACCGCCGGGGGCCGGGGGTCGAAGGGGATGGCGTTCTTGTTGCAGGTGATCCCCACCTGCTCCAGGGCGGCCTCGGCCTGCTTGCCGGTCAGGCCGGTGGAGGTGAGGTCCACGAGCATCAGGTGGTTATCGGTGCCCCCCGAGACGATCCGCAGACCCTGCCGGGCCAGCTCGGCGGCCAGGGTCCGGGCGTTCTCCACCACCCGCCGGGCGTAGTCTTTAAACTCGGGCGACATCGCCTCTTTGAAGCAGACGGCCTTGGCGGCGATGACGTGCATCAGGGGCCCGCCCTGAAGGCCGGGGAATACGGCCCGGTCGATGGCCTGCGCAAACTTCGCCTGGCACAGGATGAAGCCTGACCGGGGGCCCCGCAGGGTCTTGTGGGTGGTCGACGTAACGATGTGGGCGTAGGGGACGGGACTTGGGTGGATGCCGGCGGCGATCAGGCCGGCCGGGTGGGCCATATCCACCAGCAGCAGGGCCCCCACCCGGTCGGCGATCTCCCGGAAGCGGGCGAAGTCGATGAACCGGGGGTAAGCGGTGGCCCCGGCCACGATAAGCTTGGGCCGGTGCTCCAAGGCCAGCCGCTCCACCTGGTCGTAGTCGATGGTCTCCGTCTCCCGGGTCACCCCGTAGGAGACGAACCGATAGCGCTTGCCCGAGTAGTTGACCGGACTGCCGTGGGTCAGGTGGCCGCCGTGGGCCAGGTCCATCCCCATCACCACATCCCCGTGCTCCAGGACGGCCATATACGCCGCCTCGTTGGCCTGGGCGCCGCTGTGGGGCTGGACGTTGGCGTGCTCGGCCCCGAAGAGCTGCTTGGCCCGCTCCCGGGCCAGGTTCTCGACCATGTCCACGTACTGGCAGCCGCCATAGTAGCGGCGACCGGGATACCCCTCGGCATACTTGTTGGTGAGGATACTGCCGGTCGCGGCCAGAACCGCCTCCGAGCAGTAGTTTTCGGAGGCGATGAGCTCGATGCCGCTCCACTGGCGGTAGCCTTCCTGTTCGATGGCCGCCGCCACCTCAGGGTCGGTCAGGGTTAAAGGGCTGAGCATGGGTTACCTCCCTTGCTGATAGGTCTGGCCGAGGAGGGCCTGGTCGTGGATGCGCCAGGCCGCGTCGACGATGGCGTAGAGGCCCCCGGATACCAGCGAGTGGGCGCCCATGACCACCGGAATCGGGGCGGCCAGGGCCGCCGCGGTTATCCGCCGGGCCAGGGGGTCGCCGACGGCCTCGGGCTCGCCCAGGTCGGAGTAAAACCGGTCGGCCCGGCCGAGCCGCAGGCCCAGGTGGGCAAAGAGCACCCTCGAGTCGAGGAAGAGGGCCTGGCCCAGCTGGGCCATCCGCTCGAAGAACCCCTCCACCCCCACCGCCTCCAGCAGAAACCCCAGCACCGAGCGCACCTGGCCCCGCTCCTCCCGGCCGTCGGCCTGCATTCCCCGCTCCTCCGAAAAGACGCGGGTGCGGCAGGCCGTCTCCCGCTCCAGGTGGGCCAGGACGTAGCTGCCCACCCGACCGGCCACCACCACCTCGGCGTACGGTTCCACCAGGTAGGCGGCCGCCGCCTCCAACCGGTCGGTCTCGATGGGGGCGTCGGCAATCAGCCGGCCCAGCCGGGGCCGGTCGACCCCGTGGTACTTGAGCACGGCCAGGTCGGTGGGGGTATCGAGGTCGAACTGGGTTTTGGCCGAGCGAGGCAGTTCGGCAATGGGCAGGCCGGCCTGGCGGTGGAGAATCTGGGCCAGGGGGTTATCCCGGGCCGGGAGGCCCACCCGGAAAAGGGCTTCCGGGGGCCGGAAGGCCACCAGGTCGGCCGAAAAGACGTTGTTGGCCAGCACCAGGGCGTCGCTGCCGGCCAGCCGCCCGACGATTTCATCGAGGAGCTCCGGGTCGATAAAGGGCCCGAACCCGCCCCCCAGGTAAACAACCCCTTCGGGCCGCCAGCGGCTTATCAGGTCGGCCAGGCTCCGGCCGAAGTGAAAGCCCGACCCGCCCTGGCGCTCGACGACCACCCCGTCCGGAACGGGGAACTGCCGTTCGGAGTCGGTAACCAGCAGGACCTCCCGGAAGAGGCCCGTTCCACAGGCCAGCTCGGCGTTGTCGACCGCCAGCGCCTCCTGGGCCCGGCCGACCAGCTCCTCCACCGGGGTTCCGTCCACCCGCCCGAGGTAAATCACCAGCGTGGGCTTCATGCCTCCACCGAGATTATACCCGCCGGCCGGCGCCTCAGGGACAGCCTTAAAGCCGAACCGGCTCGGGCCCGGGCAGGGCGGCCTCAATTTCCGCCCGGCCGGCCAGGGAGTTCATCGCCCCAAGGCGGGTGACCGAGAGGCCGGCGGCCACGTTGGCCACCCGCAGGGCCTGCCAGAAGTCGGCCCCGGAGGCCAGGGCGGCGGCCAGGCCCCCAACATAAGCATCCCCGGCGGCGGTGGTGTCCCGGGCCTCGACCGGCAGGGCCGGCAGGTGGAACTCCCCTTCCGGGACGGCCACCACCGACCCTTTGGCCCCTAAGGTGACGATGGCCGCCCGCCGCACCCCCATGGCCAGGAGCCGACGGGCCGCCTCCCGGGCCGAGGGAATGTCGGCCACCGGGATGCCGGTCAGGACGGCAGCCTCGGTCTCGTTGGGGGTGACGATGTCGGCCAGGCCGACAAGCTCGGCCGCGCCCGCCACCGCCGGTGCCGGGTCCAAGACCACCACCGCCCCCGCCTGCCGCCCGAGACTCAAGGCGGCCCGGGCCGTCTCCAAGGGAATCTGCAGCTCCACCGTCACCACCCGGGCCCGCCGGAAGGCCCCGGCCGCGGCCTCAACGTCGGCCGGGGAAAGGCAGGCGTTGGCCCCCGGGGCATAGGCGATGACATTGGTGCCCCGAGCGTCCACGAAAATGAGGGCCACCCCGGACCGGACCCCCGGCTGGCGGCGAACGTACCGGCGGCCGACCCCGGCCTGCTTAAAGGTTTCCAGGAGCCGGCGCCCGAAGTCGTCCCGCCCCACCTTGCCCACAAAGGCGACCTTCCCACCGGCCAGGCGGGCAGCAACGGCCTGGTTGGCCCCCTTGCCCCCCGGCACGATCACCAGCTCCCGGCCGGTAACGGTTTCGCCGGGGACGGGAAGATGGGGCACCTCAACCACCAGGTCGATATTGGCGGCCCCGACGGAAACGATCACAGCTACGCCTCCGCAGTCGGCAACCGCATTATACTAAACAAAGGACCGGTGCCTGACCACCCCAGGCCGGAGGTTTTGCCGTGCACCCGAAAGCCAGACAAGTTCAGGAAGCCCTGGACCGCCTGGGCATCCCCAGTCGGGTGGTGGAGTTGCCCGCCAGCACCCGGACCTCGGCCGAGGCGGCCGCGGCCGTCGGCACCACCCCAGCTCGGATCGCCAAAAGCCTCGTCTTCCTCACCGCCGACAACCAGCCGGTCCTGGTTATCGCCTCGGGGGCCAACCGGGTGGACGTGGCGAAGCTTGCCCGGGAGGTGGGCCAGGCGGTGCGGCTGGCCGACGCCGACGCCGTCAAACGGCTCACCGGGTTCAGCATCGGCGGGGTTCCCCCCGTCGGCCACGAAGTTCAGCCCCTGACCCTGATCGACCAGGACCTGCTGCAGTTTGATACCGTCTGGGCGGCGGCCGGCACCCCCCATGCCGTCTTTCCCATCGCCCCCGCCGACCTGGTCCGGGTCACCGGCGGCCGGGTAGCCGAACTCCGGGCGGAAGTCTGACGACCGGCCCTAGCGGGGAAGGCCGAGGCCACGGATGGCGATGATGTTGCGCTGGACCTCCGAAGTCCCGGCCGCGATGGTGGCCGCAAAGGACGTAAGATACATCCGCTCGATCCGGCCCCTCAGGGGCGCCCACTTGGACTTCGGCTCCAGCTGGCCGTAAAGGCCCAGGATCTGCATCCCGGTGTTGGCCAGCCGCTGGGTAAGCTCGGTGCCGAACAGTTTGGACATGGAGGACTCATAGTTGGGGATGAGGCCCCGGGCCTGCATGGAAGCCACCCGGTAGGCCAGCATCCGGGCAACCTCCACCTCGATGGCCATCTCGGCCAGCTTGTGCCGGACCACCGGGTCCCGGGCGAGGGGCCGGCCGTTGCGGGTAGCGTCCTTCGTGAAGGCGACCAGCTCCTCCAGGGTCCGCCGGCCGCCGGCGGCGTACTGCACCCCGGACCGCTCGAAGTCCAGGGTGGTCATCATCGCGTACCAGCCCCGGTCCTTTTCCCCGATCATGTTGGCCCGCGGCACCCGGACGCCGTCGAAAAAGACCTGGTTGAACGAGTGGATGTCGGCCATGTTGTAGATGGGCTGGACGGTGATCCCCGGCCGGTCCATCTCGACCATAAAGAGGGAGATCCCCCGGTGCTTGGGAACGTCCGGGTTGGTCCGGGCCCCCAGGAGGCACCACTGGGCCCGGTGGGCATTGGTGGTCCAGATCTTGGTGCCGGTGATGACGAAGTAGTCGCCGTCTTCGACGGCCCGGGTCTGAAGGGAGGCCAGGTCGGAGCCGGCATTGGGCTCCGAGAAGCCCTGACACCAGGTGACCTCGCCCCGGGCGATGAGGGGCAGGTGGTAGCGCTTCTGCTCCTCGGTGCCGTGCACGATGATGGTCGGGCCGACAAAGTTTATGCCGAAGGAGCTCGGTCCGAGGGGCGCCCGCCAGTAGGCCATCTCCTCGTTGAAGACCAGCTGCTCGATGAAAGACCGGGCCTGCCCGCCGTATTCTTTGGGCCAGGCGACCGTAAGCCAGCCCTTCTGCCCCAGTTTTTTGTTGAACTGGACGGCAAACCGCCACTGCTCATCCGAGTCGGCGTCCTCAAGGCTGCTTTCGACCTCCGGGGGCAGCTCCTGCCGGAGAAACTCCCGGATCTCGTTGCGCCAGTTAACTTCGGCTTCCGTCAGCTTGAAGTCCATCGGCTTCCTCCTTGGGGGGACTGGTCGAGGGCCTTGGCAACCGCGACCAGGGCCGTGTAAGCATACGCGATGAACTCGGCCGGAGTCAAATCCAGGGGCTTAAGGTTCTCGATCCGCTCGGGACTGAAGGAGTCTCCCACCAGGTTTATTTCGTACTCGTAAAGGTTGCCGTCGGGGGCAAGGACCACGCAGCCGAGCTCGGGCCGGCCGGTGCCCGGCGGGGGAACCTCGAGGGTTTCGAACTCGGCCCCGGGAAACCTGGGAAAAGGCCTGAGCCGGGCCGCCGCCAGCCGCAGGAGGTCGGCCAGCCGGGCCGCCGTTTCGGCGAGGATTGCGTCGGCCTGGTAAACCAGGTCTTTGCCCATCCGCCCGTAAATTATAACTTATACCCCTGCCCTCTTACGGCCGACCGACCCCGAGGGATTGAGAACTGCTCACCAGGCTATTGACAAACTTGACATAAGCTGTTTCACAGCTTATGTCAAGTTTGGTTGCCAAGAGCCAAGGCAGCCTGGGATTGGCCCACCTTACGGGCCCTACCGCAAGTTCTGCGGGAAGTTACGCCTGTGGAGACCCCTCTGGCGGCGGAACGGGTGCCGAAGGCGCCTTTGGCGCCCGGTCTACGAGCCACGGGTCGCCGAAGCAGGAAGCAGCCGGGACGGTGTCGTGAGACATTTGTCCATGAGCTGCAGAACGGTTGGCCGTGAACATCACCCCGGCGAACTCGGCCGGCACCAGCCGCTGGACGACCACGGCCATCCGGGCCGTCCGGTGGTCGATGCCCAGCCGGTCCCGGTAGGCGACGGCCCGGTCGGTCCAGAGGGAGGCCCAGCAGGCCCGGACGGCCCCCAGCAGGGCCTCCCTACCCATGACGTTTAAAAAGTATCGTGCTGGCCGGCGAAGGCGGCCTGGGGCAGGTCCTCGGCGGTGCCGCTGGAGCGGACGGCCACCGGCCCGTCCCCCAGCCGGTCGTAGGCCGTAAGGATTTTCCGGGCGACTTCGGGCGGGATGGGAGCCCGCTCAAAGGCGGCGCGGATGAGCCGGGGTTCGCCCTTTTCGAGGGCCTCCTGGAGCTGGTTGTGGGCCGCGAACTGCTCGTAGGCCGCGGCGGTCACGACGAAGCCGGGCGGAACGGGGAAACCGGCCCGGATGAGCTCCCCCAGGTTCGCCCCCTTGCCCCCGGCCAGGCCCAGGTCGGCCCGGGTCAGGGCCTCCAGCCCCACCACAAGCGGAGTTTCCGGGGCCATCGACTTTTAGCCTTTAATGACGGCGATGGGCCGGAGCTTGGCCACCTTCCGGGATATGCCGGCGTAGTGGCAGACGTTTACCACCTCGACGACGTCCTTGTAGGCCTCGGAGGCCTCCTCGGCCAGGAGGGCCCGGTTCTGGACCCGGACGACGATGCCCTTTTTGGCCAGCTCCGCCACCAGGTCGACCCCTTTAAGCATCTTCTTGGCGGCCGTCCGGCTCTGGACCCGCCCGGCGCCGTGGGCCGTGGAGCCCCAGCTCTGGCGCATCGCATCCTCGGTCCCGACCAGCACGTAGGAGTAGCGGCCCATATCCCCCGGGATGAGGACCGGCTGGCCGATGCCCCGGTAGCGGGCCGGGATGGCCGGATGCCCCGGCGGGAAGGCCCGGGTCGCCCCCTTCCGGTGGACGCATAGGGTAGTCATCTTCCCGTCCACCTCGTACTCTTCGACCTTGGCAATGTTGTGGGCCACGTCGTAGACCATGTGCATGCCCAACCGCTCGGGGGTCGATTCAAAGACCTTGGCAAAGGAGTAGCGGGTCCAGTAGGCGATGAGCTGGCGGTTGGCCCAGGCGAAGTTGGCCGCGCCCCGCATGGCGCCCAGGTAGTCCTGGCCCTCCGGCGACCGGAAGGGGGCGCAGGCAAGCTGCCGGTCGGGCAGCCGGATTTCATACTTGGCCAGGACCTTATCCATGACCCGGAGGTAGTCTTCGCACACCTGGTAGCCGAGGCCCCGGGAGCCGCAGTGGATGAACACCGTCACCTGCCCCACCTGTTCGATGCCCATCACCCGGGCGGCCTCGGGGTCGTAGATCTCCTCGACGGCCTGGACCTCCAGGAAGTGGTTGCCCGAGCCGAGGGTCCCCAGCTGGGAGGCCCCCCGCTCCTTGGCGTGGTGGCTCACCTTGTCGGGGTCGGCCCCCGGGATGGCCCCGCCCTCCTCGGTGACCTCCAGGTCGGAGGCCCAGCCGTACCCCCGTTCCACCATCCAGCGGGCCCCCTGAACCAGAATCTGGTCGATCTCTTTGACCGAAACCTTTATCTTCCCCTCGGCCCCGACGCCGGAAGGGACGTTCTTAAAGAGCTCATCGGCAAGCCGCTCGATCCGGGGCCGGACGTCCGCCTCCGTCAGGTTAGTTCGGAGCATCCGCACCCCGCAGTTGATGTCGAAGCCGATCCCGCCGGGGGAGATGACCCCGTCGTCCACCCGCATGGCCGCAACCCCGCCCACCGGGAAGCCGTAGCCCCAGTGGATATCGGGCATGGCCAGGGAGTATTTGACGATCCCGGGCAAGGTTGCCACGTTGGCCACCTGCTCCAGGGCCTGGTCCCGCCGGATCAGCTCGATTAGAACCTCGTCGGCAATCACCAGCCCCGGAACCCGCATCCCGGGCTTGTAGGTCTGGGGAATCTCCCAGTGGTAGTCGTCGATTCGCCGAAGCGGGCCTTCCCACCGTCCGGTCATAGCCTTCCCCCCTTATTCAAACGTCCAGGATAACCTCTACTTCCGCCCGACCGTCCAGGGACTGGACCTTGAGCCCGTGGTAGGTGGCCGCCTTGACCTCGAGGCCGAAGGAATGGCGGGCCGGGTCCACCGGCTCGCCGTAGGCGGTTGCCCGCAGCCGCCATTCGGCCCCGTCTTTCGGGGGCTCAATGCTGACCTCGAACCGGCCGAAGACGGCGTGGTCCACCGTGGCCAGGTAAAGCAGGCTGTTAAGCCATTCCACCAGGAGGGCTTCCGGGTCCGGGGCGGCGACCTCGACCTCGCGCACCAGGCTCTCATTTACCGGGCCGGTCTCATACATGACGGCGAACATGCCCCGGGCGGCCTCGGCGAAGGCCTCGGCCAGGTCCCTGCCCCAGGCCCGCACCCCGATTTCCGCCGTGTGGTCCAGGAACTCAAACCCCATTCCGGTGTTAATTATAGCCCCGGCCTGTGCCGCGCCGCTGGCGGCTGGCCGGGGCCTTCGGTTATAATCAGCCGCCATGGCGCGTTATAAGCTGGTGACCTTCGACGTCTACGCCGCCCTCTTCGACCTAGAGGGGAGCATGGTGCCCGAGGTCCGGGCGGCCCTCCCGGCGGCCGACGTGGACCCCCTCGCCTTCTTCCGGCTCTGGCGGACCAAACAGCTCGAGTTTGCCCTCATCAGCAACTCCCTGGGTCGGGGCCACCTGAAGTTCCGCTACCTGACGGAGCGGGCCCTGGATTACGCCTTAAAGCGCTTCGGCCTCGACCTCCCGGCCGAAACCCGGGCCCGCCTGGTGGCCGCCTGGAACCGCCTCAGGCCCTGGCCCGAGGCCGGGCAGGTCCTGGCCGGGGTGAAGGACCGGGGTTGCCTTACCGCCCTGCTCTCCAACGGGGACGAGGCGATGCTCCGGGAGCTGGCCGGACAGCTGCCGGTGGGTGTCGACTATATCTTTGCGGCAGACCAGGCCGGCTTCTACAAGCCCCACCCGGCCATTTACGAACTGCCCCTCAAGACCCTGGGCCTGGACCGCTCGGAGGTGCTCCACGTGGCCGGGTCGGCCAGCGACGTGATGGGGGCGCGGTCCTTCGGCCTGCCCTGCGCCTGGTCGAACCGAACCCGGGACTTCGTGCTGGAGCCGGAGCTCGGCCCCGATTTCGAGTTTCCCGACCTGACGGGCGTCCTGGGTCTGCTCTAGCCGACCAGGACCGTCGGCAGTCCGGCCCGCCGGGCCTGCCGGTTAAAGGCCGCCAGCTCCGTCCGGTAAAGGCGCTCCAGCTCCCGCAGGTGCCGGCGGACCCGGCCCCACAGGTCCCGCAAGGCCTCCCGGTGCTGCCGGGCGGGGGCGTAGTCGGCCGAATCGATGAAGGTGGCGAGGGCGGCCAGCCGGAAGTTCAGGGCGCTGGGGGGCGCCAGGGGGCTGTCGGCGTCCTCCCGCCAGAGCTCGGCTTCGACGGCCCGCAGTTTCTCGGCCAGCTCCCGGGCGGCCCGGGCCAGCTCGGCCGCCCCCGGCCGGTCCTGAAGCCGCCGGCTCACCTCCTCCAGCTGGCGGCGCACTTCCCGGCAACGGAGCACGGCCCGGTGGGTCTCCGAGACCCGGTCCCGGATCTCCAGAAGCAGCCGGAACTGGGCCTCCAGGTCCCGCTGGGTCGCCCTGACCCGGGGGTCTTTGACGATTTCGAAGGGCTGGGTGAGGGTGAGGTCGCCCACCTTGAGCTGGACCTGATAGGTTCCGGGCGGGACGACCGGCCCGAGCAGGAGGTTTACCCGGGGAGGATTGAAGGTCGCCCGGTCCTCGGGAATGGGCACGGCGTCCGGGTACCGCATGTCCCAGACGAAGCGGTTAAGGCCGGCCTCGGCCGAAACCCGCGGCTCCTCCTTCCGGGGCGGCTCCCCGGGCTTGGGTTTTTCCGGCTCCCGGCTCGTAAAGGTCTTTATGACGTTTCCGGCCGCATCCAGAAACGTTAAAGTAACCTCCCCCTCGGGTTTTTCTTTAAGATAGTACGTTACGATTACGCCGTCGGGCGGGTTTTTGCCGGCGTCCAGGTAGACCTCTTCGGTCCGGCCGTCCGGCCTTTTTACGACCTTGTAGGTGGTGACCACCGGCCCGGCCATCCGGTAATTTTTCTGGCCGACCAGGGGCCGGTTGCCGAACCCCCGGTAGGTTTTGAACCGGACGGTCCGCCGAGGGGCAAAAAGATAAGCCGGGCCGGAAAGGGCCTCCGCCCCGAGCTGACGGAGGGGGGTTATGTCGTCCAGAATCCAGAAGCCCCGGCCATGGGTGGCCACGATTAGGTCGTCGTCCTTGATGACCAGGTCGTAGATGGGCACCACCGGCAGGTTGGCCCCGTGGAAGCGGACCCAGTTCTCCCCGTCGTCGAAGGAGACGTAGAGGCCGGTTTCGGTGCCGGCAAAGAGCAGGCCCCGCCGGAGCGGGTCTTCCCGGATGCACCGGGTGAAGTCGTGGTCGGGGATGCCGTTGGTTATCCTCTTCCAGGTCCGGCCGTAGTCGCTGGTCTTGTAAAGATAGGGGCGGAAGTCGTCCAGCTTGTACCGGGTTGCCGCCACGTAGACGGTGGCAGGGTCATGGGGGGAGCATTCGACCATGCTGATGAGGGTCCATTCGGGCAGGTCGGGCGGGGTCACGTTCTGCCAGGTCCTGCCCCCGTCCCGGGAAACGTGAATTAAGCCGTCGTCGGAGCCTGCCCAGAAGACCCCAGGCTCGTGGGGGGATTCGGCGAAGGCGAAGATGGTGCAGTAGACCTCGGCCCCGGTGTTGTCCCGGGTGATAGGGCCGCCCGAAGGCTCCAGCTTGGTGGGGTCGTTTCGGGTGAGGTCCGGGCTTATTACCTCCCAGCTGGAGCCCAGGTCCCGGGACCGGAAGACCACGTTGGCCGTCACGTAAAGGGTGTTGGGGTCGTGGGGAGAAAAGAGGATGGGGAAGGTCCACTGGAAGCGGTACTTTAAGTCCCTGGCCCCGACCCCCATGCCGGTGGCCTCCGGCCAGACGGTAATGTTGCGCTCGTGGCCGGTCCGCCGGTCGTAGAGGATCAGCCGGCCGTTGCCCAGGCCGCTGCCGATGGCTCCCCCGACGACGATATTGGGGTCGTCGGGCTTTACGGCGATGTAGCCGCTCTCGCCCCCGCCCGGCTTGTACCATTCGGTCTGGGTTATCGCCCCGCTTACCGACCGGCTGGGGATGCTGATGGCGGTGTTGTCCTGCTGCGAGCCGTAGACCCGGTAGGGGAACTGGTTGTCGGTGGTCACGTGGTACATCTGGGCGGTGGGCTGGTTGTCGATGGGGGTCCAGGAGAGGCCCCCGTCGAAGGTAACGCTGGCGCCGCCGTCGTGGCCCAGGATCATCCGCTTCGGGTTTCGGGGGTCGATCCAGAGGTCGTGGTGGTCGCCGTGAGGCGAGGCCATAGTGTTAAAGGTCAGGCCGCCGTCGACGGACTTCCACAGTTCGATGTTCAAAACATAGACGGTTTCGGGGTCCTGGGGGTCGGCCACAATGTGCTGGTAGTACCAGGCCCGGCGGCGCAGGTCCCCCTGCTCGCTCAGCCGCTCCCAGGTGGCGCCCCCGTCGTCGGAGCGGAAGACGGCCCCGTCCACGGCCTCGACGATGGCCCAGACCCGCTCCGGCCGGGCCGCCGAGATGGCCAGGCCCATGCGCCCCTTGATGCCGGTGGGGAGGCCGGGGTTGTTGGTGAGTTCGACCCAGGTGTCGCCGCCGTCGGTGGATTTGAAAATCCCGCTTGCCGGGCCGCCGCTGGTCAGGTTCCAGAAGGTCCGGCGGGCCTCCCAGAAGGCCGCGTAGAGGATGCGGGGGTTGGTGGGGTCCATGACCAGGTCGATGGCCCCGGCATCGGGGCCCCGGTAGAGGACCCGCTCCCAGGTCTTCCCGCCGTCGGTGGAGCGGAAGACGCCCCGCTCCTCGTTGGGGCCGAAGGCGTGGCCCAGGGCCGCCACGTAGACGACGTCCGGGTTGGCCGGGTGAATTCGGATTCGGGCGATGTGGCGGGTCTCCGAGAGGCCCAGGTGGACCCAGGTTTTCCCCCCATCGGTGGACTTGTATACCCCGTCCCCGTGGGAGACGTTGCCCCGGATGCAGCACTCGCCCATCCCCACGTAGACGACGTTCGGGTCCGACTCGGCCACTGCAATGGCCCCCACCGCGGCGGTGTTGAAATAGCCGTCGGAGACGCACCCCCAGGTGAGGCCGCCGTCGGTGGTTTTCCAGACGCCCCCGGCGCAGGCCCCGAAGTAGAAGGTGAGGGGGTCGGTGGGGTGCCCGGCCACCGCCACCACCCGGCCGCCCCGGTAGGGCCCAATGGTGCGCCACTCTAAACCTTTGAAAAGGGTGGGGTCGACCTTGGCCATTTTTCCCTCCAGGCGGTCTGTTCTTTGTTAGCCGACAACCTCCCGAAATACCCGCAGGAAGTTGAGGCCGAGAAGCTTTCTAAGCTCGTCCTCGTTAAAACCCCGCCGGGCGAGGGTAACGGTGATGTTGGGCCAGTCGGCCAGGGTTTCGTAGCCGTGGAGCCGGTACTCCGGGGTGAGCCGGTGCTCCTCCCGGCGGAAGCCCGACCAGTCGAAGGTGCCCGGCCGGCGCATGGGCATCTCCGGCGGCCACTCGATGAGGGATTCGGTGCCCGGCCCGGGTCCGGCCTTGTCGGTGCCGATGCCCACGTGGTCGATGCCGCAGACCCGGACCAGGTGCTCGACGTGGTCGGCAAAATGTTCTAACGTTGCCTCGGGGCTCGTGCTGATAAAGCCCGGCACAACCACCACCCCGAAGTACCCGCCCCGGTCGGCGATGGCCTTGGCCAGCTCATCGCTCTTGCCCCGGTCGTGGTAGGCCACGGCCTTGGCGGCCGAGTGGGAGACCACAATGGGGGCCGTCGAGACCTTGAGGGCGTCCCAGCCCACCTGCTCGCTGCAGTGGCTTACGTCCACCAGGATCCCCAGCTCGTTGAGGCGGCGGACTACCTCCCGGCCGAAGTAGGTGAGGCCGCCCTGGTAGGCTTCGGTGCAGCCGTCCCCGACCAGATTCTGGAGGTTGTAGGTTAGCTGAACCATCCGCACCCCCAGGTTGTAGAAGAGGTCGATCCGGTCCAGGTCGTCCTCAAAGGCGATGGTGTCCTGGAAGTCCAGAATGATGCCGTGCTTGCCTTCCCGGTGGACCCGCTCGATGTCGGCAGCCTTCTTAACGATGGTCATCTCGCCGTTGAGGGCCTCGGTGATAGCATACGCTTGGGCGATGCGCCGGACGGCCCGTTCGAAGGCCTGGCTGATCGGCCCGGGGCCGGAGTAGGTGCCGCAGGCCACGGTGACCCCCGACTTTTTCCAGAGGTCCAGGTACTGGCGCCGGACCTCCTCGGAGGTCTGGATCTCCCGGCAGGCCATGGCCTCCAGGATGGGCTGGACTTCCTCCCGGGAGCGCCCCTGTCGGGCGAACTCCTGGAGGGCCTGGCGCATCCGCTCGGTAAAGACCATGCCGTAGGTGATGGGCGGCTGCTGGGTGTCGATGACGAGGGCCTCGTAGTGGAGCCTACGGGCCTCATCAGGGGTAAGGGAAGGTTGGGAACGCCAGACCATTTCGCTCCTCCCTTCTTGGGCCTTTGGGCGGTTCGCTGAAGTTTACGCGGCCGGCCTTAAAGTTCGCAAGTGCCCGAGGCGCCGGTTGGTTCGGGCGATGGGCTATACTGGGAACGGCGGGGCCTTAATGGGGCCCGAAATTCTGCCCTGAAGGAGAAAAACGGGCGTGTGGGTTATCGTTGTGCTACTGGCCCTGGGGGCGCTGCTGAGCCTTTACTTCCTGGTCGCCCTGGTGGGGGCGGTGCTGGCCCTGCTGCCCTGGCTTATCGTGGGCCTGATTGCCGGGTGGGTAGCCGATAAGCTCATGGGCGACCGGTACGGCCTGCTGGGGGACCTGCTCATCGGCCTGGCCGGCTCCCTCATCGGCACGGCCCTTTATATCCTTTTAACGGGCCACCGGCCCGGCGGGCCGCTGGGGATCACCCACCTTATTATGGCCGTCATCGGGGCGGTGCTCCTGCTGGCGGTGATGGGGGCCATCGGCCGCCGCCAGGCCGCCTGAGGGCCGCTTTCAGGGTTGCGGCGGCCGATGGCTCCCGGCCGTCCGCTGGAAGCGGTCGGGCGCCTCCTTAAACTCCCGCCGACAGGCCTCGGAACAAAAGTGATACCTTTCACCGGCGTGCTCGGCCGGAAGGGCCGTTTCCGGCTCCAGGCGGCGGCCGCAGACCGGGTCCCGCAGTTCGCCGGGCAGGCCCACCTCGGCCGCCGGGGAGACCTCCGGGGGCCGGACGCCCAGCAGGTCGGCGGCCAGCCGCAGTTCGTCGGCGATGAGCCGGGGCAGCAGGAAATGCCGGCGCACATGCTCCCGGCCCCGGGCCCCAAAGGCCCGGGCCTCCTCCGGATGCCGCAGAAGCCAGACGGTCCGCTCGGCGCACTCCTCCACGGTGGTCACCAGGAAGCCGCTCACCCCATCCTGAACCTGGAGGGGGATTCCGCCGGCCCGCCCGGCAACCACCGGGGTTCCCTTCCAGAGGGCCTCGGACACCACCAGGCCGAATCCCTCCCGGATAGACTTTTGCAGAACCACCTGCGCGAGCCGCTGGAAGGCGTTGACCTCGACGTTGCTCACCCCCGTCAGGTTGGTGAAGATGTGGATTCCGGGCTCGCCGCGGGCGGCCTCGTGGACCTGGCGGTAAATCTCCCAGCCCTCCGGGTCGTCCAGGGCCATGGAGCCCACCAGGGCCAGCTGGAGGTCGGGGACCTCCTCCCTGGCCAGCCGGTAGGCGGCGATCACCCCCAGGGGGTCCTTCCAGGGGTCGAAGCGGCTCACCTGAATGATGAGGGGACGGTCAAGGTCCACCCCGACCCACTGGAGGAGCCGGCGGGCCAGACGGGGGTCCAGGTCTAAGTTCTTGGGGCTTTCCGGGTCGATGGCCGGGGGTATTATCTCCACCCGGCCGACGGGAAAGTCCGGGGGAACGAAGGCCCCCAGGGTGAAGACGGCCGCGTCGTAGTCGGCCACGTAGGGCCGCAGGAAGGCCCAAACCTGCGGGTTGGGCTGGGAGGTGTCGATGTGGCAGCGCCAGACCCACTTGGCCCGGCCGGGGCCGCGGAAATGGCGCAGGGCGAGGGGCTGGGGGTCATGGACGAAGATTACGTCGTAGTCGTCTTCGAGAAACCGGGCGCTGCGCATGGAGTGGGCCAGGTAAACCTCTTGCTCGGTGGGGGTAAGCTCCCGTCCGGCGCCCTGCAGGCCGTTGTGAATGGCCTTGGTCACCCGGAAGAAGCTTTCGTCCCCGGTGATCACCTGCCAGTCGGCCACGAGCCCGAGGTCCCTGAGGAGGGGGATCTCCGACCGCAGCAGTTCGGCAACGCCCCCACCGTAGGGGGTGGCATTTAGGTGCAGGACCCGAACGCCCCGCAGATGGGCGGCCAGGGCCCGGAGCTGTTCGATAAGCTCGGGCCCAACGCTCGCTTCGTAGAGGGAAATGGACTGCCGTCCGACGTCGATGCGCTCCAGCATAGGCCCCTCCGAACCAGGTCCCGTCCGGGAAACTTGGTGAGCTTCACCCCGATGTTAGCATAGGCCGCCCCGCGGCTTAAGGCGGCTTCGGCCCAGGCTGACCCCAAGAAAACCGACCTCCAGCAGGGTGGCCCCCAAAACCGCCAGGGTACCCGCAACAGTGCCTGGGAAGGCCGTAAAGAGGGCCTCCAGAGCCAGGAGGACGCCGAGGCCGACCAGGTAAACCGTCACCGCCAGGCCCACCGGCCCGGTGCGGCGGCGGGTAATGAGCCGGCCCCGCAGAAGGGCCCGCAGGGCGGCCAGGACGGGTAGGACCGTCAGCAGCCGCAGGGGCAGCCGGGCAAAATCGACCAGCCGGGTGGGGAGTCCCAGCAGGCCGCCCAGGTACCAGTCGAAGAGGGGAGTAAAGGCGAGCATGGCCAGGGCAGCCGAGCCCAGGACCCCCGCCCCGAGAGTGAAGAAGGTGACCCGCCGGCCGTAGGCGGCCTTGCCGGCGGCAATGACGGTCTGCTGAAGCATGCTGAGGGGGTTGCCCAGCAGGTCCAGGGTGGAGCTGACCACCGGCCAGACGGCCAGGGAGAGCTCCGGCTGGGCCGCCCGGCCGATGCCGCCCGTGATGACGGGGGGCGCGGCATTCAGCAGGACCTGCATCCAAACCAGGGGCAGGTAGAACCGGAGGATCGCCCCGGAGGTCAGGGGGAGCGCACCCCGGGGCGGGTCCTCCCGAAGCGCCCGGCGCACGGCGGGCCGGGACCACCACCCAATCAGGAGGGCTTCGGCCGCCCCGGGGAGGCGGAAAACGGGCGGTCCCAGGAAAACTACCGCCCCGACGACGCCCAGGCGGGCCAGCACGGCCCAGGCGATGGGCTTTGTCCGGCCGAAGCGGACCATGAGGCCCTGGAGGAAGCGGCGCAGCCCAACGAGGGGCGGCCACAGCACCAGGAACCGGACGGCCGCGCCGGCCGCCCGGGCAACCTCGGGCGGCAACCCGAACCCGTGGCGGAGGAGCCACTCGACGGCAGGGGTAAAGTAGAGAACAGAGCCCACCAGGGCAAGGCCCAGGCCGGCGGCCCCCATAAAGAGGCCGAAGGCGAAGAAGCTCTGGCGGTCCCGGACCAGGGCGATGCTCCCCTCCAGCATTGAGATGATGGGACTTTCGACGAAGGCGGCCAGGGCCAGGGCCGGCTCGGGCAGGCGGCTCAGGCCGGCGGCCGCCACCAGGGTCTCCAGCTTCATTACGAAGGCGCTAAAGGCCAGGGGGGCCGAGACGAGGATAAGCTCCCGGTATGGCGGCTCAGCGGACCCGGGCGGCTCGGCCGCCCGACTACTGCGCATCCTCCTCCCGCTCGACCTGACGGACAACCTGCTGAATGGTGTCGGGGGCAAAGCCCCGGCGGGCCAGCTGGCCCCAGAGCCGGCGGCGCCGCTCCTCCGGGGGCAGACTGCCGAGGCGCCGCCGCAGGGCCCGCGCCACCCTCAGGGCCGATTCGGCCTCGTCGAAGTCGGCCAGCACCTCGCTGACGGCCTCCTGGGAAAGGCCCTTCTGCCGCAGCTCGGCCCGGAGCAGGTACTCGCCCCGTGGGCTGAGGGCCTGGCGGCTTTCTCGCCAGAAGCGGCCGAAGGCCAGGTCGTCAAGAAGCCCCTGGGCCCGGAGCTTTTCCAGGGCGGCCTCGGCCGTGGCCGGGTGGAAGCCCTTTCGGAGAAGGCGGCTTCGGAGCTCGGCCTCGGACCGGGGCCGGTAGGTTAGCAGGCGGTAGGCGGCCGACAAGGCCCGCTCCAGGGCCGACTGCCCCTCCAGCTGGGCGGCCTCCGCCTCCGAAAGGACTTTGCCGACGGCGAGGGAGTGCTGGTGGGCGGTGACGGGGTCCAGGCTGAAGGCGAAACGGCCGTCAAGGAAGACCCTGACAACGGGACCCGACCGGGTTTCGACGGTTTCGAGGCCGGTGACCGTTGGCATCCCCACCGATTATATCCCAGGGGACCCGGCCGGGCGGGGTGGCAGGCCACTTGCCCGGGCGCTAAAATGCTCCAGGGGAGCGGCCATGGGGCCCGGTCGGCCTGGTCACTGGCAAACCTGTCTGGCACTCATTGCCGGCTTTGTTCTCTGCGCCGGCCTCTTCAGCTTAACCATCCCCGTCTTCGAGGCGCCGGACGAACCTTCGCACGCGGCGGTGGCCAAATACATCCTGGCGCACGGGAGTCTGCCGGTCCAGACCCCCAACTCCCCCCTGGGCCAGGAGGCGAGCCAGCCTCCCCTTTACTACATCCCGGGGGCCCTTTTGCTGGGGCTTTCCCCGGGACCCGAGCTTGCGCCCGTCTGGGACCGGGACCGCAACCCCCACGTCAGTTTCGACCGGTCGGGGGCAGACCCGGCCAACCGGAACCTGTTTGCCCACCCCAACGAGGCCTTTCCCTACCAGGGGGATGTGCTGGGGATCCACCTGATGCGGCTGCTGAGTGTCGCCCTGGGAGCGGTGACAGTCCTGACCACCTTCCGGCTGGCCGCCGAAATCTTCCCCGACCGTCCGGCCGTAGCGGCCCTGGCCGCCGCCCTGGTGGGCTTTAACCCCCAGTTTGTGTTCATATCGGCGGTTTTTAATAACGACGCCGGCATCGGGGCCGCCTCGGCGGTGGTCCTCTGGCTAGCCGTCCGGCGGCTGGGCGGTCCCCGGCCGGGGCTGGAGTCGGCGGCCCTGGGCCTAGCGGTGGGGGCCGGGGTCCTGATGAAGCTGAGCGGGGTGGGCCTGCTCGGGCTGGTCGCCGGAACCTTCGCCCTGGAGCTCTGCCTCCACCGGGACCTCCGCCGGCTCGTAAGGGATGCCGCCATCGTTTACGGCGTCGCTGCCCTGACGGCCGGCTGGTGGTTTGCCCGGAACTGGCTCCTTTACGGCGATCCCCTGGGCTGGAACATGTTGCTGGCGGCGTCATGGTCTATGATTCGCCCCGAGCCCCTCCATCCGCTGGAAGCCGCCCGGCTCCTCTGGGATGCCCGGGGCTCCTTCTGGGGCCTCTTCGGCTGGGCAAACATACCCCTCCCGGCCTGGGCCTACCTGGTGACGGACCTGCTGGGTCTGGCGGGTCTGGCCGGGCTGGTGGGCCTGGGCCGGGAGCTGTGGGACCGGCGGGAAATCATCACGGCGGCCCGGCTGGCTTTGCTGCTGGGCTGGGTGACGGCCATGGGGCTGGCCCTCGTCCGCTGGGTGCAGGTTAATGGGGCGGCCCACCAGGGCCGGCTGCTTTTCCCGGCGATTGCGGCGGTCGGGGTGAGCATAGGGGCCGGGCTGAGTTGGGTATCCGGCCGGCTGCGTCTTAGCAAGGTTTTGCGGCCGGCCATTTTTCCGGTCTTGGGCTGCGGGGTAAACCTGGCCGTCCTGACGGGGGTCATCCTCCCCGCACATACGCCCGTCTGGGGCGGAACGCCCCCGGCCGGAAGCCTTGGTTCCCTCCGTTTCGGGCAAGGCATCGAGCTTCTGGGGGTTCGGGTCTCACCCCCGGCGGTGCGGCCGGGCGAAACGGTGGAAGTCGAGCTCTGGTGGCGGGCCGCCGCCCCCATATCGGACAACTGGAGCGTGAGCCTGACCGTGCTGGACCCGGACCTTAAGCCCCTGGGCGGGAAGAATTCCTGGCCGCAAGAGGGCCGGGCCCCCACGTCCGGCTGGCCGGTGGGAGCGGTTGTTAATGACCGGCACCGGTTCAGGGTAGAGTACGACGGGAACGGGCCGGCGGCCGGCACGGTCTGGCTGGCCCTTTACGACGCCCGGGACCCGGCCGGACCCCGCCTGGGGGTCTACGACCCGGCCGGCCGCTACCTGGGCACCACGGTCCCCATCGGCCGGGTGCGCCTTAAGCCGGCAAGCCCGAAGGCCGCCGAGCCGGCCGCGCCGGCAGACTTCAGGTTCGGGCCGAGCATCCGGCTGGTGGGACTTGACCAGAAGCTGACGGACGGGCGGCTAGAGGTGGTCCTTTACTGGCAGGCGACCGGCGAAGTCGGGCAGCCTTACAACGTATTCTTTCACGTGGTGGATGCCCAGGGCCGGATTGTTGCCCAGGCCGACGGCCCCCCGGCCGGGGGACGGTACCCCACCGACCTCTGGGAATCCGGGGATGTAATTCTTGACCCCCATGAGGTTGACCTGGGCCCCCTGCCGCCCGGCCGGTATCGGATTCTGGTGGGCCTCTACTCCCTGGCCGATGGGAGCCGACTGCCGGCGGCGGACCGGGACGGCCGGCGGCTGCCGGAGGATGCCGCCCCGGTGGGCGAGTTCGCCCGGCCGTAGGGCCTGAAAGTCGCCGCAGGTCGTAATGGCGGGCTCACACCCCAAACGTCACCAGGGGCTGGTTTTGGTCGCGGCTACGGGCTCCGGGTGAGGGGCTTGAAATCGGGCTCGCTCAGTCTGCGGGTTGCCTGCACGAACCAGGCCCAACCCCCTCCAGGGTCACGGCCCTTAAAAGCATCAAGCTGGGCCCTTAAGGCCGCGTCGATGACCACGGGCGCGTCCGGGTAGAGCTTTACATCCGCATTCCCAGCTGGGCACCTGTCGGGCCGATACCAGGTCGGTGATGTAGCCGAGTAGGGTGGCGGTTTTGATGGCATAAACCTGGCTGGTTTTCACCTCAATGACCAGGTGCCAGCCGGTGGGCGACCGCCAGAGTCCGTCAAAGCCCGGCTGCCCCGGGGCGCCCTGGTACCGCCCGAAGGTAACGTCAAAGCCTAAGAACGTTCCCAGCCGGTTAATCAGGTCCTGAAGGGCCCGGAGGCACTCTTCAATGTAATCCCGCAGCTGCCCGACGGAAGTGACCTCCTCCCTTAGAAAACGACGGAACCGCTCCCTGGTCGTGTTCTCCCCGGGCCGGTCGTCCAGATGTCCCACCAGCTTAAGGATTTGCCCCAGACCAAGCTCCCCTGGCATTTTGGCCTCCGGCGGCGCGCTTCTCGAACCTTTCGTAAAAACTGGGTCCGTCACAGGGTCAGCAAGCTCGGAAACATCCGCCGTGTGCGGCTGATTGTAACATGCCGCCTCCCCGTCTGCGAAACTTAAGGGCAGTTTATGGGCGTTGCCGTCTCGAAAGTCTGCGTACGGCCGCGCTCGGCGGGATCCTGGTGGGGTCTAACCGCCGGCAATGGCGGCCACGATCAAAAACGGCTCGCAACCTTTGGCAACGGCCTCGGGTAGGGGCGCCTCGGGCGGCTCGTTGGAGAGGTCCTGGCCGCAGGCGAAAAATCGCACGAACGGCCGCCGCCGGCCGGTGACCTGGTCGCGAATGGTGCCCCGCAGGACTGGATAGGCGGCCTCCAGGGCATCCAGGACGGACCGCTGGGTCACCGGGCCGTCCACCTGCACCAGCACCTCGCCGTCAATGCCCGCCAGGGTTCGAAGCTGGGGCGGAAGCACAACCCTGATCACGGTAGGGTCTGCGCCTCCAACGACAGCACGGCGGGGAAATCGCGGACAATGGCCGTCCAGGTCTCGCCGCCGTCGGCCGAGGCGTAGACCTGGCCGCCGGTGGTTCCGAAGTACACCCCGCAGGGCTCAAGGGAATCGACGGCCATCGCCCCCCGCAGGACGTTCACGTAGCAGTTTTCCCCGGGCAGCCCGTTGGTCAGCGCTTCCCACTCGTGCCCGCCGGTGCGACTGCGGTAGACCCGCAGCCTGGCGTCCGGGGGAAAATGCTCCCGGTCGCTCTTAATGGGGACCACGTAAACGGTGTCCGGCTCGTGGGCGTGAACGGCAATGGCAAATCCGAAGTCACTCGGCAGGTTGCCGCTTATCTCATACCATGATTCCCCGGCATCGTCGCTGCGCATAACATCCCAGTGTTTCTGCATGAAAAGCACGTTGGGGCGGGACGGGTGCATGGCAATCCGGTGGACGCAGTGGCCGACCTCCGCCGCCAAGTCCGGGAGGTAGTCCGAGCGCAGGCCGCGATTGGCGGGCCACCATGTTTCGCCCCCGTCGTCGCTGCGAAAGACGCCTGCGGCCGAGATGGCGACGAAGATGCGGCCGGGGACCCTTTCGGCCAGCAGGACCGTGTGCAGGCCCATGCCGCCGGCGCCGGGCTGCCAGAGGTACCCCGATGGGTGCCGGCGCAGTCCGGCAAGCTCCTGCCAAGTCCGTCCGCCGTCGACGGAGCGGAAGAGGGCCGCATCTTCCACCCCGGCATAGACGGTGTCGGGGTCGGTCGGTGAGGGTTCGAGGTGCCAGACCCGTTTAAACTCCCACGGGTGCTGGGTCCCGTCATACCACTGGTGGGTCCCGGGGATGCCGTCGTAAACGAAACGGTTGCCGACCGGCTGCCAGGTGTTGCCGCCGTCATCGGAGCGCTGGATCACCTGCCCGAACCAGCCGCTGGACTGGGAAGCGTAGAGCCGGTTCGGGTCTGCCGGGGAACCCTTGAGGTGGTAGATCTCCCAACCTGCAAAGTAAGGGCCCCGCACTTCCCAGCGGTCGCGCCGGCCGTCTGAGGTCAAAATGAAAGCGCCCTTGCGGGTCCCAACCAGTAACCGGATAGCGCTCATAACTTTCGCCTCCCTGGGTCAGCATGTTGGGCTATGATAGCACGTTAGTTCGACTGCTGTCAAACAGATTCGGAAGGGCGCCTAACGCCAAAACCGGGACGCCCTGCGGTCCGGTTTGCGAGTCCCCCGGTGCCGAGCGTGTTATAATACTTTTTAAACTTAAACTGGCATTCTTCGTCGGCGGTGTAGCTTACGATGAGCTCCCAACCTGAAATCCCCAGCAAGCTCTGGGAACCCACCTTTCAGGACATCCTCATTGCCCGGCGTCGGATCGCCCCGTATTTAAAGCCGACACCCCTTATCCGGCCCCCGGCCCTGGCCAAGGTCCTCGGGGCCGACGTTTATGTTAAGGTCGAGAGCCTGCAGCCCATCGGCGCCTTTAAGGTCCGGGGCGGGGTGAACCTCCTGGCGGCCATGGACCCCGCCGAGCGGGCCCGGGGGGTGGTCACGGCCTCCACCGGCAACCACGGCCAATCCATCGCCTATGCCGCCCGTCTCTTCGGCACCCGAGCCGTCATCTTCGCCCCGGAGCACTCGAACCCTTACAAGGTGGCCGCCATGCGCGGGCTTGGGGCCGAGGTTACCCTAACCGGCCGCGACTTTGACGAGGCCCGGGAGGCCGCCGAGCAGTTCGCCGCCGATACCGGCATGCGCTACGTCCACGCCGCCAACGAACCCCTCCTGATCGCCGGCGTCGGCACCGCCAGCCTGGAAATCGTCGAAGAGGTCCCGGACATCGAGTATATCTTTGCCCCCATCGGGGCCGGAAGCTGCGCCTGCGGGGCCTCCATCGTTGCCAAGGCCGTTAACCCCAGCATCAGGGTCATTGGGGTGCAGTCGGAGCGGGCGCCCGTGGTTTACCTTTCCTGGCGGGCCCGCCGTCTCCTGGAGACCCCGGAGGCGGCCACCTTTGCCGAGGGGCTGGCCACCCGGGTCGCGTTTGAGCTTCCGTTGCGGATCCTCTGGCGGCTGATAGATGATATAATCCTGGTAAGCGACGAGGAGCTCAAGGCGGCGATGCGGCTCCTGCTGGAGACGGCCCACCTGGTGGCCGAAGGGGCCGGGGCCGCCTCAACCGCCGGGGCCCTCCGCCTTCGGGACCGGATCGCCGGCCGCAAAGTCGCCCTGATTCTCACCGGGGGCAACGTTACCCTGGAGACCCTTCAGGAAGTGCTGACCGATGCTTCAGGAGCAGCCCCTCCTGGCCCTGATTGAGATCCCCCGGGGCAGCCGCAACAAGTACGAGTACGACGAAAAGCTCGGCCGCTTCCGCCTGGACCGGGTCCTCTACTCGCCCCTGCACTACCCCTCCGATTACGGCCTGATCCTAGACACCCTATCCTCCGACGGCGACCCCTTAGACGTGCTGGTCATCGTCTATGAGCCGACCTTTACCGGGTGCGTCGTGCCCATCCGGCCCATCGGGGTCCTGCTGATGCGGGATGAGAAGGGGATCGACGAAAAGATTGTGGCCGTGCCGGTGGGGGACCCCCGTCTGCGGGAGGTCCGGCGGCTGGAGGACCTGCCGGCCCACCTCCTCCGGGAGATCGAGCACTTCTTCACGGTCTACAAGGACCTGGAGGAAAAAGAAGTAGAAGTTTACGGCTGGGCCGACGTGGAGGCGGCCTGGAAGCTCATCGAGGAGGCGCAGCAGCGCCACCGCCTGGTCCGGGGCCGGGGCTAGGGACCGCCCAGGGCCTTCTCCACCGCCTGGCCCAGGAACTCCACCTCGGCCTCGGTCATCGGGGTGGAGATGCACCCCATGCCCCGGGGCGCAATGACCACCCCTTCGTTGAGCAGGCCGAGGTGGAGCCGGCGCAGGAGCTCGGGATTTGACCCCCGCCGGGCCGACCGGTAGTCGGTCACCGGCTCGGCCGCAAAGTGCACGGCAAAGACCGACCCGGCCCCGGTAACCTGGGCCGGCAGTTCGAGCCGCTCGAACGCCTGCCGGAGCCGCCGGCGGGCAAGCTCACCCAGCCGGTTGAGGTGCTCGTAGGCGGCCGGGGTCAGCTCGGCCAGGGTTGCCAGCCCCGCCGCCATCGTCACCGGGTTGGCGTTGAAGGTCCCGCCGTGGCCGATCCGGTCGGGCCGGCGGGGGTCAAAGAGGCCCATGATGTCGGCCCGGCCGCCCAGGGCCCCTACCGGCAGGCCCCCGCCGATTATCTTGCCGAAGGTGGTCAGGTCGGCTTCTACCCCGAAATACTCCTGGGCCCCGCCGTAGGCCAGGCGGAAGGCGATGACCTCATCGAAGATTAAGACGATACCCAGCCGACGGGTGAGCTCCCGCAGGCCCCGGAGGAACTCGGCCGTGGCCGGAATCGCCCCGCCCGCCCCCATCAGGGGCTCGACGATGACGGCGGCAACCTCTTTCCCTTCCCGCTCCAAGATGCGGCTTACAGCCTCGAGGTTGTTATAGGGCAGGACCACCACCGTGCCCAGGACAGACTCCGGAATCCCCGGGCCGTCGGGCACCGGCTGAGGCTCGTCGGCCGGCCCGGCCCGGTCGGGGTCGGGGCCGACGCTCACGGCGGCGTAGTCGTGGGAGCCGTGGTAGCCGCCTTCGAACTTGGCGATTTTCGGCCGGCCGGTATAGGCCCGGGCGGCCCGCACGGCCAGCATGGTGGCCTCCGTCCCAGAGTTGGTGAACCGTACCTGCTCCACCGATTTGACCCGCCGGCAGAGCTCCTCGGCCAGCCGGATTTCGTACTCGGTGGGGGCCGCAAAGGAGGCCCCCCGGGCCGCCGCCTCGGCCATCGCCGCCACCACCTTCGGGTGGGCGTGGCCGAGGATAAGGGCGGTGTAGTTGTTTAAGAAGTCCACCCGGACGTTGCCGTCGGCATCCCAGACCCGGCAGCCCTCGCCCCGAACGGCGTAAAAGGGGTAAGGCGAAAAGAAAACGGTGGTGCGGCTGTTGCCTCCGGGCAGGACCCGCTGGGCCCGGGCGTAAAGCTCGGCCGAGCGGCGGTTGCGTTCTAGATAAACCCTTTCAACTGCATCTGTCATTTTCGGCCTCCTCGTTTTGCCGGGCCGGCCCGAGGATGTCGTCGACGGTCAGGGTCAGGTCCGGAAGTGCCTCGGGCGAGAGGACCTGGCCCCGACCAAGACGCCGAAACTCCCGGTAGCCTTCGGAAGAAGGACCCCGGTAAACCTCCACGGCCCCGGCGG
>JBHOQU010000107.1:0-7962 GCA_042408785.1 Dehalococcoidia bacterium | reverse complement strand
CCATTACCACCCCACCGGGCAACCCGTCCGGCGCGCTGGATGAGGGCATCGACTGGGGCCACTTCGGTCAGAAGCAAGTCGGCTGAAATGTCCAGGCCGGCTTCCACGACCTGTGTAGCAATAAGAAATGCCTTAGCATTTCGAGGAGTATTTTTGCCAAAATTCCGTATGACCCAATTTTCCTTCTGTTGGCGGTGCTCAGGCAAAAACCGCGAGTGAATTAGATTACACTCATATCCATAATCTTGTGCATGCTTTGAGACCTGACGGTAAAGTTCTATGGCCCGCTCTACAGTATTGCAGACGACAAGAATCCGATGTACTTGCCCCAATGCGCGCCTAACTTCATCGGCATTCAGTACTGAATCTACCCATTTTACAGTCACCTGACGTTGGACAAGCTCGCCGTCGGATTCGATGACCTCCGCTCCCAGGCTCTTTTGCCAAAACTCTACGACTGAGTCCGGTAGCGTTGCAGAAAGGAGGGCATAGGGCATTCCCAACCGGTACAGCCGGTGGCAGACAAACCGGGTAGCTTGAAGTCCCAGCTCGGGGTCAAATAAATGTACCTCGTCAAAGACGAGGAATGAACTCATTACCGCGCCGGCCGGGATGTTGCCGTGGCGAACTGGCAAGGTCAACGGTGTGCACGCGTAGGAGGTGATAACCTGGTCAATAGTAGCTACTACGCTGTCGGCGGTAAACAGTACCGACTCAGGGGCTTCGCCGTGCTGAAGCCGGACACGCCAGTTAGGTGGTTTGCCTATCTTTTCGGCATAAACACGAAGTCGGTCGGATACCTGTTTGGCCAAAGACCTGAGGGGTAATGCATAAATAAGTCGGCCAGGTAGGTTAATCCCGCCGTATTTTAGATAAGGCAATACCACCGCTTCGGTCTTGCCCGAACCGGTAGGCGCTCGGATGATAATAGACTTGCCTTGTGATAACAAATCCCAGGCTTCTTGCTGGTGACGTACTGGGAAGTATCCTAATAACCTGTTATAAATATCACCTGCCTCGCCCATTAGCAGTTATTCCTGGTATTAAAATCATTATGCGTTCCGATCTTGTTGGTACCCACGTACCGGAGCATGCCGAAGCCCTGGGCGGTGCGCTCTCCCAGGCCGGCCTCGTAGGCCAGCCGCAGCAGGGGTGCCGGGCCCCGCATTCTCAAGGTCACCTGCCAGCCCCTAACCTTAACCCCGTGGCTGGTGAAAAGCCTCGACTTCCACCGCCCGAGCACCCCGAATTCCACCGGCCCTTCCGGCACCGCAAGTTGGCAGGCTTCCGCCTTGCGCCGGAGGTTCTGGACCAGCACCCGGAAAAACTCGGGGTCCTCCGGGCCCAGAAACCGGCGTCGAAACCGACCCCCTTCGTCCACCCCCTCCCCCGTCGAGGCCACAACGGGCGAAAGGGTCGTAAATACGGCCTCAGTCCCAAACTCCGGCAACGGTTCAACCCCAATCCGCACCAGGTGCCCCCGCAGCGGCCCAACCCGGACCTCCTCCATCCCCAGCAGACCCCCGGCCAGCGCCTCGACCAGCCCAACCACCGGCGACGAAAACCACCAGCGCACTTCCCCCGCAATCTCCAGGCCGCCTTCCACCACCCGCGGCGGGACCCGGGGGTAAAGCAGGGAAAAAGTAAAAAGCCGGAAGCGCTTCCCGCCTCCGGCAAAGCCCTCGTCGTGAATCTTGTGGGCAAGGCCCAAGTTATACTCGCCCAACGCCCGGTAAACCAGCCCCTGAAGGTAGTTGACGTAGTCCCAGTTCAACACCCCCCGCTCGAACTCGAAATCAACCGCCAGCCTCAAGCTCAGCCACCTGAACCCTTAAACGCTAGTCCCAATATAGGACAACCGTTCGGTCATGTCAAGACCTCCCCGGCCGCCCGGCGGGCGTTCGCTTTTACTGGGTGGTCACCCCTGGCAAACAGCCCTTAGTTTATCCGCCTTTGGGCCTATTCCCCGGCGGGCCAGATTGTCTGGCCGTCGGTCCAGAAGGTGAGCCGGCCGCCCGCCGGCAGGACCAAATCGCCCTCGCCTTCCCCGGTCCCCACCACGTAGCCTTTAAGGGCCCCTTCCCAGCCGTTCCCTACCTCCCCAGGGACCACAAGTTTGGCCCCGACGATTTCCTCCGGCAGCTCCGGGCCGGCTTCCCCCAGGCCCAGGGCGACGTCGGCTTCCCCCACCGTGAGCACCACCCAGGTGGCCGGACCCTTTGGCCCGGGGTAGGCCTGCAAGCGCACCGACCCCCCCAGCCACAGCTCGGGCCGGTCGGCCAGGTCGTCGGGGCCCAGCACCCGGCCCAGCTTAAACTCTCGGCCCAGGGCTGAAACCGCCTCGGCCGGGGGCAGGCCCGGGTCCGTCCAGACCACCAGGTCCAGGTAGCGGTCCCAGGCCGGGAGCCGATTTATTAGGGCGCGGACAAGGCTGCCGGAGGCCCGGGCTGACCCGATGAGGACCCGACCGTCGGAAGTCTCGGCCAGCAGCAGCCGGCGGCCGCCCAGGTCGTAAAGGTCCAGGCGGGCCGGGGCGGGGAGGAGGGCGGCGGCCAGCAGGGCTCCGGCCAGTAGGCAGGCCGGCCCCAAGGGCCAGGTACGCGCGAGCATTCGCCGGCTCGGGCCGAAGGCCAGCGTCCCCAGGACCCCCAGCCAGAGGGCCGCTTCCACCCAGCCCCAGGGGCCCACCTCCACCGCCGCCCCCGGCAAATCCGCGAAGGCCCGAACAACCCCCAGGATAAACCCCAGGGGAACCCGCACGGCCGCGGCCAGCAGGTCGGCCGGGGGCCCCAGGGGACCGGCCAGGGCCAGCAGGGCCGACCCGAAGAGGGCCGGGGGCACCGCCGGGGCGATAAGCACGTTGACGGGGATGGCCACCGGCGAAAACACCCGAAACCCGGCCAGAATCACCGGGGTGGTGGCCGCCCAGGCGGCGGCGGTTACCGCCGCCACATCCGCCGCCCCCAGGACCATCCGGCGGGCGAGGCCCGGCCGGGTCGCAGCCGTCAGGCGGGGCAGGTACCATCCCTGCATGGCCGGCACCAGGAAGATGATGCCCGCGGTGGCCAGCCCGCTCAGCTGAAAGCTCAGGTCGGCCAGGAACCCCGGCTCGGCCAGAAGCATCGCCGCAACGGCCAGGCCCAGCCCGTTGGCCGGCCAGGCCGGCCGCCCCAACCCGATCCCCACCAGAGCCAGCATTCCCATAATGGCCGCCCGGATGGTGGGTGGGCTGGGGCCCACCAGTCCCAGGTAGAGGCCGATCCCGGCCAGCCCCCAGAGCCACCCCCAGCCCCCGACCACCAGCCGGCCGGCGGCCAGGAAAACCGCCCCCACCACCGCCACGTTGTAGCCCGAAACCACCAGGATATGGGTTGTGCCGGTGCGGTTAAAGGCCTCCCGGGCCTCCGCCGAAAGGCCGGACCGCAGGCCCAGCAGCAGCCCCTCGGCCAGGGTCGCCTCCTCCGAAGGGAGCCAGCTTCGCAGGTTTGCCCCCAGCCAGCGGCGCACCCGGCCCGCCACGGTTTCCAGGGACTCGCCGGGCTCGACCGCCAGGACCTTCCCGTCGTACATAACCCGGCTTACGCCCCGGGCGGCAAGCCAGGCCCGGTAGTCAAAGTCGGGACTCCGGCCGGGCACCCGAAGGGTCCCGCTGATGACCACCCGGTCGCCTGGAAGGATCGGCCCGGGGTATGCCGTCCGGGCTACCACGCGCCCGGCGGCCGGATCCCAGCCCAGGGCGGACCGGCGGCCGGTCAGCTCCAGCCAGACCTCCTGGCCGGCGGCCCGGGCGGTCGGCTCCCCAAGAACCGTCCCCTCCAGAACGGTCCGGGTGCCGTCGGCGGCGGTTGCCGGCCAGCCGGGGTCCGGGACCGGGCCGAAGGCGATACGTCCCCAGAGGAGCCCCCAGGCCGCAAGCCCCAGACCGGCCTGCCGTAGCCAGAAACTTCGGTTCAGCAGGATGATGCCCAGGCCGGCCAGGGCGATTACGGCCCCGGCGGTCCCGTCCGCCCCGGCGGAACTCCAGGCCCCGAGGAGGGCCCCGATGCCCGCGCCCACCGCCCCGCCCTATAATCCTTTCGAGAGGATGGGATGCCTGAGCGCGTGGTCGGGCCTGGGGTTCGGCGTCGGCCTCTTTCTGGCCGTGGCCCCGGGACGCACCTGGTGGCAGCGGCTGGTTGGGGTTGGCCTTGTCTGGGCTTTCTTTTTCTTCATCGGCTACTTCTGGCTGGTAGGGGCCGTGGCCCAGTCCGCCCAGTTTGCCGAAACGGGCGGCACCCAGCGCATCGACGACATCTCGGTGGCCGTGGTCCGCTTCTTCGGCCAGGTTGCCCTCTACGCCGAGGGGCTGGCCGCCCTGGCTGCGGCCGCCCTCGGCCTTTTCTTTAAGGGCCGGGGTGCCGTCCGGTCAGCCCTGCCCGGTCTGGCCCTGCTCTTTGCCCTGCCGCCCGGGTTTCCCCTGATGACTGCCCTGGCCGGCATCCTAACCTACAGCCAGTACCTGACGGGAAGCCCCGTCTTCGCCGGGACCGTCCTCCAACTGCTCGGGTGGCTCGGCCTGGCCGCCCTGAGCCTTACGGCCGGTTTTATCCTTTCACTCATACCCACGCACAAGACAGCTTAGGGGCCGACCCGCACCGCATCAATTCCGGTTGTTGTTTTGATCCTTTCCAACTCGGGAAAGCGATAAAGCCCGACCAATAGCTCGTAGCGGCCGGTATCTAGGTCCTCAGGTACGCGGATACGGTAGCGGGTGCCGATTAGGTCCCCCGGCTGTCGCCCGAAGGTCCCATCGAGGGGCCCGTCCGCTTGGGCAATGAGCCGGCCATCCACAACCAGGTGGTGAAAAACGTGCAAGCTGCCGGCAGGCTCCGTCCCCTCATAACGCCAAAGTGCCGTGACCTCCAGCTCATCGCCCGGCCTGACTTGGCCCCCAACCGCCACCCATTCCAAGGCCACGCTACCCTCCCACTCTGCTACCGGCTCACGCCGCTCAGGGCCATCTGAACATATGACCGGCCACGGAATCACCCGATCGCCGAGGGTCTTCATCCTGCGTTGATGGAATCCCCAAGCTTCAAGCTCGCGGGAAACCCAGCTTGGGGCCGCCAGAAAGCACACACCGGCACCTGGAACCAACAGGGCAGACCGTGGGTCAGCAGCCCGTACCCCACGACCTACCAGCTTTGAAACGTAGTCGAGCAGGTGGGGCTCGTCAGTTAGGACTACGACCGGCGGGCGGCTCGGTACTTCAATAGTTTGTATGAGTGCGGCCAAGTAGTTAAGATACGGTCGGACCGAGGGGCAGTCACGGACCACTCCGGGGGCGACGTAAAAACCGTCGACGGCAACGAAGTTTTTGCTAAGGAAGTCAATAAGCGGGCTGAGATATTCGTTGGCTTTAAAGGGCCCGACCTGGGCCCCAAGGTGCACCCGGACAATGGCGGGCTCTGCCTTCAGCCGCTCAATCACCCCAGCCAGCCCCCACTCTGCCATCCAGGGCCAGAGCAGCCCATAGCCGCCAGTCGGCCGGCGACCTGTTAGAAAGTTCAAATAGACGCCTTCGGGGTAATCGCCTAGGGCTACGTCAGACCTGTCGCAGGTCAACCGCTCAGCGACTCGGGCATCAGACTCGAACCAGCTCACCATCTGGCGGTGATACTCCCCGAGACCGGGGTCGCCGAGGACCGCTCCGGCCCGCAAGGAGAGCCACACCATCCCGGCGGCCATAAATCCCCGAAAACAGACCCCGACGAGACCGGTCCATAGGCGTCCTGGAAGGCCTCCGACCAGCAGGGCCGCCGCCGTCACGGAGACCATAACGAAGGGTCCGCTGTGAAAGAATTCGGGCAGTCTGGCCAATAACGCGGCTGAGACGATGTAAAAGCCGATCCCGTCGACGACACGACCGGTCATAAGTAATCCTGTTGCGAGCATGAGGACGGCCAGCCTGAAAAAGAAGCCGGTGAAAAGTCGCCGGCTGGCCCCGTCCACATCTAGGGCCGAAAGCAGGTCGGTATTCAGCCAGCGTCGGTCGAACAGCTCAAGGCCCGACGCCAAATTGCGCACCCAGTTTCCGAGGGGGTCAGCAAAGGCAGGGGAATACTTGCGATAGGTTTCCAGGTTAAACACGACAGCGTCGTTAAAGAAGCCGGCGACAGAGAACGTGCCAAGGACGACGAGGATTCCGAGCCCGAGACCAGAGCCAGCCAGAGCCACCCCTAGCTCCCGACCGTAGGGTAAAACCCCGCGGCGAATCAGCCACCTGAGGTGGACCAGCCCAAGGGAAAGGACCATGAAAGGGTCGGCGAGGACAGCCATAACCGTAAAAAACCAGATGATGAACCGGGTTCTGATCCGGTTAAGCTGGGCGTCGGAGGCCAAGAAAACGAGTATGAAAGGCACGAAGAACCCAATACGGGAGAAAGAGTAATATATGGTCATGTGACCCCAGTAGAGATACTGGACGAGGCCCCAGGCTATTAGGCTCAGCCCTAGGGACCAGACACGGCCCACCAGGCGCATGACTATGGCCCAGGCTAGGATCTCAAGGGCCAGGAGCGAAAAGCGGGCCGAGAAAACCGACGGGCCGAAAAGTTTGAACACCGCTGCCAGCCACCAGTATGGGAAGGGAAAGTGATGGGAAAAGAAATCCCCGTAAAGAGTGTAGCCTTCGGCGATAAGGCGGCCCCCGGCCAGGTTATCGGCTTCATCGACAAAGTAATCCACGGTTAGATACAGACACCGAATCGCAAAATAGCCCACCAGGGCCGCGAGGGCTCCCAGAGTTTCGAGTTGGTGAATGCTTGGCCTTTCGCCAAACATTGGGTAGCGCTTTCCGGAGGTGAAGGCTTTCCAAAAGCGGCTGATTATACCGAGACCTGACCGACGCCTTGTTTTTCTCATCGGCCGGACCGGGATACCGTGAATAGGCAGTCACCTTGACCCGTCGGGACGCGGCCGAGCCTGGTTGGGAAAGGATTATTTAGGTTACTCATTAACCGGCCTTGGTCCTGTCCTAAGGCTCGATAAGGTCCTTTATCCGTTCAAAGGTGGCGGCCGAAACCAGCCGCAGGTCCCGAAGGTCCTCGATCCGGGTAAAGGGACCGTTCTTCGTCCGGTGCTCAATGATCCGGGCGGCCGTAACCGGGCCGATGCCTGGCAGGGCCTCCAGTTCGGCGGCCGAGGCCGTGTTGATGCTCACCCGCATCTGCCCGGCCGGCGCCCGGCGGGGCACGTGGACCTGCATCTCGTCCCGCAGCCGAACGGCCAGGTTTATCCGCTCCAGGTCGGCCTCCGGGGTCGGGCCGCCGGCGGCCCGGATGGCGTCCTCCACCCGGTCTGACCCCGAAAGCTCGTAAACCCCCGGCCGGACCACCGCCCCTGAAACGTAAACCTTAACCGGGCGGGGAACCGGGGTTGCCAGCTCTGGAAGGGGCCGGGCGAGCCGGCTCAGGGTCGGCCGGGCCATGGCGTAGGCCCCGGCCCCGGTTGCCACCAGGGCCAGCAGCAGGGTAAGGACCAGCCGCCAGCGCCGCCTGAGAAAACCCATCGCTTCCGCGGACGCCCTTTGAGGGCAGGATAACGGCTGCCCGCCGGTTTGTCAAGAAAGCCTGGGAGCCGCGGGCTCTGTATCTAATACCAATGGCCTATGAAACTGCCACCGCCTGAGGTATCTGCTCGTATGCTTCACGGATCCAGCGCCACCCGACGAGGCGCTTCACCCGCTCGGGGTCGGCCGCCAGCGCGACCAGTTCTCGCTCCACGGCAGCAACCTTGTCCTCCTGCCACTCGATCTTGGCCCGCAACTCTTCGAACACCCGCTCAGCCGGGTTCAGTTCCGGGGCGTAGGGGGGCCGGCGCACCGTCGTCAGCGCCAAGGCTTTCACCTCGGGGGCGCTGTGCCCGCTGGCTCCGACCCAGACCACTGCTTCCACGCCCTGCTCCTGCCAGTGTCGGGCTGCC
>JBHOQU010000103.1:0-2555 GCA_042408785.1 Dehalococcoidia bacterium | reverse complement strand
GGCAATCGCCACCGCCGCTGCCCCGTGGGGCGACACCTTGCCAATCACGCTGGTGTATGCCGGGTTGACACCATTGACATAAGTGCAAAGCACTTATGTCAACGGCGTCAACCCGGCATACACCAGCGTCATTGGCAAGGTGTCGCCCCACGGGGCAGCGGCGGTGGCGATTGCCCGGCGGGGCCGCTCCGGTCCGGAAACGCCCTTCCCCGGGGAAGGCACGTCTGGAGCGACAGACGCACGCCCTGTACCAGCGTCCATCCGAGGGAGGCCCAGGCAGGGGGGAACCCCTATCCGCGCCGGCACCGGCGGGCATCAGCCCGCACGGCCGGCTTGGGCCCCGGGGTGCGATCCCCCGGCGCCAGTCGCCGGGAGCGCTGTTCGCCCGGCGTCGTAAGCAGGGATTTGCCCATGAATGCTTACGTTTTCAGGAACGGCCACCCGGGCCTGGTAGACCGAGGCCGGGGAGGGCGCGGGCGGCTCGGGAAGGGGCTTGGGGGGAGAAAGGACCGCCCAAAGCCGGATGGCGCCTAAAACACCCACCAGGGCGATAGCACGGAAATGCGGGGACGTCAAGGTATCTTTCCCCCGCCCGGCCGTCGGAGCGTTGGTGGGACCGGACCACGGGACGGTATGGCGGGTCGGCTTGGCCACACGGGGCGCGGCCGGTTTTCCCGCCGGGGGCACCCTCCAGGGGGAACGGACGGGGGTGAATTCCTCCCACCGTTAAAAGGGTGGGCTTTCCCGGCGGCCTTTGCCGGCCGGGCTCCGGGCCGCCCGTCCGGAACCCCGGGACCGGCCGGGGGGCGCCGGGCCGCGGCCGGGCGCCGGACCCCCGCGTCTAGGGACCATTAGACGTGACTTCCGTCCCATGGGGCCGAAGTGGGGCGGGTTTAAGGCGCAGCGCCGTCACACCGCCGCAGCCCGGCCTCCCGGGTTGACAGGGGTGACGGCTCCCCGTACCGCCGGCCTGCCCCGGGCTCGCGTTACTTGACGGTTTTATTGCTCCAACAACCGGTTGTTGGAGCAAGGGCTGGGTGACGATGGCTCCAGCAGTGGGGCCTCTGGCGGAACTCGAATGATGATTTTTGTGGGGCCCAAAATCCGGCTCAGGGCCCATTCCACCTGGTGCATATTCTGCCGGACTAACTCTGCCGTCCCCTTCGCTGAAAAGTTCAGTATCAGTCGGCCCTTAGCCCACTCAGGCTGCGCCCTAGCAAGGGCTCGTCTTACCAGGGGAGAGATGTGCCAGTGAAGACGGGCCAACACCTCGCCCCAACCCAGCGCAACGACGTCCCCGGTTGTGGTATAAGATGTTGGCTCAGACATTTTTTTGTCAATACCTCCTTCCCTAGGTTAGCCGGCGGGCCGGGACGACCGCTGGGCTGCGCCTCCCGGCCTGCCGCTTCTATCTTTAAGTCTAGAGGTTTTTTTCCACATTTCCACAAGTCGGCCCGCACGGGTGAGCCCGTCGGAGGCACTCGGCATCGGGCCGGGATGGCAGCCGGCCGCGGCCGGGGCCTTTAATGGCGTCTAAGAATGATTAGACGCAATTTCCGTCCCATGGGGCCGAGGCGCAGCGCAGGCCGGCGGGGGGACGGGGGTGACGGCTCGTCGTCCTGCCGACCCGCCCCGGGCTCGGGAACGTCACTTGACGGTTTTATTGCTCCAACAACTATATACCCAACCGGTTGTTGGAACAATATGTCAAGTTTGTGCGGCGGCGGCCTTTCGCCCCACGCCCAGGCGCACGTTGGTGCGGCCCGTGGCACATGGCCCCAGGCCGGCTCTTCACGGGGGGCCGTCCCCGGGCGCATTTGTACCAACAACCGTATATATTGGTCGGTTGTTGGTACAAATTGGGGCGTCGCCAGGGGGCGCATTTGTATCAACAACCGTATATCCCTGTCCGTTGTTGGTACAATCCGGGCCGGGCGCCCCGGGGGGCCGGCGCCAGCGGTCCGGCTGCGAACCCCGGCTGGGCTCCCGGTCGATGCTGCCCCGCCGCCACAACTCCAGGAGGACCCGGCGGACCAGCTCCTTACTGGGGCGGGGCTCGGCCAGGCTCTGCCACAACGCAGCGGTCGTCTGCCAGGTCTCGTCGAGAAGAGACAGCACCCGCTCCTCGACCTCGGCCTGGGACACCGCCCCCGGGTCGCCCAGGGCCCGGTAGAGGCCGAGGAGGCGGGGCGGGCTTACCCGGAGTTCCCGCCGTCGGGGGGCCTCGGGGACCTCGAGCAAGCTTATGGCGACATCCACCTCTCCGACGAAGGCATGGGAGCCGAAGTGGTCGAGGCCCTCCTCAGCCGGTCCGTGGACCACCACCAGGGCAGCCTTCAGCTCCCGGGCCAGAGGCGGGCGTGGACTTCTGCGGGGTTGTTTTCATCGCGGATGCCCAAAAACGCCCGGGCGGTGGGGCCGCAGGGCCCGCAACTGGAGGAGTGGGCCCCGGGAAGCCCGTTTTTTAGCTCGGGCATGGAGCACAACCGCTCGGCCCACCTCTTCCGGGCCTCCTCAGACAACCAAGCGACGGACAACCCTTCGGCTAATCGGTC
>JBHOQU010000101.1:0-20442 GCA_042408785.1 Dehalococcoidia bacterium | reverse complement strand
GGCCAGCCCCTCTAAGGTTTCGGCACGCTCCCCGGTGGCCTTGTCATAGGTTGGGGGCAGCAGGCCCCGCCGCCGCACCTTGGCATCGAAAATCTGGAAGGCGATGCCCCCGGGCTGGGCCAGAATCGCCCGCCCCATCTTAGCATAGGTCCGGGCCCGGATATCTTCGGCCTCATCCACAAACCTTTTGCCTTCGATATTGACCATTATCCCGAATGGATACGCATACCGGTTCCACTCCGCCCCGCCCACCGTCATCGCCGAAGGGTAGCTGCAGGCCGGCCGGTTGTAGTCCTGGGGCGAGGCATGACAGCTGGACCAGCTTCCGTAGGGCATGGCCCCAATCTCTAAGGCCATCTTAAGCCCATCGCCGGTGTTATAGGGAACGCCCCGCATCTTGACGGTATCCCAGCGGGCACCCAAGTACCTGGCCCGCATCTCGGGGTTGCCCTCAAAGCCGCCGCAGGCCAAAACCACGGCTCTGGCCCGGAAGGTCAAAAAGCCCTCGGACGAAAGGGCCCGGACCCCCACCACCCGGCCCCGATTGTCCACGATAAGCTCCGTTGCGGCCGTCTCATAGTGGATGGGAACCCCGTGCCGCTCCAGGTAGGCAAAGTTGCGCTGCTGAAGGCCGTAGCCGCCCCCGTTCAGCATCAGGGGAAATCCGGCCGTCGGGTCGGCCACAACCGGGACCCAGCTGTGGCCCTTTTCCCGGAGCCAGCGGACGGTCCGGTAGGACTCCCGGACGTGGATTTCTAAAAGTTCGGGGTCAGCCTGGCCCTCGGTGACCCGCATCGCCTCATCCCAGAGGTCGGCCTCGGTGTGCTTTGGGGCCCGCTCGGCCAGGACTTTAAGCTCATATTCGGAGGGGTTATCCATCAGGGGGATGAGGTCCTCGACGCTTTTGTAGGCGAAGCGCATATGGGCCGTGAGGGAGCTGTTGCCGCCCCGCTCGGCCTTCGGGGCCTTTTCGATGACCCCCACCGAAGCCCCGGCTTCCAGGGCGGCCATGGCCGCACAAAGCCCCGCATTCCCACCGCCCACGATTAGAACTTCGTAGTAAAGCTCCCGTTCCATCTCCGGCTGTGGGCCTCCGCGCTGAGGATTTCCCAACGAGGATAGCACACCGGCCGGGTCTCAGCGCTGGAACTCGGGCGACTGGAACTTGCGTTCGAACTTGGGCACGTTCTTCAGCGCCTCGACGATGGGGAGGTCCCGGCCGAAATAGAGGGGATTTTCAATCCACCAGTCGGCGAAGAAGGTCCGGGTGCCGAAGCCGCTCAGGATCCAGAAGTTCTGGCAGAAGAGGCTGTCCCGCCACCGGCCGTCCCGGAAGCCGAAGATTATCTCCAGGTTGCCGCTCATGTGGTCCTCGGGGCTCACCCGGGGAAACCTGGGGTCGACCAGGTCGCCGAAGGTGTAGCCGGCCTCGGTCCCCAGGATGGGCAGACTCCGCCCCAGGTACTGCCGGATAAGGTCGTCCACCAGCTCGTAGGTCCGGAAGGAGGAGTCGTCGATGAGGTCGAGGGGCTTGTTTAAGGGGCGGTTGTGGACGGCCACCGCCGCCCCGTCCAGGGCATCCAGGGCGTTGTTCGCCTTCATCCACTCCAGCATCCCCCGAAGCATTTCCATGCCGGAGGGGCCCGAGGACATGGGGTAAAGGAGGGGGATGCCGCCGGCGGCCTTGATCCGGTCGGCCGAGACCACCCACTGCCGGGCGATTTCGGCCGGGGAATGGACCCGGTCGTCAACGTTTTCGTTTTTGAGGTTCGGTTCGTTGCCCGTCACAATGTAGCGGACCCCCACCCGGGTAAACTGGGCCAGCTCGTTCTGGTCCGGAACGTAATAGGGGTGAGGGGGCGGTATCACGGGGTGGTAGCGCAGAACCACCTCAAAGCCGTTGTCGACGAGCTTCTTGACGTAGTCGAGGCTGGCTGGCGAGGCGTTGGCCAGCCAGACCGTCACCCAGGTGGCCCCCAGCGCCTTCAGGTTGGGCAGGATCTGCTGCTCGAAGACTACCGGGTCGGGCGGGTAGGCGGCGGCATTTATGTGAAACCCGTAGCCGGAATCGGGTTTCGGCCGGGGGTAGTCGGCCAGCCGCTTGTAGGGGGAGGGGGGCAGTCCCTGAAGCCGGGGCGGGAGCTGGGAGGCCGGGGTGGGAACGGGCGTCGGCGAGGGCCGGGGACTCGGGGTGGGGGACGGCCGGACCGCCGCGGCCTGGGGCGCCGAATGGTTGGAAACTACCGGAAACCTAAGGGTGCGGGTGGCCGCCGGCGCCGGCGAACCCGCCGGACCGGGCCCGACGGCCGTGGGCGTCGGCTCGCCCGTCTGCAGTCGGGCCCACGACAGGAGCCCATCCCCCACCGGTGTCGCCAGGTAGATGAGGACGGCTACCGCCGCGACGGCAGCCAGGATTAAGACGATGCGTTTGCGAGCCGTCCGAGACCCCTTCCCAACTACTCACCTATTGTAGGGGGGCGACCGGCAGCCTTTCAACTCCGGAGGGTCGTATTGGGGCTTTCCAGTTATCTGCCAAACTGCTAGCAGTCGGTGGCTAGTCTAGTTGTAGGGGCGCACGGCCGTGCGCCCCTACAACTGACTGTCTCCCCAGCTCTAATGCCAAAACTGGAACGCCCTGGGGTCGTATAATGGTTTTAGTTGCCCCAGAGGGAGCCCGGAACCATGGATCCGGATACGGCGGCAAAGCCGGCGGCCGAACGCACCCCCCTGGACCGGCGGCAGACCGCCCTGGTTGTCGCCTCCCTGGTGCTGACCCTCTCCCTGGCCGCCCTGGACGCCACCATCGTGGGAACGGCCCTCCCCACCATCGTCGCCGACCTGGGCGGCGTCTCCCTCTACAGCTGGCTCATCGCCGCCTACCTGCTCACCTCAACCACCACCGTGCCCCTCTACGGCCGCATCGCCGATATGGTGGGCCGCAAGCCGGTCCTGGTCTTCGGCATCGTCCTTTTCCTGGTCGGGTCGGCCCTGTGCGGCCTGGCCCAGTCGATGGTTCAGCTCATCCTCTTCCGGGCCGTCCAGGGCCTGGGGGCCGGGGCCATCCAGCCCATAACCTTCACCATCGTGGGCGACCTCTTCCCGGTGGAGCAGCGGGCCCGGCTTCAGGGCGTTTTCAGCGGCGTCTGGGGCACGGCCAGCATCGTGGGCCCGAGCCTCGGCGGCCTCATAATCGCCGTCGCCTCCTGGCACTGGGTCTTTTACATTAACATCCCCATCGGCCTGGCCGCCCTGCTGATGCTCGGCCGCACCTACCACGAGCGGGTGGTCCGCCGCCGCCACGCCGTCGACTTCCTGGGGGCCGCCCTCCTCACCGCCGGCATCAGCGCCCTGCTTCTGGGCCTGGAGAATTCCCAGTACCCGGCCCTCTACCTGGCGGCCTTGGGCCTGCTGGCCGGCTTCGTGCTGGCCGAAACCCGCACCCCGGAGCCCATCGTTCCCCTCCGTTTGCTGGCCAGGCCCCTTATCGCCACCGGCTACCTGGTGAGCATCCTGAGCGGGGCCGTTCAGTTCGGCACCACCGGCTTCATCCCCCTCTTCGTCCAGGGGGCCCTGGGCGGAAGCCCCCTCAGCGTCGGGGCCGTCCTGGCCCCCATGTCCATCGGCTGGCCCATCGGCAGCATCACCGCGGGCCGGCTGATCCTGCGCCTCGGCTACCGGCCGGTTCTGCTCGGGGGGCTGATGGCCACCACCCTGGGGGCGGCCGCCCTCCAGCTCCTCCGCCCCGGAACCCCCCTTCCCCTGGTGATGGCCAACGTCGCCCTGGTCGGCCTGGGAATGGGCCTCACTTCCACCCCGGTGCTCATCTCCATCCAGAATGCCGTCGGCTGGCGGCAGCGGGGGGTTGCCACCGCCCTCAACCAGTTCAGCCGGACCATCGGCGGAAGCCTCGGGGTGGCCCTCATGGGCGCCCTCCTCAACCTGCAGCTGGAAACCCGCCTGGCCGGACAGCTTCCGGGGACCGGGCCCGACCCGGCCGTCGTGGTCCGCAACCTGCTGGACCCCGCCGCCCGGAGCCTTTATGCCGGCCAGCTCGGGACCCTGCAGGGGGTCCTGGCCGAGGCCCTCCACACGGTGTTTCTGCTGCCCCTGGCCTTCGCCGGGCTGGCGCTGGTGCTGGGGCTTGTGGCGTTCCCCACCGGGAGCGTCCGTGACCACATGGCCGGCCGCCCGGCCCCGGGGGATTAGCTTAACCCGGGGTCGGGGTGGGGGCCGGCGGAACGACCACCGGCGGCAGGCTTACCGGGGTTCCCACCAGGTTTAAGACGACCAAAACGGCCAGGACGGCAATGGCCACCAGAATGAAGAAGACAACCCAGGCGAGGATAAAGCCGCACCCGAAGCGAAAGCCGTCCTCAACGGAGATGTTCACGGCCGCCCCCCGGCCAGCCCGTACCGCCCGTCCCCAAATCGGGAAACCCGCCCCTCGGCCATCAGCTTCTTTAAGTGGGCCTCCACGTTGGTCAGGGCCGCCCGCCGGAGCCTCGGGTCCAGGCCGCGGTAGACCAGCTCCACCAGCTCCTCGGCCGTCTTCGGACCCCCCACCAGGGCCTCCCGAATCTGCCGCTCCCGCATGAGCCGGTGCTCGATGTAGGCCCGAATCCGGCGGGGCCCGTCGGTCACCAGGGGGCCGTGGGCCGGGGCGATCAGGTCCACGTCAAGGCCGAGAAGCCGCTCCAAAGACGTCAGGTAGGCGGTCATATCCCGCACCACCGCCGTCCCCTCCCCCAGGATGAGGTCGCCGCTCAGCAGAAGCCTCCGGCCCGGCAGGTAGAAGCAGACGTGGCCGGGGCTGTGGCCGGGGGTATGCAGGGCAAGGACGTCCACCGTGCCGAACCGAAACAGCTGGCCGTGGGCGAGGGGCTGGGTGGGGCGGCCGGGCGGGGCGTCCGCCGGGTGGATGTAGACCGGGGCCCCGGTGGCCTCGGCCAGGGCCCAGGCCCCGCCGATGTGGTCAGGATGGCCGTGGGTGAGCAGAACGGCCCCGACCTCAGGGGACCCTATCCCCTCCCAGACCTCCAGGATGGCCCGGGTCATCTCCGACTCGCCGGTGCCCGAATCGACGACGGCGATGGGCCCGTCCCCCACGAAGTAAATCTGGATGGTGAAAAGGTGCATGATCTGGTCGTCGGCCAGGGTAAGCCGGCCGACGCCGGGGGCGACCTGCTCGAGGCGGGGTTTGCGGTCCACGGCGTCCGCCGCTATTTTAGCCTATCCAAGTAAGGCGGCGCAGGGGCAAGAGTCTGCGGCACTGCCGGGACATGCCGGGCGCACGTAAAGGCTTAGGGCGGCCGGTTGGCCGCCCTTGGGTGTAGGCTCGCCATCGTTGGGAATTAAGGGGTGGGGCCGACCCGGGAGAGGCGGGTGTAGACGAAGAAGGCCCCGACCAGCATCCCGGCAAAGATGCCCACAAACCACCAACCCTGGGTCCGCAGGACCGAGTCGGCCGCCCAGCCCACCACCCCGCCGGCCGCACCCCCCAGGGCCAGGCTCAGCAGGTAAAGGCCCAGCTCCCAGACAGTGGACATATTATGCCAGCTGCCGGCGGGCGCCCAGGGCCATCCGGCGCAGCCGGGCGACCCGCTCCCGGATGGGCGGGTGGGTGCTGAAGAGGCCCAGCAAACCCTCCCCGCTGAAGGGCTGGACGATGAACAGGTGGGAGGCGGCCGGGTTCACCTCCATGGGAACGAGCCGGCTGGCCGCCTCCAGCCGCTCCAGGGCGCTGGCCAGGGCCAGCGGGTCACCGCAGATGCGGGCGCCGCCGGCGTCGGCCTCATACTCCCGGGCCCGGGAGATGGCCAGCTGGATTATGAGGGCCGCAATGGGCGCCAGTATCACGAAGAGCAGGCTTGCCGCCAGCTCGCCCAGGCCGTTGCCTTCCCGCTCGTCCGAGCGGCCGAAGCCGCCGAAGAACAACGCCCACTGGGCCATCTGCGCAATGTATGAAATGGCCCCAGCAATGGTGGCCACCACGGCCTGGATCAGGGTATCCCGGTGCTTGATGTGGGCCAGCTCGTGGGCAATTACCCCGGCCAGCTCATCCCGGTTAAGCAGGTGAAGCAGGCCGGTGGTCACCGCCACAACCCCGTGGCTGTGGTCCCGGCCGGTGGCAAAGGCATTGGGCTGGGGGGCATCCACCAGCCAGACCTGGGGCTTCGGGATCCCGGCCCGGTGGGCCAGGTCGGCCACCAGCTCGTGCAGCCACGGGGCCTCCTCATAGGGGAGCTCCCGGGCCCCGGTCATCAGCTGGACCACCCTGTCGCTGAACCAGTAGGCAAAGAAGTTCATCAAGAGGGCCAGCACCAGGGCAACAAACATCCCCGTCGGACCCGCTATCACCCGCCCGGCGAAGACCAGCAGGCCGGCCAGCAGGGCCAGAAGAACCACCGTCTTAACGCTGTTGGCCGTCATTGCACGACCCTCCCTTCACGCAACACTGCACACTATGATGTTAGATGGGCCGGCGGCCCCCGTCAAGCTGGGGCCGCCGGCCGGGAAAATATTCGCTCCATGGGATATTATACCGGAAGGCAGAAGATGGCCGCCGAGCTGGGGACGATTCTGGCCGACCGGACCTCCGGGGCCACCAAAATTGCCCGCCGGGCCCTGGAATATATTGCCGCCGGTCACGTTAAGGACCCGGTGGCGGCCGTTCGGCTCCTTATGACGGCCCGGCCGGATTTTGCGGTTCTGGTGAACCTCGGCCGCCGGCTGGAAGGGCTGGCCCGGACCGGCGGCCTCACGGCCGAGGCCGTGAGCCGGCTCCTGGCCGAGCTGACGGAGGCCGCCGAAAGGGCCGCCAGCCGCGCCGCCGACCTGCTCCCGCCCGGGGCCGACGTGGTCACGGCCAGCTACAGTTCGCAGGTGGTCCGGGCCGTGGGGCTTTACCGGGGACGGGACGGCGGGCGGGTTTGGGTCTGGGTCGCCGACCCCCAAGACCCCATCGGCCGGCGGGCGGCGGCCGCCCTCGGGGCCGAAGTCGCAACCTCCCTGGAAGGTTTGGGCCGGCCGGTGGGCCTCATCGGGGCCGATGCCGTCTTTGCCGACGGCAGCGTTATCAACGGGTCGCCGAGTCTCGGCCTGGCCGAGGCCCTGGCCGGGCGCGGGGCGCCCCTTTACGTGGTGGCGACCTCTTTCAAGCTGCTGCCCGGGCCGCCCCGTCCCCCCGTGGAGCCGGGGTTTGAGCTGGTGCCCGCCCGGCTCATCGCGGCGGTCGTTCTCGAAGGGGGCCCCTGGCGGCCGGCCTCAGCGTAGCCGCCACTCCTCCACGTTCCACCAGAGGCTTATCGGCGACGGCTTTACCCCCGAAATCTGCGGCCTGAAGGCGTAGACCACCTTCGGGTGAAAGATGGGGATGGACGGGGTCTCCTGGTAGATGAGCTCCTGGGCCCGGAAGTAGATTTCCCGCCGCTTCTCCGGGCTGGCCTCCAGCCGCCCCTGCTCCAGGAGCCGGTCCAGCTCGGGGTTGCTGTAGCGCAGGAAGTTGTGGCCGGCCGCAATGGAGCTGGTGTGAAACCGCCGGAAGAGAAAGTCCGGGTCAACGTTGACGGAGCTGCCGATAAAGATGGCCTCGAAGTTGCTCTTGAGCACGTAGTCGTTGATGAAAGTGTTTAGCTCCAGGAACACCGGCTCCACGTCGACCCCAAGCTCCCGCCACTGCTGGCGGATGAAGAGCACGATCTCTTCCCGGACCTTGTCCCCGGAGTTGGTAAGCAGCTTGAATTTAAACTTCTGGCCGTCCTTTTCTAAGATGCCGTCGGCCCCCGGCCGCCAGCCGGCCTCGGCCAGCAGAACCCGGGCCCGGTTCAGGTCCCGGGGCCAGGGCTTGACGTTGGGGTTGTAGTAGTAAGTGTTGGGCAGGATCTCCGAGGTTGCCGGAACGGCCTGCCCCTCGAGGATGCCGTTGATGATGGCCTGCTTGTCCAGGCCGTAGTTGAGGGCCTGCCGAACCCGCCGGTCCCGGAAAAGGGGGTGCTCGTTGTTAAAGCCGATGTAGGTGTTAAAGCCCAGGGTCTCAAAGAAGCTTAAGTTGCGCTCCTGCCGGACGCGGCCGATATCGGTGCTGGGAACGGCCGCCGCATCCACCTCCCCGCTCAGAAGCTGGACGGTGAGGATGTTGGAGTCTTTGAGAAACTTCCAGATAATGGTCTCAATCCCCGGCTTGGTCCCCCAGTAGTCCCGGTTCGCCTTGAACCGGAGTTGCTGGCCGGAAGCCCACTCTTCGACCAGGTACGGGCCGGTGCCCACCGGCTTACGGTTGAAGGGGGTGTTGAGCTGGTCCTGCCCTTCCAGCAGGTGCTTGGGGGCGATCCCCACCGTAAGCTTCGAAAGGAAAGAAGCATCCGGGGCCTGGAGGGTGATCTTGACGGTGTACTTGTCGGGCACGGTAATTTCCTGGATTCCGGCGTAGTCGGTCTTGGCGATGGTGCCCTTTACGTTCGGGTCCCGGATGGTATCCAGGGTAAACTTGACGTCTTCGCCGGTGAACTCCCGACCGTCGTGCCAGCGGACGCCCTGGCGCAGGTAGAAGGTGTACTGGCGGCCGTCGGCCGATATCTCCCACCGGGTTGCCAGGGCCGGAATCAGGGCCAGCTGGTCATCCACGGCCACCAGCGGGTCGAAGATCAGGTCGAGGGCAGCCTTGGTGTGGACTTCGGGGCCGACGATGGGATTAAGCCGGCTCGGCTCGGCGGTGGTGCCGTAGACAAGGGTGCCACTGGGGCCGGCCGGCGGCGCCGGGGTTGCCGGCTGGGGCATACAGCCGGCCGCCAGCAGGATCGCAAGGATTAACGGCCCCAAAACTTTCCAGGTCTTCATCCGGGCCCTCCTAAAAAGCCTGGTCCCCTCCGGTCTTCAGTCCTGCCGTGCGAACGGGACCCCTTAATTTTACGCCGGCAGGTCGGCCCGCGCCAGCTGTTTACGGTGCGAAATCCGGCACAACCCGGACCGGGTCGCCCACCCGGATGACGCCGCCGCGCACCACCCGGGCCAGGACGCCCCGGCGGCCGGCCAGCTCGGCCTGAAGGCCGGGGCGGATCTCATCCATCCGGCCGCAGGGGGTGCAGGGTCCGGTGAGCTCCAGGACGGCCTCGGAACCCACCTGCAGGTGGGTTCCGGCCGGCAGGCCCTGGAGGTCGATTCCCCCGGACGGTCAGGTTCTCCTTGACCTGGCCGGGCTTGAGGCCCAGGGCTTCGAGGATTTCCAGGTCGATGAGGAGCACCTGGCGCCGGCCGCCCCGGGCGTGGAAGTCGCCCTCCAGGCCCAGGCCGGCCACGGCCCGGACCTCGGCCCGGGCCGCCATGGGGAGCCGGTGGCCGGGGCAGAGCTGGGCGGCGACCACGGTGCCCGTCGGCGTCATCGGCGCGGTCGGATCACCTCTTCGCCGTGGAGGTAGGGGCGCAGGACCTCGGGGATGACCACGCTCCCGTCGGGCTGCTGGTAGTTTTCCAGGATGGCGATCATGGTGCGGGGCAGGGCCACCCCGGAGCCGTTTAAGGCGTGGGGGTATTCGGGCCGGGCCCGGGGCTGGGGCCGGTAGCGGATGTTGGCCCGCCGGCACTGAAAGTCGCCCACGTTGCTGCAGGAGGAGACCTCCAGCCACTCCTGCACCCCCGGCGCCCAGACCTCCAGGTCGTAGCCCTTGGTGGCCGTAAAGCCCAGGTCCCCCACGCACCGGAGGACGACCCGGTAGGGAAGCCCCAGCCGCTGAAGAATATCCTCCGCATCCCGGACCATCTTTTCGAGCTCTTCGTCGGAGGCGGCCGGCTCGACGAACTTGAACATCTCCACCTTGTCGAACTGATGGACCCGCTTGATGCCCCGGGTATCCCGGCCGGCCGCGGCCTTCTCCCGCCGGAAGCAGGCCGAATAGGCCACGTAGTAAAGGGGGAGGGTTCCGGGCTCTAAAATCTCATCCCGGTGGAGGTTGAGCAGGGGAACCTCGGCCGTGGGGATGAGCCAGAGGTCGTCCTCTTCGTCACGGTAGAGGTTGTCGTAAAACTTGGGGAGCTGGCCGCTGCCCACCATAACCTCCCGCCGGACCAGGTAAGGCGGGTAAACCTCGGTGTAGCCGTGCTCCCGGGTGTGGACGTCCAGCATCCAGGCGATGAGCGCCCGCTGAAGGCGGGCCCCCGCCCCCTTAAGAACGTAGAAGCGGCTGCCCGAAAGCTTAGCACCCCGCTCGAAGTCGATGATGTCTAAAAGTTCGGCCAGCTCCCAGTGGGGCCTGGGGGGGAAGTCGGGCACCCGGGGCTCGCCCCAGGTGCGGACGACGACGTTATCCCGCTCGTCCTGACCGTCGGGGACCGAGGGGTCCGGCAGGTTGGGGATGCCCAGGAGCAGGTCGTTGAGCTGGGCCTCCACCTTTTCGAGCCGGGCCTCCAGCTCCTTTATCCGGTCGCCCACGGCCCGCATCTCGGCAATGAGCTCCGGGGGCTTCTCGGGCAGCTTGCCCAACTTGCGGCTCACCTCGTTACGGACGGCCCGGAGTCGGTCCGCCTCGGCCGTGAGCCGGCGCCGCTCCTCATCCAGGGCCAGGACCCGGTCGACCACCGAGGTGTCTTCGCCCCGGCGGCTCAGGCCGGCCCGGACCAGGTCTGGCTGCTCCCGAATGAGCTGCAGGCTGAGCATGGCTTCTTGAAAATTTATATCAAAAAAGGCCCGCGAACTGGTGCCTTCTGGTTTTGGCGTTGGGGCAAGACAGCCGGCCGGTTGCATGGGCGCACGGCCCTACGACTCGGCATGAAGACAAGACACTGTCTGCTGGGAACTGCGCAACGGCTGAAAAACCCTGCCCGCAGTCGGCAAAGCTCCGATATCAAAATAATGTCGTATAATATGTAAAGGGAGATCGGATGGACGTGCTTAATTTTTGCCCCAGGTACGAGCGAGCCGTCCGCATACTGGCCAAACCCTGGACGCCCCTGCTCATTCGCTCGCTGCTGGCCGGGCCCCGGCGCTTTTCCGAGATCCGGGCCTACATCGGCGAGATCAGCGACCGGCTCCTCTCCCAGCGGCTTAAGGAGCTGGAACGGGAAGGGATCATCGCCCGGCGGGTGATCCCCACAACCCCGGTCCGGATCGAGTATAGCCTCACGCCCAAGGGCCGGGAGCTGGAAGAGGTGGTCCGGGCGCTCCAGGCGTGGGCCGACCGCTGGGTGGAGCTGGAGGCCGCCGCCCCAGGCCGCTAGCCCGGGCTGACGCCGGCTTCCGGCCCGGGGTGAAAACCCCTTACGCACCCCCCCCGAACTCCTGATGACAGTACACAACAAACCCGTTGCACTTACAGTAGGCGAAGGCTACGGCTATTCCTTCACGCAAAATTTCCCGTTTAAAGTGCTTGATCTTTTTGGGCACTGGTGCTAAAAAGCTGGTGGTGCGGTTGCACCGGAGCGGAGCTTAGGGGTTTAAAGGTGGTCGTCTTTTCCCCTGCCGGTCCCTCGGGGCCGGCCAAAAACTGCCGTTTCGGTCCCCTTTCCCTTCCTTATTGGGGCTTTAGCCCCTGCTCAAAATACCCCTTGCTGCCGATTGGTGATATTAGGGCGATTCCGGGGGTTGTCTGCGGGACCCCAGTCATTAAAGCGGGAGCGACGGATGCACTTTGAAGAGCTTATCAAGGCCCGAATCCTCATAATCGACTCCAACCAGGCGGATGCCAGGACCCTCCAGGAGATCCTTCAGCAGGCAGGCTATACCAACATCCTCACGGCTCCCAATTTAGAGTTGCCCCTCCTGGCGGTTCAGAACCGCTTTTACCCTGACCTGATCATTCTGGACCTGGAGACCCTTGACGTCGAGGGGGTCGACCTGTTGCGGCGGCTTCAGCAGGCGATCCCCCAGAACGAATATGTTCCCGTTCTGGCCGTCGCTTCCGGCGCCGACCTGGGCGTCCGGGAGCGGGCCCTCCTTTTGCTGGCCAAGGACTACATCGTCAGGCCCTTTGACCGGACCGAAGTCCTCTTCCGGGTCAAGAACCTGTTGGAGACCCGCCTCCTTTACTTGCAGGTTCAGCACCACAACCAGGTGCTGGAGGAGCGGGTGCGCCAGCGCACCCGGGACCTGGAGGCGGCCCGGCTGGAGATCCTGGAGCGGCTGGCCCTGGCGGCCGAGTACCGGGATGACGCCACCGGCAAGCACACCCGGCGGGTGGGCCGCGTCTCGGCCCTGATCGCCCGGGAGCTCGGCTTGCCCCCGGGCTCGGTAAAGCTCATTGAGCGGGCCGCGCCCCTCCACGACATCGGCAAGATCGCCATCCCCGACCGGATCCTCCTCAAGCCCGGCCGCCTCACCCCCGAGGAGTTCGAGGTGGTGAAGGCCCACACCGTCATCGGGGCCCGGATCCTGAGCGGCAGCCGCTTTGACATCCTGCGCCTGGCCGAGCAGGTCGCCCTCGCACACCACGAGCGCTGGGACGGCAAGGGCTACCCCCACGGGCTCAGCGGCGAGCGGATCCCCCTGCCTGGACGGATCGTGGCCGTGGCCGACGTTTTCGACGCCCTGACCCACGTCCGGCCGTACAAGCCGGCCTGGCCGTGGGAGGAGGCCGTTTCGGAAATCGAGGCCCAGCGGGGCCGCCAGTTCGACCCCCAGGTGGTGGACGCCTTTTTAAGGCTCGTGGGGCGAGGGGAACTTCGCCAGGCCCTGGCCGACATCGAGGACGAGGGGGCCGAGCCGCCGGCGCAGACCCTCGGCTTCATGGCCTAGCCGACCGGGTCTGCCGCTCCCGCTCAAGCCGCTGGGTGGCCCAGAGCTGTTTTTCGGACGTTATCAAATATTCGACCCGGTAGTTCTGCCGGTGCTCGTCCAGCCACCGACCCAGCGCCCGCTCCTGAAGCACCGACCGCTTATCCGGGTCGATGGGGCGGGCCGGGTCGCGCTCCACCACCCGCACGATGTAGTACTTCTGCTGGGGGTTCAGCAGGGTGTTTATGTCGCTGGGGGGCGTTTCGGTGGTGGCAAAGGGCCGGCTGAACTGTCCCGGCTGAAGCTGGTCGAAGACGACCCGGTCGAATTCGGCATCCCGGACGCCCCGGGGAAACCAGCCCAGGTCCCCGCCACGGCCGGCGGGCAGCTCGGCCAGCAGGGCCTCAAAGCTTTCCCCGGCCTGCAGCCGGTTATAGGCCTGGTCGGCATCCTCGGGCTTGTCGTAGACGAGGGCCTGAACGTGGGCCTGTTCGGCCACGGTGGGAACCTGCTCCCGGACGAAGGCATCGAGTTTCTGCCGCAGCAGCCGGCCAGCCACCATATCCCGGTACTCCGCCTCGGAAAGGCCGGCGCGTGCCAGGAAGTTTTTAAAAAGCTCGGCCGGGTCCGCCCCCTGGGCGGCCGGACCCTGGGGGGTGAAGTCCCGGGTGAGGGCCTGGTCGACCTCCTCGGGGGCGACGGTGAGGCCGTATTTTTCGGCCTCTCGCCGGACGATCTGGTCGTCCACCCAGTCGAAAACCACCTGGGTGGGCAGAACCGCCCGCCGCATCGCCAGGGCATCGCCGGCGGGGGCGGCGACCCCGGGGTTGGCGCCGGCCTGAAGGTCGAGCAGGTAATCCCGGTAGCGGAGAAGCTTTAAATACTCGTTCAGGGTGAGGACGCGGTCCTCGACCCGGGCGATGGGCTCGAGGCCCATCGCCACGTACTCCCGGTAGAAGGCGTAGGCGGGGAGCCCCAGGGCCACCAGGAGCACGCCGGCGATGCCGGCCACGGCCAGCCGCTGGAGGCGCCTTTCCCGGGCCCAGCGGGCGGCAAGCCGCCGGCTGACCGGGCGGGGCGGGCTGGGGGCGGTTTTCTTAGCCACGGGCTGGCGGGGGGCCCGACCCCCGGGCCCGGTCAGGCCCGGATGCCGACGCCGCCGGTCTTGCGGATGTGCTCAGGGGTGAAGGGCAGCAGGGCCAGGTGGCGGGCCCGCTTGATGGCCACCGAAAGCCGGCGCTGGTGCTTGGCGCAGACGCCGGTCTTGCGCCGGGGCTCGATCCGGGCCCGGTCCGAAAGGAAGCGCCGCAGGCGGGCAACGTCCTTGTAGTCGATGTAGTCGATGTCCTCGGTGCAGAAGGGGCAGAGCTTCCGCCGGGGAATGTAGCGGCGGCCTTCAGCCCTTCGGGTCGTCGTCCTGGTTGCTTCAGCCAAGGTCTCACCCCGCTTTTAAAATGGCAGGTCTTCGGCCTCGATGGTCTCTTCTTCGAGGACCGGCTCGGCGGTGGGCGGCCGGTCCAGCAGGACCATCTGGCTGGCGATAACGTCGATAAACTTCCGGGTCTGGCCGTCGGAGCCCTGGAAGGTGCGGGTCTGGAGCCGCCCTTCCACCAGCACCTTGCGGCCCTTGCTCAGCACCTGGTTGCAGGTCTCGGCCAGCCGGCCCCAGGCCGTAACCCGGAACCAGTCCGTCTCCTCCACCCAGTTGTTCTCGCCCTGGCGCCGCCGGCGGTTAACGGCCACGTTGAAGGTGACTACCGGCAACCCCTCCTGGGTGTAGCGCAGTTCCGGGTCGCCCCCGAGGTTCCCAACAAGGATCACTTTGCAGTAAGAGCCCGCCATCTGAACTTACTCCTCGCTTGCCGACGTCGCCCCAACCTCTACCTCCGGGCCGGGCTCTTTTTCGGTGGTGGCCGCCTCGGCCGGGGCCGGTGCTTTAGCCGCCTGGGCCGCCTCCTCCAGCCGCACGATCAGGTGCCGGATCACGTCCTCGTTGAGGAGTAGCCAGCGCTCCAGGTCCGCCACCCGCCGGGCCCCGAGGGCAAACTGCATCAGAACGTAGTACCCTTCCCGGTGGCGCTGGATGAAATAGGCCAGCTTGCGCCGGCCCCAGGGCTCGACCTTCTTGACCTGCCCGCCGTACTCCCGGATTAAGTTTGCCACCCGGTCGATGAACGCCTGAACGGCCTCGTCTTCCAGGTCGGGGCGGAGAATAAATACCAGCTCGTAGTCGCGCAAATGCTCCATACCTCCCGGTGACTACACCGATGTTTATTCTAACACGCCCCCCTTCGGGGCGCAAACAGGTTGGACGGCCTCCCCCGGCAAGGGGTATAATCGGAGAAAATGAAAACGGCAGCCGAACTTCTCAACGAGCTGGCCGACGGCATCCGCATCTGCACCCTCTGCCCCCTAGCCGCCCACCGCAAGCTGGCGGTGCCCGGTGAGGGGCCGGCCGACGCCGAAATCATGCTCATCGGCGAGGCCCCAGGCTACCACGAAGACCAGCAGGGCCGCCCCTTCGTCGGGCCGGCCGGGCGGTTCCTCACCGAGCTCCTGGCCCGGGCCGGCCTCCGGCGGGAGGAGGTCTTCATCACCAACGTGGTTAAATGCCGGCCCCCCAATAACCGGGACCCTGCCCCCATCGAAATCAGGACGTGCACCTCGGCCTGGCTCGAAAAGCAGATCGAAGTCATAAACCCCCGGGTCATCGTCACCCTGGGCCGCTATTCCATGGCCCTCTTTCTGCCCAACCAGTCCATCACCAGGGTCCACGGCCAGCCGCACCGGGTGAACGGCCGGGTCATCGTGCCGATGTTCCACCCGGCGGCGGCCCTGCACCAGGAACGGTTTAAGGAGCCCCTCATAAAGGACTTCGAGAAGCTGCCGCAGATCCTGGCCGAGGCCCGGCAGCAGGCCCCCACTGCCGACTCCCGGCCCCAACAGCTAAGCCTCTTTTAATGGCGGGTGCAGGCAGGCTTAAGATAATCCCGCTGGGCGGCCTCGGGGAGATCGGTCGCAACATGACGGTCCTGGAGTGGGACCAGGACCTCCTGGTGGTCGACGCCGGGGTGATGTTCCCCGAAGAGGAGATGCTCGGGGTCGACCTGGTGATCCCCAATATCACCTACCTGGCTCAGAATAAAGACCGCATCCGGGGTATCATCATAACCCACGGCCACGAGGACCACACCGGGGCCCTCCCCTACGTTCTGCCCCAGGTCGGCCCGACTCACATTTACGCGACCCCCCTGACCCTGGGGCTCATCTCGGCCAAGCTTCGGGAACACCGGCTGCTGGAACGGTGCACCCTCCACACCCTGACCGTCCGGGAGCCGGTTCAGGTCGGGGCGTTCCGGGTCGAACCTTTCCGGGTCAACCACAGCATCCCCGACTCCGTCGGCCTGGCCATCACCACCCCGGTCGGGACCATCGTCCATACCGGCGACTTTAAGTTCGACCACACGCCGGTGGACGGCAAGCCTACCGACTTTGCCAAGTTGGCCGAGCTGGGCGGGGAGGGTGTGCTCTGCCTCCTTTCGGATTCCACCTACGCCGACCTGCCCGGCTACACCCCGTCCGAGGCGGTGGTTTCCCGGGCCCTCCTGCAGGTGATGGCCCAGGCCCCGGCCCGGGTTATCGTGGCCACCTTTGCCTCCCACATATCCCGGATTCAGCAGGTTATCAATGCCGCCTTCGAGACCGGCCGCAAGGTGGCCATCTTCGGCCGGAGCATGCTTCAGAACGTCGAGGTGGCCGTTGAGCTGGGCTACCTTACGCCCCCGCCCGGGGTGATGATTCACGCCGACGAGGTCAACCGCTACGACCGCCGGGCCCTGGCCCTGCTCACCACCGGCTCCCAGGGGGAGCCCGGCTCGGCCCTGGCCCGCATCGCCAACCGGGACCACCGCATCAAGGTTCACCCCGAGGACACGGTGGTGATCTCGGCCTCGCCCATCCCGGGCAATGAGCAGGCCATAAACCGCACCATCGACAACCTGCTCAAGCAGGGGGCCACTGTCCTTTACAGCCGGATCGCCGACGTCCACGTTCCCGGCCACGCCAGCCAGGAAGAGCTCAAGCTGATGCTCGCCCTGCTTAAGCCGAAGTTTTTCGTCCCCATCCACGGCCAGTACCGGCAGCTCTTTGCCCACGCCCGCCTCGCCCAGAACATGGGAATCCCGGCCGACAACATCTTCGTCTTAGAGGACGGGCACGTTCTGGAGCTCACCGACCGGACGGCCCGGGTTACGGGGAAGGTCCCCGCCGGCTATGTTTTCGTGGACAGCCTTGGGGAGTTGGGGCCGGCGGTGCTCCGGGACCGGCAGCGGCTGGCCGCCGACGGGGTGCTGGTGGTCATCGTGACCGTGGACCGGCGCACCGGCCGGGTCCTGTCCAGGCCGGATATTATCGCCCGGGGCTTCGGGGCCGACGGCCGGGCGCAGGAACTGCTGGACCGGGCCAGGGGTATCCTGATGGACGCCCTGGACCGGCGTTCCGACCGACTGGCCGACTGGAGTTTTATAAACTCTAAAGTGAAGGAGGTGCTCGGCCGACTGGTCTATCAGGAGACCAGGGCCCGGCCCCTCATCCTCTCGGTGCCGGTCGAGATTTAGCCGATGGCGGTGGCCCGAACCCGAGTCCAGGCCCGGAAGCGGCGGCTGGCCGGCCGAAGGCCGGCCGGGCGCTCCGCCTTTGCCGCGGCCGGGCGGGTTTTAAGCCGGCTGCCCTGGCTGCTGGGGGCGGCCGTGCTTCTGGGGGGCGTCCTCTGGCTGAGCTGGGGGCTCCTCCTGAGGGCCTTCAGCTGGGCGGTGGCCCAGGTGGGCCTCCTGCCCCCGGTCTTTATCCTGGGCGGGGCCCTCGCCTACTGGCGGCTGGCCGACGGCGGGCGGCCGAAGGCCGTCCGGCTGCGGCAGGCGCTGGCCGCCGAAGTCTTTAGCCTGGGCCTGGGGGTCCTGCTGGGCGGGGTTTACCCGGCCGGCCTCAAATTTGCCGAGGTGGACTTCGGCCGCGTCTCCCTGGGCGGCCACCTGGGGGCCGCCCTCTTCGGCCCAAACCCGGTGGTCGGGCTGGTCCGGCTCGGACTGCTGGCCGGCTTCGGGGCGGTGCTTCTGCACCCCCGGGCCACCTTTGTTACCGGCCGCGCCCTGGTGCGGGTTGGGGTCCGGGCGGCCCGCCAGGCGCCCCGGGTGCTGGTCCGGCGGCCCCGCCCGGCCGTCCCGGCGGTGGCGGCCCCGGAGTCGGAGCCGGTCCCCGTGGTGGAGCGGGTGCGCACGGCCATTGTTTCCGCCGGGGCCCCGAAGGCTAATCCGGCCCTGCCGCCCATCGACCTGCTGGAGCCGGGGCGGGAGGGGGAAACGGTGGCCATGGACAACCGCCAGCGGGTCCGGCTCATCGAGGAGAAGCTGGCCGAATACGGGGTTGATGCCCGGGTGGTGGAGGTCAACCAGGGGCCGACCGTCACCCAGTTCGGCATCGAGCCCGGCTGGGAAGTGAAGACTCGCATCGTCAAGGAGCGGGACGCCCAGGGCCGGATCAAGTACGACAAGGACGGCAACCCCAAGGTCCGGGTCGAGGAGGTCTCCCGAACCCGGGTCAAGGTGCGGCGCATAAAACAGCTGGAGGAGGACCTGGCCGTGGCCCTGGCCGTGCCCTCCGTCCGGATCGAGGCGCCCGTGCCCGGCAAGCCCTACATCGGCATCGAGGTGCCCAACGTAAACACCACCCTGGTAACCCTGCGGCAGGTGGTGGAAACGCCCCAGTTTCGCCGGCTGGCCGCCAAGTCCCGGCTGGCCCTGGCCCTGGGCCAGGATGTGGCCGGCGAACCCATCGTGGCGGACCTGGCGGCAATGCCCCACCTGCTCATCGCCGGGGCCACCGGCAGCGGCAAATCCGTCTGCCTCAACTCGATCGTCTGCTGCCTGCTCCTGCACAACACCCCGGAGCAGGTCCGGCTGATCCTGGTGGACCCGAAGCGGGTGGAGCTGGTCCAGTACAACGACGTGCCCCACCTGCTGGCGCCGGTGGTGGTGGAGGTGGAGAAGGTTATCGGGGTGCTCAAGTGGGTTACCGGGGAGATGGACAACCGCTACCGGCGGTTTGCCGAGGTGGGGGTCCGGAACATCACCGCCTACAACGCCTGGGCCGTCCGGGAAAAGCAGCCGACTTTGCCCTACATCGTCCTCATCATCGACGAGCTGGCCGACCTGATGATGCTGGCCCCCGACGAGACCGAAAAGCTGCTCTGCCGGCTGGCCCAGCTGGCCCGGGCCACCGGCATCCACCTGGTGCTGGCGACCCAGCGGCCGTCGGTGGACGTGGTGACGGGCCTTATCAAGGCAAACTTTCCGTCCCGGATAAGCTTTGCGGTCTCTTCCCAGGTGGATTCCCGGACGATTTTAGACACGGTCGGGGCCGAGAAACTGCTGGGCCGGGGGGATATGCTTTTCCTGCCGGGGGATGCGCCCAAACCCATCCGCCTCCAGGGCTGCTTCGTCTCCGACGCTGAGATCGAGCGGCTGGTCAACTGGTGGCGGTCGAACCGGCCGCCCCAGTACGTGGAGGACCTGGTTAACGTTAAGGGCTGGTCGGAGGAGGAGCAGGCGGACGAGTTGCTGGAGGAGGCCCGGGCCCTCCTGCGCCAGCACGGGCGGGTCTCTGTCTCCTTCCTCCAGCGTAAGCTGCGCATCGGCTACAACCGGGCCGCCCGGCTCTTAGAACAGCTCGGCGAAGAGGACGAGGAAGACCCCGAAGTCTAACCAAGTCGCCACAGGTAACTTACGATTACTCGGGCCGTTTCCCCGGCCGAGGTCTTATTATAGGTGCACGGCCGTACACCCCTACGGCCCGCCCGATTATCGTCCGGCGGTGCCTTGAAATGAGGCCGGCAATAAAACTCGGACCCCCTACCGGCTTACTCTGGGGCATGCGGCCGGCAGCCGCCCGGCCGCATGATGCCCAAAGGCCGCCCGGGTAAAGGGTCCGGTTCGGGTGGCTTAGATTAAGCCTGGGGCTGGGGCGTCTGGGCCTGCTGCGGGGTCGGCGGCTGGGCCTCGGGCCGGGGCAGGCCGGGCGAGACGAAGGTCGGGTCGAAGAGCTGGGACCGGATTAACCCCCCGATTTCGTGGACGGTCCAGCGTTCGGGCTTCCACATGTGGCGGATGGGCCGCTCCTCCTGGGCCCGGGCCACGATGCCCCCGCCCACGTAGAAGATCTGCCCGTTGATCCAGCCGGCCTCCTCGCTGGCCAGGTAGACCACCATCGGGGCCACATCTTCGGGCTCCCGGCTCATCTCAAACCGGGGCCGGGCCAGGCCCAGCTGTTCCCGGATCTGGCGGGCCCGGTCAGGCACGGTGGCCGTCATCCGGGTGTTGGCCGAGGGGGCAATGCAGTTCACCGTCACCCCGTAGCGGCCCAGGTCCAGGGCCGCAACCCGGGTAAGACCGGCAATGGCGGCCTTGGCCGCCCCGTAGTTGGCCTGACCCGTGTTGCCGATGAGGCCGCTGGAGGAGCTGAAGGTTATGATCCGGCCGTAGCGCTGCTGGCGCATCAGCACCGAGGCCGGCTTCATCACGGTGAAATGGCCCTTTAGGTGGACCCGGATGACCTCATCCCACTCTTCTTCGGTCATGTTGAAGATCATCCGGTCCCGGAGGATTCCGGCACAGCAGACCAGGATGTCGATGCGGCCGAAGTTGTCCAGGGCGGTCCGGATGATTTTTTCGCCCCCTTCCATGGTGGCC
>JBHOQU010000097.1:0-13255 GCA_042408785.1 Dehalococcoidia bacterium | reverse complement strand
CACGAAGTCCCGCCCCTCCCACCGCCGGGCATCCGGCCAGAAGAACGTAAAATGCAGGGCCCGGCCCCGACCGAAGGTCCGGGCCGGGGACTCAAAGGCGTATATCCCGGTGCCGGGGGCCACCTCCCGGAGCAGGTCCTCTCGTGTACCGATTGCAGCAGCCGGAGGTACTCGGCGTGGGCCCAGGCCGGCGGCGTTGCCGACCCGGTTCCCACTCCCCGGAAAAGGCCGCGCTCCGGAATGTCGTCGGCGTCCCAGACCTGCTCCGGCGGCATCCCGCCCGCGTTGGCGAACCGCTCCAGGGCCTCGAGATAGGCCGTGGGGTCGCGGCCTGCCGCCAGCTCGTAATGACCCCGCTCCCCGATGAGGAGCGGCCAGGCCCGCCCGACCCCTGCCCCGTCGTAAGGGGTGCCGTCGGCCTCCTCGCCGTAGCCGTCCCCGTTGTACCGCCGCCAGGCTGGCCCGTTGGGGCTCTCCATTTTCAGCAGCCCGTCGTAAACTGGGATGCTACGTCGCCAGGCCGGTTGGCAATGGCCAGCAGCACCCGACACTCCATGCCCGGCGGCTCGGCTTCTGCCGCCGGCACCACCGCAATCCGTTCGTAGTATTCCCGGTGGCCCGGCAACAGTTCCCCGCAGCGGGTGAAGGTCCAGTCTTCGACCCGGGTCGTCCAGAAGTCGGCGACCTCTGTTGCTCCTCCACCAGGTCGGCAAAGCCCGCGGCGCAGACGAGGCCGACGATGGCCGCCGCCAGGGTGCCCGGGGAGTAGCCCCCGTTTTCCTCCCAGCGTTCCTAGGGCGTAACCGGTCCGCACCGGGCCAGGCACAGGGCGGCGGCCCGCACCATCCGGTACCGGTGCTTCAGCTCCCCTCCCCGCAAGAGCCCGGCCCGGTAAAGGCGCCAGGCCAGGAGGATGGGCAGCGCGACCCCATCCAGCTGGAGGCCCGTCCAGTAAGGTCGGCCCTTCACCCAGCAGTTCTGCGGCCAGCTCCCGTCTGCCGGATTCTGGATTTGGCCCAGATAGCGCAGCGCCCGGCGGGCCGCCCCCGTATCCCCCACCGCCAGCAGCCCGGTGGCGATGTGGACCAGGTCCCGGGGCCAACAGAGGTGATAACCGCCCGTGTTGGCGTCCTTTGCTACTTTCCCCCACGGGACCGAGAGGGACGCGATAAAGGCCCCGGGGTAGGTCTTGTCCTCGTGGGCCTTAAGTACCACCCGGCTTATGCGCTGAAGCACCCCTCCGTCCCCCGAATGCTTCCCCAGGTCGGTCAGCCCCGTCGACCACCGCTTCCATTCCCGGATGTACTTTCTCTCCACCCGGGCGAAGGGCCTGGCCAGGGAACTCAGGGCCGTCCGGGTCGCCTCCTCCGGGTCCAGGCCGAAACCCAGGGCAAGGGTGAATTCCGGCCCGCAACCCAGGTCCAGTTCCGCCGTCAGGGCGATGTGGCCGTCGGTGGCCGAGGCGAACTTCCAGTCCAGCCGAAGGTCCTGGTGAAGGTCGGTCCAGCCGCCGGAGAAACCGACAAAGCCGCACGACGCCCGGCGCACCGGCACCGAAGCCGCCAGGGCCAGGGCGACATCCTCCCGCCAGGCCGTAAGGACCGTCTTGCCGCCGACATTCCGCACCCGGCCCCGGTTTCCGGTCCCGCGGTTTTTGGGGCGGGGTGCAAGGAGCACGTAGAGCCGATAGTCTTCCCGGCCCCCGGTCAGGGGCTCAAAGGTGGCCCGGATTAGAAGACAGTTGGCATCCGGGTCCGTGACCACCCGTTTGACGATGCGGTAACGGCCGGGTCTTCGGATCGGGGGCAGTAAGGCGGGGCCTCGGGGTCCAGATATTCGACCCGGTGGCGGAGGTCTCGGCACTCCTCGTGGAAGAAGGTTCGGCCGTCGGTGACCAGAAACTGGAGGTCCCGGGTGTTGGCCACGTCCACCCTCGGGCAGTAGACCTCGGTAATTATCCCCTGGGGCAGGGTGAACCAGACCCGGGACCGGCGGTTGCAGACCGTGCCCACCCCCTGCTTGGCTCCCGGCGCCCAGCCCAGGTCCAGTCCCGGTCCCCCGAAGGCCTCCCCAAGCGGCCGGGGACCTTCGGGGCCGTGGGTCAGCTCAGGAAGGTCCTGATCCGGCACCGGCTCTTCTCCCCAAGCAGGACGGCCGCCGGCAGGTCGACCCAGAACACCAGCTCGCCCCGGGTCGGCCGGAGCCCGCGGGCCGGCGACGTGGAGACCCGCCCCCGGGGAGCCAGAACCCGGGCCAGGGCCGGGGCCTTGGCCGGACCGCTCACCAGGAACCAGACCCGGGCGGCATTGTTGATTGCCGGGAGGGTCGGGGTGACCCGTGGCTGGCCGGAGGGCCCCGGAATCGCCGCCACCGCCGGCGGCCGCCGCGCCTCCAGCAGGGAGGACCCCGGCAACAGGGAAGCCGTATGGCCGTCCGCCCCAAGCCCCAGCAAACACCAGGTCAAACCGGGGCAGGTCGGCCCCGAACCACGCTCCCAGCTCCGCCCGGTACTCAACGGCGGCCGCTTCCGGGTCGGGGCGGTCGGGCGGGACCGGATGGATATTGGCCGGCGGGATGGGTATCCGGTCCAACAGGGTTTGCCGGGCGAGCCGGTAATTGCTCAGGGGATGGTCCGGCGGCACAAACCGCTCATCTCCCCAAAAGAAGTGCACGGCCTGCCAGGGCAGGCCGGCATATTCGGAGGCCAGGACCGGGTAAAGGGTCCGGGGCGTTTCACCGCCGGCCAGGGCCAGCGCAAACCGGGCGTCCCGCCTGGCCGCATCCCCGATCAGGGCGGCCAGGGCGACAGCGGCCGCCCGGCTGAGGGCCCAGATGTCGGGAAAAACCCGGACTTCCGGGGTCAGCAAAGGTCCCAGGCCCGCCCCTCCAAACGGATCAGCCTGTCGGCACCCGCCGGTCCCCAGCTGCCGGCCGGGTACGGCTCCGGCTCGGCCGGCGGGTTTCGCAGCACCAGGTCGAGCAATCGCCAGGCTGCCTCGATCTCGTCGGCCCGGACGAAAAGCAGCTGGTCGCCGTGGAGGGCATCGAGCAGAAGGGTTTCGTAGGCCTCCGGCAGCGGTTCCCGGAACCGTTCGGCGTAGCGGAAGTGCAGGCTGGCCGTGTCCAGGTCAAGGGGCATTCCCGGCGCCTCGATTTCAAAATAAAAGTCGAAGCCCTCGTCCGGCTGCAGGGTTACCACCAGAACGTTGGAGTGGATGGCGCACGAATGGAAGGGCTGAAAAACCGAGACAGGCGGGCACTTAAAGACCACGGCGACCTCGCTCCGCCGTTGGGTCAGCCGCTTGCCAGTCCGCAGGTAGAAAGGCACCCCCCTGCCACGCCAGTTGGCCACCTCAAGTCGCAGGGCCGCAAAGGTCTCGGTCCGGGAGTCCGGGGCGACCTCCGACTCTTCCCGGTAGCCGGGGACGACCTGGCCCCCGACCTCCCCCCGGGCCGTGCTGATTGCGGACGACGTCCTCCGGCCGGATGGGGCGGACGGACCGCAACACCTTGACCTTCTCGTTCCGGACGGCATCGGCCTCGAAGGCGCCGGGCACCTCCATGGCCGTCAGGGCCAGTAGCTGGCATCAGGTGATTTGGGACCATATCCCGCACGGCCCCCGTCGGCTCGTAGTGGGCCGCCCCTCCACCCCCAGGGTCTCGGCCACGGTGACCTGCACGTGGTCCACGTGGTGCCGGTTCCAGAGGGACTCAAAACCGGAAGACCAGCAGGTTTTGGACGGTCTCTTTCCCCAGGTAATGGTCGATGCGGTAGACCTGCTCCTCGCCGAAGTACCGGTGAAGTAGGCCGTTGAGGGTCCGGGCCGAGGCCAGGTCCAGGCCGAAGGGTTTCGCCACCACCAGCCGGACCCACCCCCGGCCCCGGTTAAGGCCGGCCCGGCCCAGTCCGGCGATGGTCTCGGGAAAGGCGGCCGGGGGAATTGCCAGGTAGAAGACCCGGTTTCCCGGCAGCCCGTGGGCCTGCTCGAGCTGCCCCAGCCGCCGGGCCAGCCGGCCGTAGTCATCGGCATCGGCCGCTGGCAACGGCTGGTAGTAAAGATAGCGCCCGCACCAGGCCCGGGCCGGACCGGGGTCCAGGCCGGCGGCCCGGTCGCGGTAAGCTTCCTCCGTCAGTTCCGGGTCCCGCCCGGCGGCCAGGAGGGCCCAGTTCGCCGGCACCAGGCGCCGGTGCCTCAGCCGGAAGAGGGCGGACAAAAGCTTCCGGCGGGCCGGGTCGCCGGTGCCCCCGAGGACGACGAAAATGTGGGGTTGGGCCGGTCGCGGCGTCATTCCGCCCCCCTGACCGGGTGGCCGCCGAATTCACGGCGCAGGGCGGCCAGAAGTTTGGCCCCGAAGGACTCGGGCTGGCGGGACCGGAACCGGGCCTGGAGGGCGAGGGTGATGACCGGCAGCGGCACCGCCAGCTCCACCGATTCGGCCACCGTCCACCGACCCTCCCCCGAGTCCTCGACATATTCTCCCGAAGCAGTTCAAAGCCCTCGGCGTAGGCCTGCATCAGGCCGTACTCGATGCCGTTGTGGACCATCTTCACGAAGTGGCCGGGCCCGCCGGGGGCCACGTGGGCGTAGCCGGCGGGCCCGGCCAGGTCTTTGAAGATGGGATCCAGGTACCGGACCGGTTCCGCATCACCCCCCACCATCAGGCAGTAGCCGTGTTCCGGGCCCCAGATTCCGCCGCTGGTGCCCACGTCCACCGGGTGGATGCCCCGGTCCCTAAGCCACGCCGCCCGCCGGAGCGTATCCTTGTAGTACGAGTTACCCCCGTCCACGACGATGTCTTCCGCCTCCAGGTGACGGACCAGCACCCCGACCGCCTCATCCGCCGGCCTTCCCGCCGGGACCATCAGCCAGACGACCCGGGGCCGGTTGAGGCACTGGGGGAGGTCGGCCAGTGACCTGACCCCAACCGCCCCCTGCTCTTCGACCCGCCGGACAGCCCCCGGGTCCAGGTGGTAGGCCACCACTTGGTGCCCGGCCCGGAGGAGCCGGCGGGCCATGGCACCTCCCATCCGGCCTAAGCCGACCATTCCCAGTTCCATTTCGTTGTTCCTCCTTCCGAAAAACGCTCACCCTTCGCCCGCAAACACCGCTCCACGGCGGGAATCAGGTCCGCCGGCTCGAGGGTGAGGCATTCCGGCGGCAGGTTTGCCGCCAGCAGGCCGGAACGGGTAAAAAAGGTGGCCACCGGCACGGTCGCGATGCCGGCCGCCCGTACTCCCGCCGGGGAATCCTCGATGGCGAGGCATTCGGCCGGCCTTACCCCGAGCCGCCGGCAGGCCATCAGGTAGATCTCGGGGTCGGGCTTGGGGCGGGATACGTCGTTGCGGGTGAGGATGACGTCGAACTTCCCCTCGAGGCCCAGCGCCGGCAGGACGTGGAGGGCTTCGGTCCGCTGGGACATGGTGGCCAGCCCCGTCTTGAACCGCGCGGACCGGACCAGGCGGAGGAAGGCGATGGCGTGGGGCCAGCGGTGGGCCTGCAGAACCTGGGGGTCCGCAACCAGCTCCCGGTAGGTCTGCCCCCGCATGGCCGTCAGAACGTCCCAGGGCTCCGCAGCCCCGTGCCTGGGCATCAGGTCCCCCAGGACCGGCTCGAGGCCAAGCCGGGCCATGATGTGGCGGGAGGCAACCTCCCGGGACTCGCCCACCACCTCCCGGTAGGCCTCAACGGCCCGGGGGTCCGGCTCCGGGAGGCCGAGGAGGCGCTACACGACCACGGCGTATGAGTGAGCTTTAAGCTTCTCGGTTTGAACAAGGGTACCATCCAGGTCGAAGATGACCGCCCGGATCACCGGAGTTCCTCGAGGGCCTCCCGCAGCCCGGTCAGGAGCCGGGGGAGTCCTTGGCCTACGTCCCGGCCCAGGTGAACCCGAACCACCCGCCGGCCCCGGGCCACCAATGCCTCATATTCCCCCAGCGCCTGGGCCGCCAGCAACCCTCCGAACGTGAAGCTTCCCCCCGGCACGGGCAGGTCGGTCCGGGGCTCGGCCGTAATCTGCAAAAACAGCCCGGTGTTTGGGCCGCCCTTATGGAGCTGGCCGGTGGGGTGCAGATAGCGGGGCCCGTAACCCACTGTCGTCGCCAACCGCAGCCGGTCCCGGAGCAAGGTCCGTGAGGCCTGCAACCCGGCCGCGGTCCAGGGCGACGGGGCCAGGTAGGCCTGGGCCGCCGCCAACCAGCCGCGAAGCACCGCCACCAGGTTCGGAGCCGTAACCTTGAGCGTCCCATCGTCCGGGCGCGGTGCCCCCGACGCCTTCAGCCAGCGGCGGGCCAGCTCCTTGGCGAGCTCCACGTCTGGCTGGTCGAAGGGGTTCACGCCGAGGACGGCCCCGGCCGCGGCGGTGGCCAGCTCCCAGCGGAAAAACTCCTGGCCGACGTCGGCCCTTCCCACCGGGCCGATGGTGGCCACCGGGTGACCCGCGGCCGCCAGTCTGTTCAGGCAGGCGGGGTCGCCGGCCCCGACCTGGACGAAGACCCGGTCGGGCCCGTACACTTTCGGCGGCCCGGGGGCCTCTCCGACCACGGGCACCAGGCCCCGGGCGGCCTTGCCGGTGCTTTCGGCCAGCAGCTGCTCTACCCAGGCGCCCAAGGAGCCCAGGCCGGGGGAAGTCAAAAGGGTCACCTTGTCCCGCCCGTGCTGGGCCAGCTCCCCAAGGGCGGTCCCCAGCTGCAGCCAGGCGTTATCGGCGATGGAAACGCAAGCGGCGCAGGCCTCGACCATCACCCAGGCCCGGTCAAGGATCTCCTTGACGTTCACCCCAACGAGGGCGGCGGGCACCAGGCCGAAGGGGGTGAGTGCCGAGTAGCGGCCGCCCACGTCCGGCAGGCCGTAGAAGACCCGGCGGAAGCCGTGGGTCCGGGCCAGTTCCTCCAAAAGTTTCCCCGGGTCGGTGATGGCCGCAAAGCGGTGGCCGACCCTCCCCGTCCACTCCCAGAAGAACCGAAAGAGGGTCAGGGTCTCCACCGTCGTCCCTGACTTGCTGGAAACCAGGAAAAGGGTGGTTTCCGCCGAGCAGCAGGAGACCACCGCCCGGACCGCGTCGGGGTGGACGGTATCCAGCACGGTCAGAGCGGGGGCGTCGGGCGGCCGGGGGAAGGCCGTCCGGAAGACGTTGGCCGCCAGGCTCCAACTGCCCATGCCCAGCAGCACCACCCGCCGGATTTCGGCCGCGAAGCCGGTCAGCTCTGCCAGCTGCTCGGTCGAGGCTTCCACGGCCCGAAGCTATCCCAACCAACCGGATCCCTCCGGTGCGACCTCAGGACCCCAGAGGGTGGGATCCCGGGCCCAGAGCCGCCGGCAGAAGCCGTCAACCTCCCAGGCGCTCAGCCGCGCCTGCCAGGACGACCTGTAGGCGCCGAGCCGGAGGGTCTGCCCGGGCATCCGGCGCCGAAGGAGGGCCCGCCGCTTCCCGTCAAGGACACCCAGCAACTTATCGTAGGATGCGGCAAATGCGGCCAGTCCCTCCGCCTCCAACCCGGCCGCAATCTCCCCCAGGTCGACCCCAAGGCGGGGAAGGGTCTTTAGAACCTTCTGCGCCTCGCCGACCCCTTCCTCGAGGCTTGGCCGGGGCCGGAGCCGGTCCCGGGCCAGATAGAGGGTGGCAAGGGGCAGGGTGTTGACCGTCTCGGGCCCGACCAGTCCGAGAACATACATGAGCTCCGGGTAGGCGGGGTTCTTGGTGCTGGCCCAGAGGAGGCGCTGCGGCCGGGCCCCGTTCAGTCTAAGGGCGGCGAAGGGCGGGCCGTGGAAGGTCGCCTTAAACCGCTGGTAGGCGAGCTTGGCGGCGGCCAGCGCCACCTTCCCCCGCAGGGCCAGCGCCTCGGGACTGCCGATGGCTTCGAGCCTCCGGTCGACGGCGGTGTCGATGCGGCTTATGAAGAAAGAGGCGACGGACGCGACGGCACGTTGCAGAAGAGTTTACCTTCGGCCTCGTGGCCGCTGCCCGGCACCTCCTGCCCGCACCAGGCGCACCGCCGCTCGGCTTTAACTTTGGACTTAAACATGCCGAATCACCCCCAGCCAAAGAGGCTTGAACCCCAGAAATACACGATGTATGCCCCTGCCCCCAGCAGGAGCAGACGGTCGGCAGGCTCCAGGAACCTGCCCGCCGGCCGGCGCGCCCCCATGACGGCATCCTTGAAGACGGCCGTAAGCACCGCAATGGCCGTCAGCATCAGGCCCATCCCCAGGCCGTAGGCCAGAAAGACCAGAAGGCCCTCCAGCAGCCCGCCCAGGGCCAGCGCCCCGGCCACCACGACCAAGAATATGGGCAAGGCACAGGAAAGAAAGGCCACCCGGTACGCTACCCCCACCCCGAACGCGCCCGGCAGCCCGCCCCCGGCCGGGAGCTCCACCCGGCTGAAGAGGGTCAGGGCCCCCAGGAGGGCCAGGCCGGCGCCGAGCGCCAGGGCCGCCCAGGGCACCAGGCCGATAAGCCAGCGGCCCCCCAGCACCACCACAAGGCCCACCGCCAGAAAGAGGGCGAGAAATCCGGCGGTGGCCGTCAGCCCGAAGAGAACGCCCCGGGCCAGCCGGACGGAGCCGACCGACCATACCCCCAGCTCGTAGCCGACCACGGCCGGGAGCATGGCCAGGCCGCACAAGTTTATGGCCGCCACCATCCCGGCCCCAAAGGCGTACCCCAGAGGTATCCCGGTTACTTCCATAGCTGCTCGACGACCTCCTTCAGGGTTTCGTATGGGGTTCCCAACTCGTCCCGGTAGACGATGCGGCCGTCCGGTCCGATAATCACGGTGGTGTCCAGCGCCCGGACCTTAAAGGCCCGGACGAGCAGGCCGCCCCGGTCCAGAGCCCAGGCGTAGCCGGCGTCGGGCACGCCCCGGGCCTGAAAGGTCTTTACGTCGGCCTCCGTCTCCGACGGGTCGACGTCCACGGCCAGGACTTCCAGCCCCCGGTCCCGGTATTCCTGATAGAGCCTGGCTAGGGCCCGGGCCTCGAAGAGGCAGGGGCTGCACCAGGCGGCCATGAAGAAGAGGATAACCGGCCGACCCCGGTAGTCGGCCAGGGCAAAGGGGCGGCCGTCCACCGTCCTGACGGCAAACTCCGGGGCCAGGTCGGCGTCGGCCGCCGGCCTGACCCACACGGCAGGCTCGGCGGGCCGCCAGAGCCCGAGCCACCTGGCCGTGGGGATTACTACCGGCATCAAGATGGCCAGGCCCACGGCCACCCCGACCAAACGCACCCAGCGCCCCTGGCCCGGACGGGTTTGGCTAGGCCCGCTGGCCCGCCCCACGCCGGAGGGCCTCCTTCGGCCGGGGCTCACAGCAGGCGTCGGCCCCGGAAGGCCGGGGCTTTTCGCTCAGGAGCCGGACGGCAAGCATGAACCCGAAGACGAAGTAAAAAAGGGTTGCCAGAACCAGCAGGCCCGGGTTGGCCTCAAACACCCCGGCGAGGGGCGTTCCGGCCAGCAGGGCAAGCAGTAGCGGCAGGGTGAGGGGCAGGTGGCAAGGGCAGGCCAGAAACGCCGTTATGCCCACCAGAATTCCTAAAGCCTTTCGGACCATCGGGCCAGCCTGCTTCCGGTCAACCGGCGCAGCACGACAGCCTGGCTACCTCCCGGCTGAAGGCCAGGGCGGCCAAACGCAGTCCCTCAGAAATGGTCAGGTACGGCGCAAAGCTGTTCACCAGGTCGTCCACCGTAAGCCCGGCCTTCACCGCCAAGGTGGCGGCGTAGATCGACTCTCCGGCCTGCTCGGCAACCATGTGGGCCCCCAAAAGCCGCCCGGTGCGGCCGTCGGCGACCAGCTTGAAAAGGCCGTCGGCCTTCCGGTTAACCCGGGCCCGGACCACCTCCTTCGCCGGCAAAACCCCCACCCGAACGTCGTAACCCGCTTGCCGGGCCTCGGCCTCCTTAAGGCCCACCGCCGCCACCTGGGGGTCGGTGAAGGTAATCCGGGGCACCGCCTCCAGCTCCACCTTCCGGCCGGCCTCGGCTAGGATGTTTTCGGCCGCCAGCTTCCCCTCGTAGGCGGCCACGTAGACGAACTGGGGCGCCCCGGTCACATCCCCGGCAGCCCAGACCCGGGGGTTGGTGGTTCGCAGGTACTCGTCGACCACCGCCGCGCCCCGGCCGTCCACCTCGACCCCGGCGGCCTCAAGACCCAGCTCCCGGGTATTGGGCCGCCGGCCGGTGGCCACCAGAATGCGGTCGAATTCCCGGACCACCAACTCGGCCCCGACCCGGGCATAGACCCGGTTGCCCTCGACCCGCTCCACCCTGGCCCCGGTGAAAATCTCAAAGCCCCGGGCCTTAAGGACACCCTCGAGGGCCTCGGATACCTCGGGCTCTTCGAAAGGCGCAACCCGGTCCAGAATCTCGAAGAAGGTCACCCGGCTGCCCAGCATCTGGAAGTACTGACCCAGCTCGAGGCCCACGGCGTTTGCCCCGATGACCCCCAGCCCGGCCGGAATTTCTTTAAGCTCCAGGGCCTCGATGTACGTAAGATACCTGGAATCTGTCAGGCCGGGGATGGGCGGAACCGCCGGAGAGGCTCCGGTGGCGATAAGGTAGGCCCGGGCCTTTACCCGCCGGCCGTCAACGCTGAGGGTATCGGGGTCCGTAAAGCGGGCGTGCCCGTAAAGCAGCTCCCAGCCGTAGTAGTCCACCAGGTCGGCGTACTTCTCTTTGCGAAGCTCGCCGATGAGCCCAGCCTTCTGGGCAACGACCTCGGCGGGGTCTACCCCTTCGGCCCGGGTGCGGATGCCGGCGAACGGGTGGTGCCCCGCCTCGTAAAAGACCTCGGCCGCCCGCACGAGGGCCTTGGAAGGGACGCAGCCCACGTTGACGCAGGTTCCCCCTAACGTTTCCTTCTCCACCATAAGCACCCGGGCCCCGAGCTCCACGGCCCGAATGGCGGCGGCAAAGGCGGCCGCCCCCGAGCCGATGACGGCCAGGTCATACTCGGCGTCGGGCATGGGCGGCGGACCCTCCGGCTCGGCCGCAACCAGGGGTTCGACGGACCCGGGCTGGTAGCCGGCCCGGGCCACGGCCGAGGCCAGCCGGTCGAAGTCGAAGCCTTCGGCGGGGACCCCGATAACGGCCGCGCCCTTGGGCCAGCTGACCCGGACCACCCTGACCCCGGCGGCCTCCAGGGCCCGGGCTACCCGTCGCTCACAGTCGACGCAACTCATGCCCCCAACCTGCATTCGAAAGAGCTTTTCGGACATTTAAAAGCCTCCCGGAGTTAATCTTCCGGCCAGCTCTCCACCCGCCGGCGGGCCTCGGCGGCGGCCTCTTCAAGGCTCAGGACCCGGACCCGCTCCCGGAGGGCCGGGGGCAGGCCGGAAAGCCACCCTTCGAGACTTGACCGGTCGGGGAAGAGGTGAACGTACGGACACCGCTCCCGGGCGATCCGCTCGAAATCTTCGCTTTCGATGGGCAGGTCCGGGTAGGCCAGGACCCAGCCGGACGGCCAGGTTTCGGGCCCTTCCGGCCCGATGGTGAGGCGGAGGGGCTCGTCGACCCCGGGCGGCCGGCCTACAACTTCAACCCGGCGGCCGGTAAGGAGGGGGTATAAGAGGGCATCCATGGCGCACCGGACGTAGACACCCTGGCCGGTGTCCGGGTCCCGGACCTGATAGGCGGTAGGTTCCGGGCTCTGGATGAACTGGAGCACGGTTCTGCGGGTTCGGACGGTCATCTTAACGCCTCCGTTTTGGGACTTGCCCCAGGGGTGAGCCCCTGCCGCCGGAGGGCCTGCCGGACGGCCCCGGCCGCCGTCCGGAGCGGGGCCGCCAGGCCGGTAACCAGGGCGAGGGCCGCCGCCGGGGCCAGAATGGTCTGCCGCTCGACGAAGAAGAGATAAACGGGAGAAAGGGCCATGACCAGCCCGGAATCCAGGTCCCAGAGCAGGCGGGTAAGGCCCGTCAGGGAGGCCACCACCGCCAGGAGGCCGCTGCCGAGCCTGGCGAGCCGGCCGGGGGCCCGCCGGCAGGCCAGGAATGCGGCGCCGGCGGCCAGAAAGGCCAGGGGGACCTCGTAGGCGGCCAGGAAGTAGAGGCCGCCGACCCCCACCAGGGCGAAGACGGCCGGAGCCAGGAAAACGGCCAGGCCCGGGGCGCAGCAGGCCAGGCCGGCCAGGGCCGCGCCGACCAGCGGCCCGACCAGCCCGACCATGTGCCCGAGACGCCTCATTGGAGGGCTGCCTCCACCGCCTGCTTTAGGGTTTCGTAAGGGGTGGGAACCTCGTCCCGGTAGACGATGCGGCCCTGGGGGTCGATGATGACGGTGGTGTCCAGGGAGCGGATCCGTTCTGCAGCTCATGGACAAATGTCTCACGACACCGTCCTGGCTGCTTCCTGCTTCCTCGACCCGTGGCTCGTAGACCGGGCGCCAAAGGCGCCTTCGGCGCCCGTTCCGCCGCCAGAGGGGTCTCCACAGGCGTAACTTCCCGGGGAACTCCCGGTAGGGCCGCTTAGGACGGCCAGCCCGTATTGTTCCAGATTCCGCGCCGCATTCAGGTCCCGGTCCAGCGTAAGCCCACACACCCCACAGCGGAAGACCCGCTGGGACACCGGGATCTTCGGCCCCACCCAACCGCACGTTGAGCACCGCCGGGTCGAGGGAAAGTTCCGCGGCGCCAAGATGAGCTGTGACCCGTACCATCCGGTCTTGTACTCCAGCATCCGCCGGAACATTCCCCAACCCGCATCGGCCACCGAACGGGAAAGCCTCCCCCGCCCAAGACCTTGCACGCCCAGGTCCTCCACCACGATGACCGGCTTGGCTTTCGCCAGCCACGTAGTGACCTTGTGCAGAAAGTCCCTTCGGATGTGGCGAATCCTCCGGTGCAGCCTGGCCAGGCGCAGGGCCGCCTTGGCGTGGTTTTTCGACCCCTTCTGCTTGCGGGAAAGCTGCCTTGACCGGCGGCGCAAAAGCCTTAAGGCCTTCTTTAAGGGCTTGGGCGCCTCCACTCGCATCCCGTCGGAAAGGACCAGGAACGACGCAAGGCCCAGGTCCACGCCCACCGGCTCCCCCTGTCGGGGCGGTGGACTGGGCCGCTCCACCTCGCAGGTGAGGCTCACGTACCAGCGGTCCGCCTCGCGGGAGACCGTGGCCGAGAGGATGCGGGCCTTACCTTCGGCAAGCAGGCTTAAAAGTTTCTCCGTCGGCTCCTTGGTGCGCACCTTGCCGATGCGGGGCAGCTGCACGTGGCGGGGAAAAACCCGAAGGGAGCCGGTAAGACGCGCCTTGTTGTCGTCTAAACTCTTTTTAC
>JBHOQU010000096.1:0-1070 GCA_042408785.1 Dehalococcoidia bacterium | reverse complement strand
CGCCAGGCGCAGGGTGCGAACAATCAGGCGTTTAATTTTGGCAAGTCCCGGGCCAGGCTTTTTGGTGGGAACCGGCCGACGGTCACTTTCAACGATGTGGCCGGGGTTGATGAGGCCAAAGAAGAGCTAAAAGAGGTGGTCGAGTTTTTAAAGTATCCTGAAAAGTTTGCGGCCTTAGGGGCCCGGGTTCCCAAGGGTGTGCTTTTGGTGGGCCCGCCCGGCACCGGAAAGACGTTAATTTCCAAGGCGGTTGCCGGCGAGGCCGGGGTTCCCTTTTTCAGCATCTCGGGTTCCGAGTTTGTCGAGATGTTTGTGGGGGTGGGTGCCTCCCGGGTAAGGGACCTTTTTGACCAGGCCAAGCGCAATGCCCCCTGCATCGTCTTTATCGACGAGATCGATGCGGTGGGCAGGCAGCGTGGTGCCGGGCTTGGGGCGGGCCACGATGAGCGGGAGCAGACCTTAAACCAGATTCTGGTGGAGATGGACGGTTTTGACACGTCCACCAGCGTGATTGTGATAGCTGCTACCAACCGGCCGGACATTTTAGACCCGGCGCTGCTGCGGCCTGGGCGGTTTGACCGGCAGATTGTTTTGGACCCGCCGGATGTTCGTGGTCGGAAGGCGATTTTAGAGGTGCACTGTCGGGGCAAGCCTTTAGCTTCGGATGTGGACCTTGAGCTTTTGGCCCGGCAGACGCCTGGTTTTTCGGGTGCGGATTTAGCCAACCTGGTCAATGAGGCGGCGATTTTGGCGGCCCGGCGGGACAAGAAGGTGATTGGGATGGCGGAGTTTGAGGAGGCCATAGACCGGGTAATTGCCGGGCCTGAGCGCAAGAGTCGTGTGATAAGCCAGCGGGAGCGGGAGATAACGGCCTATCATGAGGCGGGGCATGCGCTGGTGGGTTGGGTACTGCCCAACTGCGACCCGGTGCACAAGATAAGCATTGTGGCCCGTGGGCTTATGGGGGGTTACACCCGGTTTTTGCCGGATGAGGACCGCAGGCTCTGGACCCGCTCGCAGTTTCTGGACAACCTGGCCGCCATGCTCGGCGGAAGGGCCGCCGAGGAGGT
>JBHOQU010000095.1:0-3069 GCA_042408785.1 Dehalococcoidia bacterium | reverse complement strand
AGGTTGCGTGTTCTGGTGGGTTAACGAGGCCGTGTTTGAGGGCGAAGGCGACGACCTGGGCCCGGTTGTGGGCGTGCAGCTTTTGCAGGATGTTTTTAAGGTGATATTTGACGGTGTTTTCGCTTACGTAAAGCCGCCGGGCTATCTCCTTGTTGCTGGCACCGGCCACCACCAGCTCTAAGACCTCACGCTCCCGGGCCGTAAGCGGCTCAATCAGCCCGGCCTCGGCCTTGCCCTCAGCACGAACCCCACCCTGCCGGCTAAACTCCGCCAGTATCTTCGCCGCAAGCCCGGGCGTAAGGGCCGCCTGGCCCTCCAACGCACCCTCCAGTAATCGAATTACCGTCTCCGGCTCGTAGCTTTTTAAAAGATAGCCCTGGGCCCCCGACTTTACCGCCTCAAAAAGGTCGGCCTCATCCTCCGACGCCGTAAGAATCACCACCGGAAGCTTTGCAAACTCCGCCTTTATAAGCCGGGTCGCCTCAAGCCCCCCCATACCCGGCATCAAAAGGTCCATCAACACCAGGTCGGGCCGCACCCGACGCACCACCTCCACCGCCTCGGCACCGTCCCCAGCTTCGCCCACCACCTCAAACCCGTAGCTTTCTAAAAGCTGCCTTAAGCCCACCCTAAAAAGCCGGTGGTCATCCACAATCACCACCCGCCGGCCCATCTAAAGCTCCTCCGAAAGGGGAATCTCGACGGCTACCCGGGTCCCACGCCCAGGGGCCGAATCGACCCAGAGCCGCCCACCCGCAAGCTCAGCACGCTCCCGCATCACCGCAAGCCCAAAATGCCCCGGCCCAACGGGTTTTTCCGGCTCAAAACCACACCCGTCGTCGGCAACCTCCACCTTAAGCCGGCCCCCCGCCCGGTCTACCCGCACCTCAACCCCAACCCGGCTCGCCCGGGCGTGCTTGCGAACGTTGCTTAGGGCCTCCTGGATGATACGCAAAAGCTGGACCTCGGCTCTGGGTGGTAGCTTTATCTGCTCGGCCTCAGGGTCGGCCGAAAATTCCACCAAAAGCCCACTTTGGGCCCCAAACCGGCCCACATACTCCCTTAAGGCCTCCAGCCACGGCCGCTCAACCCCAACCCGGCTGCGCAATCCCAAAATCGCCTCCCGAACATCGGCATAGGCCTCGGCTAAGGCCTCACCCACCTCGGTCAGCAGCGCCCCAACAGACCCCAAATCCCCGGCCTCTACCCCCCGCTGAATGAGCCCAACCCGCATCCGTAAATAGCCCAGCACCTGGGCCAAATTATCGTGAAGCTCCCGGGCGATCCGCTCCCGCTCGGCCACCACCGCCAACGCCTCCAGCTTCTGATAAAGCCGGGCATTCTCAATGGCCACCGCCGCCTGGGTGGCAAAAAGCTCCAGGACCTCCCGGTCCTCCGGCCCGAAAGGTGCTGACCGACCGTTAACGGTCTTGTGGGCCAGGTAAAGCCGGCCCAAAAGCCGGCCCCGGGCCAGGATGGGTACCTCCACCCCAAGGCCCGGGTCGAACCTCGGCCCCGGGTCCCCGGGGGAAGTCACCTTCTTCAGGGTTCGACCGTCCTCGTCCAGGACCTCGACGGCCCCAAACTTCGCCCCGGTAAGCTCCCGGGCAAGGCCCACCACCCGGCCCAGCACCGCCTCAAGCTCCAGCTCCGAGACTACCCCGAGGCCGGCCGCATGTAAGGCCTTAAGCTGGCGGTTTTTCTCGGCCAAGGCCCGGTTCTGTTCCGAAAGCTTAGCCTGCATCGTCTCGATGGCATCGAACATAAGCTTTGAAAAAAGATAGGTTCCGGCCGCAACCACCGCCCCGATAACTAAAGAGCCCGGGGGCGCATGCAAAAACTCAGGAAAGACGGCATGTCGGATAAAATCGAGGGCCCCCAAAAAGATGAGGGGCAGCACCACCCCAAGCCACCTAAGCTGCTTAAGGCTTAGCCGGCCCAAAAATCGGCCGGGGAAAGGCGCAAGCGGGCGGTCTAAGGCTTTCATCGGCCTGCCCTCAGATTATACCTGGGCAGCCGGCCCTCACGTCCGGGTAGGCTTTAAAGCCTACCCAAAACCTACCCCTTCGGGTGTTCTGAATCCCGCAAACCCCCTGCTATCCTCAAACCGGAGGGAAAAAGATGGCCAGGGTTCTCATCCTCGAAGACGACGCCGAACTGCGCATGACCTACCGGAAGGTTCTGTGGGGAACCGACGAGCTGTGGGTCTGGTCTTCGCAGGAGGCCGCCCGGCTCTGGGAGTTTTTAGCCCAAGGTTATGCGCTTCCGGAGCTGGCAGGCTTTGGGCTTATCATAAGCTCGGCCTGGCTGGAGCTGGGGCCCGAGGAGCACTGCTCCGAGCGGCTGGTCCGGGCCCTGCGGCAGCGGTTCCCGCAGGTGCCTGTGGTGGTGGCCGGCCGCAGCCCGACGGTGCCCGTCTGGGTCCGGCTCCTTGCCGGGTCCGACCCGGGAGTCCGGGCCCTCTTCCCGGTAAAAGAGCAGGAACTTGAGGCCCTGGTCGAAGAACTCTTAAGGACAACGACCCTCAAAGGAGGTGTTTAAGATGGCAAATCAGGTGGAGTTTCGGGACCCGCCCCTGGCCCAGCGGCTTTTCGGAACGCCTGGGTTTGGCTGGCTGTGGCTGCCGGTAAGGGTTTACCTAGGTTACGAGTGGCTCCAGGCCGGCATCCACAAGCTCCAGGACCCCGCCTGGATGGCCGGAGGCCAGGCCCTAAAAAGCTTCTGGGAGCGGGCCATCCAGGTTCCCGAGCCCCCGGCCCGGCCCCCGGTGGCCTTTGACTGGTACCGGGAGTTTTTAAGGCTGCTTTTGGAGGGGGGTCATTACGGCTGGTTTGCGCCCCTGGTTGCCTGGGGCGAGACCCTGGTGGGGGTTGCCCTGATCCTTGGGGCCTTTACCGGGATAGCCGCCTTCTTCGGGGCCTTTATGAACTGGAACTTCATGATGGCGGGGTCGGCCTCGACCAACCCGGTGATGTTTGTCCTGGCCGTCCTTTTGATGCTGGCCTGGAAGAACGCCGGCTGGATTGGGCTTGACCGGTGGCTCCTGCCCGCCCTGGGCACCCCCTGGCA
>JBHOQU010000094.1:0-9735 GCA_042408785.1 Dehalococcoidia bacterium | reverse complement strand
GGCCCACTTAAAGGCCGAAGGCTTTGAAGACTTAGAAGTCGAGCTTCTATCGGCGGAGCATCCGGCCCGGGTCGACCCCGAGGACCCCTTTGTCCAGCTCACCGTCCAGGCCGCCAGGGAAGTCTACGGCCGGGACCCGGTGGTCCATCCGCTCATCGGCGGTTCGGGGCCGATGTACCCCTTCGTGAGGTACTTGAGGGTTCCCGTTGGGGTTGCGGGGGTCGGCTACCCGGGAAATCAGGTCCACGCCCCCAACGAGCATATCCGGCTGGAGGACTTTATCCTGGGCACCAAGCACACGGCCAGGGTCCTGCTCCGCTTTGCCGGCCTTGTTTGAGGAGCCCTTCAGGACGGCGGCCCTCTTCATTCTGGCCTACCTGGCCGGGTCCTTCCCGACGGCCCACCTGGTGGCCAGGGCCTTCGGCCGGAAGGATCTGCGTTTCGTCGGGAGCCGCACGGTGAGCGCCACGGGGGTTTACTACCACGTGGGCCGCTGGCTCTTCTGGCCGGTGGCCGCCGTCGACATCTTGAAGGTTGCCCTGGCCACCTGGTTAGGGCTCGAGCTGGGGCTGGGGCGGGGGGTGGCGGCGGCCGCCGGGCTCACGGCGGTGGCGGGTCACTGCTGGCCGGTCTGGCTCGGCTTCCGGGGCGGCCGGGGTGTGACCGGATTTCTGGGACTGTGGCTGGTCCTCTTCCCCCCGGGCACCCTCTGGCTCCTGGCCGGCCTGGTCCTGGGGCGGCTGGGCCTGCTCTTCCAGACGGCGGCCGGCACCCTGGCCGCCCTGGCCACCTGGCCCCTGATCCTTACCGCCCTCGGTCAGCCCCCCGAGCTGGTTTTGACGGCCTGGGCCTGCCTGGGGCTGACGGTTCTCAAGCGGCTGGAGGCGAACCGGATCGGCCTCCCGGCCGAGGCCGGGCCCCGGCGGCGGGTGCTTCTTAACCGCCTGCTCTGGGACCGGGACGTAGGGCCCCGGGAGCCGTGGGTCGAGCGCTGACGGGGGTTTCGGCGTAAAATTGGTTGACCGCAGAAAGGGATGGGGGCGGGGCTGATGACGCCGCTGGACCCGGTCTTGGTCCTCCTCGCCTACCTGGTTGGGGGCATCCCCACAGGCCTCCTGCTGGTCCGGGCCATCAAGGGCGTGGACATCCGCCGCTACGGCAGCGGCAACATCGGCACCGCCAACGTCATCCGGGTTGCCGGCCCCTGGACGGGGGCCGCCGTTTTCGTCGCCGACTTTCTTAAGGGCCTGCTCCCCATTCTGCTCGCCAGGCAGGTTACCGGCCTGCCCCTATCCGAGGCGCTGGTCGGGCTGGCGGCCGTCTGCGGCCACTGCTGGCCGGTTTACCTGCGGTTTCGGGGCGGGCGGGGGGTGGCCACGGGGGTGGGGGCCCTGGCGGCCGTCGCCCCCGCCCTCGCCCTGGCCGGCATCCTCACCTGGCTGGTGGTGGTGGGCCTGACCCGGTATGCGTCGGCGGGGTCCCTGGCCGGTCTGGGGGTCGCCGCGGGCCTCTTCATCGCAAACACCCTGGGGGGCGGCTACCGGCCCGAATACCTGATAATGGTGCTGGGCGGGGCGGCGGTCATCGTCTGGCGTCACCGGGAGAATATTGGCCGGCTCATCCGGGGCGAGGAGCGCCCTATCGGCCCGACCTGACCCTGTCCGGGGCAAATCCGGGAAGCCTGCAGGGGCCGTCTTCTGCCATCATTCAGAAAGTCGCAATGATAATAGGGAGACTTGCCCTAGAAGTGATGCGCCTTAAGGCTCGGGGCCAGCTTACCCTGCCCAAGGCCGGCACGGAAAGCCTGGGTCTTAAGCCGGGCGACCTGGCTCGGCTCCGCGTCGAGGGCGGCCGGCTTATCATCGAACCTTTGCCCCCCGGCGGCCCCAGACCGGTCTGGGTTGAAGCCTGCCGGTTGACTTCTCTGGCCGGCACGGTAGTCCTGGGCGGTGATGCGGTCAAAGATGCCGAAGGTTTAGACTGGGCTCGGCCGAATCGGCCGGTGGTTGAGGCTCCAACCTTGAAACTCCTTAGCCAACAACTTTATCCTCTGAACTGATGTTCACGCCCGTATATCAGCAGTACCGTCGGCTTAAACAGCAGTACCCGAACTGCATCCTCTTCTTCCAGCTGGGGGACTTCTACGAGACCTTCGAAGAGGATGCCCGCATCGTCAGCCAGGTCTGCGACGTGGTCCTCACCTCCCGGGAGTTCGGGAAGGGCCACCGCCTGCCCCTGGCCGGGGTGCCCGTCCGGTCGGCGGAGCCGTATATAAGCAAGCTGGTGGAGGCCGGCTACAAGGTCGCCATCTGTCAGCAGACCTCCCCCACCGGCAGGCCCGGCCGCCAGCTCTTCGACCGGGAAGTCGTCCGGGTCGTCACGGCCGGAACCCTCCTGGAGGCCGGCCTTTTAGAGGCCAAGGCCAACAACTACATCGCGGCGGTGGTCCTCGACCACACCCGGGATGGGCCGGCGGCCGGCCTGGCCTATGCCGACGTAAGCACCGGCGAGTTTGCCGTAACCCAGGACCTGCTTCCCACCATCATGGCCGAGCTGGCCCGGGTCGCCCCGGCCGAGGTCCTGGCCCCCGAGGGCCTGGAACTGCCCGAGCCGGCGGCCTTCCGGGTCACCCGCCTTGAGGAGTGGTCCTTCGCCTTCGACACGGCCGAAGAGACCCTTAAAAGCTACTACGAGGTCGGCTCCCTGGCCGGCTTCGGCCTCGCCGATAAACCCCTGGCCGTGCGGGCGGCCGGGGGCCTCCTTAAGTATCTCAAAGAAACCCAGCGGGGGGCCCTGGGCCGGCTCCGGCCCTTGAGGAGCTACAACCCCCACGACTACATGGTTTTGGACCCCCAGACCCGCCGCAATCTGGAGGTCTTCCGGGGCGCCCGGTCGGGCTCGAGCCGGGAGTCGCTCCTGTCGGTCCTGGACCTGACCCGCACGGCCATGGGCGGGCGGCTGCTTCGGGCCTGGCTGGGCCAGCCCAGGACGGACCTGCCCACCCTCCAGGCCCGACTGGACGGGGTTGAGGCTTTTTTCGGCCGGACCGCCCTGCGCCGGGAGGTAACCCAGCTCCTGGGAAAGGTGGGCGACCTGGAACGGAGCGTTTACCGGGTCGGCGCCGGCCTGGCGGGTCCCCGGGAGCTGGCCGGCCTGCGCTCCAGTCTGGAGGTGGTCCCCCGGATCAAGGCCGCCCTGAAGGCGGCCGGCCCGGACGCCACCCTCGAGCGGCTGGCCGCCGGCCTCGATGAGGTCCCGGAGCTTATCGACCTGCTGCGCCGGGCCCTGGTAGACGACCCGCCGGCTCAGGTGGCCGACGGCGGGTTTGTCCGGCCGGGCTTCTCGGCCGAGCTGGACGAGCTCCACCGGGCCGCCCGGGAGGGCCGGCAGTTCCTGGCCGGCCTGGAGCGGGCCGAGCGGGAGCGCACCGGGATCAAAAGCCTCCGGGTGGGCTACAACAAGGTCTTCGGCTACTACCTGGAGGTCACCCACGCGGCCTTAAACCAGCCTTTTGGCGGGGGCCCCAACGCGGCGTCGGCGGCCTCCGGCCAGGCGACCCTCTTCGACGTGCTGGGGCCCGGCTGCGGCTGCCGCACCGTCCGGGAGCACCTGGAGCGCTGCCTGGGCTACATCCGCAAGCAGACGCTGGTGGGGGCCGAGCGGTACATTTCGCCCGAGCTTAAAGAGTACGAATCCCTGATCTTAAACGCCCAGGAGCGCAGCCTGGAGCTCGAGCGGCAGGTGTTTAATGAGCTCTGCCAGGCGGTGACCGCCGCCGCCCCGCGCATCCTGAAGACGGCCCAGGCCCTGGCCGAACTGGACGTTTACGCCGCCCTGGCCGAGGTGGCCGTCCGGCGCAACTATGTCCGGCCGGAGCTGGATGAAAGCGACCGGATCGAGATCGTCGGCGGCCGCCACCCGGTGGTCGAGGCCCTGATGCCCGACCGGCCCTTCGTCCCCAACGACACCTACCTGGACGGCCGGACCGACCAGATTCTGCTCATAACCGGCCCAAACATGGCCGGCAAATCCACCTACTTAAGGCAGGTGGCCCTCATCGTGCTGATGGCCCAGGTGGGCAGCTTCGTCCCGGCCGAGCGGGCCCGGATCGGCCTGGTGGACCGGATCTTCAGCCGGATCGGGGCCCAGGACGAGATCGCCACCGGCCAGAGCACCTTCATGGTGGAGATGACGGAGACGGCCCTCATCCTGCGCCACGCAACCCCCAGGTCGCTGGTGATCCTGGACGAGGTCGGCCGGGGAACCAGCACCTACGACGGCCTGGCCATCGCCCGGGCCGTGGTCGAGAAGCTGCACGAGGACCCTTCCCTCCGGCCGAAGACCCTCTTTGCCACCCACTACCACGAGCTCACGGCCCTGGCCGGGGAACTGGAGCGGGTAAAGAACTACCGGATGGAAGTCCTGGAGGAGGGGGACCGGGTGGTGTTTCTCTACCGGGTTGTGCCCGGGGGTGCCGATAAAAGCTACGGCCTGCACGTGGCCCGGCTGGCGGGCATCCCCCCGGAGGTGGTGGAGCGGGCCCGGGCCCTCCTTTACGAGCTGGAGCGGGCCGGATACTTAGCCGGCACCGGCGGGGCCAACGCGTCCCTGCCGTCGGAGGCGTCGCCGTCGGACCCGGAGCTTATGGGGCTGCTGGAAGAGCTTTTAAAGCTCGACATCATGACCATAACGCCCATCGAGGCCCTCAACCGCCTGTACGCCTTCCAGCAGCGCCTGCAGGCCATCCTCACCCGCCCCAAATCCGCCCCAACCCGCCTGCCGGCCTGAGCGATCAAACGCCCAGGTAGGTTCGCACTTCGGGGCTCTGACTCAGCTCCTCGGCCGGGGCGGAGTAACGAATCTGGCCCTTCTCGAGAACGTAGCCGCGGTCGGCCAGCTTTAAGGCGAACAGCGCATTCTGCTCCGCCAACAGCATACTCAGGCCGGCTTCCTTAAGCAGTCGGAGCCAGTGGGCCAGCTGTCCGACCACCGCCGGGGCTAAGCCTTCCGTAGGCTCATCGAGAAGCAGGAGCTTGGGATTCGCAAGCAGGGCCCGGCCGATCTTCAGCATTTGCTGCTCCCCCCCGCTAAGTAGGCCCGCCCGCCTCGGCGCCAGCTCGGCCAGCCTGGGAAATATCGAATAGACCCGCTCCAGCGTCCACCCGTCCCCGTCGCGGGGAGGCCGCTGCCAAAGCTGAAGATTCTGCAGCACGGTAAGGTAGCTGAACAGGCGTCGTCCGCTGGGCACGTAGCTAATCCCGAGCCGGGCGATGACATGGGGAGGCTTGCGGGTGATATCGTGGCCTTCGAAAATAATGCGGCCGGACCGGGCCGGGGTCAGGCCCATGATGGTCCGCAAGGTCGTCGTCTTACCGGCCCCATTCCGGCCCAGTAGGGCGACCACTTCCCCACTGGCGACCGAAAGGCTTATACCCTGCAGAACGTGACTCTGACCGTAATAGGCGTGGACCTCGTGTAACTCCAGCGTCATTCTAAATGTTCGCCCAGGTAAACTTGAACCACGGTCTCGTTTTGCCGGATTTCATCCGGCAGTCCCTGAGCAATTATCCGACCCTGATGCATTACGGTGACCCGGTCCGCAACCCTGAAGACAACCTGCATATCATGCTCGCACAGGATAACGGTGAGCCCGCGCCGTCGGGCCAGGTCGTAGATAAGCCCCACGGTGCGTTCAGTCTCCCACGGGGACATACCGGCAGTCGGCTCATCCAGGATGAGGAGCCTGGGGCCGGTGGCCAGGGCCAGGGCAATCTCCAGGGCCCGCTGGTCCCCATGGGATAGGACCCGGGCCTCATAGTCGGTCAGGGCACCCAGGCCCACCTCTTCCAGCAGGGCCACAGCCTCGTCCCGAAACGTCCGCTCGCCCCAGCTGATGAGGTCTTTTTCCCGCCTCCGGGCTGCCGCCAGCGCCACCTGCACCGATTCGAGGACCGTTAACCGGGGGAAGATATTTGTGACCTGAAACGTCCGGGCAAGTCCAACTCGGGCGACCCGATGGGGTGGCCACCCGGTGATGTCTAGGCTCCGAAAGAATACACGCCCGGAAGTCGGCCGTAGATGACCCGTTATCACGTTGAAGAGGGTGGTCTTGCCGGCACCGTTGGGCCCGATTACGGCGTGGATTTCGCCCTCTTCGATGCGCAGGTTCACCCGGTCCACAGCCCGCAGGCCGCCAAAGGCCTTGGCCAGGTCACGAGTCTCAAGAAGGACGCTCATCGGTCCCTCAAGCGCTTTACAACACGGTACAGGATGCCGGTCAGACCATCAGGGGCAAAGAGCACAATTACAAGGAGCACCAGACCTAAGACAAGCTGCCAGCGGGTTGTCAACCGGATTACAAAATCGTGCCCGTACTGGAAAATAAAGGCACCTAGGGCCGGACCCAAAAATACGTACATCCCCCCGATCACGGCCGAAAGGACGGGCTCGCCCGACTTTACCCAGCTCAAGAGCTGTGGGTATGCGGCCTGGTCATGCACGACAAACAAGGTGCCTGCCACCGCCCCAAAAAACCCGGCAATGCCGAAGGCGGCCAGCTGGTGGGTGTAAACATTTATCCCCAGCGCCTCGGCCCGGTTCGGATTCTCCCGGATGGCTCGGAGGGCCAGGCCAAAGGGCGAGGCCGTGACCTTCCAGAGGATAAACAGCGAAACGACGACCACCGCAAGGATGAAAAAGTAGCCGGCAACCGGGTCCACAAGAACAGGCGGGAGCATCGGGCCGAAGATCCCATTGTCCCCGCCCGTGAAATCGTACCACTTCTCGGCAACGGTGAAGAAAAGCTGAGAAAACGCCAGGGTCAGAAGGGCGAAATAGAGCCGGCGGGTCCGCAGCGCGACCGCGCCGATGGCTAGGGCAAGGACGCCCCCAAGGACTGGGGCGATCCCCAGGGCAACCCAGAAAGGGGCCCCGAAATGCCGCCAGTTAAGGGCAATGACATACGCGCCCAGCCCAAAAAAGACGCCCTGTCCGAAGGAGACCAAACCCCCGTACCCGATGAGAAGGTTGGTGGCCACCGCAAAGAGGGCCAGCACCATCACTTTCTGCAGCGTGATAAGCTCGGCCGGCGGCAGTATGAAACCCAAGGCGGCGAGAAGAGCGAGCCCCAGGGGGATGAGAACAAGCCCCGCGGCAATCCTGCCCTTCCGTGTCGCCTTTGAGCCCGTCGAGAACACCTGATTGGCCATGCGGGAACCCTGCTACCGCTCGGGTAATCCCAGGAGACCCGAAGGCCTAACGATGAGGACGATTATCATTGCCAGATAGATAAAAGCTGACGACCACTCAGCCGCCAGCAAAACCCCGATCGCCTGGAAGACTCCGATGATTAAGGCCCCCAGGGCCGCGCCCGTCACCGACCCGAGCCCACCGATCACCGCGACGATGAAGGCATCCACCAGGATTTCCGTGTCCATCCCCGGGGCGACGGTGATCCCAGGCGCCCGGGCGGCCCCGGCCAGTGCGGCCAGGAACGCCCCGGCCATGAACGCAAGGGTGGCCACCCGTCGGACATCAATGCCGGCCGCGGCGAGCAGTTCCGGGTCCTCGACCAGCGCCCTGATCTGCCAGCCCAGAACGGTTCGTTGAAGTAGGAGCCACAGACCGAGAGCCACGAGGGCCCCAAGCCCGATTAGAAAGAAATTGTAAAGCGGGAACGGGCGCCCAAAAACCTCAGCCTGACCATCCAATCCGGCAGGCAGCGGAACGGACCGGTATGCGCCGCCCCAGATCTGCAGGGCCAGGTCGGCGAAGATGTAGACGAGGGCGAACGTGGCCAGAAGCTGGGTAAGGTGCTCCTTGTCGTATATCCGGCGCAACACCCCAACCTCGACCAGGGCACCCAGCACGGTCACCAGAACCACCGCGGCCACCAGCCCCAGCCAGAACCGGTCGCCCCCGGCAGCCCCCCCGGCGATACTGGCCAAGATGAACGCCGCATACATGTAGAAGCTGCCGTGGGCAATGTTGATCACCCGCATGGCCCCGAACACCAGCGTGAGGCCCGAAGCCACGATGAACAGAATACTAGCCGCCGTGACCCCGGACAAGAGCTGGATCAGGCCATCCTGCCAGGCAACCATCTAAAGCCTTATCAGCGCGGCTGGAGCTTCTGGGCCTCTTCGCAGCTGAGCAGGATCTTCTCCGGGTGGGCCACAAAGACGTTCTCCAGGATCGGGAAACCGTATTCGGGGTGTATGGAGCCCGAAATGGTCCCAATATATTCGGGGACTTCGGCTTGATGGTCGCACTTTCGGATGGTTATGCTTCCCCGAATGGTGGGCACAGTTGCCCCGGCAAGGGCCTCGGCCACGGGGTCGCCGTCGAAGCTGTTCGCCTTCTGGACGCCGTAGGCCCACGTCTGGACGGCCGTATACCCGAGGAGGCTCCACTCCGTCGGCCACTCATTATACCTGGCCCGATAGCGCCGGACGAAATCTTTGACCTCCGGCGTATCAATGGCAAAGAACGGGGCCCGGCTCCACGCCACATGACCCGCCGGGGCCTCGGTCTTCAGAGCCGGGAGCAGGGTCAGGTCCCACGGTCCTCCGGCCTTGACCTGCTCGAAGAACCCATACCCTTTGGCTTGCTTGGTAAAGGTCAGCAGATCGCCGCCGTAGATGAACAGCACAACGAAGTCCGGCTTTGCAGCCAAAGCCGCTGAGATATACGTGCTGAAATCCGTAGCCCCAAGCTTGGGCCACTGCTGACCGACAACTTCAATATTTGCGCCGAAGTCTTTCATGGCATTGAGGAATACTTCGACCGAGTCCCGACCGTAGTTGTAGTCCGGCGATATGGTGTAGTATTTCCGGAACCCCTGTCGGGATAGATATTCTGCGATGGCCCGGGGTTCCATATAAGTGTTCGGGACAACCTGGAAGGCATACTTGTGGAACTGTTTCGTGGTCAAAACCAGGTCATTCGACGTGAAGAAGACGATGGGTTTGCGGTATTGAGCCGCGACGCCGGTCTCAGCCGCCGCAACCGCACTGCTCACCGGGCCGAAGATGGCTACCACCCGGTCGTTTAAAATCATATTTCTAACGTTCGTTGCACCCTGGTCCGGCTTGGCCGCGTCGTCGGCGTAGACCAGCTTGACCTCCTTTCTGAGAACGCCACCTTTGCTGTTAAGGTCTTCGATGGCGAGCTGAACCCCCTGCAGGCCGGACTGCCCCAGGCTGGCAATGGAGCCGGAAAGGGTCGTCGAGATCCCGACGGTTACACTCCCCTCAAAAGCAGGACCCCCGCCGGTTGTCGGGGCCGGCGCGCCGGGCGACGGCTGGCACCCCGCCAGCCAGCCGACCCCTGCCAGACCGGCACCGGCGAGCCCAAGCCGCAGAATTTCCCGCCTGCTGTAAATCCGCCACCGGCCGTCCATTTTACGCCCCTCCTTGGTGTAAGTTTTAGATTATTACCCGGTCGGCTTTGAGCCGTTCGATCTGGTCCCAGTCGTAGCCGAGCTCGAGTAAAATCAGCTCGGTGTCCTGCCCCACCTCGGGGGCGGGACCCTTGACCTGACCCGGCGTCCGGCGGAACCTCAAGGGCGCCGCCACCACCTGATACTCTTCCCCGCTCGGATGCTTTAAGGGCACAAAATAGCCGTTGGCGTGGGCCTGGGGGTCCTCAATGACCTCATCCAGGGTCTGAACGGGCGCCCAGATGCACCCCTCGGCGTCCAGCCGCGCACCCCACTCCGCCCGGGGCAGACTGGCA
>JBHOQU010000067.1:0-37337 GCA_042408785.1 Dehalococcoidia bacterium | reverse complement strand
TAGGCCGCCAGGGCCAGGCCCCCGCGCCGGGGCCCCAAAAGGGCGCCGCAGAGGAGGACCCCGAAGGTCTGGCCGGTAATAGGGACCGGGGTAAAGGGCAGCCAGATGGTAACCCGGGCCGTCAGGGCCACCAAAAGGCTGTCCAGAAGGACGAGGCCCCCATCCAGGGCCAGGCTTTGCAGACGGCCCCGGCGCAGGGCCCTGGGGGTTAAAACATCGGCCATCACGGTCATATTGCCTTCTCCCCGACGTTTGGGCTTCAGAGGGGCAGCCGGAAGGCAGGCCCCGCCGGAACCCGTTCGTTCCGATTCGACGAACCGGCCCCGTCCTCATGGATCGTCCCGACCGGGTTACCGGAACTTCCCCAGTTCCTGGGCCCACTATATACCCTCGGTAATGTCCGCCTCCCGGCCTGCGTCCCACCGGGCGAGGGCGGAGGAGTTGGTCCGCTGCAGCGGAGTTTCAGCCCGACCAGGATCCGCCCGGTTGCTTATCTCTCGACGGCTTCCGAGCCGAATGGCGCATTGGCCCCACCCGGAGAGCCGAGGGGCCGATACCCCGGCACCGGCGGTAGGCCGGAAGTTGGCGCACCGGTTCCAGCTTTCCCGGCCGTCCGAACGGCTCGCCCGTTGACAGGCAGAAATTCGGGGGTTATAATCTCCGCAAACGGATGTTTGCAGCCGGCCGTGCTGGTCTACCAGATCAGGGCTGACCTGGTGGAGCTGGTCTTCGACCCCCGGGCCGAGGACCTTCGGGTCGGGGAGAGCCTCCTCCTGCGGGAGGCCGACTCCGGCCGGGCCCTGGTGGTCCAGGTCGTCGGCTTCCGCACCGTCAGTTACCCCGCCCTCATCCGGGAGGAGTTCGGCCCCCAGCCTGAAAGCCCCCCACCCCCGGGCGAGCCGGACCTCAAGCACCTTAAGGTCGCCCTGGCCAAGATCCGGAAGCTGGCCACCCGCCCCTGGGAGAACTGGGACGGCTGGGTTCCCCACCGGGAGGTCTTCGTCGAGCGGGTGGGGGACCGGGAGGTGCTCAGGCAGTGCGTGGCCGACCTCGGCAACCGCATCCTCATCGGCCGCACCCTCCAGGGCGACCCCTTCTACGTGGAGGGCCAGGCCCTGGAAAAGGTCAACATCATCACCGGGGCCAAGGGTTCGGGCAAGTCCCACCTGGCCAAGGTGCTCCTCATGCGCCTCATCGAGCAGGGCGCCCCCTGCATCGTCTTCGACATCAACCGGGAATATGTCCACCTGCCGCCCCTGGAGCTCGACCTCTTCGAGGAGCGGGTCCTCCGCCCCGGCATTGTCCACCTGCGGGCCGGCCACAACCTGAAGCTCGGGATCCGCCAGTTCGGCCTCGGACCCCTCCTCACCATGCTCACCAAGTTCGGCCTGCCCGAAGCCTCGGCCCTCTATTTCGAAAACCGGGTCGCCCGCCTCCTGGACGAGGTCCGGCAGCGGGAGCGGGCCGGCCAGAAGGTGCCCTTTATCGGCATCGACCAGCTCATCCAGCTGGCCGAGGAGAACGAGTACTACCAGGGCGGGGGATCCCCGTGGGGCGGGGACCGGGTGGCGGCCGTCATCAACGGGGCGATCCGTTCCCGGCTGGAGGCCCTGAAAAACACCGGCCTCTTCGCCTCCCACCCCAGGGAGGCCACCTCCATCCCCGACCACTACCGCCTCATCCGCCACGGCGGCGCCCTGGTCATCGACATCGCCGACCTCTCCAACCTGGCCAAGGTGGGCTTTGTCCAGGCCATCCTGGAGATGATCAGGGACATCTGCGAGGCCGAGACCGCCGAGGGGACCGGCCGCTACCCCTTCGTTTTCTTCGAGGAGGCCCACCTCTACGTCCAGAAGGCCAGCATCGACTACCTGGTGACCCGGGCCCGCCACCTGGGCCTCACCTCGTTCTTCGTGACCAACATGGTTACCGGCCTGGATGAGGTCGTCCTCCGGCAGGCCGACAACCTGTTTCTCCTCAACCTGCCCTACGAGGACGACGTCCGCCACGTGGCCAAGAGCGCCGTGGTGGACCAGGAGACCCTGGCGGCCTTCGTTCGGCGGCTCAAGCGCCACCACGTCCTGGCCGTGGGACAGGTGACCGGCGGCTACCCGGTCATCGTGCGGGTGGACCCCCTAACGGGGGTGAATACGGCCGGCGAAACCCGCTACTTCTTCCGGCCGCGGGTGGCCGTGGGCTGAGGGGGCGGCGGGCGGTGGACCTTGTGGTAAAACTTCGTCAGATGGTCGAGGAAAACGTCGCCGGCCGGGCGGCCCGGGAGGAGGCCCCCACCATCAGCCCGTCCTCGGCCGCCCGGGGATGTGTGCTCGCCGTGGCCTACGAGCTTTTGGGCATGCCCAAGCCCGAGCCCGACCCCCGCAGCCTGCGGGCCATGCAGGTGGGCACCGACGGCCACCGCCGCATCGTCCGCTACTTCGGCCACTATGTGGTCGGCCGGGAGCTCTTCTTCTACGACCGGGAGTACGGCATCCGGGGCTACTGCGACGCCCTCCTCTACCTGCCGCCGGATTTTGCGGGCGACCGGGCCGGCCTTTACGCCCTGGAGGTTAAGACCACCGGCGGCCTGGAGTTCGAGCGGATTCGGGCCGGGGGCGCACCCCGGGACGACCACGCCCGCCAGTGCCAGATCTACATCTGGGGGGTCTCCCGTTACTATCCCCTCTTTCAGGTTCGGGGCGGCATCATCTTCTACGAGAACCGCGACAGCCTGGAACACCTGATTTACGTGGTGGACCCCGACCCGGCCATCGCCGACTACCTGGACCGGCTTCGGGCCGCCCGGGAGCGGGTGCTTGCCCGGGGCGAGCTTCCCCTCGAAGACCGGCTGCCCGACGACCACTGGGCCCACCACTACTGCCCCTTCCTGGATATCTGCCCGCCCGGTCAGGAGGCAGTCCGGCGGCAGCGGGCCCAGGGTCCCCGGGTGCCGGACCAGGTGGTGGCCGAAATGGTGGCCCGGCGGCTGGTGGCCCGCCGGCAGGCCGAGCGCCGCCAGGGTCGGCCGGCCGGGCCCCGCAGCCTGGACGACCTGGCCGCCGCCCTGGGCTGGTTCCCCGAGGACGAAGGCTGATCGGTTAAAATTTCCAAGATAGACTGCTTAAGAGGCCATCGGGAAACGACCCGGTGCTGCGGCTTGCCGCCGACCACTTTTTTAAGCCTCAGGTAGCCCTGGCCCTGGCCGCGGCCCTCCTGGCCGTGGCCGCCGGGGTGGTTACCGCGGCAGTTTCGCCCTTCGCCGGCTTCGGCCTGCTCCTCGGGCTGGCCGGCCTGTTCCTGGTGATAACCCGGCCCTGGCTGGGGGTCGTCGCCACGGTCGCGGTCCTCTACGGCCTGCCCTTTGGGGTGATTCCCATCGAGCTGGGAAGCGTTCGACTCACCTTTCTCGACGCCGTCCTCACCCTGACCCTGCTGGCCTGGTTCTTAAGGCTCCTTACTAATCCGGGCGAAAGGCTTATTGCCACCCCGCTGGCCTTCCCCCTGCTGGCCTTCATCGGCCTGGCAATAACGTCGTTCTTCGTCGGGGTAGAGTCGGTTACGGGCGAGGTGGTGCGGTTCTTTCTGAAAACCATCAACGCCCTGCTCTTTTACTTCACGGTGGTCAACTGTATTCGGGACCTGGAGCGCCTGCGCTGGGTCTTCCGGGTCCTGCTGGTCGGGGGCACGGTAGCGGCCCTGGTCGCCCTCGGCCTTTACGCCCTCCCCGAGAGTCAGGCGGCGGACCTCTTGAGCCGGCTCCGTCCCCTGGGATACCCGAGCGGACCCGGCGTCATCCGCCACATTGCCGGTACCCAGGTGGTCCGGGCCACGGGAACGGCCATCGACCCGAATGTGCTGGGGGGAATGCTGATGCTGGTGGGGGTAGCGGGCATCGCCCAGGCCTTCGCCGCCCGGCCGGCTCTTCCCCGGCCGGTCATCTGGGGCCAGCTGCTGGCCGTCGGGGCCGCCCTGGTGCTCACCTTCAGCCGGTCGGCCTGGCTGGGGACCCTGGCCGGGGTCGGCTTCCTGGGGGTGCTCCGGTTTCGGTGGGTCTGGCCGGTTCTGGCCGCAGCCGGCCTGGTGCTTTATCTTTTACCCGTCGGGGACGTCGCCTTTGAGCGGTTCCAGCAGGGGGTTCAGTTTGAAGATCCGGCCGCCCAGATGCGCCTGGGCGAATACCGGGACGCCCTCCGCTTAATCCAGCGATACCCGGTCTTTGGGGTCGGCTTCGGGCAGGCGCCCGACATCGACGTTTACGTGGCCGCCGCCAGCGTCTACCTGCTTATCGCCGGGCAGATGGGGCTTGTGGGGCTGAGCGCGTTTTTGGCCGTCGTTGGGGTCTTTCTTTACCAGGCCGTTTTCCGGCCCCTCCGGGAGCGGTGGCCGTCCGGGGAAGCCGACGGCTACCGGCTGGCCGCGGCCGGCGGGGTAGTGGCGGCCCTCTCGGCCGGTCTCTTCGACCACTATTTCTTCAACCTCAACTTCCCCCAGACCGTCTCCCTCCTGTGGCTCTTCTTCGGCCTGGCCATGGCCGCGGCCACCGGCCCTAAACCTTTAGAGGCGAGGGACAGCGATGAAAATCCACGAGTTCCAGGCTAAGCGGCTCTTTGCCGAATACGGGGTGGCCGTCCCCAGGGGCGAGGTGGCGGAGACACCCGACCAGGCGGCCGAGGCCGCCGCTCGCCTTGGGGGCCGGGCCGTCATCAAGGCGCAGATCCTGGCCGGGGGGCGGGGCAAGGCCGGGGGCATCCGCCTGGTGGACTCTCCCGGCGAGGCCCGGGAGTTTGCAGCAAGCCTGCTCGGGCGGCCGCTGGTTACCGCCCAGACCGGGCCGGCGGGGGTGGTGGTGCGCCGGGTGCTGGTGGAGGAGCCCCTGGAGGTCGCCCGGGAACTTTACCTGGCCGTTCTGGTCGACCGGAACCGGGCCCGGCCCCTCATCATGGCCAGCGCCGCCGGGGGCATGGAGATCGAGGAGGTAGCGGCCACCACCCCCGAGAAGGTGATTCGGGTCTGGGTCGACCCGGCCGTGGGCTTTCAGCCGTACCTTGGCCGGCAGGTCGCCTTCGACCTGGGGCTTTCGGGGGAGCAGGTTCGGGCGGCCGTCGAGACGGTGGGTGCCCTTTACCGCCTCTTCACGGAGAAGGACTGCGCCCTGGTGGAGGTCAATCCCTGGGTGGCGACGGCCGACGGCCGGCTGGTGGCCGCCGACGCCAAGGTGGACTTTGACGATAACGGCCTCTTCCGCCACCCCGAAATCGCCGCCCTGCGGGACAGCTCCGAAGATTCGCCCCTGGAGGTCGAGGCGGTGAAGGCCGGGGTCTCTTACGTGAAGCTGAGCGGCTCTGTCGGCTGCATGGTGAACGGCGCCGGGCTGGCCATGGCGACCATGGACCTGATCAAGTTGGCCGGGGGGGAGCCGGCCAACTTTCTGGACGTGGGCGGCGGGGCCAACGAGGAGCGCATCGCCGCCGCCTTCAGGATCCTCATCTCCGACCCGGATGTACGGGTAGTGCTGGTCAACATCTTTGGGGGCATCGCCCGGGGCGACGTCATCGCCCGGGGCATCGTGGCCGCGGCCAGGGCCTTGGGCGTCCGGATTCCGATGGTCGTCCGGCTGGTGGGAACCAACGCCGAGGAGGGCCACCGCATCCTGCAGGAATCGGGCCTGCCCATCGCCGTGGCGGCCGACATGGCCGAGGCCGCCGCCCTCGCCGTCAAACTGGGTAAGGAGGCCGCCAGGTGAGCATACTGGTCGGGGCACACACCCGCCTGCTGGTCCAGGGAATCACCGGCCGGGAGGGGAGTTTCCACGCCCGGCAGTGCCGGGACTACGGCACCCGGGTGGTGGCCGGGGTCACCCCGGGGAAGGGGGGAACCGATGTGGACGGCATCCCGGTTTTCAACACCGTGCGCCAGGCCGTCGCGGCCACCGGGGCCAACACCAGCCTGGTGTTCGTCCCGGCCCCCTCCGCCGCCGACGCCATCCTCGAGGCCGTGGACGCCGGCCTCGAGCTGGTGGTCTGCATCACCGAGGGGATCCCGGTCCTGGATATGGTCCGGGTGAAGCGATTTCTGGAGGGAAGGCCCACCCGCCTCATCGGCCCCAACTGCCCCGGGGTTATAACCCCGGGGCAGGCCAAGGTGGGGATCATGCCGGCGGCCGTTTACAGCCCCGGGCCCGTCGGCATCGTCTCCCGGAGCGGCACCTTAACCTACGAGGCCTCGGCCCAGCTCACGGCCCTGGGGATCGGCCAATCCACCTGCGTGGGCATCGGGGGCGACCCCATCGTCGGGTGCGGCTACCTGGACATTTTGCCCCTCTTTGAGGCCGACCCCGACACCAAAATCGTGCTGCTCATCGGCGAGATCGGGGGGACCGCCGAGGAGGAGGCGGCCGAGTACATCCGGCGCCACATGACCAAGCCGGTGGTGGCCTTCATCGCCGGCCGCTCCGCCCCGCCGGGCCGGCGGATGGGCCACGCCGGGGCCATCATCAGCGGCGGCACCGGCACCGCCGAGGGCAAAATCCGGGCCCTGGAAGCCGCCGGGGTTACCGTCTGTCCCAGCCCGGCCGAGATCGGCCGGACGGTGGCCGAGGTGGCTCGCCGGCACGGGCTGCTCCATTGAGACTAGGGCCGGGGGCCGGGAACCGGTTGGAGAAGCTCCACCTCAAACCGGTAGTCTTCGATGACCGGGTTGGCCAGAAGCCGCCGGCAGAAGGCGTCCACCTCGGCCTCGGCCGCCGCCCGGTCGGGGGCCTCGAGCTGGATCTCGAAATATTTACCGGACCGCACCTGCCGGACCGACTTGAAGCCCAGGTCGGTCAACGCCTGCTGGATGGTGAGGCCCTGGGGGTCGTTGACCACCGGCTTAAGGGTGACGTAAACCCGGGCCAGCCACATCAAAGGCCCCGCTTAACGATGTAGTCGGCCAGGTCGGCAACCCGGCAGGCGTAGCCCCACTCGTTGTCGTACCAGGCCGTCACCTTCACCATGTCGCCGTCCATCACCATGGTGAGCAGGCCGTCCACGATGGCGCTGGCCGGGTTCCCCTTGAAGTCCATACTCACCAGGGGCTCCTCGGTGTATTCGAGGATGCCCTTGAGGCTGCCGTTGGCGGCCGCTTTGAAGGCGGCGTTGACCTCTTCGACGGTCACCGACCGCCCCAGGTCGCAGGTGAGGTCGATGACCGAGACGGTCGGGGTGGGGACCCGCATGGCAAAGCCGTGAAGCTTGCCCTTAAGCTCGGGGATCACCAGCCCGATGGCCCGGGCGGCCCCGGTGGTGGTCGGGACGATGTTGAGGGCGGCGGCCCTGGCCCGGCGCAGGTCCCGGTGGACCAGGTCCAGGATGCGCTGGTCGTTGGTGTAGGCGTGGACGGTGGTCATCAGGCCCCGGCGGATGCCGAAGGCCTCGTGGAGGACCTTAACCACGGGGGCCAGGCAGTTGGTGGTGCACGAGGCGTTGGAGATCACCCGGTGATGGGCCGGGTCGTACTGCTCGTGGTTCACCCCCAGGACCACGGTTATATCCTCGTTCTTGGCCGGGGCCGTGATGATAACTTTCTTAGCCCCGGCCTCCAGGTGACCGGCGGCCAAAGTGGCGTCCTCAAAGACCCCCGTTGATTCGACGACCAGCTCCACCCCCACCTCCCGCCAGGGAATCTTCTTCGGCTCCCGCTCGGCGAAGACCCGAATGGGCCGGCCGTCCACAAACATCTGGTCGGCCTGGACCTCGACCTTGCCGGGGAAAATCCCGTAGTTGCTGTCATACTTGAACAGGTGGGCGTTGGTCTTGGCATCGGCCAGGTCGTTTACGGCCACCACCTCGAGGGTATCCGGGTGATACTGCAGGATGGCCTTGAGGACCTGCCGTCCCACCCGGCCGAACCCGTTAATCCCAACCTTGACGGCCACGGTCACACCTCCCTGGTGAAGATAAAGAGTTAAATTATCCCCCTTGGACCGGGTCGGCCGGCCCACTAGAGGCTCAGTTTTCGAGCAGGCTCAAGAAATACTCGTGAAACCTGGTATCGTCGGTAAGCTCGGGGTGAAAGGCCGTCCCCAGCAGTTTGCCCTGCTGAACGGCCACCGGCGTTCCGTCCGGGAGCCGGGCCAGCACCTCGACCCCCGGCCCCACCTCCCGAACCACCGGCGCCCGGATGAAGACCGCCCGCACCGGCCGGTCACCCAGCCTGGGAACCTCCAGGTCCACCTCGAAGCTGTCCACCTGCCGGCCGAAGGCGTTTCGCTCGACCTTTATGTCAATAAGCCCCAGGGGCGGTTCCAGGAGCCGGTCGGCCTCCTTGCCCAGCAGGATCATCCCGGCGCAGGTGCCCCAGATGGGCATCCCCTCCAGGGCCCGGCCGGTGATTTCGGGCCGCAGGCCGCTTATGGTGAGCAGCCGGCCGATGGTGGTGCTTTCGCCCCCCGGGATGATGAGGCCGTCGACCCCGGCCAGGTCGCCGGGCTTGCGGACTTCCACGGCCTCGACCCCGAGGCGGCGCAGAACCTGGATATGCTCGGCAAAGTCGCCCTGCAAGGCCAGGACCCCAACCCGCACGGCCTACACCCCCCGGGTGGCCAGGAGCTCCTGGGGCGCCAGCTGGCGGACGTCGATGCCCCGCATCGGCTCGCCCAGGTCCTTGGAGATCTCGGCCAGCATCTTCGGGTCGTTATAGTAAGTCACGGCCAGGACGATGGCCCGGGCCCGCTTGGCCGGGTCCTGCGACTTGAAGATCCCCGAGCCGACGAAGACCCCGTCGGCCCCCAGCTGCATCATCAGGGCGGCATCGGCCGGGGTCGCGATGCCCCCGGCCGCGAAGTTGACCACCGGCAGCCGGCCCAGCCGCTTCACCTCCATCACCAGCTCCAGGGGAGCGCCCAGGTTCTTGGCCTCGGTGACCAGCTCGTCGTCGGGCATGTTCTGGATGCGGCGGCAGGCGTCCATGACCGCCCGCATGTGGCGGACGGCCTCCACCACGTTGCCGGTGCCGGCCTCGCCCTTGGTCCGGATCATGGCCGCCCCCTCGGCGATCCGCCGCAGGGCCTCGCCCAGGTCGCGGCAGCCGCAGACGAAGGGAACTTTAAAGTCGTGCTTCCAGATGTGGTGGTTTTCGTCGGCCGGGGTAAGGACCTCCGACTCGTCGATGTAGTCCACCCCGAGGGCCTCCAGGATCTGGGCCTCGACGAAGTGGCCGATGCGGCATTTGGCCATCACCGGGATGCTTACGGCCTTCATGATGGCCTCGATGTGGGCGGGGTCGGCCATCCGGGCAACCCCGCCGGCGGCCCGGATGTCGGCCGGCACCCGCTCCAGGGCCATGACGGCCACCGCCCCGGCCTCCTCGGCGATCTTGGCCTGCTCCGGGGTGACCACGTCCATGATCACCCCGCCCTTGAGCATCTGGGCCAGTCCGGCTTTAACCCGCCAGGTTCCCTTCAGAATCGACTCGGCCATGGCGTCGTCAACCTCCTTCGCCTAATTGTAACACGGTCAGGGCCGGAGTTTAAAAACCCAGGCGCGATTGAGGTGGTAGACGGGCTCGTAGGCCGGGCTTGCCAAAAGCTCGGCCGGCTCGAGGGTCCGCCCCGCCGGGTTGTTCACCCGCCCCCGCTTCTGCCCAATGTAAACATATTCGATGCCCGCCGCCCTAAGGCTTGCCATCACCTCGGGGTCCTTGGGCCCCTTCTCAAGGACTAAGGCCATCAGGCCGTTAACTTTGGCCACATATTCGGGGTCCCGAGGCCGCTCGCTCACATAGGGCATGGGCGGCACCGACGCCCGCCTTCCCCCCAGAAGGGGCAGCCACCAGCCGGCATCGGAACCCACCACAATGGTCCCCCCGTAGGCAAAAAATCCGTTTATCAAAAAACCCGAATCCGGCGGCGTATTCTCCCGAACCCACCTCAACGCCTCCAGGTCCGTCCAGGTAAGCATGCTGTGGGCCCCGGGCTCGGCAATCCCCAGCTGCCGGTATGCCCCCAAAAGCCCCAACCCCAAAACCAGGCCCAAAACCAGGGCCGGCTTAAGCTTTAACCTTTCGGCCAGGGCCGACCCGGCCCAGCCCAGGCTGAGGGCCGCCGGAATATACGCCGCAATCAGCAGCGTAAAGTTGCCCACAAAACCCGCCCCGGGCAGGCCCAAAAGGTCCGGATTTGTAAGCAGAAAGGCCAGACCCACCCACAGCCCCAAAAGACCGGCCCCTTCCACCCGCCCCCAGAGGCCCAGCCCCAGGCTTACGGCCCACAAAACCCAGGCCCAGGCCGGAAGGTAGCCCAAAAGGGGGCCGAAGGCATTGGACTCAATTTCGACGGAAGGCCTTAAATACCCGGCCGCAATCTGGGGCAGCTTGCCCGCAAGCACCCGGGGCCACCAGGGCAGGGTGAGGCCCAGGGCCAAAACCCCTAACGGCAAAAGCCCTAAGGCCGGCGGTTTCAACCCCCTTCGGGCCGCCCAAAACAGACCTAAGCCCAGGGCAAAGGCCCCGTAAAAGAGGGCCACCCGGTAGTGGGTAACTAAAAGCCCGCCCAGCAAAACCCCGGCCGCCCCCAAAAGGCCGAGCCGGCGGCCCTTAGCCCCCATAAGCTCCAGGGTCAGGACCAGGGCCGCCGGCAAGATCACCTGCCCGGCCAGCTGGGTGTAACGGCCCCAGCGCACATAATAGGCTGGGGCAGGAAAAAGCAGCCCCCCTAAAAGCACGGCCAGAACCCCTGCCCAGGCCGAATTGAAAAGCCGCCGGCCCAGCGGATAAAGGCCCAAAACCGCCAGCCCGTTTAAAAGCTGGCCGGCCACCAGAATCGCCTCCGGGGCCTCGGCCCCGCTTACCCAGCTTAAGGCGGCCGAAAAGGCGTGAAACCCGAAGTGATAGCTGAAACTTGTAAGGTCGGCATAGGGTCCCCAGTCGTCAAAAAGGCCGCCCTTGGAGCGAATAAGCTCGGTTATCAGCGCATGGTGGACGCTGTCGCCCCACTGGGGCCCGGCAAGCCCCCGGACGGCCAGCATCCGCACCAGGAAAATCAAAAACCCAAGGCCCGCCAAAGCCGCCAGGACCCCCGGCGGCTCGGGCTCAGCCAAGACTTCGGGGGCCTTTTTCCGGAGCCTGACGGCTAAAAGGACCCCAAGGCCTAAGGCATTTAAGCCCACAACCAGCCAGATTCCCGGTTTAAGGCCGAAAAGGTCGGCCCACAAAAGCCCCAGCGGGTAAAGGGCCAGGCCGGCGCCCCAGGCTAAAAGCAGGTCTTCGGCGGTGAGCCGGCCCCAGCCCTTAAAAAGGCTTAAAAGCCCCAGGCCCGGGATCAGAAGCAGCAGCCCGGCAAGGCCGACCCAGTAAAGGGTTAAGAGGGCCGTCTCGAAAAGGCCCAAAAAAAGCCCGGCCGGGGCGTAAACAAGCCTTAAGAGCAGGTCGGCCGATTCATCGGGCCGGCCGTCCCGGCTCAGGGCCCCGTCGGCCAAAAGGCCGGCCGGGGCGGCGGCCGCCCGGACCGAGCCGGCAAGGACCTCAAGCTCCAGGTAGTAGGGCCGGTTGTGGGATGAAGGCTCGGGCTCAAGTTCGAGCCGGTAAAGGGCGGGTCCCTGCGGGCTCAGGTCAAAGACGGCGGTTTTTAAGGGTTCCCCCTGGGGCTTCCAGCCCCGGAAAAGGCTCAGCTTTACCCGGGCCGGGCCCTCGGGCAAAAGGCCCACCTCGACCCCCATGAGGCCGTAGTGGGCCGAGACGAAGCTCTGGCCCAGCCGCTCCCCGGCCCGGGCGGCCAGGGTGTTCTGCCAGTCGACGGGGGGGTGGGCCGGGTCGACCCAGGCGCCCCCAAGCAGGCCGTTTAAAAGCCCAAAAAAGGCGATGAGAATCCCGGCCGTCACTTGCGCAGGGTGGGCAGGCCCAAAGCCGCCGCAACGGTGATAACCGAAAGGCCCATCAGGCCGAAGGCCACCGGCGAGCCCCACAGCTGGGCGGCCGTGCCGGCAAAGAGGCTTCCCAAGGGCATAAGCCCCTGGTTGAGCATGTAAAGGCTCATCACCCGGCCCCGCATGTGGTCCGGGCAGAGGAGCTGAAGGAGGGTGTTGTTGGTGGACATGTAGGTAATCTGAAAGCCCCCGATGAGGACCAGGACAAAAAGGGCCGGGACCACCGCCCGCGTGAGGGCAAGGGCAATAAGGCTTAAACCCAGGCACACGGCCGCAACGTACAAAATGGCCGGTCGGCTTTGAAGCCGGGGGGACGAGGCGATGAGGAGGGTTCCGGCCACCGCCCCAACCCCAGGGGCCGACATCAGAAGCCCGAGCCCCTCCGGCCCCACCCCCAGGACGTCCGCGGCAAAGACCGGCATGATGCTTATATACGGCAGGGCCAGCACCGTCGGAATAAGACCCATCAGCATCTGGTTGCGCAGCTGAACGTGGGCCAGCACAAACCGAACGCCCTCGTTTAGGTCCCTAAAGATGGAGGTCTCTTCAAGGCGCACCTTAACGGGGGGTAGCTTGAGCTGGTAAGCCATAAGGGCCACCCCCAGGTAGGCCGCGCTCTGGACAAAGAAGTTGCCGGCCACCCCGAACAGGGCGATCATCATCCCCCCAAGCCCCGGCCCTACCACCCGGGTGATGTTAAACCCCGCCGAGTTAAGGGCGATGGCATTGGCCAGGTCCTCCCGGGGCACCACCTCCGGCACCACCGACTGGCGGACCGGCTGATTGAAGGACCAGGCAATGCCCGTAAAGAGGGTGAAGACGAACACGTGCCAGACCTGCAGATACCCAAGGGCGGTATCCAGCCCGAAGAGGAAACTTACCACCAGCAGGAAAACCTGGGTCCAGAACATCAGCCGGCGCCGGTCAAGGCGGTCGGCCAGCACCCCGGCCAGGGGACCGGTGAGCAGGAAGGGGACCGCCCGCAGGCCGTTGACCAGGCCGAGGAGGGCGGCCGAGCCGGTAAGGTCGTAGACGAGCCAGCCGAGGGTAACCTGCTGAATCCACTGACCGGCCGACGAGAAAAGCAGACCGAACCACAGGAGGCGGAAATTGCGATGTTTTAAAGATTTAAAAGTCCCAAGGCCGGTCCGGGGCCGGGCCGCCGGCCGGCCCACGGCCGGCTGGTCGCTCACTTCCATATCCGCCTCCAATTTTAAGCCCCGCCTAACGTTTACGTCAAAGTCACCCGGCCGGACCCCGGCGGTAACCCCCGAGTTACTCTCAGGTGGCGGCCGGTTTATTTGCGCGGGGTGCCGTCGCCGCTGCCGCCGGGACGGAAAAAGCCTGCCTTGACACCCGGGCCACGGCGGGGCTATAAATAGGACGAAATATCCCCCCGGGGGGACAGGAGGTTGCATCGTGCGGTGCACCCATTTGTTTTCCTGTGTATTAGCGGCGCTGGTGCTTTCGCTGGTGGCGGCGGGCATCGCCGCCTGCGCCCCCCAGCGGGGCGCGCCGGTCCCGGCCCCGGGTGCCGGTGAGTCCACCTTCCCGAAGATGACCCTTAAGTTCAACCACGTGGTGGCCCGGGATACGCCCAAGCACAAGGCCGCGGAGCGGTTTGCGCAGCTGGTCAGGGAGCGAACCAACGGGGCCATCGACATCCAGGTTTTCCCCAATTCCGAGCTCTACAAAGACGGCGAAGAGGTCGAGGCCCTTCAGACCGGGGCCATTCACTTCATCGCCCCCGGAACCGATAAATTCGGGGTGCTTGTGCCGGAGTGGGAGGCGACCGCCCTCCCGTATGTCTTCTCCAGCGTCGAAGGCTTCAAGCAGTTCGAGGACCCCGACAACCCCGTAGCCAAGGAGCTCTTCGAAAAGCTTCGCCCTAAGGGGCTGCTCGGCCTCGCCATCTGGGAGAACGGCTGGAAGCACTTCAGCAGCAGCAAGCGTCCCCTCATCGTCCCCGATGACTTTAAGGGCCAAAAGTTCCGCACTTCTGGCAAGCCTGACGAGGCGTTCGTCAAGGCCCTGGGCGGCTCGGCCGTGGTGATGGCCTTCTCCGAGGTCTTCAGTGCCCTCCAGCAGGGGGTCGTTGACGGACAGTTCAACACCTGGAACAACATTTACACCCAGAAGTTCCACGAGGTCCAGCGCTACGCCACCAGCTCCGACGGGGCCGTGGTCCTCCTTTACGGGGTGGCCACCAACGCCCAGTGGTGGGACAGCCTGGATTCCCGCACCCGTCAGGTCCTCTTCGACGCCCTGAAGGAGGCCACCAAATACGGCAACGAGCTGGCAGCCGAGGAAAACCGGGTTGCCCTGGAGAAGATAAAGGCCAGCGGCCGACTCGAAATCCACGTTCAGACCCCCGAAGAGGCGGCCCTCTGGCGCGTAGCCGGAGAGCAGGTCCAGCGGGAATGGGTCTCCCAGGGGCGGGTCAGCCAGGAGACCCTCCGGAAGCTTGCGGCCCTGGGCAGCAACCGTTAAGGCCGTGAGGAGGCTCCAACGTTGACCGGCCGGGCCGCCGGACCAGGGTCAGGACGGAGGCTTGTTGCCCTCTTGGTTTTTTTCGACCGCCTACTGGACCGGCTGGAGACGGCCGTGGTGGCCATCGGCCTTACGGTCGGCGTAGCGGCTACCTTCCTGGAGGTCATCCTCCGCTACGTTTTCGGCAGTTCCACCGGCTGGGGCGGGGAGCTGACCAACTTCGCCATCATCTGGGCCGCCCTGGTTGGGGCCGCGGCCGGGGTCAAGTCCGGCATCCACATCGGCATTGACGTCTGGGTGCGGCGGTTTCCCCCGCCGGTGTTCAAGGCGGTCCTGCTCTTCGGGCTCGCCGTGTCCGCCCTCTTTACGGCCGCGGTTACCTGGCTCGGGGTGGAGCTCGTGCTCTTTTCCATGGGCACGGGGCAGGTCACCGCCGAGATGCTGATCCCCCGCTGGATTCCGTATACCAGCGTCCCCGTGGGCATGGGCCTGATGACCCTCCACCTGGCCCAGCAGTTCGTCCGTCGCCTGCGAATGTCGGGCGCCGAGATCTTGGAAGAACTGCGGGCGGCGGAGGTGCCGGAGGGTCATTAAGGGTGGTCTGGCCGGTCTTTTTACTCCTCTTCGTTCTCCTCTACCTGGGATTCCCCATCGCCTTCAGCCTTGGGATCAGCGCCGGCGTCATTCTATACTATTTCACCACGATTCCCCTCACGGCCATCCCCCAGAAGGTCTTCACCAACCTCGACAGCTTCCCGCTGATGGCGGTGCCCTTTTTCCTTCTGGCCAGCAACATCTTCTCCGCCGGCGGGGTCTCCCAGCGGCTCATCCGGCTGGCCAACGTCTGGCTCGGCCACCTGGACGGGGGCCTGGCCATCGCCGGGGTCGCCGCCTGCGCCCTCTTTGCGGCCGTTTCGGGGTCAAGTCCGGCCACGGTGGCGGCCATCGGCAGCATCATGATCCCGGCGATGATCAAGCACGGCTACGACCGCAACTTCGCCGTGGGCTCCCAGGCCACGGCCGGCTCCCTCGGAATTATGATTCCCCCCAGTATCCCCCTTATCCTTTACGGGTTCGTCACCGAGGAGTCGGTGGGGAAGCTTTTTATCGCCGGCATCCTGCCCGGAATCCTCCTGGCCTTTAACCTCGCGCTGGTCTCCTTTGTGGTGGCCCGGATCCGGAAGTTCCCCAAGCTTCCGCCGGCCAGCTGGGGGGAGCGCTTCCGGGCGACCGTTGAGGCCCTGCCCAGCCTCAGCCTGCCGGCCATTATCATCGGGGGCATCTACGGCGGGGTATTCACCCCCACCGAAGCCGCCGGGGTGGCGGTCGTCGTGGGCATCCTGGTCGGCATGCTGGTCCACCGGGAGCTCAGGCCCAGGGACTTTGTCGATATCTTCATCCGGACGGGCCGGCAGATGGCCATGCTGATGTTCATTATCACCATGGCCCAGCTTTTCGCCTTCCTCCTTACCGTAGACCAGTTTCCCAAAAAGATCAGCCAGGCGGTCCTGGCCGGAAACCTGGAGGCGTGGCAGGTCCTGCTGATCATCAACATAATTCTGCTCATCGCCGGCGACTTCCTCGACCCCGCCCCCATTATCCTGGTAATGGCCCCCATCTTCCACGAGGTCGCCACCGCCGTCGGCATCGACCCGATCCACCTGGGGATCGTCATCACCATGAACATGGAGGCGGGCATGATCACGCCGCCGGTCGGCCTCAACCTGTACGTGGCCAGCGGCATCACCAAAATGCCCCTCTACGACGTGATGAAGGCCGCCGCCCCCTGGATCCTGGTGGTCGTGTTCACCCTGCTCATCATCACGTACGTCCCCGACATAAGCCTCTTTCTGCCCCGGCTCCTTTACCGCTAGCCGGACCGCCTGGCCGGCAGGGTTTCGTACATCCTCAGAAGGACCACCAGGCCCGAGCCGAAGGTCAGGGCCCCGACGGTCAGGACGGCCGCCAGCACCCCCAAAAGGTCCGCCGTGACGCCGGCCAGCAGGGCCCCCAGGGCGTAGCCCGCATCCCGCCACAGCCGGTAGACCCCCACCGCCGAGGCCCGCCAGTCCGGGTGGGCCACGTCGGAGACGGCGGCCAGCAGGGTGGGGTAGACCAGGGCCGTCCCGAGGCCGAGCAGGACCATCGCCGCCGCCCACACGGCCGGGTCACGCCCCAGAGGGACCGCCCAGATGGCGGCGGCCTGAAGCCACATCCCGGCCACAATCGGCCCCTTGCGGCCCACCCGGTCGGAGAGGGCCCCCGTCGGAAGCTGGCCCAGGCCCCATACCGCCGGGTAAAGGGCCACCAGCAGCCCGACCGTGCCCAGGTCGAGGCCGGCCCCGGCGAAGACCAGGGGCAGCAGGCCCCAGGCCATCCCGTCGTTGAGGTTGTTGACGAGGCCCGCCAGACTGGCCGCCGAAAGGGCCCGGTTCCTGACGCTGGCCTCGAGGAAAACCCGGCCGAAACCCCACTTCCGGGTCGGCACCCGGGCCGGGGCCTGGAGGGCGGCCTCATAGCGGGCGAAGGGTCGGGTCTCCCGAACCAGCAGGGTGGACAGGCCGAGGCCGACCAGGGCGAAGCCCAGCCCGAGCAGGAACGGGTACGGCCGCAGACCCAGAGCCTCGGCCAGCACGGCCGCGGCGTAGGCCGCCCCGGCCACCGCCCCGTAGCCGGCCGCCTCGTTGAGGCCCATGGCCAGCCCCCGCCGGGCGGGCCCCACCAGGTCGATTTTCATGATCACGGTCAGGGACCAGCAGAGCCCCTGGTTTATCCCCAGCAGTACGTTGGCCAGGACCACCCATTCCCAGCGGGGAGCAGTCGTGATGAGCAGGGGCACCGGCAGGCCCAGGAGCCAGCCGGCGACCAGCACCCCCTTCCGACCCACCCGGTCGGCCAGGGTTCCGGCCAGCAAGTTGGCCGCGGCCTTGGCCAGGCCGAAGGTGACGATGAAGGCCAGGATCGCGGCGTGGGAAGCGAGGCCGAATTCGGCCTCGGCCAGGACGGGGAGAACCGCCCGCTCGAGCCCCACGAGGCCCCCGACGAAGGCATTGACGACCACCAGCAGACCGAACTGGCGCCAGTTCGCCCCGAGCCCCAAACTGAGCCCCGGCTGCGGTCCGCCGGCGGGTTCCAAGGGTCACCCTCCCCCTGCGTAGGTCTTTACGGCCCGGCTGCGCACCGTAAAACCGAGCCGGATAAAGATATTATGTCAAAATTATGAGGTGAACCTGGCGGTGCCGGCCTGAAAGGTCTCAGACTGATTTCGCCCTACGCCGGTCGGCTTCCGGCGCCCCGGCGAAATTCGGGAAAGTCGTCCTCCCAGAACTCGCCGGGCGCCCGGTCAACCCGGCCCCGCAGGTCCGCCTCATACTCGCGCAGTTCAACCCGCCGGATCTTCCCCGAGATCGTCTTCGGCAGGTCCGAGAACTGCAGGCGCCGGACGCGCTTGTAGGGGGCCAGACGCTGCCTGAGGAACCGGAAAATTGACCGGGCCGTCTCGGCCGTCGGCTCGTAGCCCGGCCTGAGAATGACGAAGGCTTTCGGGACGGTAAATCTAACCGGGTCGGGACTCGGCACCACCGCCGCCTCCGCCACCGCCTCGTGCTCGATGAGGACGCTCTCAATCTCAAAGGGGCTTATCCGGTAGTCCGAGCTTTTGAACACGTCGTCGGCCCGGCCGATGTACCAGAAGTACCCGTCCCCGTCCACCCGGGCCACGTCCCCGGTCCGGTAGTATTCCCCCCGCAGGACGGCCCGCTCCGGGTCGTCCCGGTAGCCGGCCATCAGCCCAACCGGCCGGGGATTGAGACTGACCGAAACCTCGCCCTCTTCCGCCGGGGCGCCGTCGGGGTCGACCACTGCCACCCGGAACCCCGGCAGGGGCCGACCCATCGAACCGGGCTTCACCGGCTGTCCCGGCGAGTTCCCCACCAGGGCGCTCGTCTCCGTTTGACCGTACCCGTCCCGGATGGTAAGGCCCCAGGCCGACCGAACCCGCTCGATCACCTCCGGGTTTAGGGGCTCCCCGGCGCTCACCAGCTCCCGAACGGTCGTGGTCCGGTAGACGGCCAGGTCCTCCAGAAGCAGCATCCGCCAAACGGTAGGCGGCGCGCAGAAGGTGGTTACGCCGTAGCGGCCGAGGGCACCCAGAAGCCGCCGGCCTTCAAACCGCGGCTGGTTGTAGACGAAGATGGTGGCCCCGGCATTCCACGGGGCGAAGAAGCTGCTCCAGGCGTGCTTTGCCCATCCCGGGGAGCTGATGTTCAGGTGGACGTCGCCCTCCCGAACACCCACCCAGTACATGGTGGAGAGGTGGCCGACCGGGTAGCTGACGTGGGTATGAAGCACCATTTTCGGCTTGGCGGTGGTCCCCGACGTGAAGTAGAGCAGAAACGGCTCGTGGGGGCGGGTGGGGCCGTCGGGGGCGAAGTCGGCCGGAGCCGAATAGGCTTCCTCATAGGTGGCCCAGCCGGCCACCTTTTCCCCCACGACGACCTTGGTTCGCAGACCGGGCAGGCCCTCCAGCTTCTCCACGTTGGACGGGTCGGTTACCGCGTGGCTTATGCTTCCCCGCAGAATGCGGTCCTCCAGGTCTGCCCGGGTCAATAGGGTCGCCGCCGGGCTGATGACCGCGCCCAGCTTCATGGCGGCAAGGGTGACCTCCCACAGGGCCGGCTGGTTACCCACCATTACCAGGATGCAGTCGCCCCGCCGGACGCCGAGCCGCCTGAGGAAGTTGGCCGCCCGGTTGGACCGCTCGCGCAGCTCATCGAAGGACAGGACCGTTTCCGAGCCGGCATCGTCCGCAACTATCAGCGCCGGCCGCCGGTTGCCCGGGGCCCAGATGTCAAAATAATCCAGGGCCCAGTTGAAGGTTTCAAAGCGGGGCCAGTCGAACTGGCGATAAGCGGCCTCGTAGTCCTGGCGGTTCTTGACCAGCAGGTCGCGGGCCTGTAGGAAAGCTTCCGTAGCGCTGCCACCCATCGGTTTGACCTCCTCTGTTGGGCCGGCAACGGGCTTTCGGCCAGAGCAACCCCTGCCTCCGGCCAAGGACGGTGCCGAGCTGAAAACAGCCGTGGCCAGGGCCCAGGTCTGCTTTGCAACGATTTTATTTTAAACCGTCGACCTACCGGCTTGCCGACTTTTCCGCCGCCGGCAGGGGTTTTCGGTTTTACCATAGGCCTGAATGGATCGGCGTTGTTTATTCGGCTTCCGGCCGGCCCCCGGCCGCGCCGCGGCCGAAGAAGCCGGAGACCCGGCGGTCCGGTCAATGCCGGCAGACCAGGAGCGTGTATAATATTTACCGACGCGGGCGATGGGTCCCGCCCGGCCGCCCCCCGGGGCGGCGAACCGGCTCGGAACCTGAGCCTGATGGCCCCTACCGTGGAAGCCTACGGCAGGGGCCCTTTTTTATACCCCCCTGCCCCAAACGGAGGTTCCGAATGAACGACCTGTACGCCGCAACCATTCTGTCGGCCATGGTCTTCGTTGCCAGCATGCTCTCGGTGGAGCTGGGCGTGTCGGTTGCCATCCTGGAGATCGTTCTGGGCGTGGTGGCCGGTAACCTCTTCGGGATTCAGCCGACGCCCTGGCTCAATTTCCTGGCCGGCTTTGCCAGCATCGTCCTCACCTTCCTGGCCGGGGCTGAGGTCGACCCGGACCTGCTCCGGGCCCGCTTTAGGGAGAGCCTCCTCATCGGCGGCGCGTCTTTCCTGGGGCCGTTCGCCCTGACCTGGGCGTTTACCCAGCTCGCCCTGGGCTGGGACCTCCGGGCGGCCCAGCTCGCCGGTGTGGCCCTTTCCACCACCAGCCTCGCCGTGGTTTACTCCGTGCTGGTGGAATTTGGTCTCGCCGAGACGGAGCTTGGCAAGCTCATCATGGCCTCCACATTCGTGACCGACTTCGGAACTGCCGCCGCCCTTTCCCTGCTGTTCGTTACCCCGTCCCCCTGGATTGCGGTCTTTGTGGCCGTTTCCGCCGCGGTCATCGTCTTGATGCCCCGCCTGGAACCGTGGTTCTTCCCCCGCTACGGCAACCGGGTCATCGAGCCCGAAATTAAGGGCGCGTTCGCGGTGCTTTTTACCCTGATGTTCTTCGGCGAACTGGCCCAGAGCCATGCCGTTCTGCCGGCCTTTCTCCTGGGCCTGGCCGTGGCCAGGGTCTTTCAGCGGCACCGGCTGGAGCTCCAGCGCTTCCGGGTAGTAGCCTTCGCCTTCCTGACACCCTTCTTCTTCCTGAAAGGCGGCATGAACATATCGGTTGGGGCGGTCCTGGCCAACCTGGGCCTGGTGGGTCTGCTCTTCGGGGTAAAGGTTGGGGCCAAGATCTTGGCGGTTTACCCGCTTGCCCGCCGGTACGTCCCCGAAGGGACCTGGTACACGACGCTGCTGATGAGCACCGGACTTACCTTCGGGACCATATCTTCGGTCTACGGGCTGAATGCGGGTATCATCGACCGGACCCAGTTTTCGGTGCTGGTTACGGTGGTGCTGCTGACGGCCGTCGTGCCCACCCTCATCGCCCAGCGGTGGTTCAGCCCGGCCGGCGGAGCCCTGGCCGGCGGCAGCCCCGCCGAAGAGCCGGCTGCCGAAAGGGTAGACTGAATGGGGAGGTTAGCGATGTATCGGCGAATCCTGGTCGCCCTCGACGGGTCCGAGGCTTCCCGGCGGGCCCTCCGGGCCGCCCTGGAGCTGGCCCGGGCCCTCGGCGCCACCCTCCACGCCATCGGTGTGGAGGAGCATCTGCCCCACTACGCGGCCACCCTGGGTGAGGTGCAGGAAGCGAAGGCCGAGGCCAACGCCTTCTTCCAGGACGTTATGGCCGAGGCCCGGGGTGTGGCCGCCGAATACGGCGTAAGCCTTACGACGGAGATAAGGGTCGGCAATGCTGCCCAGCAGATCATCGAGGCGGCCCGCCAGGGCGGTTTTGACCTGATTGTTCTGGGGGCCAAGGGTCACGGCTTCCTCCAGCACTTCCTGCTGGGATCCACCACCGACCGGGTCGTCGACCACGCGCCCTGCTCGGTGCTGGTGGTGCGGTAGCGGATGGCGGAAAGGGTCGGACTCCGAAGCCGGGCGCTCCGGCTCATCCTCCTGCTGGGCCTCGTAAGCCTCTTTGCCGACATGGCCTACGAGGGAGCCCGGGCGGTTTCGGGACCCTTCTTAGGAGCGCTCGGCGCCTCGGGGGCGGCGGTGGGGGCGGTGGCCGGTCTGGGGGAGCTCTTCGGCTACCTGCTCCGGCTGGGGTCGGGCTATCTGGCCGACCGGACCCGCCGCTACTGGCCCCTCACCATTTTCGGCTACGCCCTCAACCTGCTGGCGGTCCCCGCCCTGGCCCTGGCCGGCCGATGGGAGGTGGCCGGCGGGCTCATCGTGGCCGAGCGCACGGGTAAGGCCATCCGGACCCCCGCCCGGGACGCGATGCTTTCTTACGCCGCCCGGCAGACGGGGGTCGGCTGGGGTTTCGGCCTTCACGAGGCTCTGGACCAGCTGGGGGCCGTTGCCGGACCTCTGCTGGTATCGGGGGTCATGGCCGCAACGGGCGAGTACCGGACGGCCTTCGGGGTGCTCCTGCTCCCGGCCCTGGCCGCCCTGGGCCTGCTGGCGGCGGCCCGGCTCACCTTTCCCCGGCCTCAGGAGCTCGAGCCAGAACATGTGGACCTGAAGACCGGGGGTCTGCCGGCCGCCTTCTGGGTCTACCTGGGGGCGGTGGGGTTGCTGGGGGCGGGCTACGCCGACTTCGCCCTGGTGGGCTACCACCTGGGGCGCACGCAGATGACGTCCCCGGAAACGGTGGCCGTCCTCTACGGGCTGGCGATGGCGGCCGACGCCCTGGCCGCCCTCCTGTTCGGCCAGCTTTTCGACCGGGTAGGCCTGGGGGTACTGGTGGGGTCTTCGGCCCTCTCCGCCCTCTTTGCCCCTTTCATTTTCGGCCTCGGGGGGCCCTTCGTCCTCCCCGGGGTGGTCCTCTGGGGGGTCGGGCTGGGGGCCCAGGAGTCCGTCATGCGGGCGGCGGTGGCCGGGATGGTCCCGGCCGAGCGGCGGGCGACGGCTTACGGGCTTTTAAACGCCGGCTACGGCCTGATGTGGTTTTTCGGAAGCGCCCTGATGGGCATCCTTTATGATTTCTCCCCCGCCGGGCTTATTGCCTTCTCGGTGGGGGCCCAGCTTGGGGCGGCGGCCGGGTTCGCCCTGGCCGCCCGAAAGGCCGGGCCTGGCAGCCCCCGTTGAGGGAGTATAATTTAAGCGGCGGCGATGGAGCCCGCCGGGACGGCCCGATGAGGCCGTCCGAACCGCGCCCTACGGCGCTGATGGCTCCTGGCCCGCAGTTTGCCGGGCCAGGAGCCATTTTCGGTTAATGGAGAACCCACGGTGAACGGCGTTAGGCACAGCCGGCCAACCCGCCAGGTTGCCGACGGTGGCCCCGAAGGCCCCAGCCTGGGCCTTTCCGACGGGGAGGTCCATTTTCTTTACTGGTTCATTCAGGGCAGTATTATGAACCCCGACACCAGAATGCGGTTGCGGCGGGCGTGGGGGTTTTGCCAGCGCCACGCCCTTGCCCACCTCGCGGCGGAGTTCGCCTTTCGGAGCGGTTGGGTCCACGGCTGCGCCCTCCTGTACGACGACCTGATGGAACGGGCGCTCCGTACGGTCAACTCCGGACGGTTTGGGTTCTGGCTCGCCTTCCGTCTGCGTCAGACCGGACCTTGTCTTCTGTGCGAGCTGGGTTTTGGTCCCGGCTCGCCCGGTCTGGCGCCGGCCGACTTGCTGGCGCGGGGCCGGGAGACCTCCCGACTCAGGAGTTTCGCCGCCGAGACCCTCCCGTACTGGCGGGAGTTCGTCTGCGCCCACTGTGTCCGCCGCACACCCACCCCCGATGCCCCACGCTGCCGGCCCCACCTTATCCGGGACCTGCGCCACCGCCACCCCCTTCACCTCAGGGCCCAGCAAGAAGTGGTCGAGAACATCTACTTGGCTGTGAACCGCTACGCCCGCTCCTTTCGCCTGGAATTCCAGGGAACGGATACCGTGGCCGACCGGGCGGGGCTTATTGCGGCCGTGGGCTGGTGCAGCGGGTGGTCGGCGTGGCTGGAATTTGCGGCCGCTATCTAAAGGGAGGGAACAAGGATGATGGTCCGGGATATTATGACCCGAGCGGTCGTTTCCGTCGGCCCGGAAGCGACCCTCTCGGAGGCCGGAGAACTGATGTTACGCCACCGGGTGGATGCCCTCCCTGTGGTCGGGACAGACGGGCGCCTCGTCGGAATACTGGGGATCAAAGACCTGCTCGCCGCCCCGGTTCGCGCGGTTCACCCGAGCGCCCGGAGCCGCTACATTACCCACTACTTCAACCTGGCGGCTAAGGCCGCGTCGCTGCGCAGCCTCCGCGTTGCCGACATGATGATGAGGCCAGTTGTCACGGTGGCCGAGGCGACGCCCGTGGAGGAAGTGGCGGCCCTCTTTGTCAATCGGGGCCTCCACCCCCTTCCCGTTGTCAGGGACGGACGGCTAGTCGGTCTCGTCGGGCGGGCCGACGTTCTCAGGGTCTTGCTTCAACCCGAGAAAGACCGGCTGCCAAGCTAGCCGGCGAGGGTCAGGCCGGGGAAAAGCCGTCGGAGCCCACCGGACCATAAGGGGCGGTTGGGGAAATTGCCCGTGGTCAAGCGGGTTTCAGCTGTCGCCTTGATAGGATTGTGGCGGGCCCTAGCGGGGAAGCTGGGGCGGTCCGAGAAACCCACCGGGCATTCGTACTATCGGTGTACTGTCCTCAGCCTGCTCAATCGGGCTCCCTGCATCTTCTGTTCAGGGGAACGCGAAGCCACCCAAAGGTACTTCCGGTGGTTTATCGCCGAAAAGTATGCCCAGCCGGAGGTACTCGAGACGCTGGCCCGCTCGCGCGGGTTTTGCCCCCAGCACACCCGCATTCTAGTCGCCTGGTCGAGCCCGTCCCAGATCGTCTCGGTCTATTCCTACATCGTCGAATCCCTGTTAGTTTCACTAGACCGCCGGAACGGCCTCACCGCTGCCGGACCTTGTCCCGCCTGTGAGGACCAAGCGTCGGAGCGGCGTCTTCTGGTGGGTGGGCTCGCCCTGGTTGAGCCCCAAATTCGGTCCGAACCGGGGCGCTCCGGTGGGATCTGCGTTAGCCACCTTCGGGATGTATCCCCCGTCCTTCCGCCCCAGGCGCTGCGCCTGCTGACCGGGTGGGCCGTCCGAACCCTGATCGCAACAGATGTCACGGCGGAACCCTGGGAAACCGGTCAGGCGATCTGGGGTGAGCCGCCGGACACCCCGCCTGCGGCCGCGCCCCAGGAATGGGGGGGCTTGGCCGGCCCTAACCCCGAGGGCGAACCGCCCCCCCCATGGCCTTCGCTCCCGGCGGCCGCGCGTGGCCTCTTTCGGATCCCCGGTTGCCCGGTATGTTTTGCCGAGCAAGCACACCTGGGCTGGTATCTGTCCTGGCTGGCTCGGGAGGCGACGGAAGCTCCCGAGCACAGCTGGCAGGAGGCGACGTGGCTTTGCCGAAGCCATTGGCACACCCTCTGGCGCATCTCTTCCGGGGCCGGCCGCCGGGTGGCGGGTGTGGCCGCCGCCTACTGGAAACACCAATTGGGAGGGCTGGCTGCTGCGCTGGCCGAGGGGACGGGATCGGTCGGAGGTTGGCGCGTCCACCTGCGCCGGGGCTCTTCCCGGTCGGCTGGGTTCAAGGAAGCCTACCTGGGCGTCGGCCGCTGTCCGGCCTGCGCTGCCGCCGCCACCGGTGTCCGGAGTGCCTGCGAACTTCTGACCGCCGTCCTCGAAGGAACTGTGGGCCGACGGGCTTACGAGCGGGTGGGCGGGGTATGCCTCCGTCACCTCCCGGCTGTACTGGAGTACTGCCGCTGCCCCCAACTCCGAGGGTTTGTGTTGCGGGTATGCCGAACACAACTTCGGATTTTAAAGTGGGAGCTGGCCGAGTACCAGCGGAAGGAGAGCTGGTCGGCAAGGTATGAGCCCAATGCTGCCGGAGTAGGCGTTTGGCTGAAGGCGGCGGCTTATCTTGGCGGTCTGGAAGCCGTCGCCGACCCGCCGGGACGTGCCCGGTGGGCCGGCTTCGCCCAGTAGGCCAAGGCCAACATGACCGAGCCGTCCTAGCACTGTAGGTTGCGGGATAACCGCCCGGCAGCTGTCGCTGGAGTTGCTCACCGTGTTCTCCATAAGTTGCGCCGTCGGTGGGTGATGATGACAGGTTCCCCAACCACAATCCGGGAAAGGCGACCGGACCGGTGAGCCGCGGGAGGTGAAGAGCTGCGGGGCCCCTTATGCGAAAGGCCAGGGGATCCCCTTAGCGGGCCTTCAACCGGAGCCGGCTCAGCGGGGACCGTGACCTGAAGTCGCGGCCCGCCCTTTCACGGCAGACCCGGTTCGGCCGGGAGTTCGGGCCTTGGTCCAGGGGACCTGCCGACGGTTCTTAAGCGTAGGTCACGCGGCCGCGGCAACGGGCTCCCTTGACCCGTCGGCGATTGTTCAATCACACGGGTTCGTCCTCGTTGTCGGGTTCCCCCGACCCACGTCAAGCTCCGGGTCAGCGGCGCAGGGTGGCTACCACCCGGCTCGGGAACCGAACCAGGTCCAGGGCATCCAGGACGGACCTCACGGTTATATCGCCCGCAAGTAAAGCTTCCACGGCGCATCCCTTCGGTCCCATCACGGCGATACCGACCGCCGCTGCCCGGAGCATGCCGCCATCGTTGGTGCCGTTGCCAATGGGCACAACGGTGGCCGGTCCCAGCTCCTCCACAAAGCGAGCCTTCTGCTCCGATTCGGTTCCGTCGGTGGAAAGTCGGCGGGCCGGCAGGCTTAGCTGTACGGCAATGGCGTCCAGTCGGCCCAGGGTGTCAGCGCTTATCAGGCGGACTTCCAGAAAGGTGCGGAGTTCCCCGAGCGGCTCCTCGACACCGGGGATCAATTCGCCGTCCCGGGTAAGCGTGCCGTTGACGTCCAGGACCAAATGGCGAAGTTCGTACCTTCCTCGACCGGGTATTGACAGCCTCAACATTGCCGTTCCCTCCGTCAGTGTTATAATCCTTAGCGGAAAAGGGCGATGGAGCCCGCCGGGACGGCCCGATGAGGCCGTCCGAACCGCGCCCTACGGCGCTGATGGCTCCTGGTCCGCCAAACTGCGGGCCAGGGGCCGTTTGCTTTTTGAGGTACACTACGGGCGGAAGCCAGATGACCGCCGGCGTTGCAACCCTCGACCTTTGGGAGAGCCTAAGCCGGCCCGGCTGCCCCATCTGCCGGGTCCGGCGCAGCTCCGAGCGGCGCTACGCCGCAAACCTGCTCTGGGAAAACGTAAACGACCCCGGCGTCCGCAGCCGGCTCCTGGAGTCCCAGGGGTTCTGCGGTGCCCACGTCGGCCTGCTCCTCCACCTGGCGGACCGGGAGCTGGGCAGCCGCCTCGGCCTCGCCATCATCTACGAGCACCTCACCCGGGAGCTTGTGCGCCGGGTCGGGGAGTTGCTCAAATCGGGGGGCCGCGGACGGGTCTTCGGCCCGGTCCGGGTCCCGTCGGCCCGCCAGCTCCGAGGCCTGCTGCCGGCCGAGGAATGCCCCGTCTGCGCCGCGGGCCGGGAGGCCGCCGACCGCAACCTCTGGTTCCTGGTGGAAAGCCTCCCGTCGGCCGAATGGCGGGCGGCCTGGCAGGCCTCCGATGGCCTCTGCCGACCCCACCTTTTCCGGGGGCTGGGAATTGCGGCCCGGACGAACCCCGAGGTCTTCGAGTTCCTCCGGCAGGACGCCCTGGTCCGCCTGGGGGCCCTGCGCCACCACCTGGCCGAGTTTATCCGGAAGCAGAGCTGGACCCACCGAGACGAACCCCTCACCGCCGCCGAGGTTGGGGCGGTGGAGGCCGCCGTGCGCTTCTTCACCGGGGGAGGCGGGCCGAATGAAGACTGGGGAGGGCAATGAGATGGAGTCGAAGGACTTAAGCCCGGTTTACGAGCTGACCCGGGAGGTGCGAGAAAGTATCGGCCGGGTCATCGTCGGGAAGACGTGGACGGTGGACCTGCTGCTGGTGGCCCTTTTGTGCGAGGGACACGTCCTGATCGAGGACGTGCCGGGCATCGGCAAGACGACCCTGGCCAAGGCCCTGGCCCGGTCACTGAACCTCACCTTCAAGCGGGTCCAGTGCACCCCCGACCTGCTCCCGGCAGATATCACCGGCACCATGGTCTTTAACCAGGCCCTGGGAACCTTCGAGTTCTACCCGGGCCCCGTCTTCACCCAGGTCCTGCTGGCCGACGAGATCAACCGGGCCACCCCCAGGACCCAGGCTGCCCTCCTGGAGGCGATGGAGGAGCGGCAGGTCTCCGTCGAGGGGGAGGTGCGGCCCCTGCCCCGGCCTTTCGTCGTCCTGGCGACCCAGAATCCCATCGAGCTGGAGGGCACCTTTCCCCTGCCCGAGGCCCAGCTGGACCGGTTTCTCCTCAGGCTGAGCCTGGGCTATCCCGACCTGGAAGAGGAGCGGCAGATCCTCCGCCGATTCCGCACCGCCGACCCGCTGAAAGAGCTTACGCCCACCGCCGGGGCCGAGGCCATCCTGGCGGCCCAGCGGCTGGTCCGGCAGGTGCACGTCTCGGCCGCGGTCGAAGACTACCTGCTGAGCCTGGTCCGGGAGACCCGCCGCCACCCGGCCATCGAGCTGGGGGCCAGTCCCCGGGCGGCCCTGGCCCTTTACCGGGCGGCCCAGGCCCTGGCGGCCATCAGCGGCCGGGACTACGTGATTCCGGACGACGTGAAAGCCCTGGCCGAGCCGGTCCTGGCCCACCGGCTGATTCCCAATCCCCAGGCCCGGCTGAAGGGCCGGTCGGTGGCCGAAATCCTCCGGGAGGTGGTGGCGGCCATCCCAGTGCCGGTGGAAGCCTGAGGGGAGGCAGCCGTGGAGTATATCGAGGCCCGATACCGGCAAGCGGAGCTTCGGGCCCTCCTCATCGGCCTGGTGCTGGTGGTGGGGGTTCTCCTCCGGCAGGTGGAGCTGGTGGCCGTCGGGACCCTCCTGGCCCTGGTGGCGGCCCTTTCGGTCCTCTGGGGCCGGTACGCTATCAAGCGCCTGGAGTACGGCCGGGCCTTCGACTCGCCCCGCATCTTCTGGGGCGAAACCACGCATCTTTCGATAAGCCTGGCCAACCGCAAGCTCCTGCCCCTGGCCTGGGTTCAGGTTGAGGACGAGTTCCCCGACCGGGACAAGGTCCAGCTCCTCCGGGGACGCCTGGGCTACTCCCACAAGCCCCACCGGTTCGTCCTCTCGAACCTCTTTGCCCTGGGCTGGTACGAGCGGGTCGTCCGCCGCTACCCGGTTCGGGGCACCTACCGGGGGTACCACGCCTTCGGGCCGGTGACCATCCGGACCGGCGACCTCTTCGGCTTCTTCACCGCCGAGCTGGTCATCGACCGGGTCGACTACCTGACGGTCTACCCCCGGATCGTGCCCCTGGAGCGCCTGGGACTCCCGGCCCGGGAGCTCCTGGGGGAGCTCAAGGCCCGCCACAGCCTCCAGCGGGACCTGACCCGGGTGGTGGGGGTCCGGCCCTACGTGCCCGGGGACAGCCGCCGGCAGATCCACTGGCGGGCCACCGCCCGGACCGCCCGCCTGCAGGTGAAGGTTCCGGAGCCGGTGACCGCCCCCAACTTGCTGATTTTCCTGGACCTGGCCACCTTCGAGTACCCCTGGCAGGGGGTGCACCCGGACCGGCTGGAACTGGCCGTCATCACGGCGGCGGCCCTGGCTAACGCCGCCCTGGAGGAGGGTTTTTCGGTAGGCCTTTACGCCAACGGCAGCCTGCCCGGGAGCGACCAGACCCTGAAGATCCCGCCGGGCCGGGCGCCGGGACAGCTAATGGTGATCCTGGAGTCCCTGGCCCGCATCGGCAGCTTTCCCAGCCTGAGCCTGGAGGCCCTGCTCCGGCGGGAGGCCCGCAACCTCCCCTGGGGCGGCACCATCGTAGCCGTGACGTCGGTGCCCACCGAGGGTCTGGCCGCCGGGCTCCTGCGCCTTAAACGGCTGGGGCGGCCGGTGGCGCTGGTCCTGGTCGAGGGCCGGGGTGGGACGGACCTGCCCGGCATCCCGGTCTACCGGGTGACCGGGTCGGAGGTCTGGGCGGAGCTCGACCGTGTCCGACTGGGTTGACCGGTTCCTTTTCCCCCTGGCCGTCGCCTGGGTCGAGTGGGCCTGGGTCTACCCCTGGCTGGCCTGGTGGTCCGGTCCGGCGGCCTTTGGCCTTGAGCGCCCGCTGGCCCCGGCCACCGCCTGGGTCACCCTTACGGCCGGCACGGTCCTGGCCGCCCTGGTGCGGCCGGGGCTTCCCCCCAGGCTTCTCCAGGCCGGGGCCCTGCTGGTGGGACTCGGGGTGGCCGGCCTTGGGGTCTGGCGGGACCACTTCGCCGGAGCCGCCGGGCCGAGCTGGGTGGGGCTTCTGGGCCAGGCGCTCCTCAACACCTTCCGGGAGCCTTCGGCCCCGGCGGTGGGCTTCTGGCTGGGGCTCGGCCTTTACTGGCGGGGCCTGGCCCTCGGGGCGGCCGACGCCGACTACGACGACCTTTACCGGGAGTTTGCCCTCGGCCTCGGGGCCCAGGTGGTCCTCTTTCTGGTTAACCGCTTCCGACCCGACCCTAACCTGGCCGAAGCCGGCCTCGGCTACCTGATAATCCTTTCGGCGGTGGCCCTGATGGGCCTCGCCCTGGCCCGGCTGGCCGAAATCCTCCGCCGGGTCCGGCCCACCGGGGCGGAGGGTCCGGGCCTTGCCGGACCGTGGCTTCTCACCCTGGGGGCCACCGTCCTGGGCCTGCTGGCCGGGGCGGTGGCAGCGGCCTTTCTCCTCCTCCGGGAGCCCCCGATGCCCGTCCGGTCGGCCCTGGGCCTCCTTGCTGAGCTCCTGCTGACCGTCCTCTTCATCCTGCTTCTTCCCCTGGGGCTGCTGGCCGAACTGCTGGTCATGGCCCTTGGGCCCCTTATCCGCCCGGTGTGGGAACAGCTCCAGCTTCCGGCCCTGATTCAGCCCGGGGAACAGTCCGCCCGGGCCCCGGAGGCGGGGGTCGGGCTGCTTCCCCCGGCCGTAATCCAGGGGCTCCAGTGGCTGGCGGTCGCCGCCGTCCTGGGCCTGGCCCTGGCCCTCATCGCCCTGGCGGTGACCCGGGCCCGGCGGCGCTGGGCCGAGGCCGATGTGGAGGAGGAGCGCCAGTCCCTCTGGTCCTGGTCGGGGCTGGCCGCCGGCCTCAGGGCCCGGCTCAGGTCCCTGGCCGGCCAGCTCCGGCGGCCGCGGCCGCCGGCTGCCGGGGGCCCGCCCCTGCCCCCGGAGGCCCGGACCGTCCGGGAGATTTACCGGCAGTTCCTGGCCCTGATGGCCGGGCTGGGCCGCCCCCGCCGGCCCGATGAGACGCCCCTGGAATTTCTGGGCCGGGTCCGGCCCGACCTGGAGCCGGTGGCCCCGGAGGCGGAAGAACTCACCCGGGCGTACGTCCGGGTCCGCTACGGCGAGCAGGCGCTGCCGGGGGAGGCGGCTGGCCGGATCCGGGCTGCCTGGGTTAAAATCAGGCGGAGTCTTAGCCGCCAGCCGTGACCGCAGGGCACAGCTTCTTTACCGAGCCGGGCGACGGCCGGCTCTGGACCGCCGGCTTCCTTAATGAGCGGTTCCCCCAGCCGGTTTCGCCCCTGGGGTGGACCGTTATCCGGCCCCACCTGGAGGAGCTGGCCGTGCGGGAGCCCCTGCGGATGCTGGGCATCGACCCGGGGCCGGCGCCGGTCACCCGGCTCTGGTTCGGCCGGCCGTATTTTAACCTGGAGCTTTTTGCCGCCCTCTACCGGGTCTTTCCTGACTGGCTGGTTCCCGAGGACGCCGCCCGCTACTTTCCCGGGGGCGACCTGGGCCTGCGCCGCCGCCTGGGGCGGCGTCCCAGCCTCCTGAAACTTACCGCCAGCGCCCTGAGCACCGTCGGGGGCTGGAATCCGGCCGTTCACCTGGCCGACTGGCAGCGGTTTGCCGCCCGCTACCGGGCGGCGGTGGGCCGCCTTTCCGCGGCCGCCGACGCCCTGGAATCCCTGGGCGGGCCTGAGGGGGTGAGGGCCCGGCTTCGGCTGGTGGGGGAGGTGCAGGCCTGGAATGAGGGCCTGCTCCGGCGCCACCGCTGGAGCCTTCTCCACGCCGAGGCCTGGTACACCCTTCTCCGGCGGGCTGCCGCCAGACTTCGGCCCGAAGAAGGGGAAAGCTGGGCGGCCGCCTGGGTCCGGCGGGGCGACGACGTGACCTGCGAATTTAACCGGCTCCTGGAGGCAGCGGCCGCGGCCGGGGACCCGGAACTAAGGGCCTCGCTCTTCCGGCGGCTGCTGGCCGACTTCGGCCACCGCTCCTTCAGCCTGGACATCGCCCGGCCGACGGTGGCCGAAGCCCCCGAAGATTACCTGGCCGCCGCCCGCAGCCGGCCTCCGGGCGGGGTCCCCGCTCGGCCCGCCGCCCCCAAGCCGCCCCTCTGGCTCCGCCCGCTGGTGGAGGTGACCCGCCGGTTCATGGGCCTCCGGGAGGCCCAGCGCCACCACTGGCAGATGGGCCTCGCCCTCCTCCGGCGCCTCTACCTGGGGGCGGGCCGGCTGCTTACCCCCGAATATTTCGGCTCACCCGACGACGTCTTTTTCCTCACGGCCGCGGAGCTGGCGGCCTATCCCCACCTGCCCCCGCCGGACGTCTTCCGGGAGCGGCGGCGGGAGTTCGAGCGGCTCAGTGCCGGGCCGGATTTTTACCCCGAATTCCTCGAGGGGGACCTGCCCCTGGGCGCGGGCGGGGCTTTGGGGACGGCCGGGGGGCTCAGGGGGGTCGGGGTGAGCCCGGGGGTTGGGCTGGGGCGGGTCCGGGTCGTCCTGCGGCCGGAGGGGCTGGGCCGGCTCGGGCCCGGGGAGGTGATGGTGAGCCCGGCGGCCGACTCGGCCTGGACCTTTGTCTTCGGCCGCCTGGCCGCCCTCGTTTTGGAGCGGGGCGGCCAGCTCTCCCACGCGGCCGTGGTGGCCCGGGAGTACGGCCTCCCGGCTGTGGCCGGCGTCCGCGACGCCACCCGGCTCCTCCGGGACGGCGACCGGGTGCTGGTCGATGGCACCCGGGGCCTGGTCTTAAAATCCTGAGGGGAGGTTTTCACCGTGGAGGTCACCATCATCCGGACGCCAAAGGGCCATATCGGGCTGGTGGGGAGCGAAAGGGGCCTGCGGGCGGCAACCCACTTCTGCCCCTCCCCGGAGGCCTGCCTGGCCGAGGCCGAAGCCGAGGTGGGCGGGCCCCTGACGCCCACCGACCGCTTCCGGACCTGGCAAGGGCCCCTGGGCCGCTACGCCGCCGGGGAGCCGGTGGATTTTGAGCTGGACGGCGGCCTGGACCCGGAGGTGGGCACCGATTTCGAGCGCCGGGTCTGGGCCCGGCTCCGGCTGATCCCCTGGGGAAAGGTGGTAAGCTACCGCGAGCTGGCCGCCGCAGTGGGCCGGCCCAGCGCCGTGCGGGCGGTGGGCCGGGCGGTGGGCCGCAACCCCTGGGCCGTCCTCGTGCCCTGCCACCGGGTGGTCGGGGCCGACGGCCGGCTGGTGGGATACGGGGGCGGCCTTCAGCTGAAGGCCGAACTCCTGGAACTGGAGGGCCACCGGGTCGACCGCCGGCGCCTTAAGCTCCTCTGCTGCCGGCCCGGCGGCTAGCCCCCCATGGGCACCCCTCAGACCGGCACCATCCACCGGGCCCTGGGCGAGCTCATCCGGCGCCAGGGCCCCATTACCTTTGCCCGGTACATGGCCTTCGTCCTCTACGACCCGGACCACGGCTACTACACCGCCGGCCGACCCCGGGTCGGGGACCGGGGCGACTACTACACCTCGCCGGCCGTCCACCCCGTCTTCGGCCACCTGCTGGCCCGCCAGGCCGCCGACGTCTGGGTCCGGCTCGGCCGGCCGGAAGAGTTCACCGTGGTCGACCTGGGCGGGGGCCAGGGTCACCTGGCGGTAAGCCTGCTCGGCGGCCTCAGGCGGGACTGGCCCGGCCTTTTCGGGCGGACCCGCTACTTTCTGGTGGACTTTGAACCGAACCTGCGGGCGGCCCACCGCCGGCTGGCGGCCGAACCGGGGGACCTGGTGGCCCGGGTAGAGGTGGTGACGGACCTGCCGTCGGAGCCCTTCGTTGGCCTGGCGGTGGCCAATGAGTTCTTTGACGCGCTGCCCTTCCACATCGTGGTGAACCGGGGCGGGACGCTGCGGGAAGTCTACGTGGACTGGGCGGACGGGCCGGTGGAGGTGGAGGGGGAGCTTTCTGACCCCCGCCTTTCGGAGTACTTCGACCGGGTGGGCGTTCGGCCCCCGGAAGGGACCCGGGCCGAAGTCTGCCCGGAAGGTCCGGAGTGGGTCCGGCGGGTGGGCTGGTGCCTTCGGGCCGGCCTCTTTCTGGTCATTGATTACGGCTACCCGGCCGCCGAGCTATACTCGGCCAAATTCCCCCGGGGAACCTTAATGTGCTACCACCGGGGGACCTACCACGACGACCCGTACCGTTTCCCGGGGGAACAGGACATCACCGCCCACGTCGACTTCACCGCCCTGGCCCTGGCCGGTAAAGAGGCAGGGCTGGAGGTGCTGGGCCTGACCACTCAGGCCCGCTTTCTGCGAAACCTGGGCATCGAAGACTACATCCGGGCGCTGGACCGGGTCGCTTTCGACGACCCGGAGTCCCACTCCCGCAACCTGGCCCTCATCCGGAGCCTGATAAAGCCGGGCGGCCTGGGGAGCTTCAAGGTGCTCGGCCTGGGCCGGGGGGTGGGGCCGGGGCTGTGGGGCCTGACCGGCGTCCGGCCGGAGGGCCTACGTTGAAGCTCACCGTCCTGGGGGCCCATAAGACCGACTTCAAGGGGGGCGGGGCCGTCTCCCTGCTGGTGGATGGGCGGCTGGCCCTCGACGCCGGCAGCCTGACGGCGACCCTTTCCCTGGAGGAGCAGGCCGCCATCGAAGCGATTTTAATAAGCCACAGGCACTTCGACCACGTCAAGGACCTGCCCCTCTTCGGCCTGAACACCGCCTTTCGGGGCACCACCCCGGTTTACACCACCCCCTCGGTCCGGGACGCCCTGACCGCCCACCTCTTTAACCCCGAACTCTGGCTGGTCCTGACCGAGTGGCCCCCGGAGCGGCCGAGCCTCCGCTTCGAAGTGATCGAGCCTCTCCGCCCCTTCGCCGTGGGGGACTACCTGGTCACGGCCGTGCCGGTGGACCACGGCCCCCCGACGGTGGGGTTTCACGTCAGCCGGGATGGCCGCAGTTTCTTCTACGGGGCCGACTGCGGCCCCGGGGGCCTGGCCGAGGCCTGGCGGACGGTCCGGGCAAACCTGCTCATTCTCGAGGTGAGCTTCGCCAACGCCCAGCGGGAGGCGGCCGAACGGGCAAAACACCTGACGCCCGAGCTTCTGGAGGCCGAGCTTTCAGCCCTGCGGGCCGTCCAGGGCCGGATTCCGCCGGTGCTGGCCGTCCACTTCGACCCGGCCCAGGAGGCGGCGATCAGGGCGGAGCTGGCCCAGGTCGCGGCCCGGCTGGGGACCGAGATCACCGTGGCCGAACGGGGCCTTACCCTGGAAATCTGAGGGAGGGATCCGCCGGATGCTCGTCGTGGCCGGCGCCAACGGCCGGGTGGGAATCAGGGCGGCGATGGAGGTGCTCCGGGCCGGAGGCTCGGCCTCGGACGCGGTGGAGGTGGGCTGCCGGCTCGTGGAAAACAACCCCGACGACCACACGGTGGGGACGGGCGGCCTGCCCAACCTCTTAGGGGAAGTGGAGCTTGAGGCCAGCATAATGGACGGGCGCACCCTGGCGGCCGGGGCGGTGGGGGCGGTCAGGGGCTTCCCCAACCCGATATCCATCGTCCGAAAGGTTGCCGGCAACCGGCGATTTTGTCCAACGGATGTAAGAGGCCTTCCGGTTTGAGCCGGACCCGAACATCGGTCAGGGAGCAGCCCTGGCCAAGCACGTAGGGGCTGCCGGGGGCTTGCCCGCTGCCTTGAGGCGCTGGGGCGGGGCCTGCCCGTCCCTTCTGCGGCCCGCCTCCACCAGGAGTGGGGCCGCTGGAAGCGGGAGCACGCCCCCTGGTGGGTGGAGGTCTCCGAGGGCGTGCCGGAGGAGGCGCTGCGGGACCTCGAGGACGCCTTCCGCAGGTGGCGATAGGACCGGGCGTTTTTGACATAAATGCCTATGCATTTATGTCAAAAACCGCTTTAAGGACGACAGCACGGCGCGCTTTACCGGCACCATCCAGGTCTTCCTTCACGGCGTGCGGCTGCCTCGCATCGGCAAGGCGCGCACCAAGGAGCCGACGGCTCCTTGCCAACGGCAAGGAGCGGCCTGCTGGCCGAAGTCTCGGCCACGGTCTCTCGAGAGGCCGACCGCTGCCAGGTGGAGCGGCCCGACCCGGAGCCGCGCCCCATCCAAAAGCCGTAGGACGTGGTGGGGGTCGATTTGGGGTTGGAAGCCTTTGCGGTCCTCTCCGACGGGACCCGCAGGGAGGCCCCCAAGCCGTTAGCGAAGGCCCTGCGCCTGCTGAAGCGCCGCTCCCGGCAGCTTTCCCGCAAGCAAAAAGGCTCGAAGAACCGCCGCAAGGCTGCTTTAAAGCTGGCCCGGCTGCACCGGAGGATTCGCCACCAGGTCACCACCCGGCTGGCGAAGACCAAGCCTGCCCTGGTGGTGGAGGGCCTTTCGGTGCGGGGGCTGGTTCGGGGGCCGTTTTCGAGGTCGGTTTCGGATTCGGGTCTTGAGTACAAGGCCTACTGGTACGGCTCAAAGCTTATCGTCTCGACCCGGACCTGTTCGGTCTGTGGGTATGTCGGCCCAGCGGGTCTTTGTCTGCTCTGTATGCGGGCAAAATTAAGATAACACCCTAGGCGCGTTATGTTAAGTTTTGGGGACCTGAATGCGGCGTGCTTTTGACATAAGTGCTATGCACTTATGTCAAAAGCGGCCTATGGGCGGGCCGTCCTAAGCGGCCCGACCGCAAGTTCTGCGGGAAGTGACGCCGGTCACCCAGGTTATGTTACGTCTACTCTGGCGGCGGAGCGGGCTCCGAAGGTGCCTCTGGCGCCCGGTCAACCTTGACAAAAGTTGTTTCACAACTTATGTCAAGGTTGTCAAGTTTCCCTGTTGGGAGTCACAGAACGCTAGCCGCGCCGGCGGCCGCATTGAGGCCCCGGGCTTGCCGCTTTGCCGTATACTCTTTCCGGTGGTTGGCCGACGTGAGGGCGGTGGGCAAGCAGCGCGGCCGAAAGCCAACACAAAAGACCTGGCAGGGGCCGGGACGGAAGCCGGTTAACCCGCCTGCTTTGGGGTGGGGCCTTTTGTCCACCGGGTGGTCTCGGCGCTGCCGCCGGCCCCGGCCGGGTTCGGGTTTACGGAGGGGGTTCGATGCCAGGCAGGATAGACCCGGACGGTGTCGGTGACTTCCGGCACGGCGAGGCCCGGCGCATCAACAACCCGCCTGTCGGGCTTGCACCCACCTACGAAGTCCGCGGGCAGCAGACGAGACGGTACGCCTACGACCCGCACCTGGATCCCCAGCTGGTCGGGGCGGGCAAGGCCGAGCACACCTCCTTGGAGGTGGACGTGGTCTCCCTCCACATCCACGAACGCATCTCGACCCGGGCCATCCTGGACGCCGTGCGCCGACCGCAGTCCCTTCAGCCGGACCTCCTCGGCGAAACGCCGCTCCCCGCCGACCAGCGGATCCAGTTCGACCGCGACGAAGTCGGCTGGGCCAACCGCCTTTTGTCAAGGAGGGGATGGCGGGGAAGGTGCAGATGATTTACATCGACCCCCATACCGGCATCAAGGCCCCGCATCGACCGGCGGACGAAGACCTCACCCACGAGCCGAAGCAGATCAAGGCAACCTGGAACGAAGCTTTCGCCACGACAGGAGGCAGGT
>JBHOQU010000093.1:0-9091 GCA_042408785.1 Dehalococcoidia bacterium | reverse complement strand
GGCCATAAACCGGGGGCCGGTGGAGCCGAAGCCGAGGGTGGGCTGGCCGGCAAAGAGGTTCTCGGCGAAGATTCGGATGGCAAACCCCGGGGCAACCTTAAGCCTGCGGGCGGCCTCATCAGGGGGCGGCAGGGCCGGCCTTGCGGGCCAGCCGGGAACGTCCCGGCCCCCGTTCTCCAGCAGTTCGGCGGCCCTGGGGCCGAGGAGGGCGGCCGCAAGGACCAGCAGAACCGCCCCCAGTAGCAGGCGACGGGTTTGGCGGCTGAACATCACCCCGGGCGGTGGGTTTTAGCTTCCTCGGCGGATCTTAACGGGGTTTGGCCGGGGACTGGTTAACCGGAGGTTAAACCGGGTTAAAAGTTTGTTGGGCGCGGGCCTTGACAGAATCTGGCCGGCGGGTGAAAATTAGTCAGACCCGGCGGGCTGTCGGGAGGAGGAAGGTGCGGCTCCACCTCCACTTCGGGGTGCTGCAGGTGGACAGGTAGCGCCCGGGCGCCGGCGTTGCCCGGGCGGCGTGACGGGCAATCCCTACCCCAAGCCTTCCGTGCAAATTCCTGAGAGGAGGTGGCTCATGGTCATTAAGCCCGAACCGAGTCTGGAAGACCTCAAGTACATTGTTGCTAAAGCCGGGTTAGACGCCGACCGATTGCTCAGGGCTTACCGTCAGATGTGCCTGATCCGCTCCTTCGAAGAGCTCATCGCCGACCGCTACTACATCGGCAAGACCCCCGAGTTCAACATGGCCGCCGGACCCATCCGGGGCGAGATGCACCTGGCCGTGGGCCAGGAGGCCGTGGCCGTGGGGGTCTGCTCCCTGCTGGAAGACGGGGATGTGGTCGTAAGCACCCACCGCCCCCACCACCACGCCCTGGCCAAAGGAGTCGACCCGAAGAAGCTGGCCGCCGAGATCTTCGGCAAGGCCACCGGCCTCTGCCGGGGCAAGGGCGGCCACATGCACCTTTTCGACGCAACGAAACGCTTCGCCTGCAGCGGCATCGTGGGGGCTTCCTTCCCCCAGGCGGCGGGGGCCGCATTTGCCTTTCAGAAAATGGGCCAGCGGAACGTGGGTGTTGCCTTTGGGGGCGAGGGGGCGGCCAACCACGGGACCTTCGCCGAAACCCTCAATATTGCCGGCCTTTTCAACCTGCCCCTCGTTATCGTCGTCGAGGACAACTTCTTCGCCGACTCGACGCCGAAGTGGGCGGCCGTCTCGACGGTTCACCACTTCCAGCGGGGACTGAGCTTCAACGTTCCTTCGTACCTGGTGGACGGAATGGACTTCATCGACGTCTACCGGGCCGCCAGGGAGGCGGTCGGGCGGGCCAGAAACGGGATGGGGCCGGCCCTCATCGAGGCGGTCTGCTACCGCTACCGGGGCCACTTTGAGGGCGACGCCGAAGAGTACCGCACCAGGGAAGAGTTGGAGCGCTGGCGGGCCCTGGACCCCATTCCCCGCCTTGGGGAGCGGCTTAAGCGCCTGGGCTGGGCCGACGACGCCACCCTTAACCGCCTGCGGGAGGAGGCTCACCGGGAAGCGGAGGAGGCGATTCGGTTTGCGGAGACCAGCCCGCTGCCTGAGCCGCAAGAAGCTTTGATGGGGGTGTTCCGATGAGGAAGCTAAGGGGGATTGCCTTCGCCATTGCCGAGGCCATCGACCAGGAGATGGCCCGAAACGACCGGATCATCGTCCTGGGGGAGGACGTGACCTACTGGGGGGCCGTCTTCGGCTTCACCATGGGCCTTTTTAACAAATACGGCCGGGACCGCGTCGTCGATACGCCTATCACCGAGCAGACGTTTATGGGCCTGGCCGTTGGGGCCGCCTCGGTGGGGATGCACCCGGTGGTCTCGCTGATGTTCGTGGACTTCTGCGGGGCCGGCTTCGACCAGATGTTTAACCACATGGCCAAAAACCACTACATGTCTGGCGGGCAGTTCCCGATGCCGGTGACCGTCATCACCGCCATCGGCGGCGGGTACGGGGATGCCGCCCAGCACTCCCAGGTGCTTTACGGGCTCTTTGCCCACCTGCCAGGGTTTAAAGTGGTGGTGCCGGCGACGGCCTACGACGCCAAGGGCTTGACCATCGCCGCCCTGCGGGACCAGAACCCGGTCATCATCTTCGGCCACAAGCTGCTTACCGGCCTGCCCTTCCTGCCCTTCGAGGGGGAGGAAGAGGAGGTTCCCGAAGAGCCGTACACCGTCGAGTTCGGCAGGGCCGCCGTCCGGCGGGAGGGCCGGGATGTGACCATCATTGCCGCCGGCCTGATGGTGCCCAGGAGCCTTAAGGCGGCCGAACTGCTGGCCCGGGACGGGATTTCGGCCGAGGTTATCGACCTGCGGACGCTGGTCCCGCTCGATGAGTCCACCTTGGTGGAGTCGGCCCGCAAGACGGGTCGGGTCCTCATCGTGGACGAGGACTACTTAAGCTACGGGATGACCGGGGAGGTTGCCTTCCGGGTGCAGGCCGGGGCCCTGGGGTCCCTCAAGGCCCCCATTCAGCGGCTGGCCGTCCCCGATGTGCCCATTCCCTTCTCCGAGCCGCTGGAAAGCGCCGTTATTCCCAGCGTCCAGCGGATTTACGAGGCCGCCCGCAGCCTGGTCGGGGCCGGGGCCGCGGCCTGAAACGCCGAACATTCGCCGGGGACCCAGGGCTTCCCGGTTTTCGGGTCCCAACCCGCACGACCGTGCGCCCGTATAGCCAGGCTCCGAAAGCCCTGAGTGGGGTTTGACCCCCCACTCAGGGCTTTTAAGGTTGTGCTAAAATTCAACGTGGGCTTGCCCGCGTAGCTCAGTGGGTAGAGCACACCCTTGGTAAGGGTGAGGTCACCGGTTCGAGTCCGGTCGCGGGCTCCGGCCGTCGGCGGCATTTTTTCCGGGAGGGTGTCTTGTCAACGGTTAACTGTTCACGCTGTGGTATGGAAGCTCCGGGGCTGGAGGAAAGCCCCCTACCTGGCCAGCTCGGGGAGCTGGTTAAAAACAACGTCTGCCTCGACTGCTGGCAGGAGTGGCTGGCGGTTCAGGTTCGGGTTATCAACCACTACGGCCTCAACGTCATCGACCCCGAGCACCGCAAGTACCTTTACGGCATTATGAAAGAGTTCCTCGGCCTCGAGGAGAAGACCCAAACTTCGTAGCCTCACCGAGCCGAGCTAAGCGGTTCCGGCCGAGCGAAGCGATTTATTTTTTTGAGGAGGTGCAGCGTGGCCAGAACCCACTACTTTCCTGAAAACGTCGTTCACTACCAGTGGGACCGCACCCTCGCCCCGGTCCTGGAAATCGAACCCGGCGACACCGTCATCTACTCCTTCCGGGACGTAACCGACAACCAGATCACCCCCAACTCCACCGCCGAAGACCTCACCCGCCTCGACTGGAACCGGATTTACCCCCTGGCCGGGCCCGTGTTCGTGAAGGGCGCCCGCCCCGGGGATACCCTTGAGGTGGAAATCCTGGACCTTCACCCCCTGGGCTGGGGCTGGACCGGGGTTATTCCCGGCTTTGGGCTCCTGGAAGCGGAATTTAACCGGCCCTATCTGCACATCTGGGACCTCTCGGCCGGAACCTACGCCTGGTTCAAGCCCGGGATCCGGGTGCCCCTCGACCCCTTCTGCGGCACGATGGGGGTGGCCCCGGCCGAGCCCGGACCTCACCCGGTGATGCCGCCGGGTAAGTTCGGGGGCAACATGGATATCCGCCACCTGACGGTGGGCTCCAGACTCTTTCTGCCGGTCCAGGTGGAGGGGGCCCTCTTTTCGGCCGGCGACTGCCACGCCGCCCAGGGCGACGGCGAGGTGTGCGTCACCGGCATCGAGTGTCCCATGTACGGGGCCCTCCGGTTTCACCTCCACCGGGACCGGTCGATTCCCGAGCCCCAGTTCCAGACGCCGGGCCCGCTGACCTCAAAATATGACGCCAAGGGCTACTATGCCACCACCGGCATCAGCCCGGACCTGATGGAGGCGGCCCGCAAGGCCGTGCGCCACATGGTCGACCACCTGAGCCGGAACTACGGCCTGACGCCCGAGGAGGCCTACGTGCTGGCCAGCGTCGTGGTCGACCTGAAGGTCAGCGAGGTGGTGGACAAACCCAACTGGATCGTGACGGCCTACCTGCCCCTCGCCATCTTCGTGCAGGGCCCTAGTGCTTGAAGTGGCGGCGGCCTGTAAAGACCATCGCAATCCGGTGGCGGTTGGCCACCCGGATCACCTCCTCGTCCCGGATTGAGCCGCCTGGCTGGATGATGGCCGTCACCCCGCCGATGGCCGCATGCTCCACCCCATCCGGGAAGGGGAAGAAGGCATCCGAGGCCAGCACCGCCCCGTGGGCCCGGTCGCCAGCCTGGCGGAGGGCGATGTCCACGCTGGCTACCCGGTTGGGCTGGCCGGCCCCCAGACCGACGAGCATCTGGTTGCGGGTAATTACGATGGCGTTGGACTTGACGTGGCGGACGACCCGCCAGGCAAAGAGCATTTCGGTCAGCTCCTCAAGGGTGGGCTGGCGCTCGGTGACCACCTTGAGGGGCAGGTCTTCGGGGTCGCCCCGGTCGACGGTCTGAACCAGGTAGCCCCCGCTTATTCGCCGGAGCTCCAGTTCCGACCGCAGGGAGCTCACGGCCGGCTCAAGGGGGGCCACCATGATCCGCAGGTCCCGCTTGCGCTTTAGGACCTCCAAGGCCTCTTCATCGTAGCCGGGGGCGACGATGGCCTCGTAAAAGAAGGGCCGGATGGCCTGGGCCGTCTCGGCGTCGACGACCCGGTTGGCCCCGATGATGCCCCCGTAGGCCGAAACCGGGTCGCCGGCGTGGGCCCGCCGGTAGGCCTCGGCCAGGGTGTCGGCGCTGGCCACCCCGCACGGGTTGGTGTGCTTTATAATCGCCACCGTCGGCAGGGTGAACTCGGCCACGAGGCTTAAGGCCGCATCCAGGTCCAGGTAGTTGTTAAACGAAAGCTCCTTGCCCCAGAGCTGGCGGGCCGCGGCGATGTTGGGCACCGGGTCCGGGCCGGCGGTGAGCAGCCGGTAGAGGGCCCCGGGCTGGTGGGGGTTTTCCCCGTAGCGGAGGATGGCCGCCCGCTCCAGGGCCACCACCAGCCGGTCGGGGAATGGCTCATCCCCCAGCAGGTATTCGGCCACCAGGGCGTCGAAGGCGGCCGTCACTTCAAAGGCTTTGGCCGCCAGCCGCCGGCGGAAGGCCGGGTCCGACCCCCCGCCCCGCAGGAACTCTAAGACGGCCGGGTAATCCGCCGGGTCGCAGACGGGCAGAACGAAGGTGTAGTTTTTGGCCGCGGCCCGAAGGAGGGCCGGGCCGCCGATGTCAATGGCCTCCAGGACTTCGGCTTCGGCCGTCTTCTCCCGGGCCACCTGCTGGAAGGGGTAAAGGTTGACGGCCACCAGGTCGATGGGCTCGATTCCCAGCCGCTCCACCTCGGCCAGCTGCTCGGGCAGGTCCCGCCGGACCAGGATGCCGGCGTGGATGGCGCTGTGGAGGGTTTTGACCCGGCCGCCCAGGATGGCGGGCAGACCCGTCAGCTCCTCGACGGTGCGGACTTTAAGGCCGGCCTCCTTAAGGACGGCCCGGGTCCCGTCGGAGGCGATGAGCTCAAAGCCCAGCTCCTGAAGGCCCCGGGCAAACTCGACGATTCCGGTTTTGTCGCTTACACTCAGTAACGCACGCTTCACGGTTGCTGACCCCGGCTCTTAATTCGGACCCGCCGGCCCACCACCTCCAGCCGGCCCTCGGCGAAAAGCTGAATCGCCTGCGGTAAGATTTTATGCTCCTGCTCCAGAATCCGGGCGCTCAGCGTCTCGGGCATATCGTCCTCGAGGACGGGTACGGCCGCCTGGAGGATGATGGGACCGGCGTCGACCTCTTCGGTCACAAAGTGGACGGTACAGCCGCTGACCTTGACGCCGTATTCTAATGCCTCCTGCTGGGCGTGTAAAGTCCCGCGGAAGGCAGGCAGTAGCGAGGGGTGGATGTTGATTATCCGGTAAGGGAAGGCCCGAACGAACTCGGGAACTAGGATGCGGTCGAACCCGGCCAGAACCACCAGGTCGACCCGGTAAGACTTGAGGATTTCGGCGATGGCCAGTTGATGGAGGAGCCGGTTTGAATAGTCCCGCCGGAGGACCACCGCCGTGGGCACCCCGAAGGCGGCCGCCCGCTGGAGGGCCGGGGCCTCGGCCCGGTTGCTGATGACCACAGCGACGGTGGCGTCCACCTCGCCCCGCTTAATAGCCTCGAGGATGGCCTGAAGGTTGGTACCCCGGCCGGAGACCAGAACCCCCAGGCGGGCCGGCAGCTGGGCCGGCCGGGGGTTAATCGAGGAGCAGCCTGACCCGCTCATCCCCCTCGGCCCGAATCACCTCCCCCACCGGGAACGCCTCCGGCAGCTCCCTGAGGACGGCCGCCGCCCGGTCGGCGTCGGTGATGAAAACCAGCCCCACGCCCATGTTGAAAACCCGGAACATCTCGGCCTGGGGCACCCGGCCCGTGGCGGCGATCAGCCGGAAGATGGGCGGGATTTCCCACACCGGCCGGATGACCGCCGTAGCCGCCGGCGGGATTATGCGGGCCACGTTCCCCGGAAGGCCGCCCCCGGTGATGTGGGCGATCCCCTTAACCAGCCGGCGGACCCGCCGGATTTCGTTCAGATAGCAGCGGTGGGGCCTTAAGAGGGCCTCCCCAAGGGTCTGGCCCAGCTCCGAGTAGTAGCGGTTGAGGGTGCCGGTGGCCCCGGCCAGGTCCAGGCCGAACACCCGGCGGGCCAGGGAGTAGCCGTTGGTGTGGAGGCCGTCGGAAGGCAGACCCAGAATCACGTCCCCCGGCCCGATGTCGGCCCCGGTGATCAGGCCGTCCCGGTCGACGATGCCGATAAGACACCCCACCAGGTCAAATTCCCCCTCGAGGTAGATGCCGGGCATCTCGGCCGTCTCGCCCCCGAGGAGGGCAATGCCCCACTCCCGGCAGGCAGCGGCCACCCCGGCGATTACGGCCTCGGCCACGTCGGGGTCGAGGCGGCCCGTACCGTAGTAGTCGAGCATAAAGAGGGGCTCGGCCCCGCAGGTGGCAACGTCGTTTAGGCAGTGGTGGACCAGGTCCCGACCCAGCCCGTCATACCTGCCCAGCAGGGCGGCAACCTTCGTCTTGGTCCCGACGCCGTCCACGGTGGCGGCCAGAACTTTTTCCGGCAGGCCGGGAACCGGGTAGAGGCCGGCAAACTGGCCGAAGGAGCTGGCCGGCAAGCCCACAAACATGGCGCGAAAGCGCTCGGCCAGCCGGCCCTTCAGCCGGTCGGCGGCGGAAATATCCACCCCGGCCGAGCGGTAGGTCAGGCCCTCGGACTCGGGCCCGCGCTCGGAGATGGGGTTGAAAGTTTCGAAGGTCATGGGCAAGGGTTCAGGCTCTCAGCGGGCGGCCGGCGCCTCGAGGACGTGCTTGCCAAAGGCTTCCAGGACGGGCACCGGGTAATCCCCGGTAAAACAGGCCAGGCAGAACTGGGAGCCCGGGAGGCCCACGGCCCGCAGCAGCCCCTCAACCGAGAGGTAACCCAGGCTGTCGGCGCCGGTCCAGGCGGCCACCTCGGCCACACTCTTGTGGGCGGCGATGAGCTCCTCCCGGGTGGCCATGTCCACCCCGTAGTAGCAGGGCCAGCGGATGGGCGGGGCGCAGATGCGGAGGTGGACCTCCCGCGCCCCGGCCTCCCGCAGGAGGCGCACCACCCGCGGGGTGGTGGTGCCCCGGACAATGGAGTCGTCGACGACCACCACCCGCTTGCCCCGCAGGACTTCGGGCAGCGGGTTAAACTTGAGCTGAACCCCCAGGGCGCGCATGCGCTGGTCGGGCTGGATGAAGGTCCGACCAACGTAGCGGTTTTTGATGAGAACTTCCCGGAAGGGGATGCCGCTGGCCCGGGCGTAGCCGATGGCCGCCGGGATGGCCGAGTCCGGCACCCCCGTCACCAGGTCGGCCTCTACCGGGTGTTCCCGGGCCAGCTCGGCCCCCATCGCCTCCCGCATCAGGTAGATGAGCCGGCCGGAAAAGCGGCTGTCGGGCCGGGCCAGGTAGATGAGCTCGAAGATGCAGAAGGCCTGCCGGGGGGAAACCCGTCCCAGGTAGGACTTGAGGCCGTTGCGGTCGATTTCGACGACCTCGCCGGGCTCCACCTCCCGCACCAGCTCCGCCCCCACGTGGTCGAGGGCGCAGGTTTCGGAGGCGACGACCCACGAGCCGTTGTAGCGGCCCAGGGCCAGGGGCCGAATGCCTAAGGGGTCCCGGACGGCGTAGAGGGCCTCGTGGGTGAGGAGGGTCAGGGAATAGGCCCCCTCCAGCCGGGCCATCGCCGCCCGGATCTTGTCGACCCAGGTGGGGCCCGGGCTCAGGGCAATGAGCTGGCCAATAACCTCCGAGTCGGTGGTCGTTCCGAAGACGGCGCCCCGCTCGACCAGCTCGGCCTGAAGCTCCGCCGCATTGACGATGTTGCCGTTGTGGGCGATGGCCAGCTGGCCCACGGGGCTCCCCACCAGGATCGGCTGGGCGTTGTAGATGGTGCTGGAGCCGGTGGTTGAGTAGCGGGTGTGGCCGATGGCCGCATACCCCGGAAGCCGGGCCAGCCTGAACTCGTCAAAGACCTGGGCGACCAGCCCCATCCCCGTGTGCAGGTAAATGCGGTGGCCGTCGGTGGTGGCGATGCCGGCACTCTCCTGACCCCGGTGCTGGAGGGCGAACAGGCCGAAGTAGGTTACGCGTGCGACGTCTTCCTGGGGTGCGAAAATACCAAAGACACCACAGGCGTCGCGGGCCTGGTCCGGGCCTTTGGTCATCGCACCTTTAGTTTAACACACCGCCCGTTGCCAAGGCAAAAGCCGCCAAGCCTCAATACGGCGGAAAGGATGGCCCCTTCGAGTCTGCCCCGGTGATGGTGAGGCGAGGATCTAGAAAAGGGGCAGGCGCTCCCCTTATGCTTGTTTTAGCCAAAACAGCTTAGGGCAGGTGCCCGCCCTTGACATAAGCTTTTCAAGCTTATGTCAAAAGCGACCATTCGGCCCCCGCAGGTCAAGACCCGGCCCGAGGACCGGCCCAGAAACTGCC
>JBHOQU010000091.1:0-40218 GCA_042408785.1 Dehalococcoidia bacterium | reverse complement strand
CACCGTCCTGCAGTTCGTGGTGTCGCCCCAGGAGGCCCTGGAGCTGAAATTCCTTGAGGGCCTCGGCGCCGACCTGGTCCTGCGGGCCGCCGGGGACGCGGCCACCCCGCCCCTGCAGGTGGTGGACATGGACTACATGGCAGCCAAATATGGTCTTGAGCGGCCGCGGCGATAAGTTTGGCCTGCCCGAACGGTGGTGACGGCCATGCCTCTGCTTAACCGGATTCAACCCCCCGGAAACGACCCCACTAACCGGAATACCCGGCCCGTAACCCGATACCTCTCCGACGGCCCGGGGCCGGAGGCCCTTCCCGACCGGTACCGGGAACTGCGGCGCAACCTCCAGAGCCGCATTATCCAGGAGCTGGATCCCGGCGTAAACGTGGGCCAGGGTGAGCGGCTCCGGCAGGAGATCCGCCGCCTCTTCGACCGGTACCTGGCCGAAGAGCCGGTGGCCCTGCCCCGGGACGTTCGGGAGCGGCTCTTCGAGGAGGTCGTGGCCGAGATCATCGGGTTCGGGCCCCTGGAGCCCCTGCTGGCCGACGACTCCATTACCGAGATCCTGGTCAACGGCCCCAACAACGTTTACATTGAGCGCGGCGGCAAGCTTATAAAGACTTCCGTCCGGTTTGACGACGACGAACACGTCCGGCGCATCATCGACCGGATCATCAGCCCCATCGGCCGCCGCTGCGATGAGGCCTCCCCCATGGTGGACGCCAGGCTTCCCGACGGGTCGCGCTTTAACGCCGTCATCCCCCCCATTTCCCTGGTCGGCCCGTGCATGAGCATCCGGAAGTTCCCCAAACGCCGGCTGACCATGGATGATCTCATCCGCTTCGGCACCCTCACCCCCCAGATCGCCGAGTTTCTGCGGGCCTGCGTCCTGGCCCGCCTTAACATCATCGTGGCCGGGGGCACCGGCTCCGGCAAGACCACCCTGCTCAACATCCTCTCGTCCTTCATCCCCGCGGACGAGCGGATCATCACCATCGAGGATGCGGCCGAACTCAAGCTCCACCAGGAGCACGTGGTTACCCTGGAGACCCGCAAGCCCAACATCGAGGGAAAGGGGGCCATCACCATCCGGGACCTGGTCATCAATGCCCTACGGATGCGCCCCGACCGCATCGTGGTCGGGGAGTGCCGGGGGGCCGAGGCCCTGGACATGCTCCAGGCGATGAACACCGGCCACGACGGGTCCCTCACCACCCTCCACGCCAACTCTCCCCGGGACGCCCTGGCCCGCCTGGAAACCATGGTGATGATGGCCGGGATGGAGCTGCCCTTAAAGGCCATCCGCGACCAGATCGCCTCGGCCATAGACCTCATTATCTTCGTCGAGCGGATGCGGGACGGCTCCCGGAAGGTCACCTACGTGACCGAAGTCCAGGGGATGGAGGGGGATACCATCGTGCTCCAGGACATTTTCGTCTTCGAGCAGCTCGGCATCGACGAAAACGGCCGGGTGGTGGGCCGGCAGAAGCCGGTGGGCATCCGGCCGAAGTTTATCGAGCGCATCGAGAACGCCGGCATTCACCTGCCCCCCGAAATCTTCGGGGTTGACCGCCTCCGGCCCTGGTGATGGTCTGGCTGGCCGCCCTGATCGCCCTGGTCGTCGGCTTCGGGTTCTTCCTCGTCATCTACGGGCTGAACCACCTGCTGGCCCCGGACGATGAGGTGGTCGGCCGGCTCCGCCGCTTTGCCCCCGCCGACCTGGGAACCCCCAAGCCGGGGGAGTCCCCCATCGTCGCCCGGGTCGACCGGGCCATCGAGGGGCAGGGGTTTGCCCGGCGGCTCGCCCGGGACCTCGCCCGGGCCGACATCAAGATGACCGCCGGCGAGTTCCTAATCCTTCAGTTCCTGGCCACCGCCTCCGGCGGCCTGGCGGCCTATTTCCTCTCCGGCGAGAGCCTCCTCCTGGGGCTGGTGGGCCTTTTGGCCGGCTATTTTATTCCCCGACTCTGGCTCAACCGCCGGATCGCCGCCCGGCTGGGGGCCTTTAACAGTCAGCTTCCCGGCACCATCGACCTTCTGGCCAACTCCTTACGGGCCGGCTACAGCCTGCTCCAGGCGATGGAGACGGTATCCCGGGAGGCCCCGGAGCCCACGGCTACCGAGTTTCGGCGGGTCGTCCGGGAAGTGGGGCTAGGCTTGAGCCCCGAAGAGGCCCTGGACCACCTGGTCCGGCGGATGCAGAGCGACGACCTCGAGCTCATGGTCACGGCCATAAACATCCAGCACGAGGTCGGCGGAAACCTGGCGCAGATCCTGGAGAGCATCGCCTACACCATCCGGGAGCGGGTCCGGATCAAGGGCGAGATCGCCACCCTCACCGCCCAGCAGGTGATCTCGGGCTACATCATTTCGGCCTTGCCCATACTCCTCGGCCTGGTGCTTTATTTGATAAACCGGGAGTACATTATGGGGATGTTTGAAGGCGTCTTTATCTGCATCCCCATAATCGGGGCCCTGATGATCATCGTGGCGTTTTTAATCATCCGCCGGATAACGGCCATCGAGGTTTGAAAAATGATGGGGGCCGCCTTCCTTTCGGCCCTGATGGTGGGGATGGGGATAAGCCTGCTCTGGTTCGGCCTTATGACGGCCCGCCGGCGGGAAAGGGTAACCGCCCGGCTCAGCGAGTACACCGTCCGGCCCGTCACCCTCGAGGAGCTGGAGCTTGCCCAACCCTTCGTCGAGCGGACCATCCGGCCGATCCTCCGGGCCATCGCCCGCTTCGTGCTGGCCCGAACCCCTCAGAACACCCTGGAGCAGTACCGGCTGCGCCTCCAGTACGCCGGGAACCCCCTGGCCCTCAACGACTTCCTGGGCCTCAAGGGCTTCGGGGCCGTGCTGCTGGGGCTGGGCGGGGGGCTGCTCCTGCTGTTCGGACGTCAGCCTCCCCTTTACGCCGTCCTGGCCTTCACGGCCGGGGCCATCGTCGGCTTCGTTTTCCCGGACCTGTGGGTCCGCCAGCGCATCGAATCCCGCCGCCGGCAGATTGAGCGGGCCCTGCCGGATGTCCTGGACCTGCTTACGGTGAGCGTCGAGGCCGGCCTCGGGTTCGAGGGGGCCGTGCAGAAGGTCGTCGACCGGTGGCAGAACCCCCTCACCGAAGAGTTCGCCCGCGTCCTGGCCGAGAGCCGCATCGGCCGCCACCGCCGGGAGGCCCTCCGGGAGATGGCCGCCCGCTGCAACGTCCCGGACCTTACCAGCTTCGTGGCCGCCGTAATTCAGGCCGACCAGCTCGGGGTGCCCATTGCCCGGATCCTGCGGGTTCAGAGCGAACAGATGCGCCAGCGTCGCCGGCAGCGGGCCGAAAGGCTCGCCCGGGAAGCCCCCATTAAGATGACCGTGGTTATGGTCCTGTTCATCCTGCCGGTGATGTGGCTGGTGATCCTCGGCCCGATGATCCCCAAGCTCTTCCGTATGCTGGGAATCTTGATGTAAGTCATTTAACGGCCCCGATTCCTGGGCCGGCGACTTCGGCAGCCAGCACTTTCAGGAACAGGGTTCCGTAGGCCCCTGGCGGAAGCCTGAAGCTGACGACGGCCCTGTCAGCGGGCCCGGAATCCCCCGGAAGCCCCAGGCCCACCCCGTCGGGCCGGACCCAGATGGGCCGTCGGGTGGGTGGCGGCCGGTCGGGCAGGCGTCCCCGGCCGCCGAAAGCCTTCAGGTCGACGCCCTCGGCCTCCAGCACTCCGGCCACCGCCCGGTCCCAGGGGGGCGGATATTCCGCCTTCGGGTGGGGCAGCGGCAGCTCCGCAGAAAGCCAGCCCTCTTGGGTCTTAGCCGGGACGGCCAGCGGGCAGCCCGCCACCGGAACCCAGAACCGGACCGGGCCTGCCTCTTCAAAGGCGCGGGAAATGGTCAGGTTCCAGACCCAGCTCCGGTAGGCATCCACGGCCAGCATCAGCAGCCGGCCAGGAATGAGGCGCACCGCCCGGCGAAAGTCGGTGGGGTGGTCCCGGAGGAAGGTGAGAAGACTCCGGAAGTTGGTTCGGGCCGGCGCCAGCCCGAAGAGCCGGTCCCAATTCCCCCAGCTTCGGGCGGCCTCGGCTTTAAAGGCCCGAATCCGGGGCGGGTCCCCAACCCAAGGGGTGGCCAGGTAGAGCCTCAGGAGCGTTTCGTCATCCTCCCGCAAGATGGCCCGGCCGAAGGGGCCGTGGCCTTCCACCAGGGAGCCGAACCGCTGGTCGTCGAAGTAGTTAGGAATACCTGTAAGTTCCAGTCGGCGGAGGGCTTCGGGCAGCCCTTGGGCCTCGGCCGGGGAAAGCTCCCGCAGCACCACCTGAAAACGGTTTCCCCGCAGCCCTTTAGGGTCCGGGGGATGCCGGGCAAACCCTACCCGCTCGGCCACGAAGCCCCGGCCCGCCACCCGCGGCGGCCCGCCGCCTCGCACCCCAACCCACTGGACCGTTCGGGCAAAGGCGTCTTTAAGGGCGGGGAAGATGACGTCGGCCTGAGGCTTCTTCAGCCGGTGGGCGATTTCCGCCCGGACCGAAAGGGAATCCCGCCCCGTCTTCTCAAGGCGGTAAATCGCATACGGCCCGGCCGGGACCAGCTCAAGGTCGACCTCCTCCTCGACGACGAAGTCTTCCGGGACGACTTTCCAGCGCATCAGCCGGCCGGTCCCGGCTCACCGATGACCGTCCGGGCCGGGGGCCGCTCCTGCTGCTGGATTTCGATGACCTCCAGGTAGAGGCCCTCGGGGTCGTAGTGGGGCAGCTTAAGGCTGGGGCTCAGGCCGACCAGGACCTCCAGCCGCCGGCGGCTCTCCAGGCGGCGCAGCAGCCCCTGCAGGACCGCAAAGGCCACCCGGGCCGGGGCCGCCCGCCGCGGGTGTTCGACTTTTTCTTCGAGGTCCACCTGGGCAACCCGGTCCAGGCCGTAGCGGCCGTAGATGTCGATGAGCAACCCCAGCTCCACGGCCGGGCCGGTAAGAAAGGGCACTTCCAGCAGGGCCTCCCGGCGGCCGGCATGCTCGGCGCTCAGGGGGAGGATAAACCCGGAAAGCTCCGGCAGCAGCATATTGAGGGCCGGCCGGACCAGCACCTCGGTCACCGGGTCCGCTTCCGACCAGCCGTCCGGGTCGGGTTCGAGCCCGCCGGGGAGCCGCCAGTAACCCTTAACGTAAACCAGCCGCGGCTCCCGAAGGAGGGGGCCGACCAGGCCGTAGACGAACTTGGGGTGGGGGTTCTTTATTCCGGCGTCGACCCAGGCGATGATTTCGCCCCGGGCCACGAAAAGGCTCTTCCAGAGGGCCTCCCCCCGGCCGGGAAAGGTCCCCAGGTCGGGCCGAATCTCCCGGTCCAGGTAAACCTCCGCCCCGTGGGCCCGGGCGACCTCGGCCGTCCCGTCGGTGGACCCGCTGTCCACCACCAGGATCTCATCGAGAAGGGGTACCTCCTCCTGGAGATACTCCCGGAAGGTGCGGACCACCCCGCCGATGCTTTCCGCCTCGTTCAGGGCGGGGAGCACCAGGCTGATGGTGAGGCCCTGCTGGCGCTTAAGGCGGACCAGGTCGGCCAGGTCGGAGAATTCCCGGGCGTGGAAGGTGTTTTCGGCAAACCACTGTTCCACCAGCAGGGTCGGGGGCTCCCGCAGCTCCCGGAAGTGCACCTGGAGGGGCTGGCGGGTGCGGATGATAATCGTGGGAATCTCCACCCGCCGTGCGATGCGCTCGGGGATCGTTCCGAGGGGCTCCTCGGCGACCTCGCCGGCCTCGGCGGTGGCCCCCAGAACCAGCAGGTCGTGGTTGCGGGCCTCGGCCACAATGGCCGCCTCCGGGTCTTCGGCCCGGACGGTCAGCACCGAAAAGCGGGGGCGGCGTTCCGCCAGCCGGGCCACCCCGGCAAAGACATGCTCGGCCCGGGCCCGCTCCTGCAGGCTCTGGCCCCGGGGGCGGACATTCAGCACCGTAACCTGCAGGTTTAAGGCCTCGGCCAGGGCCGCCGCCCAGCGGAAGGCCAGCTCCGCCTGGGGCCCGCCCCGCACGGCCAGCAGCAGCCGCCTCAGGGGGCGGTCCAGCCGGGCCCCGCGGACGATGGCCAGGTCGGCCGGGGGTTCCCGGACGATGGCGGCCAGGGTGGTGCCGAAGACCTCCCCGGCCCAGCCCAGAACCACCAGGTCCACCTGCTCCTGGAGGGCGACCCGCCGGATCCCCTGCCAGGCCCGCCGGGAGACCCGAACCGTGCTCCGGACCTCCACCTGGCCGGCGTCCGGCAACCCGGCGCAGAGGGCCTGGAGCCGCCGGCGCAGCTCCCGGGCCCGGGCCGCGGCCTGGGAATAGGCCTGGCTGTCAGGAACCTCGACCACCCCGAGGGCGATTACCCGGCCCGCCCCGCCGCCCAGGAGGGCCGTGGCCAGCCGAAGCAGTGGCCCGGCCTCATCGGGGCGGGCGATGGGCACCAGGATGCGGGTGGGCCGGTCGGCCATTACGGTAATAAACTAGCAGATTCGGTGGCGGGTCGGCTCAGCCCGCCCGTTCCACCCCGAGCCGGACCAGCCGGCCGTTGAGGCGAAGTTCAAGGCCCCGGGCCGAGGGTGGAGTCGGCCCTTTATGGAGCCGGACCGCCAGGGTCTCGGCGGCGATGTAGTCGCCGTGGCTTTCAAAGACGGCCTCCACCTCCGGGTCGCCCTCATAATAGACGACAACCCGGTCGGAGAGCTCGAATCCCGCCTCCTTGCGGAGGGTCTGGATCCGCCGCACCAGCTCCCGGGCAAGGCCCTCGGCCGCCAGGTCCGGGGTCACCTCCGTGCTGATGCCCACCAGGTAGCCGGCCTCTTCGGCGGCGGCGTACCCGGCCCTGGGAACCACCTCCACCGCCAGCTCATCGGCCGAGACTTCGAGGCCGTCCAGCACCACCCGCCCGGCGGTTCTCAGCTCCGTTACCACCTGCCGGGGGTCCCGGCCGGCCAGGGCCTGGGTGAGCCGGGGAAGCTCGGCCCCCAGGCGGGGTCCCAAGAGGTCAAACCGGGGCTTTACCCGGTAGTCCACCAGGGCCGCCTCGTCCTCGACCAGCACCAGCTCCTTGGCATTAAGTTCCTCCAGCAGGTGGTCGGCCAGCCGGCGGACCAGCCCGACCTCCTCGGGGGACCGGACCTTGACGAAGAGCCGGCTCACCGGCTGCCGGACCTTGAGGCGGGCCCGGTCCCGGGCGGCCCGGCCCAGACTGGCCAGCCGCATAGTCAGCTCCGCCGCCGCCATCAGCTCCCGGTCCACCCGACTCAGGTCGGCCTCGGGCCAGTCGGTCAGGTGGACGCTCAGGCGGGCGTTGGGGTCCACCCCACGGACCAGGTTCTGGTACATGGCTTCGGCAAGGAAGGGCGTAAAGGGGGCCAGAAGCTGGGTTAGGGTCGTCAGCACCGTGTACAGGGTCCAGTGGGCCGCCCGCTTGTCCGCGTCCTGCTCCGACTTCCAGAAGCGGCGGCGGTTACGGCGCACGTACCAGTTGGAGAGCTTTTCGACGAAGGCCTCAATGGCCCGGCCGGCATCGGTCGGATTGTAGGCCTCCAGCTCGTCGGTTACGGTCTTTGTCAGCAGGTTCAGCTCCGAAAGGACCCACCGGTCCAACTCGGTCAGGTCGGCCTCCGCCGGCCGGGGGGTTTTGGTCGGGTCAAAGCCGTCCAGGGTTGCGTAGGTGACGAAGAAGGCGTAGGTGTTCCAGAGGGTCAGGAAGAAGCGGCGAAGCCCCTCCTCGATCTGCTTGGGGTCGAACCGGCGGGCATTTCCGGGGGCGGTGGCCGTGAACAGATACCAGCGCAGCGGATCGGCCCCGAAGGCCCCGATAACTTCCCAGGGGTCCACCACATTGCCCCGGGACTTGCTCATCTTCTCGCCCTTGGCATCCAGGACCAGCCCGAGGCAGATGACGTTCCGGTAGGCGATGCTGTCAAAGAGCATGGTGGCCAGGGCGTGGAGGCTGTAAAACCAGCCGCGGGTCTGGTCCACCGCCTCGCAGATATAGTCGGCCGGGAACCGGGTGCGAAAGACCTCCTGATTTTCGAAGGGATAATGCCACTGGGCAAAGGGCATCGCCCCCGAGTCGAACCAGACGTCCATCACCTCCGGCACCCGCCGCATCACCCCGCCGCACCGGGGGCATTCGAAGGTCACCTCATCCACGTACGGCCGGTGCAGATCCAGCTCCCGCAGGTCCCGGCCGGCCCGGGCCGAAAGCTCGGCCACGCTTCCGATGCACTCCCGGTGGTCGCAACCCTCGCAGACCCAGATGGGAATGGGCGTGCCCCAGTACCGCTCCCGGGAGATGGCCCAGTCGACGTTGTTGCGGAGCCAGTCCCCGAACCGCCCCTCCTTGATATGTTCGGGAACCCAGTTTATCTGCCCGTTGAGTTCCACCATCCGGTCCTTGAAGGCCGTAGTTCGGAAGTACCAGGAGGTCTTGGCGTAGTAAAGGAGGGGCGTCTCGCACCGCCAGCAGAACGGGTAGGTGTGGACGTACCGCTCGCTCCGGTAGACCAGCCCCCGCCCGGCCAGGTCCTGAATGATGAGGGGGTCGGCGTCCTTGACAAAGAGGCCGGCAAAGCTCAGGGGCAGGTCGGCGCGCACCCGGCCCTGGAGATCGACGGTGTGGACCACGGGCAGGTTTTCCCGGCGGCCCAGCTCCAGGTCGTCCTCGCCGTAGGCCGGGGCGATGTGGACCACCCCGGTGCCCTCCTCAAGGGAGACGAAGTCGGCCGCCACCACCCGGTGGGCCGGGCGGTCCAGGGGAACCGGCCGGTAAAGGGGCTCATAGGTTACCCCGACCAGCCCCCGACCCTTGACCACCGCCAGCTCCCGATACGGCCCGGTGAGGGACTTTTCCAGGAGGGCCCGGGCCAGCACCAGCCGCTCCCCCGACTCCACCTCCACCAGGGCGTAGTCGGCGTCGGGGTTTACGGCCAGGGCCAGGTTGGCCGGCAACGTCCAAGGGGTGGTCGTCCAGGCCAGGATGTAGACGGGCCTGTCGGCGAAGGGCTTGAGGGCCGCCGGGAGGGAGTCGGCCACGACCGGGAACTTCACCCAGAGGGAGGGGTCATCGGCGGTGTCGTAGCCCAGGGCCACCTCGTGACTGCTCAGGGACGTGACGCACCGGGGGCAGTGGGGGGTGACCTTGTAATCCTGGTAGACCAGCCCCCGATTCCACAGCTCCTTGATGGCCCACCAGCACGACTCAATGTAACGGTTTTCAAAAGTGATATAGGCATTTTTCATGTCGATCCAGAAGGCAATACGGTCGGTGAGCTCCTCCCACTCCCGGACGTAGCGCATCACGCTTTCCCGGCAGCGGGCATTAAATTTATCGATGCCGTAGGCCTCGATTTCGGGCTTGGTGCTTATGCCCAGCTCCTTTTCAACCTCCAGCTCCACGGGCAGGCCGTGGGTATCCCAGCCGCCGATCCGGGGGGCGTAGTAGCCCCGCATCGTCTTAAAGCGGGGCATTATGTCCTTGAACACCCGGGCCAGGACGTGGTGGATGCCGGGCAGGCCGTTGGCCGTGGGGGGGCCTTCGTAGAGGATGTAAGTGGGCCCCCCGGCCCGCAGCTCCAGGCTCCGCTCGAAGACCCGCTCCCGCTTCCAGAAGTCCAGAATCTGCCGTTCCAGCTCCGGGAAACTGACCTTAGAGTCGACCCGCTGAAAGCCCATCGGCCTAACCCCCTTTCAATCCACCAGGACGATCTCCAGCCGCCGGTTAAACCGGCCCTTGTTCTCCGTCCGGACGACCTTTATGCCCTTCACCTCGGCGGTGTTGCGGACGTGGGTGCCGCCGTCGGCCTGCAGATCCAAGCCCTTTATGTCGACCACCCGAATCTCCTTGATGTGTTCGGGTATAAGGTTGGCCCGTGTCCGGATGAGGTCCATGTTTTTGAGGGCCTCCTCCCGGGGCAGGAAGTAGACCTCCACCGGGAGGGCCCGGGCCACGGCCTCGTTGCACTTGAGCTCGATCAGCCTTACCCGCTCCGGGTTCAGGTCTTCCAGGGTGAAATCCATGCGGGCCCGGTCCGGGTACATCTGGGTGCCGGTGACGGTGGCCCCGAACTCGTGGTAGATCACCCCGCACAGGATGTGCAGGGCGGTGTGGGTGCGCATCAGCCGGTAGCGCAGCTCCCAGTCGATCACCCCCCGGACCCGGCTCCCCACGGCCGGGGGCTCCCCCGCCACGTAGTGGACCACCTCCTCGGGCCGGTTCTCCAGCCGGACGACCTCCCAGGTGTGGCTGCCGTCGGTCAAGAACCCCCGGTCGGGCGGCTGGCCCCCGCCGCCGGGGTAGAAGGCCGTCCGGTCCAGGACCAACCCGCCCCCAGCCTCTACCCGGGTGACGGTGGCGTCGAACTCCCGAAGGTAAGCGTCCGTCAGGTAAAGCCGCTCGGTCACGGCCCCTCGCCTCCTACACAAAAGGCCCCGCCCCAAAGGGGCGGAGCCAAAGCCTCCGCGGTACCACCCTTTTTGGCCCGCCCGGTTCCGGACGGACCCCCTCAGCGGGGTGCCATCACACCCCCGTGCCAATAACGGGGCACGACCCCGGCCAAGTCTACTGGTGCCCGCGGCTTCGGGCACGTTCGGTTGGCGGCTCGGGAGGGATTTTCGGGAAGCTCACCGCACCCGGCTCCCACCAGCCCCAGGCTCGCTGAGCGGCTACCCTTCCCTACTCGTCTCCGTCGTCGCCTTTACCACGATAACCTAACACAGACCGTATTACTGTGTCAAGCGGTGTCCGGCTTCCACCTCTGCTAAAATTTGTTGACCGAACCACGCGGGAGGGCGGTAAAATGCGGCTCGTTACTTACGGTCACCGGGGCTGGGAGCGGGCCGGGGCGGTCTTTGACGACTGGGTGGTGGACCTTCAAAGGGCCGCCGCCGAGCGCTTCGGGGCCCGGGGCGAGGCCCTAGTTCCCCCGACGGTGCGGGGGCTTTTGGAGCTGGCCCCCGAAAGCCTGCGGCTGGCCGCCGAGGCCCTGGACCACGTCCGGCAGAGCTTTACCAGGGAGGCCGACCGGTTCCAGGCCGAAGGCATCCTCTTCAGCCTGCGGGAGGTTCGGCTCCGTCCCCCGGTCCCCAATCCGGCCAAGATTATCTGCCTGGGCTTAAACTACAGAGACCACGCCGAGGAGTCGGGGGCGCCGGTCCCGGAGGTTCCGGAGCTTTTCGCCAAGTATGCCAACGCCCTGGTCGGCCCCGGCGACCCGATCCGGATCCCCCGGGTAAGCACCCAGGTGGACTATGAGGCCGAGCTGGCGGTGGTCATCGGCCGCCGCGGCCGGTATATCCCCGAGGCCGAAGCCTATGAGTACGTGGCCGGCTACACCGCCTTCAACGACGTGAGCGCCCGGGATTTCCAGTTCCGGGGCCGGCAGTGGATGCCCGGCAAGATCTTCGACGGCTTTGCACCCATGGGCCCCTGGCTGGTCACCCGGGATGAGGTCCCAGACCCCCACTCCCTGGAAATCAGCCTGGAGGTCGGGGAGGAGCGCCTCCAGCAGTCCAACACGGCCCACATGATCTTCAAGGTCCCCCAGGTGGTCGCCTATATCTCCCAGATCCTGACCTTGGAGCCGGGGGATGTCATCGCCACCGGCACCCCGGCGGGGGTCGGTTTTGCCCGAAAGCCCCCCCGCTTCCTAAAGCCCGGGGACCTGGTCCGGGTCACCATCGAGCGGATCGGGACCCTGGCGAACCCCGTGGTAAAGGAGGCCTAGGGGGCCGGGTCCGCCATCTGCTATGATCTGATTAGAGCGCTAACTGACCTGGGGAGGCCGTTGATGGCTGGTGTGGACCTGAGCCGCTGGGAGGGGACGCCCGGAAAGAAGGTTCGGCTTTACCGGCTCTTTTACCAGTACGGGCCGGGTGAAGGGCTCGGCATGTTCCTGCCCGTCGACCACGGGCTGGAGCACGGGCCCATCGACTTTCTCCCCAACCCGCCCAGCGCCGACCCCGAATACATCCTCCGCCTGGCCGTCGAAGGCGGCTATTCCGCGGTGGTTTTCCAGTACGGCATCGCCAGCCGCTACTACGCCCCCTTCGCCGGGCGGGTGCCCCTGGTCCTGAAGGTTAACGGCAAGACCAACATCCCCCCGGCCGACGAGCCGGTCTCACCCCTCACCGCCACCGTCGAGGACGCCGTCCGGCTCGGGGCCGACGCCATCGGGTACACCCTATACGTGGGCTCGCCCCGCCAGGACCAGGATTTCCGGCAGTTTCTTGAGGTCCGGCGGGAGGCCGAGCGTTTCGGGATGCCCGTCATCGTCTGGGCCTATCCCCGGGGCAAATACGTCGAAGAGAAGGGCGGCCGGGACAGCCTCTACGCCGTCGAGTACGCCGCCCGGGTGGCGGCCGAGCTGGGTGCCGACCTCATAAAGGTCAACGTCCCCGAGTTTGTTCCCGAGAAGATGGCCCGCCTGCCCAAGCCCTACGACGCCACGGTTCTGGACGTAAAGGAGGCCATCGCCCGGGTGGTCTGGGCGGCCGGGGGGGTCCCGGTGCTCGTCTCCGGCGGGAGCAAGATTGGCGACGAAGACCTGCTGGCCCGGGCCAGGGCCTCCCTGGAGGGCGGGGCCGTCGGCCTCATCTTCGGCCGCAACATCTTCCAGCGGCCTTATGACGAGGCCATCGGCATCAGCCGCCGCATCGCCGAGCTGATGCGGACCCTGCGCCCGGCGCCCGTCACACCCTAGGCCCGGCCCTGACGCGACCCCTCCGACCGATCCCGATGTCCGAGGCGAACCCGGTCCCCCCGCCGAGGCGGGTTGTGATCGGCCGGGTTTACCCCGAAGTCGACGGCGGCCGCTTTCCGGTAAAGCGGGTCGTCGGCGACCGCCTCACCGTCGAGGCGGATATCTTCGCCGACGGCCACGACGAACTCACCTGCGAGCTCCTCTACCGGAAGGAGGGTTGGCCGGGCTGGCAGGCGGTGCCCATGGTTTCCCTGGGCAACGACCGGTGGCGGGCCGAATTTACGGTCGAGGAGCTGGGCCGTTATTTTTACACCGTTCGGGCCTGGGTCGACCGGTTTAAGACCTGGCGGCGGGACCTGCGCCGGCGGCTCGAGGCCGGCCAGGATGTTGCGGTCGAATGGCCGGTGGGGGCCGAACTGGTGGCGGCCGCCGCCCGCCGGGCCGAGGGGGCCGACCGGGAGCGTCTGCTGGGCCTAGCCCAAATCCTCCGGGCCGGTGGGCCTGAGGCCGCCGCCGTGGCCCTCGGCGAAGAGCTCGACCGGCTCATGGCGGCCTATTCCGACCGGGAGGGGGCAACCCGTTACGACCGGGAGCTGGCGGTTACCGTCGAGCCGGTGCTGGCCCGGTTCGGGGCCTGGTACGAGATGTTCCCCCGTTCGGTCTGGTCCACCGATCCCGAACCCCATTTTGTGGGTGGCAAGCTCCGGCACGGGACCTTCCGGGACTGCGAGGCCCGGCTGGAATACATCGCCGGGCTTGGATTCGACGTGGTTTACCTGCCCCCCATCCACCCCATCGGCCGGACCAACCGCAAGGGCCGGAACAACTCCCTGACGGCCGGCCCCGACGACCCGGGCAGCCCCTGGGCCATCGGGGGGCCCGAGGGCGGGCACACGGCCGTCCACCCGGCCCTCGGGACCCTGGAGGACTTTCGCCGGCTGGTCGCCAAGGCCCGGGCCCTGGGCCTGGAGGTGGCCCTGGACCTGGCCTTCCAGTGCTCCCCGGACCACCCCTACGTTCGGGAGCACCCAGAGTGGTTCCGCCGCCGGCCGGACGGCACCGTCCGCTACGCCGAAAACCCGCCCAAAAAGTACGAGGATATCTACCCCTTTGACTTCGAAACCCCCTGCTGGACCACCCTCTGGGCCGAGCTGAAGGCCGTTGTCGAATTCTGGGTGGGGCAGGGTATAAAAATCTTCCGGGTGGACAACCCCCACACCAAGCCCTTCGCCTTCTGGGAATGGCTTATAAGTCAGATCAAGGCCGAATACCCCGACGTTATCTTCCTCGCCGAAGCCTTTACCCGCCCCAAGGTGATGTACCACCTGGCCAAGCTGGGGTTCAGCCAGTCGTACACCTACTTTGCCTGGCGGAACACCACGTCGGAGCTCACCGCGTACCTGACGGAGCTTACCCGGACGGAAGTCCGGGAGTATTTCCGGCCAAACCTCTGGCCCAACACCCCCGACATCCTCACCGAATACCTTCAGCGAGGCGGCCGGCCGGCCTTCATGGTCAGGTTCATCCTGGCCGCAACCCTGAGCGCCAGCTACGGCATCTACGGTCCGGCCTTCGAGCTGTGCGTAAACGTGCCCCGGGAGCCCGGAAGCGAGGAGTACCTGGACTCGGAGAAATACGAGCTCAAATACTGGCGCATCGACGACCCGGCAAGCCTGCGGGACCTTATCGGCCGGGTCAACCGGATCCGGCGGGAGAATCCCGCCCTCCAGGCCAACGACTCCCTCCGCTTCCACCCCACCGACAACGACCAGCTCATCTGCTACAGCAAGCACACCCCCGGCTTCGAAAACGTGGTTGTGGTGGTCGCGAACCTGGACCCCTATCACGTCCAGGCCGGGACGGTCGACCTGCAGATCCACGAGCTGGGCCTCGACCCGGCCCGCCCTTACCTGATGCATGACCTCCTCACCGGGGCCGGCTACACCTGGCGCGGCTGGCGAAATTATGTCGAGCTGAATCCCCACACCCTCCCGGCCCACATCTTTCGGGTGGAGCGGCCGTGAAGGAGCCATCCCTCTGGTACAAAGACGCCATCATCTACGAGGTCCACGTCCGGGCCTTCGCCGACAGCAACGCCGACGGCATCGGCGATTTTCCCGGCCTGATAAGCAAGCTCGACTATATCCAGGAACTGGGAGTGACGGCCGTATGGCTGCTGCCCTTTTACCCCTCGCCCCTGCGGGACGACGGCTACGACATCGCCGACTATTTCGACGTTCACCCCGCCTACGGGACGTTGCGGGACTTCAAGCGGTTCCTGCGGGAGGCCCACCGCCGGGGCCTGCGGGTGATCACCGAGCTGGTGCTCAACCACACCTCCGACCAGCACCCGTGGTTTCAGCGGGCCCGCCGGGCCCGGCCGGGCAGCCGCTGGCGGAACTTCTACGTCTGGAGCGACACCCCTGACCGCTACCGGGAGGCCCGGATAATCTTTAAAGACTACGAGCCCTCCAACTGGACCTGGGACCCCGTCGCCCGGGCATACTACTGGCACCGCTTCTTCTCCCACCAGCCCGACCTGAACTACGACAACCCGGAGGTACGCCGGGCCGTCTTTCGGGTGCTCGACTTCTGGCTGGAGCTGGGCGTGGACGGGTTCCGGCTGGATGCGGTGCCGTATCTCTTCGAGCGGGAGGGGACCAGCTGCGAAAACCTGCCCGAAACCCACGCCTTCTTAAAGGAGCTGCGCCGCCACGTCGACGAACGTTTCGGGGAGCGGATGCTCTTGGCCGAGGCGAACCAGTGGCCGGAGGATGCCGTCGCCTATTTCGGCGACGGGGACGAATGCCACATGGCCTTCCACTTCCCCCTCATGCCCCGCCTCTTTATGGCCATCCACATGGAGGACCGCTTCCCCATCGTCGACATCCTCAATCAGACGCCCCCCATTCCCGCGAACTGCCAGTGGGCCCTCTTCCTGCGGAACCACGACGAGCTCACCCTGGAGATGGTCACGGACGAGGAGCGGGACTACATGTACCGGGTCTACGCCCGGGACCGGCAGGCCCGGGTGAACCTGGGGATTCGGCGCCGGCTGGCGCCCCTTCTAAATAACAACCGCCGGCGCATCGAGCTGATGAACGGCCTCCTCTTCTCCCTGCCCGGGACCCCCGTCATCTACTACGGGGACGAGATCGGGATGGGGGATAACTTCTTCCTGGGCGACCGGAATGCGGTCCGGACGCCCATGCAGTGGAGTGCCGACCGCAACGCCGGCTTCTCCCGGGCGAACCCCCAGCGCCTCTACCTGCCCGTTATCACCGACCCCGAGTATCACTATGAGGCGGTCAACGTCGAGGCCCAGCACCAGAACCCCCAGTCCCTCCTCTGGTGGATGCGCCGGCTCATCGCCCTGCGCAAGCAGTTCCGGGCCTTCGGCCGGGGCAGCCTGCGGTTCGTCAACCCCGAAAACCCCAAGGTGCTGGCCTTCGTCCGGGAATGGCAGACGGAGCGGGTGCTGGTGGTGGCCAACCTCTCCCGCTTCACCCAGTACGCCGAGCTGGACCTTTCGGCCTTCGGCGGCCTGGTTCCCGTGGAGGTCTTCGGCCGGACGGAGTTTCCGCCCATCGGGGAGGGGCGCTATCGGGTGATGCTGGGACCCCACTCGTTCTACTGGTTTGCCCTGGAGCCGGCCCGGGTCGAACTCCGGCTGCCGTCCCGGGAGCCCGGCCGGGTCCTGGAGGTGTCTGGGGAGTGGACGGCCGTCTTCGCCGACGCCAGATCCGCCCTGGAAGAGGCCCTTCCGGCCTACCTGATGCGGCAGCGCTGGTTTGGGGCCAAGGCCCGCCAGGTCCGGGCCGTCCGGCTGGTGGAGGCCGTGCCATTCCCCTACGGTCAGCGCCTGGCCTACCTTGCCCTGGCGCAGGTCCACTTTACCGACGGCCAGCCTGAAACTTACCTTCTGCCCATAAGTTTCGGGTCCGCCGAAGGTGTTCCCGAGGCGGCCGCGGTCGCCCGGCTGCGGGTTCGGCGGGAGCGGGGCGGTCCCGTCGAGGGGGTGCTTTTTGACGCCCTGGCCGACCCCGACTTTTTGCAGGCCCTGCCCGAGGCCATCGGCCGGCGGCGCCGCTGGCAGGGGGCGGCCGGGGAGGTGGTGGGCGAGCCGACCCACCTTTTCGGCCAGCTCCGGCGGTCGGGGCGGTCCCCCAGGCCGGTTACCCTCGGCGGCGACCAGTCCAACAGCTCCATCTTCTACGGCGACCTGTACGTTTTAAAGCTTTACCGGCGGCTCGAGGAGGGCCGGAGCCCCGAATTCGAGCTCGGGCTTTACCTGACCGAACGGGCCCGCTTCCCGGCCACCCCACCCCTCGCCGGGGCCCTGGAATACCGGCCGGAGTCGGGGGAACCCGTCACCCTGGCCGTGCTCCAGGGCTTCGTGCCCAACCAGGGGGACGCCTGGCAGTACACCCTCGACTTTCTGGGGCACTATTTCGAGGAGGCCCTGGCCATCGCCCCGGAGGCCGACCTTCCGGCTTTTAAAATAGGCCGGCTCCTCGACCTGGCCGGCGACCCCATCCCGGAGACGGCCCAGCAGCTGGCGGGCAGTTACCTGGACTCCGCCTGGCTCCTGGGCCGGCGGACGGCCGAGCTTCACCTGGCCCTGGGGGCGGCCGGGTCTGAGCTGGCCGATTTTGCCCCCGAAGGGTTCACCCCGTTCCACCAGCGGGCGGCGTATCAGTCCTTCAGAAACCTGACGGCGCAGGTGCTGGGCCTGCTCCGGAAGCGGGCCGAGGACCTGCCGGAGGAGCTGAAGCCGCTGGCGCGGGCGGTCCTGGACCGGGAGGGGGCGATCCTCGGGGCCTTCGGTCGGTTCCGGGATGCCAGGCTCACGGTGGGGCGGATCCGGGTGCACGGCGACTACCACCTGGGCCAGGTCCTTTACACCGGCAACGACTTTGTTATCGCCGACTTCGAGGGTGAGCCCGCCCGGCCCCTGCGGGAGCGGCGCCTTAAGCAGCCGGCACTGCGGGACGTGGCCGGGATGCTCCGGTCGTTCCACTACGCCGCCGAGGTTGCCCTCCAACAGGCGGTGGCCCGGGGCGTGGGCGGGCCTTCGGCCCTGGGGCCCTGGGCGGCGTTCTGGGAGGCGTGGGCGTCGGCCCTCTTTCTGCGGGGCTACTTTGAGACCGCCCGGCCGCCGGTGGTGGTTCCCGAGTCCCGGGCCGAAGCGGAGCTTCTTTTGGAGGTTTACCTGCTGGAAAAGGCCGTTTACGAGCTCGGCTACGAGCTCAACAACCGCCCCCACTGGGCCGCAATCCCCCTCCGGGGCATCCTGCGCCTACTCCGGGAAACGTAACATCACCCCGAACCACCATCACCTTTCGGCGCTGACTTAATCGTCGGGTCAATATTAGCCGTGGTCCGGCAAAGACTTGCTTAAACCGCTCCCAGAAGGATAGGAGATAATCGGTCCGCCCATATCTGGTAAGCTTGGCTCGTAAAGGCCCTGAGGCCACGAATACGGAAGGGGAGCAATGAACTCCGGCAGCTTCTGGGTAGTGGGAGATGCCTACGACCGGTACATGGGGTGGTATCCGGGCCGGTGTTAAACTTCATCCCGCGACCCGAAGTCGGCCTGCGGGGAATGGTGCGGGTGACCCGGCCAGGCGGCCTGATTGCCGCCTACGTTTGGGACTACGCCGGCCGGATGGATTTTCTCCGGGTCTTCTGGGATGCGGCCGCCGCCCTGGACCCGGCCGCCCGCAACCAGGACGAGGGCCGCCGCTTGGCCGCCTTCGGGCCGTCGGGCCTCGGCCGACTGTTCGCGGAGGTCGGGCTGATCGGGGTCGAAGTCGAGCCCGTGGACGTGGGGACCACCTTCGGCAGTTTCGAGGAGTTTTGGGTGCCCTTCCTGGGCGGGCAGGGGCCTGCGCCCGCCTCCGTGGCCGGCCTCAGTTCCGGGGGCCGCGCCGCCTTGCGGGAGCGGCTCCGGCGCACCTTACCGGCCAGGCCCGACGGCTCCATATCTCTGCTCGCCCGGGCCTGGGCCGTTCGGGGTCGCCGGCCGGCGATGTCGTAAAATAAGGTGTGTTGCGGGCCGAAGATTACTTCGACCTGACCGAGTTTGAGCACCGGGACCTCTTCGCCGACATCGAATACGTCTGGGAAGTCCTGAACCGGATCGGGCCGTACCTGGCCGACTGGTTTGCCGGCCGGGAGGCGCCCACCATCCTCGGGTCGGTGGAACCCGGCGCCTGGCTTGACGGCCGCCAGGTTTACGTGGGGCCGGGGGCCGTGGTGGAACCCGGGGCGTATATCCGGGCCCCGGCCATCATCGGAGCTGGCTCCGTCGTCCGCCACGGGGCATACATCCGGGGCAACGTTATCATCGGGAAAAACTGCGTCGTCGGCCACGGAACCGAGGTCAAAAACGCCGTCTTCCTGGACGGCGCCCAGGCCCCCCACTTCGCCTACGTGGGCGACAGCATCCTGGGAAACCGGGTGAACCTGGGGGCCGGAACGGTGCTGGCCAATTTTAAGTTTGGGGGCGCCCCGGTAACGGTAACCTGGAACGGCCGCCGGCTGGCGACGGGCCTCTACAAGTTCGGGGCGGTGGTGGGGGACGACGTGGAAACGGGCTGCAACGCGGTGCTGAGCCCGGGCACCCTGGTGGGCCCCGGAAGTTTGGTCTACCCGAACGCCACCGTCCGGGGTGTCGTTCCCCCGCGCTCGGTGGTCAAGGTCCGGGTCCAGATTCGGGTCGAGCCCAGGGTGGAAAAACCCGCCCAATGACCGAAGCCGATATCGAGCAGACCACGGCGATCCCCACCGGCTGCCGCTTCTGCCCCAAGCCGGCGGTCGCCCGCTGCAGCGCCTGCGGCCTCCCATACTGCCCGGACCACGGGAGCCGACTCTGCTTTAACTGCCTGGCGCCCACCGGCCGGACGGTCCCGCCGACGGCGGTTCTGCCCTCGGGGCCAACCTACTACGTGGCGCTCATCTTGCTGGCGGCCGGGCTGATTTTTGCCGGCTTTCAGGCGGTCCGGCTGGCCACCCGGCCGGGCAGCGGCCCGTCGGCCCTGGCCCCGGCGCCGACGTTCACCCCGGTCCCGTCCCCAACGCCCCGGGCCTCGCCGAGCCCCACCCCCGTCCCGACCCCAACCCAGGCCCCCGCCCCCACCCAGCGGGACTACGTGGTCCAGCCCGGGGATACCCTCTGGACCATCGCCCAGCGGTTCGGGGTAAGCGTTGAGGCCCTGGCCGGGGCCAACGGCATCCAGAACCCCGACTCCGCCATCCTGCAGGTGGGCCAGACCCTTAAGGTCCCGACCCAGTAGGCCCCAGCGCTTCCAGGATGATATCCCCGAAGGGCTCGGGCTGGTAGGCCCGCACCCGGCCGCGGCCGGCGAGGACCAGCATGGCCAGAAAGGCGGCCACCGCCTCGTCCCGGCTGTTGAGCCGGGCAAGGAACGCCGAGAAATTAAGCCGGCCGGCCCCGAGCAGGGCGGCCTCCAGCCGCCTTAGCACGACCACCAGAGGCACCCGGGGGGGCAGGGAGACCGTCTCGGCCCCGGCGGCCCCCCGACGCAAACAGGCCTCCAGGGCCCCGGTAAGCTCCTCAAGGGTGATATCCCAGCGGTCCGCCGCCTTCGGCCGGGCCAGGGGCCCGAAGGACTCCAGGCCGGCCTCCTGCCTTTTCTGCAAGAAGGCCACCACCGACCCAACCGCCTCGGCCAGGGGTGGGGGCACCCCCGCGGCCGCCGGCTCCTCCGCCGGCGGGGCCGCATCCCAGGGCCGGATAAGCCACCTCAGCTTCCAGAGGAGGAGCTGGGCGGCGGCCAGCAGCTCCCGGCAGACCCGCCCCACGTCCGACGTTTCAATTTCGGCGGCCAGGGCCGCCGCCAGCTCGGCCAGCCGCACCTCGGCCGGGGGACGGCGGGTCCGACGGGCTTCCGAAAGCAGCAGGCTTGGCCGAAACTCAGTCGCCAACGGGCTCGGCCGCCGAACGCCGGACCGCCAGCCGCCGGCCCACCGCCGCCGCCACCCGTTCCACCTTGGGAACCAGGTCGGCGAAATTCTCGCAGGTCAGCGACTGCATCCCGTCGGAGAGGGCCTCTTCGGGGTTCGGGTGAACCTCCACCATCAGACCGTGGGCCCCCGCCGCCACCGACGCCAGGGCCAGGGGTTCCACCAGGTCCCGGTGGCCCGTGCCGTGGGACGGGTCGGCGAAGACAGGCAGGTGGCTCAGCTTGCGCACCACCGGAATGGCCGCCACATCCAGGGTGTTGCGGGTATAGGTTTCGAAGGTCCGGATTCCCCGCTCGCAGAGGATCACCTGTTTGTTGCCCTGGTTGAGGACGTATTCGGCCGAAAGGAGCCACTCTTCGATGGTGGCGGCCATCCCCCGCTTCACCATAACCGGCTTGCCCGAGCGGCCTGCCGCCTCCAGGAGGGGGAAGTTCTGCATGTTGCGGGCCCCGATCTGGAGGATATCGGCATACTCGGCCACCAGGGGCACATCCTCCGGGGCCAGGACCTCGGTGATCACCGGCAGTCCCGTCTCCTCCCGGGCCTCGGCCAGCCAGCGGAGGGCCTGAACCCCAAGTCCCCGGAAGGAGTAGGGCGAGGTCCGGGGCTTGAAGGCGCCGCCCCGCAGGATGTGGGCCCCGGCGGCCTTGACGGCGTGGGCAGCCTTCAAAAGCTGCTCCCGGGACTCCACCGAGCACGGCCCGGCAATAACGACCACCCCGTCGCCCCCGATGGGCACCCCGCCCACCTCGAACGTGGTGTCCACCGGCTGAAACTCCCGGCTCGCCAGCTTGTACGGCTTCGTAACCCGCAGGACCTGCTCGACGCCGGGCAAGATCTCCAGCTGGTCTTTCAGGCTGGGATAGACCTGCCCGATAACGCCGATAACCGTCCGCTCGACGCCCCGGGAGATGTTGGCCCGAAAGCCCAGTTCCCCGAGGCGTCTTATCACCGCCTGAATCTGGTCTTCGGTTGCCCGGCTGTTCATCACCACAATCATCCCGGCTCACCTCCTGGGTAAACTCTGTCGGTTCGCAGGACCTTCGCCCCACGCAGATAGACGTGGACGACCTCCGCCTGGGAGCGGTCGGTATTTACCAGCAGGAGCACCCGAATGCACCGGCGCAGGCTGCCCGGAACGTCCATCTCGTGGCTGCAGAGCAGGGCCACGTCGGTCCAGCCGAGCTGGCGGGCCGCCACCGCCGGGAATTCGGCGTTAAGGTCGGTGGTTGTCGTAAAGATGGCCGCGGCGATGTCCGCCGGGCACAGCTTATTGGCCCGGACCAGCGCCTCCAGCAGCTCCCGGGTCGCGCTCAGAATGGCTTCGGCCGTATTTTCGTCGGCGGTGGTTGCGCCCCGAATTCCCCGACAGGCCATCGCCCGGCTCCGTATATAAAGAGCCCTTCATCCGCCAAGGACGAAGGGCTCTTCGTGGTACCACCCTGGTTCGCCCTGACATCGCTGCCAGGGCCTCGCCGGGTGCGGCCGCCTTAAAGGCCACACCCCGGTGCTTTAACGGGCACCACCGGCCCAGCCTACTGACCCGGCCCCAGGCCCGGGCGTTCAGCCGGCGACTCCGGAGGGTAATTCGGCCGACACCGTGCCACGGGCTTGCACCGTCCGCCCGCTCTCTGAGGTTACCGGTGCCCGCCTACTGGGTCTCCTTCGCCGTCTTTGGCCGTATAAGGTTTTCGACCCAGATTATAGGCCGGGGCCTGGCGGGTGTCAAATCCGGCCGGGACGGCGGCCCCGGAGCGGACTGACGGCCAGCACCGTTCCCAACTGCAGGGGTATCAAGACGAGCCAGCCCAGGGTGTAGTTTCCGGTGGCCTCCACCAGCCTGCCGAAAAGGGGCGGCGAGGCCATGCTGAAAACGTAGACGGCGGTGAAACCCAGGCTCACCGCAATCGCCGGCGCAATGGGGGAGACCTCGGCCAGGAGGGCCACGTGCAGACCCTGCCAGCCGAGCAGGGTCAGGCCGGCCCCGAAGGCCAGTGCCCCGACCAGGGGCGAGCCGGCCCCGTTGAGGGCCGGCAGAACCGCCACCGCGCCCAGCAGGGCGGCCCCGAGCAGGGCGGTCAGGGAGAGGGTTTGCACCCGCTCGCCCCCAAAGACCCGGTCGGAGACCCACCCCCAGCCCAGCCGCCCCACAATGGCCCCGGTGTGGACCAGCGCCAGGGTCCGGGCGGCATCGGCCTGGCCCCAACCGAACCGGTCCACCAGGTAGAGGGGTAGGTACCCGGTGAAGCAGAACTGCCCAACAACCAGCAGGCAGCCGGCAAGCGAGGCCCGGAAGAGGGCCGGGTCCTTGAAGAGCAAACCCGGCCCCGGCACCGCCCCGGTCGGGTCTTCCGAGTCCGGACCGGTCCTGGGCGGGACGAATCCCAGGGCAAGGAGGCCGGTGGCGGCGCAGGCCAGCCCGGCCAGCAGCAGCCCGCCCCGCCAGCCGGCGGCCCCGGCCGCGGCCGGCAGGAGGGCCGCCGCCAGAAGGCCGCCGAAGGGCAGGCCAGCCTGACGAATCCCCATGGCCAGGCCCCGCCGCCGGTGGGGTATGAGCCTGACGATGGCCTGGCTCCCGGCGATGTGACTTGAGGGCAGGCCCACCCCGGCCAGGGCCAGCACCCCGACCTGCTGCCAGAACTCGGGCAGGAGGGCGGAAAGGGCGGTAAGGAGGCCCGTGACCAGGGCGCCCCCGGCCAGCACCGCCCGCTCCCCGGCCCGAATGGTCAGCCGGCCCACCAGGTAGAACGCGAGCAGGGCGCCCCCGTCGAACGCGCCCAGCAGCAGGCCCACCTGGCCCAGGGACAGGCCCGACTCCGCCCGGATGAATGGGGCCAGGGCCGGCAGGCCGAACCGGATGAAGGTGAGGCCGGCTTGCTGGATGGTGGATACGGCGACGATAGTCCAGGGGTTGGGGCGATTACCGGCCACGGCAGCGCCTTTATTTTACACCAGCCCGCAGGCAGGTTAACCCGGGCCTATGGTAGAATCTCCCCAGAGGCCCTTACTAACCTGGCTTACACCCGGCTACGGCGACACCTTGCGGAGGTCACCATGGCGCAGATGGCCCTCACCCGGCAGGTTTATTTTTTGCCGGGCAAGCGCGACGAGGCCGTTAACCTCTTAAAGCAGCACGAGGCGATTCGCCGCCGGTACGGCCTCGTTCAGCAGCTCATCCTTCGAAAGAATGTCGACCCGTCGGTGCACCTGATCATCCAGGTCTGGGAGAGCGAAGAGGCCTACCAGCGCTGGCTAAAAAGCGAGGAGCGGGCCCGGGTCTGGGCCGAGGAGCGGAAGCTTCGGGCCCGGGAACCAACGGTAACCTTCACCGTTGTTTAAACCTTTCCGGAGGGTATTTACATGGCCGCCGTGGAAGCGGAAATTACCTGGCAGGGCCGGATGGCCTTCGTGGGTGCCGGGAATGCCAGCAAGTTCCCGGTGCGGATGGATGCCGCGCCCGACGTGGGGGGAGAGGGTCAGGGGGCACGGCCGATGGAGCTGCTCCTTATCGCCCTGGGCGGCTGCACCGGCATGGATGTGGTCTCCATCCTTAAAAAGATGCGCCAGGAGCTCACCGACTACCAGATAAGGGTTCGGGGCGAGCGGGCCGCCGAACACCCCCGGGCCTACACCCACATAACCGTTGAGCACATAATCCGGGGGCGCAACCTTAACCCGGAACTGGTCGAAAAGGCCGTGCGGCTTTCCGAGACCAAATACTGCTCGGTCATGGCCTCGCTTAACAGAACCGTTCAGGTGGAGGTCAAGACCACCATAGTGGATGAGGCCAGGGTGCCTTAACCCCCTACTCCAGGGCCCCCGAAGCCGCCAGCTCGGCAATCTCCTGGTCGGTGTAACCGAGAAGCTCCCGCAGGACGAACTCGGTGTCCTCCCCCAGGCACGGGGCCGCCCGCTCCAGCCGGCCCGGGGTCTCCGACAGCCTAAAGGGAATGCCGTCGTAGACGGTCGGGCCCATCTCGCAGTGCTCCAGGGTGACCCAGTGGCCCCGATGCCTGAGCTGAGGGTCCCGGTGGAGGTCGGAGCACCGCTGGACCACCCCGGCCGGGACGCCGGCCGCCTGGAGGGCGGCCATCAGCTCGAAGGGGTCCCAGAACCTGGTTGCCTGCCCGATAAGCTCTTCGAGCAGGTCCTCGTGCCGGCGCCGGCCTAAGAACGTCGCAAAGCGGGGGTCGTCGGCCCACTCCGGGTGGCCGAGGACCCGGCAGAGGGCCCGCCATTCCCCGTCGGTGGTGACCGCGAGGGCCACCCACCGGTCCTCCCCGGCGCAGGGGAAAGCCCCGTGGGGGCAGGCGTACGGGTCCCGGTTCCCGGCCCGGGTGGCGATGCGGCCGTTGACGGCGTAGTCCAGGAGGGCCGGCCCGAGAAACTGCAGGCCGCACTCGAACTGGGAAAGGTCCAGGTACTGGCCCCGGCCGGTCCGGCGCCGGTAATCCAGGGCCGCCACCAGGGCGGCCAGGGCGAAGGGCGGGCAGATAAAGTCGGTGTAGGCCCCGTAAGGTCCGGCCGGCTCCCGGTCGGGCCAGCCCGTAAGCTCATAATAGCCCCCAAGGGCGGCGGCCAGCTGCCCAAAGCCCCTGAAGCGGGCGTGGGGCCCCGTCTGCCCCTGCTGGCAGGTCGAGATCATCACGATGTCGGGCCTGACCTTAGCCACCGACGGGTAATCCAGGCCCCAGGCGGCCATGGTGCCCGGGGTGAAGCTTTCGGCCACCACGTCGGCCCACAGGATCAGCCGCCGGGCCACCTCCCGGCCTTCGGGAAGGCTCAGGTTGAGGCTGAGGCTCAGCTTGCTGGTGTTGTAGTCGGCGAAAAACTGACTCCGATTCAGGCCAGGCTTACCCCCTTTAAAGGGCGGAAGGAGGCGCAAAACGTCCGGCCGGGTGGTGGACTCGACCCGGACGACGGTGGCCCCGTGGTCGGCCAGGTACTTGGTGGTGATGGGACCCACCCCAACCCAGCTGAAGTCGGCAACTTTGAGGCCCTCGAAAGCCTTGGCGCCCATGGTCAGATGGCATTTACCGCCCGCAGCCGCGCCAGGTCCGCCCGGCTCAGGCCCAAAAGGCCGCAGTAAACCTCCTCGTTGTGCTCGCCCACCAGGGGCGGCCGGCGCCGAATGCGGACCGGGTTTAAATTTCCCTGGACGAAGGGGCCCGGGTAGGTAATCTTCACCCCGAGCTCGGGGTGCTCCACCTCCACCCAGAAGCCCCGGGCCGCCAGCTGGGGGTTTTCAAAGAGGTCGGCCACGGTGTTCACCGGGGCAAGCAAAATGCCGTACTTCAGGGCCGCCTCGTAAAGCTCGGCCTTGGTCTTCTGCCGGCAGAAGTCGGCAACGACGGCCTCGAGGGCCTCCAGCTCCTCCTGGGCGGTGGCGAAGCGTCGGGGAGTTGCCAGGTCCCAGTTCTCCCAGTCGACCTCCCCGAACCAGGCGGGGGCAACCCCGGCGTCCTCGAGCAGGGCCAGCAGCCCCCGGATGAAGCCGGCCCCCGGACCGCCCCCCAGAATCAGCAGGCAGACGTAGCCGTCCCGGCAGGGGTAGACCTGGCGGATGGTCAGCCGGCCGGTCCGCCGCCGGCCGCCGGCCCGGTTCAGGTCAAAGCCGTAGAAGTCCGGCAGGGGGAACGGGGTCTCGTTCATCAGGGTCCAGACGACGGCCTGCTGCATGGAGACGTCCACGTGCTGGCCCCGGCCGCTAGCTTCCCGGTAGTAGTGGGCGATCATCGCCCCGGCGGCGGCCTGGGCCCCGGCGTGGAGCCAGGCCTGGGGCACGCTCACCCGGACCGGGGGCCGGTCCGGGTCGCCGGAGATGGCCATCATGCCCCCCATGGCCATGCCAACGATGTCGGTAGCCCGGTAGCGGGCGTAGGGGCCGTCCCGGCCGAAGGCGCTTATGGAGACCAGGATGAGCCGGGGGTTCAACCGGCTCAGCTCCCCAAACCCCAGGCCCAGACCGTCCAGGTAGCCCGGGTCGAAGGACTCGATGACGAAGTCCGAAAGGGCGGCCAGCCGGCGGAAGAGGTGCCGCCCGTCTTCGGTCTCCAGGTTGAGAGTGATGCCCCGCTTGTTGAGGTTGAAGGCCCAGAAGTAAAGGCTCCGGTCTGGGTGGGGGATGTCCCCGTAAAAGGGACCGACCCTCCGGCCGGGATCGCCACCGGGCGGCTCGACCTTGATGACGTCGGCCCCCAGGTCGGCCAGGATCCGGCCGCAGACCCAGCCCCGGTCGTCGGTAAGGTCCAGCACCCGGTAAGGCGCCAGCAGGCCCTCGACCATTACCCGGAGGTGAGCTCCCGGAGGAAGGGGTTGAAGGTCTTCTCCCGGCCGATGGTGGTGGGCGGGCCGTGGCCGGGGTAAACCACCGTCTCGTCGGGCAGGACCAGCAGTTTGTCCCGGATGCTCTCGATAAGCTGATGCCAGTTGCCCACGGGGCGGTCGGTCCGGCCCACCCCGCCCTGGAAGAGGGTATCGCCGGCGATGAGGACTCCGGCATCGGGGAAGTAGAAGCAGACGCTCCCCTGGGTGTGGCCCGGGGTGTGCAGGACGGTAAATTTTAAGCCGTCCACCTCCAGCTCCTGCCCGTCGGAAAGCTCCAGGTCCGGGTCGGGGACAGGCTCGACCAGGGTTCCGAACCACTGCACGTACTGGACGTGGGCCCGCTTGATAAGGGGGACATCGGCCGGGTGGATGGCGAAGGGAACGCCGGTGATCCGCTTCAGGGGGCCGACGGCCATTACGTGGTCCACATCCCCATGGGTGTTGGCGATGAGCTTGAGCTGGAGGTTGCGGGCCCGAAGGGCCGCCAGGATGCGGTCGGCCTCGTCGCCGGGGTCGAAAACCACGGCCGCCCGGCTGGTCTCGTCGCCGACGATGTAGCAGTTTTCGGCCAGGGCACCGAGGGTGATGGTCTCGACGAACATCTCAGGCCGCGCTCCGGCTGGTATAATTTTGCTTGGGGACGCAGGGATGCCCCCGTCAGCAAAAGTTTATAACCGGGTGGTGATTCGTAAAGCAAGTTGACGACACCGGTAAAAACCAGACCCGAGGCCAGGGAAATCGCCCGCCTGGCGGCCGAAGCTGCCTCGGAAAAGCAGGCGAGCGATATCCTGGTTCTTGACATTCGGCGGGTTACCCTGCTCGCCGATTATTTTGTCATCTGCTCGGCCCAGACGGAGCGCCAGCTTGAAACCGTGGTTGCGGAGGTGGAGGAGCAGCTGGGCCGGGCCGGCGTCCAGCTCCTGGGTCGGGAAGGGACGGCCGATTCCGGCTGGGCCGTCCTCGACTTCGGCGACGTTATCGTCCACGTTTTCCGGCCCCAGGAGCGGGCCTACTACCGGCTGGAGGAGGTCTGGGCCGAAGGGACGCCGGTCGTCCGGATCATCTGATCAATCTTCCAGGACCCAGCGGTCCACGGCCCGCTCAAAGCTTATGAGCTCGCCCTCCCGGAAGAAAATCCCCACCTCCCGGGCCGCCGCCTCGGGCCCGTCGGAGGCGTGGACCAGGTTTCGCCCGATGGCCAAGCCGAAATCCCCGCGAATGGTCCCGGGTTCGGCCTGCACCGGGTTGGTGGCCCCGATGGTCCGGCGCACCACCTCCACGGCATTGGGCCCCTCCCACACCGAGACCACTACCGGACTTGAGGTGATATAGCGGATGAGGCCGTCGTAAAAGGCCTTACCCCGGTGAACGGCGTAAAGGTCCTCGGCCTGCTCGAGAGAGACCCAAATAAGCTTTAATCCCACGAGTTTCAGTCCCCGGGCCTCCAGCCGGCGGATAACCTCCCCGACCAGGCCCCGCTGGACCCCGTCCGGTTTGACCATAAGCAGTGTGCGCTCCATCTCCTCGGCCGTTGGCGTAAAATTCTCCCGGCATTCTAACATAGTTGACCATGGGCGATTACGGCGCCCTTCGGGAGCGCGCACTCCGGTTCCTGACGGCGGCCGGGGGGCGGGCTTCCCTGACCGAGCTGGCCCGCCACCTTTTCGGGACGGCCTCCCCGGACCCCTGGGTCGGCCTGCTTAGCCGGGTTTTAGGCCCGGAGTTTGTCATCGCCGGCGGGGAGGTGGCCCTGGCCTGCCCCGGCCCCGCCCCGGATACACCCCTGGACCGCCTGGTCCTGACCGTCCTGGACATCGAAACCACCGGCCTCGACCCGGCCTCCAGCCGGCCGGTTCAGGTCTCGGCCATCGGCCTGCACCTGGACGGCCGGCCGCCGGCGGTCTTTCACACTCTGGTCCGGCCGGAGCGGCGCCTCCGGCGGGGGCTTAAAAAGCTTTCCCGGGCAGCCGAACTAGATTCCGCCCCCGACCTTAAAACCGTCCTCCGCGAGCTGGCCGGCTTCGTCGGGGGCGTGGTCGTCGGGCAGGACATCCGCTGGCAGTGGGAGTTTCTGGCTTCCCTCGCCCGCCAGGTGGGGGTTAGCTGGCCCCATCTTCCCATCCTCGACTCGGCGGTGCTGGCCCGGCACCTCTGGCCGGACCTGGGTAAGCCGAGTCTGGAGCGGCTGGCCGGCCGCCTCGGGACGCCGGTTCTGCCCCGGGACCGGGCCGACTACGATGCCCATATGCTGGCCGCGGTCGTTCCCCGGCTGCTGGCCGAGGCCGCCCGGCGGGGAATCCGCACCTGGGGGGAGCTGGAGGCCGTGGCCGGCTGGCCTGCCCTGGGTCGGACCCGGCTGCCCGAGGTGGGAACGGTTCCCGAGGGGCCGGGGGTTTACATCCTCCAAGACGGCCTCGGCCGGGCCCTTTACGTGGGGAAGTCGCGGAACCTCCGGGCCAGGGTCCGCTCGTACTTCAGCCGGCCCCCGGCCTACAACCGCCACCTGGAGGGCCTGCTCGCCTTAACCCGGGCGGTGGAGGCGGTCCCCTGCGGGTCGGAGCTTTCGGCCGTTCTCCTGGAGGGCCGCCTCATCGCCGAACTCGGTCCCCCTTACAACCGGGTGCGCCGCCTTGAGGGCCCGGTGTTCGTTTACCGGACCCCCGAGGACCCCTCCCGCTGGCACATCGGGCGCTGGGCACCCCCAACCGCCCCCTTCTTCGCCGCCTTCGACACCCACCCGGAGGCCGCGAGGGCCCTCGCCGCGGCGCGCCGAACCCTGCCCTTACCCGGGTGCCGGCGGCGGCTTCCGGCACGCCGGACGACCGGCTGCCCCCTGGCCCGATTCGGGGACCCCTGCCGGGTCTGCCGGGGGGAACTTCCGGCCGAGGCTTACCGGGAAGTCTTAAGCTCTGCCGAGCGAACCATGGCCGGTCTGGCCGGCAGTTTCGGCCTTATCCTTTTCGGTTCCGGGGATGCCGAGGTGCACCTCTGGGTCGGCGGGGTTTACCGGGGGTGGGTCGAAGGGTCGGCCCTGTCGGCCGAAAGGTTGGGGGCCCTCCTCAAGGGGCGGCCGGACCCCCGGGAGACCGCCCTTTTCTGGCGGTGGCACCGCCTGAACCCCGGCGCGGGCATCAAGATTCCCCTGGAGTACCCACCCGCCGGGGACAACCCTGAGGCCCTGGCCGACCGGTTCCGGTGGGTGCTGGCCCCCGGCTAATCGGCGGCGGCCGGCATGAGCCTGAGGTCCGCGTCCCAGGCCCCGGTTCGGCCTTCGCCCGGCTTTCGGCAGATAAAGACCAGGGTCGTGCCCAGGTAATTGAGGGGACCGATCCTGCTGAGGGCCCGGTCCAGCCGAACTAGTCCGCGGAAAACCGCCCTTACCCCCTTTGGGGGCTTGGGCCGGATGGTAAGGGTGCTGGGGACCAGAGCCCCGGCGATGTGGATGCCCCGGACGGCCTCGACTTCAAAGCCGGCCCGGCGGACGAGGTCCAAAACGAAGGCGGGCGGGTCCAGCCGTAGGCCCACGTACACGGTGCTGCCGTCGGCCCGGACCAGGGGATAGCGGAGCCGCACCGGCCGGCGGGGCGGGGTAAAGAGGGCCTTTATGGCCTCCGACGGAGATATCCCGTAGCCCAGCGGGTCGCCCAGAAGCCCGCTGAGGGCGAGCCAGAAGCTATCAAAACCGAAGCGGTTTTCGGCGTCGAAGATGAGCCAGCCCCCCGGCTTCAAGGCCCGGTGGAACTCTCGCAGGGCGGCAGCCGGGTCCTCGACGAAAGCGAAGACACTCCCGCAGCAGACGACGGCATCGGCACAGCCGTCGGCCACCGGCAGGGCCTCGGCCACCCCGACACCGAAGGCCGCGCCCCGCAGTCCCCAGCGCCGGGCCTTGCGGCGGCCCTGGACCACCAGCCCCCGGGCCGGGTCGAGGCCGAAGACCTTTGCGCCCCGGCGGGCCAGCTTGAGGGTGTAAAGGCCGGTCCCGCAGCCCACGTCCAGGACCACCTGCCCCTCCAGGTTGCGGCCCAGGGTGGCAACGATGAGGCTTTCCAGCCGGGAATCTAAGGCGGCATACCAGTCGTCCTGGACGACGTCGTAATCGGCGGAAATGGCTTCGAAGGCCTCGATAACCGGCAACTCCACCACCATATCCGTGCACCTCCTTAGTGCATGGATAGGGTAAAAGAAGAGCCGCTGGAACCGAGGCCCCCGGCCTCTGCCAGCAGCAGTCTGCGTAATTATCCTAACAGGTCATCTGACAGACTGTCAAACACAGTCCGGGGATTTAAGGCCTTTAGTGGGGTCGAATCGGCCCTGTTGCTTACCTGCGCAAGGCTCGGCTTAAAGCCCGAAAAGCTTGGCCTCGATACGGGAGATCTGGCCAGTTGAATTGCTCCCACCACCCCTGGGGTAGAGCCACGCGGATCCCTCACTTGACAGTGGGTTATGGGTCAACCTAAAATGGGCTAGAACTCACGAGGGGAGAGTATTTTCCGAAGGGAGCAGGGCGCATGGGACGGCAGCTTATCAGGGCAGGCCTGGTTTTGTTCCTGGTCCTGGCCGTAGTTCTTTCCGGGTGCCGCTTCCTTCCGGGGGCGCGGCAGCCCTCCGGGGAAACGCGGGGGACCCAGGAGCAGTTGCCCCCGGGCAAGGCCAACATTCTCACCATGCTCGGGGCCGACCCACCCACCCTCGACCCGCACTTGACCACGGACGCCACTTCGGCCTCTTATATTGTTGAAATTTTCTCCGGCCTGGTCACCTTCAACAAGGACCTTCAGATCGTTCCCGACCTGGCCGAGCGGTGGGACGTAAGCCCCGACGGGAAGACCTATACCTTTTACCTCCGGAAGAACGCCAAGTTCCACAACGGCAAACAGGTGACCGCCCAGGACTTTAAGTACTCCATCGAGCGGGCCGCCGACCCCCGCACCCAATCCACGGTGGCCGACACCTACCTGGGGGACATCGTTGGGGTAAAGGAGATGCTCAGCGGCCAGGCCCGGCAGGTTCGGGGCGTGCGGGTGGTGGACGATTACACCCTCCAGATCGAGATCGACGCCCCTAAGGTCTACTTCCTGGCCAAGCTCACCTACCCGACGGCCTTCGTGGTGGACAAGGAGAACGTGGAGTCGGGCCGCAACTGGATGTTCCGGCCCAACGGTACGGGCCCCTTTAAGCTGCGGGAGTGGCGGGTTGGGGAGCGCCTGGTCCTCGAACGAAACGAGAACTACTACCTGGGGGCCCCCAAGCTGGAGCGGGCCATCTTCATCCTGTCGGGCGGCTCGGCCATGACCATGTACGAAAACAATGAGATTGACGTCACCGGCGTCGGCATCGACGACATCGAGCGGGTCCTCGACCCGAACAGCCCCCTGCGCAACCAGCTGGTAGTGGTCAACACCTTCAGCGTGGGCTACATCGGCTTTAACGTAACGAAGCCGCCCTTCGACGACCCGAAGGTCAGACAGGCCCTCAACCACGCCATCGACAAGGACAAGCTGGTTGAGGTTGTCCTGCGGAAGTTCGTCGACCCTGCCTACGGCATCTTGCCCCCTGGCTTCCCCGGCTACAACCCGAACCTCAAGGGCCTGCGGTTTGACCCCGACCGGGCTAAACAGCTCCTGGCCCAGTCCAAGTACGGGACCAACCTGCCGCCCATCACCCTGACCATCGCCGGGACGGCGGGCAACCCGCCCAGGACCACCAGCGCCATCATCGAGATGTGGCGGCAGAACCTGGGCATTGAGGTCCAGGTCCAGCAGGTGGAGTGGGCTACATTCCTTGATGACCTGAAACGGTACAAATACCAGGCTTTCGAGCTGGGGTGGATCGCCGACTACCCTGACCCCCAGAACTTCCTGGATATCCTCTTCCACAGCCAGAGCCTGGACAACACCACCCGCTACTCGAACCCGGAGGTGGACCGCCTCCTGGAGCAGGCCCGGACCGAGTCGGACCTTCAGCGGCGGATCCAGCTTTACCAGCGGGCCGAAGAGCTGATCGTGCAGGACGCCCCCTGGATACCCCTCACCTTCGGCAAAGAGTACGTGCTGGTCAAGCCGTGGGTTAAAAACTACGTGGTCTCGCCCATCATCATACCGGTCCTCAAGGACGTTGTGGTCGAACCCCACTAGGGCCGATGACCCGCTACATCATCCGCCGTCTCCTCTGGCTGCCGGTCGTCCTGCTGGCGGTTTCCTTCATCACGTTTACCCTGGGCTACTACGCCCCCGGCGACCCGGTGGAAGTCATGCTGGGCCAGCGGGTGAACCCGGCCGCGGCCGAGCGGCTGCGGGAGGAGCTCGGCCTCAACCGGCCGTTTTTCGAGCGCTATCTTGACTTCGTTCTGCGGGCCGCCAACGGCGACTTCGGCGAGAGTTACAAGTACCGGGGCCAAGCGGTCACCGACCTTATCGCCGACAAGGTCTGGGTTTCGGTTCAGCTGGGCCTGGCCGGCCTCGCCCTCGCCTTCGTCCTCGGGATTCCGCTGGGCATCCTGGCCGCCCTGAAACAGGGCACCTGGCTGGACGACCTCATCGTGGGCACGACCCTCGTCCTTAACTCGATCCCCGTCTTTTTCACTCTGCCGATGCTGCTCCTCATCTTCGTCCGGACCCTCCACTGGCTCCCTTCTTCCGGGTGGGGCGGCCTCTTCGATTCCCGCATCATCATCCCGGCAGTAGTTATGGCCCTCCCCGGACTGGCCGTCATCACCAGGCAGATGCGGGCCAGCACCCTGGATGTGCTTTACCAGGACTACGTGCGGGTTGCCCGGGCCAAGGGCCTGCCCGAATCGACGGTGATGGTCAGGCACGTGGTTCGAAATGCCCTCCTGCCCCTCTGGACGATCCTGGGCCTCAGCCTTGGGGGCCTGGTGGAGGGGTTCTTCGTCATCGAAACCTTGTACGGGATCCCGGGCATCGGGGCTATGGCCGTCGACTCCATGTTCACCCGGGACTACCCGGTAATCATGGCCATCACCCTGCTGGTGGCCACCTCCTTCGTCCTGGCCAACCTGCTGGTGGATATCGGCTACACCTTCCTTGACCCCCGAATCAGGTACGACTGATGGCCGACCGTGCCGCCCTTTCCCCGGGCATCCCAGTAGCCGGCGAGGCCCCGGTAAGGGGGCGGAGCCTCTGGCGGGTCACCTGGTCTCGGTTCCGGCGCCGGAAAGTGGCCGTTGCAGGACTGGTGTTTATCCTGCTGGTCTACTCGGCGGGAATCTTTGCGCCATGGGTTGCCCCTTACGATTACCGGACCCAGAACCTGGATAAGGCCCGCCAGCCTCCCTCCTGGGAGCACCTGCTCGGAACCGACGAGCTGGGCCGGGACATCCTGAGCCGGCTCATCTGGGGCGCCCGGACGGCGGCGGTGGTTTCGATCCTGGCGGTGAGCCTGAGCACCCTGTACGGGGTGGTCCTGGGCGCCCTCTCAGGCTACGTAGGCGGCTGGGTGGACTCCCTCATTATGAGGGTGGGGGACATCCTATTTGCTTTTCCGGGAATGCTCTTCGTAATCTTTATTGCGGCTACCATAAAGCCCGGCTTTGTGGGCTTTGTGGCCCAGCATGAAGCGGCCCTGGGCCTGGAGGGGCTGGCCCGGTCCGGGTATCTGGACTACGTGGTGGTCTTCGGGGCCCTCTCCTTCGTGGGCTGGCCGGGAATGGCCCGCCTGGTCCGGGGCCAGGTTCTAAGCCTGAAAAACCAGGAGTTCGTCGTCGCGGCCCAGGCCCTGGGAGCCTCCACCTGGCAGGTGGTTTGGCGGCACCTGCTGCCCAACGCCCTGCCGCCCGTTCTGGTGGCCGTTTCCATGGGCCTTGGCCACGCGGTGACCGCTGAGGTAGTATTAAGCTGGTTGGGGATCGGGGTCCAGCCGCCGAACCCGTCGTGGGGGACGATGATCTGGGAGAACCGGATGCAGTGGCGGATAAACCCGCACCTTTTGCTGATGCCGGCGGCGACGGTGGGCCTGGTTAACCTATCCTTTCAGTTTATCGGCGACGCCTTAAATGACGCGCTGAACCCGCGCGGTCGCTAAAATCTGACGGAGGCAGACCGGATGGCGCCACTACTACAAGTAAAAGACTTACGGACGTATTTCTTCACTCAGGATGGTGTGGTGAAGGCGGTCGACGGCATATCCTACGAGCTCAGTGAGGGCGAGACCCTGGGGCTGGTGGGGGAGTCGGGGTGCGGCAAGAGCGTTTCGGCCCTCTCCATCATGCGCCTTATTCCCACCCCGCCGGGACGGATCGTTAGCGGCCAGATCCTGTTCCAGGGCGAAGATATCCTCAAGATGGACGATGCCGAGCTGAGAAAGATCCGGGGCAACCGGATCGCCATGATCTTCCAGGACCCGATGACCTCCCTCAACCCGGTCCTGACCATCAACCGGCAGATCTCGGAGGTCCTGGAGTTGCACCTGGGCATGAGCCGGTCGGAGGCCCGCCGGCGGACCATCGAGCTCCTCAAGATGGTGGGGATACCTTCCGCCGAGCAGCGGGTGGACAATTACCCCCACCAGTTCTCGGGGGGCATGCGCCAGCGGGTCATGATCGCCATGGCCCTGGCGTGCAACCCCCAGCTTATCATCGCCGACGAGCCCACCACCGCCCTGGATGTGACCATCCAGGCCCAGGTCCTCGACATCATGAAGCGGCTCATCGCCGAGCGGGGCACCGCCATGATCCTGATCACCCACAACCTGGGGATTGTGGCCGGGATGACCCAGCGGGTTGCCGTCATGTACGCCGGCCACATCGTGGAGATGGCCCCGACCCGGGAGATCTTCGCCAACCCGCGCCACCCGTACACCATCGGCCTGCTCAAGTCGGTGCCCCGGCTGGACGAGCCCCGCAAGGAGAAGCTCGACCCGATTCCCGGGCTGCCGCCGGACCTGATTGACCCGCCGGATATGTGCGATTTTGCTCCCCGCTGCCCGTACGCCATGGATATCTGCTGGCAGAAGCGGCCGACCCTGCGGGAAGTCGGGGAGAACCATTATATAGCCTGCTACGCCGAGGTCTATTACCGAAAGGGGGAGCGGTCATGAACGAGCAGTTCCAGCGCCAGTCTCCGATGGGGGGCACGGCCCGAACGGATAACGTGCTGGTGGAGGTTCGCGACCTCAAAATGTACTTCCCCATTACCTCCGGGATCATCCTCCAGCGGAAGGTCGCCGATGTCAAGGCGGTGGACGGGGTAAGCTTTACCATCCGCCGGGGGGAAACCCTGGGCCGGGTGGGGGAGTCGGGTTGCGGCAAGTCCACCCTGGGCCGGGCCATCCTCCAGCTCTACCGACCTACGGCCGGCAAAGTTTACTTCGACGGTATTGACCTGACCCAGCTTAAGGGGGAGGCCCTGCGGCGGATGCGCCGCCGCATGCAGATGATCTTCCAGGACCCGTACGCCTCCCTGAACCCCCGGATGTCGGTGGGGAGCATCATCGGCGAGCCCCTGATCATCCACGGCCTGGCCAAAAACAAGAAGGAGCGGATGGAGCGGGTCCAGGAGCTGCTCCGGGTGGTGGGTCTCAACCCCTACTTCGTCAACCGCTACCCCCACGAGTTCTCCGGCGGCCAGCGCCAGCGCATCGGCATCGCCCGGGCCCTGGCGGTCCAGCCGGATTTCATCGTCTGCGACGAGCCGGTCTCGGCGCTCGACGTTTCCATCCAGGCGCAGATCATCAACCTTCTTGAGGATTTGCAGGCGCAGTTCAACCTGACCTACCTGTTCATTGCCCACGACCTGGCAGTGGTCCGGCACATCAGCGACCGGGTGGCCGTGATGTACCTGGGCCACATCGTCGAAATCGCCGACCGGGATGAAATCTACGAGAACCCCCTGCACCCCTACACCAAGGCCCTCATCTCCGCCGTGCCCATCCCGGACCCGGAGGTGGAGGCGAAAAGGGAAAGGATCATCCTAACCGGCGACGTGCCCAGCCCGGTGAATCCCCCGAGCGGGTGCGTCTTCCACACCCGCTGCCCCATCGCCATCCCCGAGTGCTCCCGGGTTATCCCGCCCCTCGAGGATAAGGGCGGCGGCCACTACGTGGCATGCATCCGCGTCTGAATCCTGAGCCCGCGACCAAGGCTCCGAGGGCCCGTCTCAGACGGGCCCTCGGCCTTCTTCTAACGGCCCTTCTGGCAGGCTGCCAACTTTCCCCGGCCCCGGGCTTCCGGGGGGTAGTCAAGGTCGGGCTGGTGGCACCCTTCTCCGGTCCGGACTGGGCCGCCGGCTACGAGGCTCTACTGGGGGCCCGGGCGGCCGTTAACCTCTGGAACGCCCAGGACCGGGGTCAGGGCTACTTCGTCCAGCTGGTCGCCCAGGACGACCGGTCCACGGCCGAGTTCGGCCGCCTTCAGGCCGAGAAACTTGCCGCCGACCCAGGGGTGGTGGCCGTGCTCGGCCACCCGACCTGGCCCTCCCTGAGCGGCGCCCTGCCGGTTTACCGGCAGGCGGGCCTTCCCGTGGTGAACTACTGGGTTCCGGCCGTTCCTGTAGACGGGCCTGTTTACTTCCTGGCCCCGCCCTGGTCCCGCTTTGAGGCCCGGGCCGCTGAGTTCTTCCGGGGCCAGGCGACCCGGCTGGTGGTCGCCTTTGAGCCCAACGCCTGCCCGTGGGTGGGGCCGGGCCAGAGTCCGGGCGGGGGGATGCCGGTGGACTACGTCGGGTTCTTGCCGGGCCCCAATTCGGGGCCGGCCCCGATGGGGGAAGGGAACGGGATTCTCCTGTGCGCCGACGGCCCCACCACCGCCCGGTGGGCGGCCGCCCGGACAGAAGGCATCCTCTTGGGTCCGCCCGCCTACTCCCCGGGCCTCAGGGGCTTGCTCGGACCCCTCCGGGCGGGGGTCCTGGTCCCGACCTGGGAGCTGGGGGCCGGCGAGCGCCGAACCTTCGAGGCAGCCTTCCGGGAAGCGGGGGGCGGCGAGCCCGGACCCGTTGCAACGGCCGCCTACCAGGCGGCCCGGGTGGTGCTGGGGGCGGTGGCCCAGGCGGCCGGTGAGGAATCCGGGCCGACCCGGGATGGGGTGCGGCGGGCGCTGGACCGGACCGTGGCGGAGGCGGCACGGGGGGTGACCGTCGGCCTGTTGGAGGTCAGGGGATAGCATTCAAAACGGAGCCTTGCCTTGGTAGCAAAAAACCTGTATAATGACGGCAGGCAGAGGGGAGAGTCCGAAACCTAGAGTAGCGGGGCTGATGGCGTATTTTAATAGAGGAGTGCCAATTTGGCTGAGGAAAGGGCTCCGGAAAAAGAAGCTATGACCACCCGCGAGGCTGGGCGGCGGGGCGGGCTTCGAACCAAAGAGCGTCACGGGTCGGAGTTCTACCGACAGATCGGCAAGCGTGGCGGCCAAACCCTGGCCAGCCGGCGGACCCGGGAGTACTGGGCTGAGATCGGACGCCTTGGGGGCAATACGGTCAAGCAGAAATACGGCTCCGAATACTTCCGGGAGATCGGACGCCGGGGCCGGGAGGCCCGGCGGCGGCGCCAGGCGGAGCAGAAGTCCGAATAAAACTTAAACCTCCCCGCTTGCCGCGGCCAACCCTGATTTGCCGAAGCCTTTCATCTTAGACTTAACGCCCGAGGGGACTTCGGGTCTCAGGTTCTGGGTGACTACCCGGCAGGGCGGGGTAAGCCGCGGGCCCTTTGCGACCCTGAACCTTAGCTTTGCCGTGCCCGACGACCCGGAGGCCGTAATCGAAAACCGGCGCCGGGTTCTGGCCGCCCTGGGCCTCGACCCCCAACGGCTGGTCGGGGCCGAGCAGGTCCACGGGGCAGGCGTCGCCGTGGTCGGCCCGGCCGACGCCGGCCGGCCCCCCATTCCGGCAACGGACGGCCTGGTCACGGCCGAAGCCGGCCTCTTCCTGTTCGTTCAGGTGGCCGACTGCTACCCGGTGGTCGTCTTCGACGGCAGGCAGAGGGTGGTCGGCCTGGCCCACTGCGGCTGGCGGGGAACCCTGCAGGGGTTGCCGGCAAAGCTGGTTGGAACGATGCTCCGGACATTCGGCAGCCAGCCCGCCGACCTCTGGGCCGTAGTGGGACCCGGCATCGGTCCCTGTTGCTATGAAGTGGGACCCGACGTGGTCGGGGCAGCCCGGCTGAGCCTGCCCCGGCCCCAGGAAGCCTTGCGGTCACGGGAAAACCGGACTTTTCTCAACCTGCCGGCGGCCATCGGCCAGTGGCTCGAGGCGACCGGCCTTGCCCCCGACCGTGTCAGCCACTGCGGCCTCTGCACGGCCTGCCGCACCGACATCTTCTACTCCCACCGGGTTGAGGGCGGCCTGACCGGCCGCTTCTGGGCCGTGGCCGGTTTCCACAGTTGACCAGTGGTAGCCCGCCGCAAGCCCCCCGGCTTTAGCCGGAGGGGATAAGGCGGGCTTCTCCGTCGACACATGGTATGCTATCGACGTGGAGTATCGGCGCGATGAGCACCGCGTGCACCGGTGTTCTGCCCCAAGCGGCGCAAGCCTGTGCTGGTCGGCGATGTCGCGAGGGAGGCGGAGGAGCTGATCCGCCGCAAGTGTGAACAGCATGGGTGGAGGTCATGCCCGATCACGTCCACTTGTTTGTGCGCGTCTGGCCGACCACATCGGCAGCCGATGTGGTCAAGGAGGTGAAGGGCATCACCTCCCACGAGCTAAGGGCTAAGTGTCGGCACCTCCGGACGCGGAGCTACTTCGCCGCTACGGCAGGCAACGTCTCCCAAGAGACGATAAAACGGTATATCGAGTGGCAGAAGGGCAAGTAGATGTACAAGGTCTATTCCTATCGCCTATACCCCAGCCGGGCGCAGGAAGAGCGCCTGCTCCATACGCTGGAGGTGTGCCGGCGGTTCGGCAGAGCGCCGGGACGCATGGTCCGGCGAGCGACGGCGGGTATCCAGGGTGGAGCAGCTCCGCAAGGTCAAGGAGCTGAAAGCGACCCACCCGCATGCGAAGGACGTCCACAGCCATGTTCTCCAGATAGTCGTCGACGACGTGGACCGCGCATTCCAAGCCTTCTTCCGGCGCCTGAAGGCCGGTGAGAAGCCGGGGTACCCTCGGTTCAAAGGGAAAAGCCGTTTCTCGTCCTTCGGCCTCAAGGAGTACGGCAACGGCTTCAAGATCGACGGGCGGAGGCTCCGGCTGCATGGCATCGGCAGGGTCGCCGTGCGCTGGCACAGGCCCCTCCCCTGCGCGCCTAAGGCCGTCCGGATCGTTCGGAAGGCCGATGGCT
>JBHOQU010000088.1:0-41756 GCA_042408785.1 Dehalococcoidia bacterium | reverse complement strand
GACTCCGACCGGTAGAGCCGATAGAGCGTTGCTTCGTCCTCCTGCCAGGTGATCTTCAGTTCCGGTCCACGCATCGCCACCTCCTCTTGACCATAACAGGTCATGATATCCGGTGGCGAGTTCTTACGCAAATGGTATTAGGTCATAAAACCGGAAAGCCCTGATGCCGGGGGACGTTCCTAGCATCAGGGCACGGGAGCTAGCCCGTTGCCGGGCCGCACGGCTGTGGGCCCCGACAACCAGACTATCTGGCAGCGGTTTTGGGACTCAAAAGTCGTGCCCGACATCAGGGCTTTCCGGTTTTGACGGCGAATAGAAACCCGACGGCAAAACCGGAGACGAGGGGTTGACGGGTAAGTTGTGGTCAAAGTAGCGGGTGACCATGAAGTGCCCAGGGCCCACCATCGCCATCCGGCGGAGGTAGCCGGTATCAACGCCTACCCACCAGGCGTACCAGTTCTGCTCCGTGGGCTCGTAGAAGGTAACGACGCGGGTAAGCTCCCCATCTAACACTTCCTGACGGCCAAGCCGGAACCCGTAGGAGCGACCCAGTAAGCTCAGGTCAAGGGGGTTGCGGTCGACGGCGCTTCCGCATACCCAGTCACCGCCATCACTTCGGGTGCAGCGCCGGTTGCCGGCCTGCACAATCTCGTAACTTTCTCGGTCCGGGTTCACCACTCGCAGGGCGTAGCGGTCGGGGGCATGAACTCGGCCGGCGACCCAAACCCATGCGCCGCGTCCGGCCGGGTAGGCAAGACCGCTTGTAAGCTGTTCTTCCCAGGCCACCGCTGTTAGCTCCCGGTGAATCTGGACCGTTGCCCAAAATAGACGCTCCGCCTCGGGGTCTGACGGGTAGTCGGGCGGCTTAAACTTAAGGGGGGCCCCAGACGGCTCATCTAACCGCAGCACAAACGGCACCGGCGGCCCGCTGCCGACGTTTACCTCGACCACCCACCAGCCTGGGGCATTCAGCTCACTACTCGCCCGATAGGCCAAACGGCCGGCGACCTCACTGGCCTCCAGCCAAACCGCAGGTGCCGAATCCTCGAGCCGGCGAAAGCCAACCCGAAGCCGGCCCGGGGCCTGCACGGGACCGGAGCCGTCCGCAAGGGTCACTTCGAAAACGTTCGGGCCAACCTCATAGGGCGAAATCTCCAGGATAACGAAAGGCCCCGAGGCTGCCCGATAGCGGAGAATGATACTGGCCGGTTTGGTCGTCCCGCCAGCCGGGAGGTTTGGCTGACAGATACCGCCGAGGAGGGAATGGGCCGGGGTGCTGGCCAAGGTAAACAGCGCCGTCAAGCCTAAAGCGGCGACGGTACACAGCAGGCTTGCGCCGGCCACGACCATCCGCGTCCTTTGGCCGCCCATTCCCGCCTACATTCCCCCTTCCCGGACATGCACAGTTATTTTGATGTCGCCGGCCTTGCGGAACCGAAGCGTAAGGTTGAACGAATCGCCGACTTTAAGGTCACGCTTCAGGTCCATGAGCATGACATGCAAACCGCCGGGCTGAAAGGTCACCTGACCGCGGGGCGGAATCTCCACCTCCGAGACCGGCGACATCTCCATCACATCCCCACGCCGGCGCGTTTCATGAAGCTCGACCCGGCCCGCGACGTCGGTGGTGGCCCCGATGAGGGCATCGGCGTCCGGGCCTTCATTGACCACGACGAAGTAAACTGCGCTGGTCATCCCCATGGGCCCGGCCATGGCCGGTCTGGCCCACGGGTCCTTAACCGTCACCGCCGGGGTCGTTGTTACCGGCCCGGAAACAGCCGGCTGGCACGAAGCTAACAAAAGGAGCAAGGTGACGAGCAGATAGCGTGTCACGGCGCCTCCTGGGTCAATCTTCGGATAAGTCTTACGGCTTGCTCAACGTCAGTGCGGCTTCCCGGCAGGCTCGCCCGCACCCGACCGAGCTTGTCCACCAGGTAGAAGCGGTCCGAGTGGGTGATGAAGTACGGTATGTCGAGGGCTGAGCCGCCGGTCGCGGCCCCGGCGGACTGGCCGACCGGACTCACCCGCTCGGTGTAGAAGCCGAGCAGCTCGGTCAGGCTCGCGATGGTCTCGGGATTGCCGGTGAGGAATCGCCAGTTTCGGGTGTCCAAGTTGTGGGCAGCAATATAGGCCCGAAGTGCCTCGGGCGTATCTCGCTCCGGGTCGAAGGTAACCGTCAGGAAAAGAACGCCGCTGTCAAGGCCCTGACGCGCCAGCTGGTCCTTAATTGACTGCATTCGATAGGTAATCAGCGGGCAGATGTCGGGACAGTGAGTATAGACCAGTCCGAGCACCACCACCTTGCCCCGGGCCTGGGCCAGGGAGAACGGCTGGTCCGTGTGGTCCACCAGCTGGATGTCCGGCAGCGTCGTCTGGACAGGTAAGTCGGGGTCGCGACCGGCCAAGAGCAGGACGGTGCCCAGAACCGCCAGCGCGGTGACTGCTGCTGCGATGCCCGCTAGGACCCAGAGCCGCATTCGAAGTGTCTCGGCTAGCTTTATAACATTCCGGCAGGTGGGGCACACTGCTCAAAGGGGTGGTTTTCTCCCTACCCATTTGGGTGAGAAGGGGCCAATCGGATTCGCCGGCGTGCAACCGTTTGCCGGGGGTTCCCGGCACCGAGGGCAGACTACCCGCCGGCTGCTTCCAGCCGGGGATATACCTGTCGGGGCCTGGCAGGGGCCCGGCCGACGCTCAAAGGGGGACGGGCCTTGGCCGACCATGGCCGTCGGCCGATGTGGCGAATCAAGCCGGCCTGGGCGGGACGAACGCCCCCGCCGATGCCTCCGGCCCCTTCAGCGGCCGGCCGGCGGCCAGGGGGTGTTGGTGGGCGGGCCGTACCCACCCCAGGCTTGATTGATGTAGGCCCGGATTGCCGTCAGGGATTTCCCCTTGGCCTGCAGTCGCATCACGTCACGCGTGACGCCCACACAGATCCCTCAACCAAAGGCGTGGGGGTCGAGAACCACCGACCCGTCCGGCCGGAACTCGGCAACGTAGCAGTCCGGGTTGGACCCGTGGTCGTGGGTGCCACACCCGCAAGAACACGGCATGTACCGCAGGGTCTCCGGGTTCCCCACGGCAAAACGGTAAGCTTCCTGGACTTCGGGTGGGGCCACCGGTCCTCTCTGGGCCAAGCCGTTGGTCCCCTCGGCATGCTCTCACCGGCCGAACAGGCGGCTACCAGCGCGCCGAACACCGGTAGGGCTAGCCCGAGGAACCGACGGCGCGAGATGCCCGGACCCTGCCGCTCAGTTCTGACCACGGTCTTCCTCCAGACTCAGGGCCTTGCATTAAGTCCAACAGGAGAGGCGCCCAAGTCATCCACGGCCGGCGCCGGCCCACAGGTTTTGCCGGCATTTACGTAATTATCTACTATTCGCCAATGGTTGGGTGAGATGCGCCTGCTCATCCGGCGCGGGTCTCCGGGGCGTACCGGCGGAGGGGAGCAGATTCAGCGCTGCAGACGGGCAACAAAACTAGAAAGCCCTGCCGCGGGGTGGCTCGATTTGCGGATGGGCGGGCGGGTATGATAAGTATTTAAGGCTAACACCCATGGACCTCCAGGCACTGGCGGACGAAGTCTCCGAGCACCTCGGCTTTCCGGTGACCCCGGCCGACGTCCGCCGGGTCTGCGCGGCCCTCGCCGCCGACGCCAACTTCTGGTCCTTTGCCCCCCGGGCCCGGGTGCCCCTCCGGGCAGTGGGGGCGGTGGTGGCCAGCCTGGAAGCCGGCGGCCTGGTAAACCTGAAAGAGGAGGGGGCGCACTTAACGCCGGCAGGCCGGGCCGCCCTGGCGGAGGCGGGAATTTCGCCCCTGCCTGCCCCGGAATGTTCCGCCTGCCGGGGGACCGGGGTGGCCGGAGAGGGCTTTCTGCCCGACCGGGCCGTCCGCTTTTACCGGATTGCGGCCGCCCGGCCGGCGCCTGCCGCCGAGTACGACCAGGTGCACCTTCTGCCGGAGGACGTCTGGCGGCGGGTGGCCTTCATGGCAGGACGGGGAGACCTGGCGGGCCTCGACCTGCTGGTCCTGGGAGACGACGACCTGCTTTCGGTGGCCGCGGCCCTGACCGGCCTGCCCCGCCGGGTTGTGGTCCTGGAAATCGACCGGCGGCTGGTCGATTTTATCAATATCGTCGCGCAGGAGGAGGGCCTTTCGCTTTCCGCCCGGGTGGCCGACCTGCGGGAGCCGCTGGACCCGGAGCTGGTGCGCGCCTTCGATACGTTCCACACCGACCCGCCGGAGGCCCTCGCCGGCCTTCTGCTCTTTATCGGCCGGGGAATCGCCAGCTTGAGGGGTCCGGGCGCCGCCGGCTATTTCGGCATCACCCGCCTGGAAGGGTCGGCGGCCAAGTGGTACCGGCTCGAGCGGGCCTTGCTGGTGGACCACCGGGTAGTTATCACCGACCTTCTGCCCGAGTTCAGCAGGTATCAGACCTGGGATTACCTGCTGGCCGACCTGCGCCGGCCGCCCTTTGACCGGCTGGCGAGCCCGTCGGGAACCTGGTATAATTCAAGTTTTGTGCGAATCGAGAAGATTTCCGACCGGTTTGGTTGGGGGGTGGGCAGCAGCGATATCTACTTTGATACCGAGGGGCTGGTAGATACCTGACGCCGGGGCAGACCTGATGTGGAATTTGCCGGGGTACTACTGGTTAACGTCTGGGGCGGCCGAAGGGACGACCGCCCTAAACGCGTTTGATAACGCCCTGCTTGCGGCGGGAATCGGCGACCTGAACCTTATCAAAGTAAGCAGCGTCCTGCCGAAGGGGGCCCGGCCCCTGACCGGGCTGCCCGAGGTCCCGCCGGGAACGCTGATCCCCACGGTTTACACCGCCGCCGTCTCCGACCGGCCGGGTGAGGTTGTCTCCGCCTGCGTCGGGATCGGCTTTGGGCGCAACGCCCACGGGATGATCTTCGAGCATTCCGGGCCCGGCGACCCGGCCGAGGTCGAGGCGGTGGTGCGGCAGATGCTGGCGGAAGCCTTTACCCGGCGGGGAATCGAGCTTGAGCGGGTAGAAATTTGCGTCTCCACCCACCGGGTCGCGCGGCTGGGATGCGCCCTGGCCGCAGTAATCCTATGGGGAGGTGACAGATGAGGAGCGTCGGCTCGCACCTTATTTTCGAGCTCTGGGGCTGCGACGACAGCATCAACTCGCCCGAAATCGTCGAGCAGACCCTGCGGGAACTGACCGAGGTGGCCAAGGCGCGGCTGCTGGGCCTTCATCTGCACCCCTTCTCGCCGCAGGGCGTGACCGGGGTTGCCATCATCTCCGAGTCCCACATCCTGATCCACACCTGGCCCGAGCTCGGCTACGCCGCCGTGGACCTGTTTACCTGCGGCGAGCCCGTGGACCCAGATGCGGTCGTCCCGGTCTTAAAGCAGCGGTTCAACCCGACCCACGTCCAGGTTTTGCAGCTGTTCCGGGGCATTGCCGGTGACTGACTCGGCCGGGTGGTTCGGCGAACCACCTATTCGGGGCTTTCAGCAGCGCTTTCGCCTTCGCCGGCACCTGTACGTGACCTCGTCGGCCTACCAGCGGATTGAGGTCGTCGAAACGGAGCTTTTGGGCCGGGCCCTCGTCCTGGATGGGGCGGTCCAGACCACCGAGCGGGATGAATTTATCTACCACGAGATGCTTGCCCTCGTGCCCCTTATGGCCCACCCGAACCCGGCCCGCGTCCTCATTATCGGCGGGGGCGACGGCGGCACCCTGCGCCGGGTCCTTGCCGACCCGAGGGTTCGGTCGGCAACCCTGGTGGAGATCGACCCCCAGGTGGTGGAGGTCTGCCGCCGCCACCTGCCGGAAATTGCCGGCGGTGCCCTCGATGACCCCCGGGCCCGGCTGGTAACCGCCGACGGCGTCCGATTCGTGGCCGATACGGCCGAAATTTACGACGTTATCCTCGTCGACTCCACCGACCCGGTCGGGCCCGCCGCCGGCCTTTTCACGGTCGAGTTCTTTCAGCGGGCCCGCTCCCGCCTGCGCCCCCCGGGCATCTTCGTCACCCAGAGCGGGTCGCCCATCCTGATGACCCCGGAGTTCGTGGGGGCCTACCGCAACCTCGGGCAGGTTTTCCGGCTGGTCAAACCCTACTTTGCGCCCATTCCCGCCTACCCTGGGGTCTGGTGGAGCTTTCTGGCCGCCTCGGACGACCTCGACCCGGCCGTGCCCATGGCCGGCCCGGCCGGTAAAACCGGCTACTACACCCCTGAGGTCCACCGGGCCGCCTTCGCCCTGCCGCCCTTCCTTAAGCCCGTCTTAGCCGGAGGCTACGCCGATGCCCTTGCCGGTTACGCCGCCGTTTCTGGGTAGCCGTTCCCTGGACCGGCCCCGGCTGGTTCTGCTCGGGGTTCCCCTCGACCGGACCCAGTATTACCGGATGGGCACCGCCCTCGCCCCGGGCCGGATTCGGCTGGCGTCCGACAGCCTGGAGACCTACAGCCCGGAGCTGCACCGGGACCTTTCGGAGGTGGCCTTTACCGACGGGGGGGACGTGGAGGTGGCGGGCCTTAAGCCCGAGGCGGCGGTGGAGCGGGTGGCCCAGGCCGCGTCCGACGTGATGCAGGCCGGGGCCGTCCCCATCTTAGTGGGGGGCGAGCATACCCTGAGTCTGGGGGGCGTGCGGGCCGCCCAGCGGCACCACCCGAACCTGGTGGTCATCCAGCTGGACGCCCACCTGGACCTGGCCCCCAACGACCGGGGCCTGACCCTCACCCACGCCACCGTCTTCCGGCGGATTTCCGAGGAGCTGGGACCCGACCGGCTGGTTCAGCTCGGGATCAGGTCGGGCACCCGGGAGGAGTTCGTGGCCGCCGGCCGGTCCCGGTACTGGTCGTCGGAGGTGAAACTGCCCACCGGCCTGCGCCGGGAACTGACCAACCTGCCCATATATCTTTCCATTGACATCGACGTGCTGGACCCCGCCGTCGCCCCCGGAACCGGCTCGCCCGAGCCGCCCGGGGCCAGCTTCCGGGAAGTCATCGACTTTATTTACAGCCTGCGGGGTTTCCGACTGGTGGGGGCCGACCTGGTCGAAGTCTCCCCGCCTTATGACCGGGGCGACCTGACCTCTATCGTGGCCGCCAAGATCCTGCGGGAGCTTATCCTGCTCTTCGGCTAAAAAGGTCGGGCGGCGCAACCAGCGCCGCCCGGGCCAGATTTCGGTTTCTGGTCGGCTTTACGCGGCCTGAAGCTTCGCCAGGAACCGCCTCAGCTGCTCGCCCTCAAGGGTTCGGCCGCACTGGAGGCAGGTGTAGGCGACCTCGTCCCCAAGGCCGTCCTCGCGAATCAGGTCGCCGCGGCAGCGGGGGCAGCTCTTAAGCAGAATTCGCTTAAGGCCTGAAACCGACGTTACACCCCGAACCATAGCTACCCTTTCACCTCCCTTTCCCATGTCAGTTTTGATGATTGCTGGCCGCCGCGTGCTGCCGGGCAACCTCCAGCAACCGGCGGGCAATCTCCTCGACGCCCTCCCGGCGGCAGTCGAGGTAAACCGAGTAAATCGCCCGGTCCAGCAGCCGCTGCTGTAGGGGCGACGCAGGTTCACCCCCCATTCGGCGGCCCACAAAATTGGCCAGCCGGTACAGGCAGAAGCGCTGCAGCGGGGTGAGCTCCCGCCCATACGCCCGGGCAAGTTCTTCCACCAGGTCCTCACCGAGGACCCGACCGGCCACCATCGGAGACTCCGAGCCGTAGGTTGTCTCGGTTACCATCTGTAATCACCTCGCTTCCACCTTGCTTTCAGCTGGCGGTTTCGGCCCAGCATCCCGGCTCAAACCAGCTACCGCATGGCAGCCGCTCAGCGGTGGCTTCCAGGAGGGCCTGCCGGGCGTCGGCATCCAGCAAGCCGGGCAACTTCGGACCCAGCACCCGAAGCAGCTCGGCCACCGCAACCGTATGCCGCATGTACCAGGTGGCAATGGCCACCAGCAGGTGCTGACGGCTGCCGGTCCCGATAACCCGGCCGTCGGCCTCGACCTGGCCGGCAACCAGCTCTTGGCCGTCGGCGATTACCAGCAGCCAGCGGCAGTCGCCCGGCTCGCCCAGCCGGTACCGGTAGAGCCGGCCCGAGCAGTGGGGACAGGGGGCCTGGCAGCCGGACATGCAGACCAGGGTCACGGCGACGCCCCGTCCCCGGGCGGCCTCAAGGGTTGGGGCCAACTGTTCCAGCTCCTGACCCCAGCCGCTTACCAGAACCTGACTCCGGGCCGCCTCGATAAGCCGGCCGGCCTGGGCCACCAGGTTGGCGTAGCCGGTAAAGTTGTAAACGTACGAAGGCGACTCGACCGGGGCAACCCGACTCAGGGCCCGCGCCGCCTCGCTGAGGCGGGCCCTGAAGGACTTCTCCACCCGGGCCAGGAACTCCCGGTGGTCCAGCGCCCGGTAGCGGCGGCCGGCTTCGGTTTGAACAACCACCACCGCCCCGCGCTCTTCAAGCCGGCGCAGGACCGAGTAGATATTGGCCCGGGGAACTCCCGAAGCCTTCGCCAGCTGGTAGCCGGTTAGGGGACCCTGCTCCAGAAGGGTAACGTAGGCCTTAGCTTCGTAGCCGCCAAAGCCCAGCTCCTCCAGCAGAGCGACCGGGTCGGACCCTTCCAAGCTACCTTCCCGGATAGTAGCTATATCCACAACTACTATCCGCAGATAGTATATGACCGGTCGGTCCCCTTGTCAATGGCGGGCAGGTTAAGATTTCATCAAAAAATTCATAAAAATGGCTTTGCGGGGACGGCTGCGCTCGGCTATAATCCCTTGGCTGCCGCCAAATCCAAGCCCCAAGGAGTAAGCTATGGCCGGACAACTCGAAGGCAAGGTTGTCATCGTTACCGGGGCAAGCCGCGGTATCGGCCGGGCCATCGCCGTGCTCTTTGCCCGGGAGGGGGCCCGAGTTGCCGTAGCCGCCCGCACCGAGCAGGAGCGGGACGAGCGCCTCCCGGGCACCATCTACGACGTGGTCCGGGAGATTGAGGCCTTCGGCGGCAAGGCCATTGCCGTCCGCACCGACGTCTCCAAAGAGGAGGACGTGCGCAACCTGGTGGCCCGCACCCGGGAAGCCTTCGGGCCCATCGATATCCTGGTCAACAATGCCGCCGTCAACTGGTACATTCCCGTTAAAGACTATCCCCTCCACCGCTGGTTCACCCTGATAAACGTCAACCTCCACGGTCCCTTCATGCTGATTCAGGCGGTGCTGCCCGATATGCTGGAGCGGCGCAGCGGCAATATAATTAACATAAGTTCCCGGGCGGCCATCGGCCCCGGTCCCGGGCCCTATACAAGTCCCGGGCGGGGCGGCACCCCTTACGGGGTAAGCAAGGCCGCCCTCGAGCGGCTGACCCAGGGGCTGGCGCAGGAGCTTTTTGAATACAACATCGCCGTTAACGCCCTTTCACCCTCCCAGGTGGTTCCCACCCCCGGGGTCCTATTCCACCGACTGCTGGAGTCGGCCGATGACCCCCGGGCTGAGCCCGTGGAGTACATGGCCCAGGCCGCCCTCATCCTGGCAACGCAGACGGCCCAGACGATGACCGGTCGGATCGCCTACAGCCAGGAGATCCTGCGGGAGTTCGGCCTGCTCTAACCCAGGTTCCAGAACCAGACCGACCCATCGGCCAGGCCGCAGGCCAGCAGGCGGCCGTCGGGGGCGAAGGCCACGGCCTGAACCCGCTCGGGGTGGTCCTCAAGGACCTGGAGCAGGGCCCGGTCGGCCAGCCGCCAGAGGCAGACCGTACGGTCCTTGGCGGCCGAGGCCAGCAGACTGCCGTCGGGGGCGAAGGCCACGGCCTGAACGCTGTCCCGGTGGCCCTTAAGGACCCCCAGCAGGGTGAGGTCCGGAAGCCGCCAAAGTTTAACGAGCCCGTCGGCCCCGGAGGTGGCCAGAAGCTCGCCGGTAGGGTCGAACTCCACCGCCATCACCCACTGGTGAGCCCGGACGGCCCCCACCCCTTCGCCGTCGGCCGGCCGCCAGAGGCGGAGGGTACCGTCCATGCTGCCGCTGGCCACCAAGGTCCCGTCGGGGGAGAAGGCTACCGCCAGGACGGCGTCGGTGTGGCCCCGCAGGCGGCGCAGCAGGTTGCGCCCGGCCACGGCCCAGAGACGGACCGCCTTATCGAATCCGGCCGAGGCCAGGAGCAGGCCGTCAGGAGAGAACGCGAGGCTGTAGACGCCCTCCTCGTGGCCGAGGAGCATCCCGACCCGCTTGCCGCTGGCCAGGGACCAGAGGCGGACCGTCCGGTCCCATGAGCCGGAGGCCAGAAGCTGTCCGTCCGGGGCGAAGCTCACCGCGTTCACACCGGCCGAATGGCCTTGAAGCATGAGCCGGAGCGTTCCCGCCCCCAGGTCGTAGACGGCGACTGTCTTGTCGGCCGAGGCTGAGGCGAGCAAGGCGCCGTCCGGGCTGAAGGCCAGGTCGGCCACCGCCCCGATGTGGGGCGAAATCGCCCCCGCGGGCTTGAGCTGGAGGGTGCTGGGGCTGGTGGCCGGCCGCGGCCGCCGCGGCCGGCCCGGCAGGGGCACCGCCCATTCCGGGCCGGGGCGGGCGTCCAGGAGGGCCAGGAACTCGGCCACGGTCTGGGGCCGCTCGGCGGCGTCGAGGGCCAGGGCTCGCTCGACGGCCAGCCGCATGTTCGGCGGAACCCACTCCGGAAGGGGCGGAAGGGCCTCCCCCAGGAGCCGGTCGGTGGCCGGCGGGGGTGGGCTGCCGGTGAGGGCATGGTAGAGGGTTGCGCCCAGGCCGTAGATATCCGTCGGGGGACCGACCCGGGCCTGGGAGGCGTACTGTTCCGGGGCGGCGTAGCCGGGGGTCACCACCCGGGTGTACCTGGCCGTGGCCCCCTGCACGAATGCCCGGGCTGACCCGAAGTCGATGAGCACCACCCGGCCGTCGCCGGTAAGAAAGATATTCTCCGGCTTTATATCCCGGTGAAGCAGGCCGGCGGCGTGCACCACCCCCAGGGCGGCCGCCGCTTTCCGGGCGACCTCTTCCGCCTCGTCAACGGGGAGCCGGCCCTGGCGGAGGATGCGGCGGGCCAGGGTTTCGCCCCACAGGTATTCCATGACCAGGTAGGCGGTGTTGTTCTCTTCGAAGACGTCAATAACCCGGACGATGCCGGGGTGGTTGAACTGGGCGAGGGTTCGGGCTTCCTCTAAAAACTTCTCCTTGGCTTCGGCCAGCCCGTCCCGGCCGAGGCCGGCCGGGGGCACGATGAAGCCGTCTTCCTGCCGGGTCGACCCCTCCGGAAAGAGCTCTTTGATGGCCACCCCCATCAGCAGCCGGTTGTGAACGGCCCGGTAGGTTATGCCGAAGCCGCCCCGGCCGAGGACCCGCTCGATGGTGTAGCAGCCGTCGTGAAGGGAGTGGCCGCCGGGGAGGGCCTGGAGGTTGCTGCCAACGTAGGCGCCGCAGGCGGGGCAAACCCTGACGCCGTCGGGCAGTGGGCTGAAGCAGAACGGGCATTCCACGGTCGCCTTTAAATTATATCGGCCGGCCGTTGGAAGAGGGCCCGGCCGGCCCGGTGGGGGGCGACCGCTTTAAAGGTTGCGCAGGCGGGGGTCCAGCAGGTCCCGGACCCCGTCGCCCAGGAGGTTAAGGGCCAGCACCGCCAGGGTCAGGGCCAGGCCGGGGAAGAGCATCATCCAGGGGGCATCCCGCAGGTAGCCCCGGGCCTCGGCCAGCATGTTGCCCCAGCTCGGAATGTAGGGGGGCGTTCCGGCCCCCAGGAACGAGAGGGAGGCCTCCCCCAGCACCGCCGAGGCGAAGATAAACGTCCCCTGAACGATGATGGGCGAAAGGCAGTTGGGCAGGATGTGGACGGCTACAACCCGCAGGTTCGAAACCCCAAGGGCCACCGCCGCCTCCACGAACTGCATCTCCCGCAGGGTGAGCACCACACTTCGAACGAGACGGGCAAGCCTCGGGGTATCCACCACCGTGAGGGCCAGGACCACGTTGTATTTGCTCGGGCCCAGGGCGGCCATGAGGCCGATGGCCAGGACGATGCCCGGGAAGGCCATCATGCTGTCCATAATGCGCATGATAGCCGTGTCCAGCCGCCGGAAGTAGCCGGCCGTAAGGCCGATGAGGGTCCCGGCGATGACGGTGCAGAGGGCCACCAGGAAGCCGACTTCCAGGGAGAGGCGGGCCCCCCAGACGGCTCGGCTGAAGACGTCCCGCCCGAAGTTGTCGGTGCCGAAGGGGTAGGGGCCGCCGGGAGGCTGAAGGCGGCCGGCCGGGTTGAGGGCCTGCGGGTCGTGGGGGGCGATGATGGGGGCGGCTACGGCGATGACGACCAGGAAAAGGAGCAGGGTTCCGCCGATGGGCACCCCTTTATACCGGCTGGCGATCCGGCTCAGCCGCCGGGCAAGGGCCGGCCGGGGCCGGACGACCTCAGCCGGGGCGGCGACGACGGGCGAAGGGCTAGTCACGGTGGCGGATCCTCGGGTCGAGGTAGGCGTAGATAAGGTCCACCATCAGGTTTATGATAACGTAAACGGCCGCGATGATGAGGACGATGCCCTGAACCAGGGGATAATCCCGGCGGGTTACGGCCTGGACCAGGAGCCGGCCGACCCCAGGAATATTGAAAACCTGCTCGGTGATGACGGCGCCCCCCAGCAGGATGGCAAAGCTCAGGCCGATGACGGTTATCACCGGGATCATGGCGTTGCGGAGGGCGTGCCGAAGCACCACCGCCAGCTCCGCCAGCCCCTTCGCCCGGGCCGTCCGGATGTAGTCCTGGGAAAGGACCTCCAGCATCATCGAGCGGGTTATCCGGGCCAGCAGGGCCGACTGGGCGAAGCCCAGGGTGAAGGCCGGCATCAGCAGGTAGCGGATATTCTCCCAGATCCCGGCCGAAAGGGGCTGGTATCCGGCTACCGGCAGCCAGTTAAGGGTTACCCCGAAGATAAAGATCAGGTTCAGGCCCACCCAGAAGGTGGGCATTGAGACCCCGGCAATGGCCACCAGCATCGCCGCCAGGTCGAACCAGGAGCCACGCAGCTTAGCCGCAACGATGCCGGCCGGGAGGCCGATGCCGACGGCGAAGGTCATCGCCAGCAGGGTGAGCATTCCCGTCGGCTCGATGCGTTCGATAAAGGCCTGGGTGACGGGCTTGTTTAAAAAGATGGATGTGCCCAGGTCGCCTTGCAAAAGCCGCAAGTACCAGTTGACCAGCTGGACGTGGGCCGGCTGGTCCAGGCCGAGGCGAGCCCGAAGTTCCGCCTTCTGCTGTTCGGTGGCCTCGGGCCCGAGGATAACCCCGACGGGGTCCCCTGGCGTCAGGTAAAGGAGCAAAAATACGGTGGTCGAGACCACCAGCATAACCGGCACGGTCAGGATCAGGCGTCGGATGGTGTACGCCAGCACCGGCCCTCAGCCCCGACTACGGTCTGAAGGGTCCCCCGTCAGGAGGCGAACCCGCAGTTCCAGAAGAACCAGTCGGTCGGGTTCTGGTAGTTTACGATCTCCTTGCGGATGGCCCGCAGGGTGAAGGCCTCCCCGCACTTGATCCAGGGCACGTCCTCCCATTGGACCTGCTGGAGCTCCCGAACGAGCTGTTTTTGCTTTTCGATGTCGGTTTCGGCCATCATCCGGGAGACGATCTCGTCTTTCTTCGGATGCGTCCACCAGCCCGGCCAGGTGCCGTCCAGGTAAACCTGCCGGATGGGGTGAACGTAAGTGGGGTGGCCGGTAATGAAGACGTCGTACTCGTTGGGATCGCTGCGGCGCCGGACCAGGGTGGCCCAGTCCATCACCTGCAGGTCCACCTTGAAGCCCACCTTCTCCAGCTGGTCCTTGAACGACAACGCCATGTTGTAGTTGTAGAAGTACTCCTTGGTGGACATCCAGCGGATGGGCCGCCCGTCGTAGCCGGCCTCCCGCATCAGCTGCCTGGCCCGCTCGGGGTCGGGCTTATTGTAGACCTCCTTGCCCACATCGGTGTAGAAGGCGGTCTCCGGCGCGGCGATCTCAGGCCCGAGCCGGAAGAATTCCTTGCGGCCGAACCCGGCCGTCATAATCTGCTCCAGGTCCACCGAGAGGAGGACCGCCCGCCGCATCCGGACGTCGGTAAAAAGCCCCTGCTTTTTGTTAAAGTGGGGCCCGTACTGGTAGTAGGGCTTGACGATCAGGGGCACTACATTGGGGTTCGCCTGCAGGTTCGGGTACTGGTCGGGCTGAAGGGACTCGGCGAAGTGATACTCACCGGTGCCCACCCCGTCGGCCCGCACCGAATCCTCGGGCACCGGGATGAAGCGGATCTCATCGAAATAGGCCACCCGCTTGCCCCCGTAGCCGTTGGGGGGCTCCTCCCGGGCGGCATATTTTTCAAACCGCTGCAGCCGGATGTAGCGGTCGACGACGTGCTCCACCATCTTGTAGGGCCCGGTGCCGATGATAAGTTCGTCGGGCAGCCGGTCCTTGCCGACCTTCTCGGCCACCTCCTTGGGGAGCATCATCGCCTCGACCTCGGCCAGGAACTCCGGCAACAGGCCCGTCGGCTGCTTGAAGTTGATGGTGAAGGTGTAGCGGTCGTTCTCCTGGATGGTGTCCACCCGGGCGAAGACCTGCCGGCCGCGGCCGGCCACCTGGGCCCAGCGCTTCAGGGAAGCCACCGCATCCTCGGCGGTGAACTCTTTCTCGTTGTGGAAGAGCACGCCTTTACGCAAGTAAAACGTAAACTTGGTTCCGTCGGAGCTGACCTCGTACTTTTCGGCCAGGTGGGGGATGGGGGTAAACTTGCTGTCCCGGGTGAGGAGGGGCTCGAAGACGTGCCACATGGTGTTCTGGGTGATGGTGGCGGTGGTGAACCCGGGGTCGAGGGCCGGGGGCTCGCCGATAATGGCCACTTTCAGGACGCCGCCCCGCCGGGGGGTGGCCTGAGTGGGCTGCTGGCCGCCCGGCTGGGGGGCGCTCGGCCCCGGCGCGCAGGCGGCCAGGGCGGCGCCGGCCAGGGCCACGCCCGCAAGGCCGAAGAATTCCCGTCGGGAAACGTTTTCTATGCCCCACGATACCATAAGGTTGCCCTCCTTTCGGTTTCCTTTCTCCAGACCCGGTTTGCCGGTCTGCCTAATTTTACACGCGCGGGCCGGTTTTGGCAAAACCCCCTAGCGGCCCCGCAGGCGGGGGTCGAGCACGTCCCGAAGGGCGTCCCCCAGCATGTTAAATCCGAAGACCGTAAGGCTTATGGCCAGGCCCGGCCACAGCACAAGCCAGGGGGCCTGGTGCATGTACGCCCGGCCGATCCCCCCGAGCATCGCGCCCCAGGCCGGGTGGGGCGGCGGCACCCCGTAGCCCAGAAAGCTTATGGTCGATTCGGCCAGGATGGCGCCCCCGAGCTGCACCGTGGCCAGGACGATAACCACCGGAAACACGTTGGGCAGGACGTAAAGGAGCAAGATTCGGCCGTGGGTGCACCCGACGCACCGGGCGGCCTCGATGTAGAGGTTGTGGCGCACACTCAGGGCCGTGCCGCGCACCACCCGGGAGGCCCCGGCCGCCAGCAGGACCCCCAGGGTTATCACCACGTTCCAGAGGCCGGGACCCAGCATCGAAAGCAGGCTTATTAAAAGCACCAGGGCCGGGAAGGCCATCCAGATATCCACCAGCCGCTGAATAATCGTGTCCAGCCTGCCCCCGAAGTAGCCCGAGACCGTGCCGATGAGGGTTGCCAGACCCATGGCGATGAAGACGGACCCGAAACCCACGGTCACCGAGACCCGGGCGCCCCAGATTATCCGGCTGAGCATGTCCCGGCCGTTGGCGTCGGTGCCCAGCGGGTGCTCGAGGCTGGGGGGCTTAAGGCGCCTGGCCGCATCCCCCTGCTCGTAGGAGTAGGGGGCCAGTACCGGGGCAAAGGCCGCCGTAAACAGGAGCAAAAACACGATGGCGGCCCCAAAGGCCCCTAAAGGCTTTCGGCGCATAAACCACCACACCCGCCGCCCAAGGCCGGGCCTTACGGGCAGACGTACCGCCTCATCGTATGTCCGGGCGCCGCTAATCATACTGAATCCTCGGGTCCAGATAGGCGTAAACGATGTCCACGGTCAGGTTGCTTAGAAGGATAACCAGCGCAAAGACCAGGTTAAGGGCCTGAACCACCGGGTAATCCCGGTACTGGATGGCCTCAAGCAGGTAGCGGCCCATGCCCGGGATGACGAAGATCTGCTCCATTACCACCGAGCCGCCCACCAGCACCGAAACCTGCAGGCCCAGGACCGTCACCACCGGGATGAGGGCGTTTTTGAGGGCGTGGCGGAAGACCACCACCCGCCAGGCCAGCCCCTTGGCCCAGGCCGTGCGGATATAGTCCTGGCGCAGCACCTCCAGCATGGTGGCCCGGGTGAGGCGCATCAGGGTTCCGGACAGACCGATCCCCAAAATTGCGGCCGGAATGATGACGTGGCTCAGGTTTTTAACCGGGTCCACGTGCAGGGGCGTGTACTGCAGGGGCGGCGTCCACCGGAACCAGATGGAGGGGAAGGTGATGACCAGGGTTCCGAGCCAGAAGCCGGGCACCGCCAGGGCCGCGACGGCCACCCCCCGGGCCACGTAGTCGGTGAGGGTGTCCTGCTTCACGGCCGAAAGCACCCCAATCGGGATGGAGATGGCCAGGCCGATAAACATCGCCAGGATGCCCAGCTCGGCGGTGATGGGCAGCCGGCGGGCAAGCTCATCGACGATGGGCTGGCGGCTCCGGAGGGACTGGCCCAGGTCGCCGCGGAGCACCCTGCCCAGCCACTCCCAGTACTGGATATAGACGGGCCGGTCGAGGCCGAGCTTGGCCCGCAGGGCGTCGAGGTTCTCGGCGTAGGCGTAGTCCTGCAAGAGCATGGTCACCGCGTCCCCGGGGAGGAGCCGGATAAGCCCGAAGACGAAAACCGAAACCCCGAAGAGGGTGACCAGCAGCAGGACGAGCCGCCTGATAATGTATCTCGACATAAGCTATTTGTTAAGCCAGACCCTCGTAAGCATCGTCCCGGCGTAGCCGTATTCGGTGGTCGAATAAGGATAGTAGCCGCCGACGTAGGGATGGACCGCCCAGTAGACGTAGGGTACGGAGCCGGGCACATAGTACATCTTGTCGGCAATGTAGCGCTGGATCTCGAAGATAAGCTTGCGCCGCTCATCCACGTTCAGGGTTTCGGCCTGCTTCTCGATCATCTGGTCGAGGACCGGGTCGTTGATGTGGGCGTGGTTGCGGTTGCCCTTCGAATGAAACATGCCGAAGAGGTAATCCTGTGGCTCCTGGAACTGCGTCTGAAGGCCCCAGACCATTCCCTCTTCGAACTTGCCCAGGAAGGTGGTGGAGATGTAGGCCGAGTATTCTTGCATTCTCAGCTCCACGTCGAAGCCGGCCCGCTTGAGCTGGGCGTGGATGAGCTCCACGTACTGGACCCAGACGGTCCCGTAGCCCGGGGTGCTTATGAGCACGGTCTTGAGGCCGTTGGGATAGCCGGCCGCGGCCAAAAGCTCCCGGGCCGCCCGCGGGTCGTACTTAAAGTACTTGCCCGCCGGGCCCATCTCCGGGCTTTTCGGGTCCAGCCACCAGGACCGCAGGGCCCAGGGGATGAAGTTGTTCCAGCCGCCCTCCCCGTTGTAGACCACCTTGAGGATCTCATCCCGGTCGATGGCCATGGAAACGGCCTGCCGAACCCGCGGGTCGTTAAAGGGCGGCTTATCAGCCCGCCAGTACATGAAGGGGATGTACAGGTATTCCCACTGGTAAATCCTGGCGTCGGGGACGGTCTGCTTGAAGTTCTCGAGGTCCTGGGGGTTCACGCCGGCCATGTCCACTTCCCGGGCCCGGAGGGCGGCCATGGCGGTGGCGGTGTCGGGAATAATGAGGCCGACCACTTTGTCCACGTACGGACGGCCCTCCTCGTAGTAATCGGGGTTGCGCACGAAGGTAAAGGACACCCCCGACTCAAAGTTCTCCAACATAAAGGGCCCGCTGCCGACCACAACCTTGCTGGCATCCCCGTACTGCTCAACGACTTCCCGGGGCACGACCCAGAAGAAATACGAGGAGATGTTGGTTAAAAATGGGGCCCAGGGTCGGCCAAACTTAAACTGGACGGTGTAATCGTCGACAGGCTTTACGTCGGTTACCTGCGCAAAGACGCTCCGCTCGGCCGACTCCTTCATAAAGCGGTTAAAGGCCCAGACCACGTCGTGGGCGGTGACAGGTCGGCCGTTTAGCGGCGGCTTATTGTGCCAGCGGGCGTTTTTGCGCAGATAAAACGTCCAGGTTGTTCCATCCTGGGATATTTCGTACCGTTCGGCCAGGTCCGGCTCGCCGGGGATGAAGGCATTAGCCCCGACGTCGGGGCCGTATTTAAACTTGAGGAGTCGGCTGTAGACGAAGCCGGAGAAGATCTTGGTCCGGTAAGAGACGTTAAGATATGGGTCTAAAGTCGGCGGATTTTCGGTCATGAGGTTGAGCCGCAGGGTGCCGCCGCGCCTGGGACCCTCCTGCTGTTGGGCCTGGGGAGCCGACGGGGCCGCCTGGGGCGCGCAGCCCCAGAGGCTCAGCCCTAAACCGGAAACCGCCCCCGCCTTGAGCAGAGTCCGCCGCGAAAGCCTGCGCCCCAGAAGGTCAGCCCACTTCCGGTCACTACCGGTCATTGCTCGAAGCCCTCCTCCCACAAGGTGGTGGGATAATTGCGCCCGATTATACCCTGTCCCCCAAGGCTCGTCAACCGGCCGGGCATTTGGCCAGGGCTTTCCAGTTATTATCCCCAAACTGCTGGCGCGCAGCAGCCGGCTTAGCGGAGACCAAAACCGGAAAACCCTGTAGCCGCCGATTTTCCGGCCTTTGGAGGGTGTTTATGATATAACCGTTACAGGGTCATGGTAAGGCGAAAGCGCCCGCGGCAGGGAGCGGACAGGCGGCTTCTGGCCTTAATCGCCGCCGTCGGCATTATCGCCATTGCGGTGCCCATCCTCCCTTACACCGGCGTGCTCCCGGCCGGCGGTGGGGCCGGGGTCAGCCCGGCCACCAGCACCCTGCCCGGCCGGGCCGTGCCCGACCAGGGCCGGGACCACGTCCTGCCCGGGCAGTCGCACCCGCCGTACAACACCACGCCCCCAACCTCCGGCTGGCACTGGCCTTCCACCGCCCCCTGGGGCATTCACACCGAGCCCATTCCCGACGAGCTCCAGGTTCACAACCTCGAACACGGGGGCATACTCATCCAGTATAACTGCGACTGCCCGGACCTGGTCGAGAAGCTGGCCGCCATCGTCAAGCGCTACCCGTCCCACGTGATTCTGGCCCCATACCCGAACATGCCCTACCGGATCGCCCTTACGGCCTGGACCCGGATCGACACCCTCGAGGACTTCGACGAGGCGAGAATCGTCCGGTTTATCGAGGCCTACCGGATGCGGGGCCCCGAAAACGCCCCGTAAGGCCTAACGGGCCTGCGGGGGCCAGAGGACAACGCCCCCTTCGGTCATCCGGTCGATAACCTGGGCGAGTTGCCTGGCCTCCGCCCGGGAGTAGACGTGGGGTTCGAGCCGGGGCAGGCCCAAAGTCTTCTTGACGGCGGCAAAGGCGTCGGACCGCCTTCGGCCCCGGTAGACCACCAGTAAATCGATATCGCTGGCGGCGGTGTAATTGCCCCGGGCATACGAGCCGAAAAGGACCACCCGGTCCAGCGGCAGCTTCTCGTTCAGGACGGGAAGCCGCTCGGCGACCAGGCGAACAACATCAGACGGGCTGATGTCCGGATAGAAGACTTTTACAGAACCCGACGATACTCTCGGCATAAGCGATCAGGCGCTGGGCCTCCCGGCGGGTGTAGCGCTCCCGCGGGGCCCCCGAAGGGTGGGCATCGGGGTAACGGGCCGGGATGTAGACTTTATCGAGCTCAAGCGCCCCTTCCACCAGCTCCTCCGGCACAGGAACCCGCTTTCCGAGTTCGGCCAGCAGGTCAGCCACCGAATGGCCCCAAACGTCGGCCCCAAGCTTCTGAAAGACGGCCTTGGTGGCTTTCTCGGCGGCCTGCTGGGCAGAGAAACAGGCCCAGTCATAATAGCCCCGGTCCAGGTCGCTCCGGGCGTGGTCCAGGTCCCATTCGGCCTGGGCGATCCAGTCGCGGCTCCTTTCCAAGGCCGGCTGTCAGGCCGCCAAGGCGGGCCGAATCTCCCGGGCGAACCGTTCGATGGTCCGGAAGGTGTCGGCCAGGGTCTCCCGGTCCAGCTCGGGCACGCTGTAAAAGGTGTCCAGCACGAAGTGCCGGACGCCCAGCTCCTTGAACTGCCTGAGGTCTTCGATGATGTCGTCGGGCGTCCCGATGAGGGGGATCCGCCGGTGGCCTTCATCTCGGCGGTCGAGAATCTTGAGGGGTTCCCGGGCCGAGATGACCAGCGACTTGGGGTCCCGGCCGTACCGCTGGCAGTACTGGGTGAGGACGGCCAGGGCCTGTTTAAGGTCCGAAATCTGGGGGCGGGTGGGGTGCCAGCCGTCCCCAAACCGAACGGCCCGGCGGATGCCCTTCTCCGAGTTGCCCCCGACCCAGAGGGGCGGGTGGGGCTTCTGGACCGGCTTGGGCGCAAACCGCACGTTGCGGATCTTAAAATAGCGGCCCTCAAACTCCGGCACATCCTGGGTCCACAGGGCCTTAAATATCCTGATATACTCGTCGCTCAGCCGGCCCCGCTCGCGGAAGGGCACCCCCAGGGCGTTGAACTCGTCTTCGGCCCAGCCGGCCGCCACCGCAAAGATGGTCCGCCCCCCGGAAAGCACATCGATGGTCGCCAGCATCTTGGCGGTCACCACCGGGTTCCGGTAGGGCAGGATGAGGGCCGATGTCCCCAGGGTTATCCGGCGGGTTGCCGGAATCACGTAACCGAGCACGATTAACGGCTCATAAAAGACCTCCCCGAAGCGGCCTACCGCCGCCTCGGGCACCACCACGTGGTCGGTGGCCCACAGGGAATCGTAGCCGAGCTCCTCGGCCCGCTGCGCAAACTCGACGATGGCCTCGGGGGAAGCCACCTGCCTGAAGTGGGGCAGGGTCAGGCCGAACTTCACGGGCAAGCCCTCCTTTCATCGTCGGTCTCAGGGATCACGAAGACGAACCGGGCCACATCCCGGCCGAAGGAGACCGGCCGGTCGCCCACCAGCACCACCAGGCTGTCGCCCCGGGGTCCGTAGTCGAGAACCTTCACGGCTACCCCCGGCTTAAGGCCCCGCTCCTGCACGTACTGGAGAACGGCCAGGGCATTTTCGACCGGCTCGGCCACCCGGGCCACCCGGCCGCACGCCCCCACCGGCAGGGCGTCAAGGGGCTGCTCCAGGTGAAGGTCCACAGGCGGGGGGTTGCCCGGAATGGGGTTGCCGTGGGGACAGCGGGATGGGTAGCCGAGGAACCGGTTGAGGGCCGCTTCCACCTCGGCCGAGATGCAGTGCTCCAGGTTGTGGGCCTCGGCATCGGACTTGGCCCAGTCAAAGCCGAGGATGTCGGTGAGAAAGCGCTCGATAAGCCGGTGGCGCCGCATCGAGGCCTCGGCCATGGCCTGGCCCTTCGGGGTTAGGGCTACCTGCTTGCGGCTGTCGAGGGCTACCAGGCCGTCCCGGGCCATGCGCTGGAGCATCATGGTGACGGTGGCCCGGGAGACCCCCAGAAGCTCGGCCAGCCTGGCCCCGATGACCGGCTGGTGCTCCTCGGCCAGCATGTAAATCGTCTCTAAATACTCCTCGACACGCGGGCTCGTGTTGGCCGAACGCCCACCCGCCGTCGCCCGAACCAAGGGACCACCCCCTTGACAAAAATAAACTATTTGGTTATAAAAATGCAGAATGTTAGGCTAGTCTAACAACCCTTTCAGGTCCCGTACATTATAGCACGGGGTCGGTTCGGGCGGGCCGGTCGGCCCCTGGGGAATGTGGCTGGGCACTTTTGTTGCCAGCCGCGACGGCCGGGGCCTGGCCGTTGGGCGGTCGGGGCGCACGGCCGGAAAAGGCTGGTGTTCGGATGTTAGCAACCCTAAGGATAACTGCGAGGCTGTAGGTAGGGGATAGATTGCCTTTTGCGGAGGTTAGGCATGCGCCAGGCAGTTTTAATTGCGGCCGTCCTGACCCTTTTGCTTGCCGGTCTGGCCCTGGGGTTAAGCCCGGTTCTTGAGGGTCCGCAGGGCTCGCCTCAGCCCGACCCGGCAGTAAGGCAACTGGGGAATGCCACCGTCGGCCTCCACCGGGCCCTGGACGCGGCCGCGGCCGGCGACTTCGAAACCGCCAAATCCCTGCTGGCCGACTTTGAATCCATCTGGGAAGGCGTGGAGGCCAGGGTAGCCGAGACTTCCCCCGAGTATTACCAGGCCATCGAGCAGAAAATCGCCGACGTTCGCCAGAAGCTGGCCCAGCCAGCCTCAGCCGCTGACCTGGCCGCTTCGATTGAGTCCCTGGACGAGAGCATCGACCTGTACCTGACCCAGGCGGTTGCCCGGTCGGGCGGCGGGACCCGCGCGTCCGCCGCCCGCCTGGAGTCTTTGCTGGAGAAGATAGTTGCGGCGGAGGGGGACCTGAGCCAGGGCAATCCCGCCGTGGCCCTGGCCAAGGTTCGGGAGGCCCAGGCGGCCTGGCCGTTTGTCGAGGCTCAGGTAAAGGCCCGGTCCCCCGATGCCTACCGGCTGGTTGAGGGCGAGCTCGTCGCCGCAGTAGCGGCCCTGGCCCAGCCGGTCCCGGACACCCAACGGGCCTTTGAATCCCTCGAAAAGATCCGGAACGGATTGCGGCCCCTGACGGGGTGGGGGGCCGAATACGGCGTCTTCGATGCGGCCGTAATCTTACTGCGGGAGGGGCTGGAAGCGGTCTTAGTTATCACGGCCCTGCTAGCCTTTCTGCGCAAGACAGGTCACGCAGATAAAGCCCCCTGGGTTTGGGGCGGAGGTCTGGCGGGGGCCGCCGCCAGCGTGGGGGTCGGACTGCTGGCGGGCCTCGCCCTTTCGGGAATAGCCGCCGTAACTGACCCGGAGCTGATCGAAGGGGTGACGGCTTTGGTCGCGGCGGCTTTGCTGGTTTACGTCAGCTACTGGCTCCACTCCAAGAGCAGCCTGCAGGCGTGGCAGCAGTACATCCAGGGTTCCACCTCCCGGGCGCTGGCACGGGGAAGCCTCTTCGGCCTGGGGCTGATCGCCTTCTTGGCAGTGTTCCGGGAGGGGGCGGAGACGGTCATTTTCTACCTGGGGATTGCCCCTGGCATCAGCACCCTTGACCTTCTTGGGGGGCTGGCCCTGGGGGGCGCGGTGCTGGGGGCCGTGTCGGTGGGGGTGTTCCTGCTGGGCGTGCGGCTTCCCCTGCGGCCCTTCTTCCTGGTGGCCAGCTTGCTTATATATCTGCTTGCCTTTAAGTTCATCGGCACCGGCATCCACAGCCTCCAGGTGGCCGGGCTGCTCGGGGTTTCACTCCTGGATTATCTGCCGGCAATCGACTGGCTGGGGATCTTCCCGACCTGGGAAACCCTGCTGGCGCAGGCCGCCCTGCTCCTGGCCGCGGCCGTTGTTTTGGTGATGGAGCGCCGGCCCCAGCTGCGCCGTGCCTGAGAACTACTTGGACGGAGGTAGGTTTGTGATGGCTAACCGACTTGCTGCCCTTTTCGGGATGCTCCTGGTCCTTGGGCTGGCGGCCTGTGCGCCCCAGGCGCCGGGCAGGACCCGCCTGGTGGTGGCCATTCAGCCCACCCTTTCGGCCGCCGAAATGGTGGAAAAGGCCAAGCCCCTGGAGGAATACTTGGAGCGGCGGCTGGGGGATGTGGATGTGGAAGTCTACGTGCCCCTGACCCAGGCCGGTGTGATCGAGGCCCTCAGGTTCGGGCAGGCCCACGTGGCCTTTATGGGGCCCTTCCCCGCCCAGCTGGCCGTGGAGCGGGCCGGTGCCGAGCTGGTCCTGGCCGAGGTACGGGAAGTCATCCACGGCCAGCAGAAGGTGGAGGCTCCCTATTATTTCTCCTACTGGGTGGTGCGGACCGACAGCCCATACCAGCGGCTCGAGGAGCTGCGGGGCCGTCGGGCCTGCTTCCCGAGCCCAGTTTCCGGCTCCGGCTACATCGCCCCGATGGCCAGGCTTGTAGAGCTGGGACTTCTCCCCAGGCCGACCCAGGGGGAGGTGGACCCCAAGGCCTTCTTCGGGGAGGTCCTCTTTGCCGGGGGCTACGGCCAGTGCTGGGAAGCCCTTAAGGCCGGTCAGGTGGACGTGACCATCATTGCCGGGGACGTGCCCGAGAGCCTTTACCGGGAGGTCCTGGCCAACACCAGGGTCCTCGAGCAGCAGGGGCCGCTGCCCTCCCACGGGGTGGTTGTAAGCAAAGACCTTAGGGAGCCCCTACGGTCGCGGGTTGTTGAGGCCCTGCTGGGGCTTAACGCCCCCGAATACCGTGCCCTGATGCGGCAGTTCATTTCGGGCCTCTTCGTCGGCTTCCAGCGGTCCGACGCCGCCACCCACCTGGGTTCCTTCCAGCAGTTTGTCAGGGTGACCCGGATTGCCTTCACGGAGCGGATAAATCCATGACGGCCGGGGATTACACCCCTCAGGACCCAGTTCGTCCCGGTCCGGCCGTAGAAGTCCGGGACCTGTGGCTGGCCTACCGGCCCGAACAGTGGGTGCTCAAAGGCATAAACCTGACGGTCCCGAAAGGTGAGCTCTGGGTGGTTATGGGCCCTTCGGGGGCTGGGAAGACCACCCTGATGAAGGTGCTGGCGGGCCTTCTGCCCTTCCAGCGGGGCACGGTGGAGGTTATGGGCTTTCGCCTCCGGGGCGAGCCCCCCCGGCTGTTCCGGCAGACGGTGGGCTACATTCCCCAGCAGCTCGGGCTGGTTCGGGGACTGACCGCCCTAGAGAACGTGCTTCTGGGGACATTGGCCCGCCGCGGCGGGTGGGGCCCCGCCCTTGGCCTCTTCCCCCGGGAGGAGGTGGCCAGGGCCCGGGACTACCTGGGGATGCTGGGTCTGGGGGACAAGGCCGGGGTGCGGGTCTTCAACCTCAGTGGGGGCGAACGGCAACGGGTGGCCATCGCCCGAACCCTAATGCAGAATCCCCGGCTAATTCTGGCCGACGAGTTCGTGTCGGACTTAGACCTGCCCCGGGCCGCCCGAATCCTGGAGACCATTCGGGGCCTGGTTCGGGAGCGGGGCCTTACCCTCCTGATGAACCTGCACGAGATTCAGCTGGTTCAGGAGCTGGCCGACCAGGTCGTGGTCATGAAAGAGGGCCGGCTGGTCTATCAGGGTCCGGCCCGGACCCTGGAATGGTCCGAGTTTCGGGCCCTGGTGGAGGTGGCGGATGACGGGGCCAGGGTCGCTGGCGGGTAAGGCCCGGGGCCGGGACGCCGGCCTTCGCCGCTGGCGGGACCTGGGCGGCACCCTGGCCCTCCTGCTGGTCCTGGGCTGGATCCTGGGCCGGATGGGGTTCTTCGACCCGGGCCGGCTCGCCGCGGGCCTGGCCAACTTCGGCCGGTTTGCCGCCGAGCTTTTCCCGCCCGACCTTTCGGTCCTGCCGGTGGTTTTAAGCGCCCTCGTTGAAACCGTCGAGATGGCCTTTGCGGGCACCTTCCTCGGGTTTCTCCTTTCATTCCCGCTGGGTGTCCTGGGAACCCGCACCCTCTTCCCCGGGCCGGTGGTGCTGGCCGTGCGGCTGCTGGTGGCCGTCGTCCGCACGGTGCCGAGCCTGCTCTGGGCGCTGATAATGGTCATCGTCGTGGGCCTCGGACCCCTGGCCGGAACCCTGGCCCTGGCCCTCTACACCGTCGGCTACCTGGCCAAGCTCTACGCCGAGATTCTGGAGGGGATCGACCCGGAGATCTTAGAAGCCGTTCGGGGCCTAGGAGCCCGGCGTCACCACATCGTCCGGTTCGTCTTCTGGCCGGAGGCGGCCAACACCATCTTAAGCCAGCTGCTCTTTATGCTGGAGTACAACATCCGGTCCTCCACGGTGCTGGGCCTGGTCGGGGCCGGGGGCATCGGCTTTTATATGCAGATATATATCAGCACCCTGGCCTACGGCCGGCTGGCCACCGTCCTGCTGGCGGTGCTTGCGGTGGTCCTCGTTATGGACGCCCTGAGCGCCTGGGTAAGACGCCGCTATCTTCTTCAAACCTGAGCCGATGGGTCGGCGGGCTATCGGCCGGGGGCACGGCCTGCCGTGGGCGCAGGCTTGTAGCGGCGGCCGGCGTGAGTTAATATCTAGGTGGAGTCGGGCATAAAGGGGTAAAATCGCGACCAAAGCTGTAATGATTCGTCCGGTCCGACCCACGGACCTGGTCGGGCTCGCTGTCCTCCAGCGGCGGGGCTATCCGAATCAAGCTTACGGGCGGCGTGCCCTGGGGCGGGGGCGGGATGACTGGGCGGACCTTTTTAGGGTTCTGAATCCGCTGGTCTCGCTGGAGATTCGCCGGCATACCCTCCTCTTCGACGACGGGGACCGCCTGGCGGGCCTGGTTTCCACCCTCCCCTTCGGCCGCTACTGGGAGGTGGACCGCCTTATCTGGGCGCCCGACGGCCGGCCCCAGGACTGCGCCGAGCTGTTGAGCCGCCTCGGACTTGATGCCGCCCAGCAAGGGGTCGAGCGCATCTACCTGCGGCTGAGTAATGAAAGCCCCCTGCTGGGGGCGGCCCGGGCCGCCGGGTTTGTTCCGTACAAGGTGGAGACCCTCTTCCGGGGTGGCCCCATCCAGGTTTCGGCCGGCGATCCGCGAGCCGGCCGACCTCGCCGACGGGGGGACGATCTGGCCCTTTTCCGGCTCTACAGCCGGGTTGTGCCCGTCAGCGTTCGCCAGGCCGAGGCCATGACCCTGACGGAGTGGCGGCAGTGGTTCCGGGGCGGGCGGCAGCTTGTGGTCGAGGAAGGGGGCGAGCCGGTCCTCTGGGCCCGGCTGACGGCGGCCGACGACCAGCTTCAGCTTACCGCCGAGGCCCGCGACCTCCCGGAGCCGGCGGTGGCCCGGCATCTGGGGTCATTCATTTCCCGCCATGCCGGCAAGAAAGTCGTGCTCGGGCTGGTGGCCGATTATCAGCCCCACGTGGCGGCTGCCCTCGAGCAACTGGGGTTCGAGCCGGTGGGGCGGTTTACCTGCCTGGTTCGCCACCAGACCGTGCGGGTCAAAGCGCAGAAACTTGTTCCGGTAAGGGCTTGAAGGAGGGTTGAGGTTGCAGCAAGTAATCACCGACGACCTTGAGGCGTTGCTGGCGGTAGTTCCCCCGGATATCGCCGCACCCCTACATACCCATCCCCGAAAATCGGACTTGCTCGAGATCGTTATGGACCTGGGCCGGCGGCCGGAGGCCCGGTTCCCCGGCGACGACATCATCCTTAACGACCGGGATGTCACCGAAGAAGACATTGAATATGTGGTCTCCCGGATCGGACAGTTCGGGGACGACAACCGGGCCGGCATCCCCCGGACGCTGCACCGGATCTCGGCCATTCGCAACCGGCAGGGCAAGATCGTCGGCCTGACCCTGCGGGTTGGGCGGGCCGTTTACGGCACCGTGCGCATAATCCAGGACCTGATCGAGTCGGGCAAGAGCATCCTGCTGCTCGGCCGGCCCGGCGTCGGCAAAACCACCATGCTTCGGGAGGCCGCAAGGGTCCTGGCCGACGACCTGCGTAAGCGGGTGGTCATCGTGGACACGTCCAACGAGATCGCCGGGGACGGCGACATTCCCCACCCGGCCATCGGGCGGGCCCGGCGCATGCAGGTCAAGACCCCGGCCCTCCAGCACGCCGTCATGATCGAGGCGGTGGAAAATCACATGCCGGAGGTCATCGTCATCGACGAGATCGGTACGGCCCTGGAGGCCGAGGCCGCCCGAACGATTGCCGAGCGGGGCGTTCAGCTCATCGCCACCGCCCACGGCAACACCCTGGAGAACCTCATTATGAACCCCACCTTGGCCGACCTGGTCGGCGGGGTGCAGGCCGTGACCCTCAGCGACGAGGAGGCCCGCCGCCGGGGCACCCAGAAGACCATCCTGGAGCGGAAGGCCCCGCCCACCTTCGACGTGGTGGTGGAGATTCAGAGCTGGACGGAGGTGGCCGTCCACCCTGACGTGGCCGAGGCGGTGGACCTGATCCTCCGAGGCATCGAGCCGCCCCACCTGCGCCGCCAGCTTACGCCCGACGGGGCCATCCGGGGCCTCGAGGCCCAGCCGCCGGCCGCGGCCCGACCGACCCCGGCCGCCCCAGGGCCGGAGGCACCCGAAAAGCCCCTTCGAATCCTGGCCTACGGCGTGAGCCGGGACCGGCTGGCCCAGGTTGCCCGGGGCCTTCAGCTGCCCGTCATTATGGTCGATTCCCTGGCCGAAGCCGATGCGGTGATGACCCTGAAAAACTTCTACCGCAAGAAGCCTCAGCTCCTCCGGGAGGCGGAAGCCCAGGGCATCCCCGTTTACGTCCTGCGCAGCAACACCATTATCCAGATGGAGCAGGCCCTTACGGCCATGTTCGGCCTTTCGGAGCAGGCCGCCGGCGAAGGGGGCCGAGTCGGCCGGCCTGAGGAGGCTCCCGTGGGCCACCAGCCCCGTTTCGGAACGACCGTAAAGGTTGTCGACGCCCTGCGGCGGCTCAGGTCTTACCGCGACCGCGCCGGCTGACCGGGTGGGGCTGTTCATCGTCTTTGAGGGGCCTGAAGGGTCGGGCAAAAGCACCCAGCTTCGCCTCCTTTACCGGCGGCTCCGGCGGGCCGGCCTGCCGGTGGTCGGCACCCGGGAGCCCGGGGGTACCCGGCTGGGGGAGCGGCTGCGCAGGCTGCTGAAGGGGATGCCCGAGCCCGAAAGCCTGGCGGCCGAGGCCGAACTCTTTCTTTTCCTGGCGGCCCGGGCCCAGTTGGTGAGCACCGTCATCCGGCCGGCCCTGGCCGCGGGCCGGGTCGTGCTCTGCGACCGCTACTCGCCCTCAACTATCGCCTACCAGGCCTACGGCCGCGGCCTGCCCCTGGAGGGGGTGGTGGAGGCCGACCGGCTTGCCACCGGCGGGCTCTGGCCGGACCTGGTGGTGTTGCTGGACCTGCCGGTGGAGGTGGGCCTGGCCCGCCGGGGCCGGCGAAGGGCCGACCGTTTCGAGGCCGAGGAGCTGGAGTTCCACCGGCGGGTGCGGGCCGGTTACTTAGAGCAGGCCCGGGCCGACCCCAACCGCTGGCTGGTGGTGGATGCCCAGGCACCCCGGGGGGAGGTGGCCCGGAGTGTCTGGGCCTGTGTCCGGGAGCTTCTGGCCCGGCGGGGCCTTACTCAGGGCGTTCCCCAGGACCTGTAGCAGGGCCGGAAACAGCTTTGTCCGGCTAAACCCGACCTGAGGGCAGCCGCCGAAGCTCAACACCCAGGTCCACCGGGCGGATGGCTGTGCCCCCCGCAAGGCTAGCGATTACAAAAAGCCCGGGTCGGCGTGCCGCCGGAAGGAGATAGGAAGCGTATCTAGGGTATAATACCCAGGTGGGGTAGGAGCCTTAAAGCCCTATGGAAGCGCCTGCCGGTTCGGTCCGTGGGTTGCCGCCGGAGGCCGAGCAGGAAGTCGGGTCCGGCCGGTTCAACCCCGGCATTAAACTCCTGGCCGTCGGGGCCGTCAGCCTGCTGTCGGTCGCCTATCTGGTTTACGTCAACCTGCAGTCGACCATAGCGTACTACCTTACCGTCCCGGAGCTGTTGGCCCGGGCCCAGGCCGCCGGGGGCGTCGACCGGGTGCGGGTGGCCGGCTGGGTGGTGGACGGCACCGTTGAGCGTCCGGCCGGCGGCGGGCTCAGGTTCGTTATCGAAGAAGAGGGCGCCCGGATTCCGGTGGTCTACCGGGGAGTAGTCCCGGATATTTTTGCCCCCGGCATTCAGGTCGTGGTGGAGGGGGACTTCAGGGACGGGACTTTCCAGGCGAAGACCCTCCTTGCGAAATGCCCATCGAAGTTTGAAAGCGGAGTCCCAGGCCAACCCCAACAGAACTGAGCGGCATGGCTGACTTCGGCCGTCTGGCCCTCCTCTTTGCCCTCGGCCTGGCCGGGTACAACCTGGCGGCGGCCGTCGTCGGCCGGCGGTGGCCCGGGGCCCTGGTAAGCGCCCGGAACGGCCTGCTGGGGGTGGCCGTTCTGCTGACCGGGGCCGTGGCCGCCCTCCTTACCGCCCTTTTAACCCACGACTTCTCCATCCGCTACGTGGCCGAAAACTCGAGCCTGGAGATGCCCCGGATCTTCGTTTTCACGGCCCTCTGGGGCGGCCAGGCCGGGTCCCTGCTTTTCTGGGCCTGGATGCTCGCGGTCCTTGCGGCCGTGGCCGTCTGGGTCCACTTCTACGCCGAGGCCCGGCTTATCCCCTGGGTTATCGCCATCCTGAGCGGGGTCCAGCTCTTCTTTCTACTGGTCATAAACTTCCTGACGAATCCTTTCGAAAGGCTCCCCGTCGTTTTGCCCAACGGCCGGGGCTTAAACCCCCTCCTGCAGGACCCCGGCATGCTGGCCCACCCGCCCCTCCTGCTGACGGGGTACGTGAGCTGGTCGATTCCCTTTGCCTTTGCGGCCGCCGCCCTTATTACCGGGCGGCTCGACCGCGACTGGCTGCCGGTGACCCGGGCCTGGGCCATGCTCGCCTGGCTCATTCAGGGGGCCGGGCTGGTGGTTGGGGGGTGGTGGGCCTACCATGTCCTGGGCTGGGGGGGCTACTGGGGCTGGGACCCGGTCGAAAACGTGGCCCTGCTGCCCTGGCTGGTGGGAACGGCCTTCATCCACTCCCTGATGGTCCAGGAGCGGCGGGGAATGCTCAAGCTCTGGAACTTCGGCCTTATAATGGCCGCCTTCAACCTGAGCATCTTCGGCACCTTCGTGGTCCGGAGCGGCGTCCTCACCTCGGTCCACTCCTTCGCCCAGTCGTCCGTCGGCCCGGCGTTCTTCACCTTCCTGGGGATTTCTCTGGCCGCCTCGGCGGCCCTTATCCTTTACCGGCTCCCGCTTCTGCGGACCCAGGGGGACTTCGAGTTTCTCCTTTCCCGGGAGGCCGCCTTTCTGCTCAATAACCTGCTCCTGGTGGGCATCGCTTTTGCAACCCTGTGGGGGACCGTTTTCCCCCTCCTCTCGGAGGCGGTCTGGGGTGAGAAGCTCACGGTGGGGCCGCCCTTCTACAACCAGGTGAACGGTCCACTCCTCCTGGTCCTGCTTCTGCTGATGGGGGTCGGGCCCCTGCTGGGCTGGCGGCGAACGAGCCCGGCGGCCCTTCTGCGGGACATCCTGGGGCCAGCCCTGGCCGGTGTCGTGGCGGTCGGGCTGCTGTTTGCCTTAGGGGTCCGGCTCGTCGAGGCCCTGCTGGGCTCCTGGGCGGTGGTGTTTGTTCTCGGGACGGTCTTTTTAGAGTTTTACCGGGCGGTGCGGGTCCGGCGTCGGGCCATGGGTGAGGGGGTTATTGCCGCCCTTTTGGGGGTTATCGGCCGGAACCGCCGCCGCTACGGCGGCTACATCGTTCACCTGGGCATCCTGGTGATGGCCGTCGGGGTCATCGGGTCAAACTTCTTCAAGCTGGAGCGGGAGTTTACGGTCCGGCCGGGGGAAACTTTCAGCCTCGGCCGGTACACCCTGCGGTTTGAACAGCTGGGCGAGTGGACGGACCCGGGGGTCCGAAACGTCGGGGCGCTCGTCACCGTGGTGGAGCCCTTTGAACGGGAGCTTCTGCCCTACCGGAAGTTTTACCGGAACTGGGAGCAGACCCCGGCAAGCCACATCGAGATCGTGACGGTGGCGCCCTGGCTGGAGGACCTCTACGTCTTTCTGACCGGCTGGGGGGCCGACGGCTCGGCGACCATCCACGTCTTTGTGAACCCGCTGGTGCCCTTCGTCTGGCTCGGGGCGGCGGTGGCCCTTTTCGGCGGGGTGCTGGCCGCCTGGCCGGGCAGGCAGACCCGGGCGGTGCCGGCGGCCGTTCCGGCCAGGGGGGTGGTGGCCGGTGGGGGCTAGGCTGGGAGTTACCCTGCTTTTGGCCCTTCTCGCCTGGGGCCTGGTTTTCCCCGCCCCAGCTTTGGCCGACGACCTGGATGACCGGGCCCGGGCCATCGCCAAGAAGCTCCAATGTCCCGTCTGCCAGACGATCTCGGTGGCCGACTCGCCCTCAGACCTGGCCGCCCAGATGCGGGCCATCATCCGTCAGAAGCTGGCTGAGGGCTGGACCGAAGAGCAGATCATAAACTACTTTGTGGAGCGCTACGGCGAAGGGGTTCTGCTGGAGCCGCCCCGCCACGGCTTCGCCCTGCTGGCCTGGGTCGGGCCGGCCGCGGGGGTCCTGCTGGGCCTGGGCATCATCTTCGGGGCGGTACGCGCCTGGCGGCGCGCCCGGCCCGAGGCCGAGCCGGCCCTCGACCCCGCCGACGAGGGCCGCTACGCTCCCGAGCTGGAGCAGGCGGTAAAGGATGTCTGAACTTGGAACCGTTGCGGCCGTTCTGCTCGGGGCCGGGGTTTTGCTCTTCGCTGCCTGGCCCCTGATCCGGCCCCCGGCTAGACTGCCCCGGCCGGAGAGCCCGGCCGAGGGCGACCGAATCCGGGAGCTTCTCGAGCGGCGGGAGCTGGCCCTGAGCGCCCTGCGGGACCTGGAAGAGGACTACCGGCTGGGCAAAATCGACGACAAAGAGTACGAGCTTCTGCGGACCCGCTACCGCCGCCGGGCCCTAGCCGCCTTGAAGGCCGTCGACCAGGCCCTGGGCACCGATGTGGAGTCCCTGGAAAAACTGCTGGAGCGGGAGGTGGCCCTCGCCCGCCGGCGCTGTCCCGACTGCGGCCGCCCCCTGGCGGACGACTTCCGTTTCTGCCCCCACTGCGGTCAGGCCCTGAACGTTTCGCCCCTTACGGGATAATGCTTCGGCCGGTTAGCCTCCTGCTGGTCCTGACCCTGGGCCTCCTTCTGTCGGCGCCGGCCCGGGCCCAGCCGGAAGAGTACGGGGTGGTCGGCCAGATTCAGAACGGCACGCCCGGGGCGTCGGTGCCGGCGGGCCTGGAGGTCCGGCTGGCCGTCTTTGTTAACGACCAGGTCGTCGATACCCTGACCACCCAGGCCGACCCGGAGGGCAACTTCGCCTTCCGGGGTCTAAAGGCCGACCCCGGCTACTCCTACGTGCCGTGGGTCTGGTACCAGGGGGCCTCGTATTTCGGCCGCCAGGTAAGCTTTGTTAACGTGGACCCGATTCAGCGGGCGGACATCACGATTTACGAGGCCACCGATTCGGCCGAGAAGGTGGCCATCCAGCAGCTGAGCATTGCGGTGGCCGACGTTAACCCCGACGGGAGTCAGGTTGTCGTCTTCAGCCTGGTGACTTTCTCGAACCGGGGCGACCGCACCTACGTTTCGAAGCCCATGGGGATGGAGGTGGGCTTCCTCCCACTGCCCATCCCCGCCGGCGCCCAGAACATCGTCATCCACAGCGGGCCCCGGACGGAGGACCTGGTCCGCACACCCCGGGGCTACGGGGTGGCTATGGCCCTGCCCCCTGGGGACCTCGACCTGGCCTTTGCCTACGTGTTGCCCTACGCTGGGGGACGGCTGGCGCTGGGCCTTACCCCGGCCTTCCCGGTGGAGCGGCTGCTGGTGCTGTTGCCCACAGGTTCCCTGGGAGTGGAAGGGGGCGGGCTCAGCCCCCACGGTCAGGTCGAAATCCCGACCCAGGCCCGGAACCAGACCTTCAACCTCTACGTGGCCACCGGCCTGCCCGGGGACGCCCCGATTGGGTTTGACCTTACCGGCCTCCCCGAGCCGGGCCTGCTCGGCCGGCTTGCGGCTAATCGCACGCTGCCCTTCCTGGTGGTGGGCGGGGTGGGACTGGGGCTGGCGGTTCTGGGCCTCGTGTGGTGGCGGCGCCGGGCCGGGCTCCGGGCCGCGCCCCCGGCCGAGTCGGCCGAGGCGCTGGCCAGGCGCCGGTCGGAGCTGGTGGCGGCCATCGCCGACCTGGACGACCGCTACGAACGGGGGGAGGTTGGGGCAGCCGAATATGCCGAGCGCCGGGCGGCCCTTAAAGCCGAGCTCCTGACCCTGACCCGCAGGCTCACCGCCGGGGAGGAATCGGGGTGAAGGCGGCCGTCCGGGTGGAGGGTCTCGAAAAGCGCTACGGGCTTACCCCGGCCCTGCGGGGGGTGAGTTTCGAGCTGGGCCCGGGCGAGGTCTGCGTCCTGCTCGGACCCAACGGCTCGGGCAAGACGACCCTCCTCAAGGTGCTGGCCACCCTGGTGCGGCCGGACCGGGGGGTGGTGGAGGTCGGGGGCCTGGACCTGCGTCGGCACGGCCGGCTGGTGCGGGGCATCATCGGGTTCTCGGGCCACCAGACCTATCTATACGAGGAGCTGACGGTGGCCGAGAACCTGCGCTTTTACGGCCGGATGTACCGGGTGGCCGGCCTGGACCGGCGCATCCGGGAGGTGGCCGAAATCCTCGGCCTTGAAGACCGGCTGGATACCCGCGTCCGGGCCCTATCCCGGGGTTTCCAGCAGCGGGCGGCCCTGGCCCGGGCCCTGCTCCATGACCCGCCTGTTCTGCTCCTGGATGAGCCGACCACGGGCCTGGACCCCGAGGGCCGGCGCCGGCTGGCCGCCCTGCTGGGGGACCTGCGGGCCCGGGGGCGGATCGTGCTCTTCAGCAGCCACGCCTTCGAGCTGGAACGGGGCTGGGCCGACCGGGCCCTGGTTCTTTCGGCCGGAAGGCTGGTGTTTGACGGGCCGGCGGCCGACCTCCCCGCCGACGCCCTCCTCCGGGGGGAAGCCCATGCTCGGATTTGACCGGCTCGTGGCCCTGGTGGCCAAGGACCTCCTCATCGAGCTGCGGTCGCGGGACGTGGCTTACTCGAGCGTGGTTTTCGCCCTGCTGGTGCTGGTGATATTTAACTTTGCCTTTGAACTGCGGGCGGAAAACCTGCAGGTGCTGGCCCCCGGGGTGCTGTGGGTAACGTTTATTTTTGCCGCCGTCCTGGCCCTGGGCCGGGTTTTTGCGGCCGAGCGGGACCGGGGCGTTCTGGAAGGGCTCCTGCTGTGCCCGGTTGACCGGGGCGCGATTTATTTGGCAAAGCTTGTGAGCGCCCTGGTCCTGATGCTGGTAGTGGAGGCGGTGGCTGTCCCGGCCTTTATCGCCCTGTTCGGCCTCAACCTGCCCCTTCTGCCCCTGGGACTCGTGGCCCTGCTCGGCAGCCTCGGGTTCGCCTCGGTGGGCACCCTCTTTTCGGCCCTGGCCGCCCACACCCGAACCCGGGAAGGTCTGCTGCCCATCCTGCTCTTGCCCATTTCGGTGCCCGTCATCATCGCCACCGTGAAGGCGACGACGGCCCTTGTTGCCGGCGACCCCTGGGAGCTGACGTTGCCGTGGCTCCAGCTGCTGGTGGGGTTCGACGCCCTGTTTGTGGGCATCTCTTACTTGGTCTTCGAGTTGGTGGTCGAGGATTAGCCGCAAGGGGAGGGCTTTCTATGGTGTCAAAGGGGAAGTTTGAATGGCTTGACCTGCTCGGGGTCGTTACGGGCTTAAGCCTTATTGCCGCCCTGTACGGTGCCCTAGTTTATGCGCCCACGGAGCGAATTCAGGGGCCGGTTCAGCGCATCTTTTACTTCCACGTCCCCTCAGCCTGGGTGGCCTACCTGGCCTTCTTCGTGGTTTTCGTCGCCAGCATCGCCTACTTGTGGCGGCGGGCGGCCATCTGGGACCGGCTGGGCCGGGCCTCGGCCGAAATCGGGGTGGTGTTCACTACCCTTACTATCCTCACCGGCTCCATCTGGGCCCGGCCCATCTGGGGAACCTGGTGGACCTGGGACGCCCGGCTGACCACGACGCTGATCCTCTGGTTCATCTACCTGGCCTATCTGGCGGTAAGGTCCTACGTTTCGGACCCAAACCGGGCGGCCCGCTACGCGGCCATTCTGGGGATCATCGGGTTTGTCGATGTGCCCATCATCCACATGTCGGTAGTCTGGTGGCGGACCTTGCACCCCGAGCCGGTGGTGGTGCGGGCCGGCGGTCCCGCCCTGGAGCCGCCGATGCTGGCGGCCCTCTTTCTGGGCCTGGTCGCCATGACCTTACTGTATGCCTACCTGCTGATTCACAGGCTGATGGTAGAAGAAGTGCGGGATGACCTTCAGCTCATCCGGCAGAGGCTGGCCGAATGACCGATAACACCGTCTATCTGTTTGCCGGCTACACGGTCCTGTGGCTTTTGAGCTTTGGGTATCTTCTTTACCTGGGCCGGGCCGTTCGGGAGCTGCGGCGGGAGATTAAGGCCCTGCGGTCCCTCACCGAGCAGGCCCGCCGTCCGACGGCGGAACCCGAAGGCTAAGGGGCCCCGTTCCGGACCGCGGGTAGGAAAAGCCGGGCCGCCACCTGAATAAACTCGTCGGCCCCCAGGTCGAACCCCCCGCCCCAGGGCCTGGGGTCGCCGTCGATGTCGTTGGCGACCCCGACGTCGATGCCCCTGTTGACGGCGGCCGAATCAGGCTGAATGTGATAGTCAAAATCGTTGGGGTTTACAAACTTTGGGTCCCCGGTAAAGTCGTTGGCGGTGGTGATGCCCGAACCGGAGGTGCGCCGGCCGGAGAACCCGTTCCAGAGGCTGTAGTTCAGGCCGGCCTGGACCCCGGTCCCGGCGGCGACAACCCCGTAACTTCCCTCAAAACCGGCCCGCTCGGACCAGATGTTGTTGACGAAATTCAGGCCCTGGGCGTAGTCCGAGAGAAAGACCGCCGCGGGTAAGGGGGTCCCGGTCGGGGGCGGATGGTCGGCCAGGGTGTTGAAGTAAATGCTGCCCGAGGCAGGCACCGCCGACGTTCCACCGAGCCAGAGGGCGATGCCGTTTCCCCCGGCGGCGACGGTGTTCTGGGCAAGCACGTTGTTAACGAGCTTAAAATCCGAGGTCCGGCTGATAATGCCCCCGCCCCCGATGGCCGGCCTGCCCCCGGCCCCCGTGGCCTGGTTACCCAGAATGCGGTTGCGCAGGACCCGAACCCCCCCGGCGGCCTGAAAGGCCCGGAGGCCCTGGCCCACGAGGGTTTCGGTGGTCAGAACGAAGCCGCCCCCCTGGCCGGCGGAGTTGGCCTGGACCAGGTTGGCCTCGATCTGGGCCGGGCTGTCGACGGCGAAGATCCCCCCGCCCTGCCCCACCCCCGGGGAGGCACTGTTGCCGGTGATGGTGTTCTGCCTGATTTCGGCCGGGCTCCTGGTCAGGTAAATGCCCCCGCCGTAGCCGGCGGCGCCGGCCTGGCTTGCCGCCAGGTTATTGCTCACCCCATTGCCGACGATTTTGGTGGAGCTGGCGTTGAGCCAGAAGCCCCCGCCCAGGCCGACCAGGTCCGGGGCCGCCGAGGCGACGTTGCCGTCGACCGTGCTGGCCGAGACGAGGCCGTCACTGCCGTCGGTGAAGGCCAGCCCGCCGCCGGCGCCGAAGCTCTGGAGGCTGGCGGTGTTTCGGGCCACCGTTGCCTGGAGGATGGTAAGGCTCGACCCGGAGGCCCAGAGGCCGCCCCCCTGGCCGGTGGCGTTCTGGGCGTCGGTGGCCGTGTTGGACCTGACCTCGACCCCGGTGAGCCGGGCGGCCGCGCCCTGGGCGGCGATGGCCCCCCCGTAGCCGGGCCCGCCCCGGGCGGCGAAGTTGCCGGTGAAGGTCCCGCCGCTTACGGTAACCCCCGCTCCGGTGAGAAAGAGGGCGCCGCCGTAGCCGGCGGCCTTCGGCGACTCGAACCGGCTACCGACATTGCCGGTAAAAACCGTCCTGGACAGGGTGACCGACCCGCCGTCGGCGTAGACACCCCCACCCCGGCCCTGGTCAGTGAGGCTGGCCAGGTTTGCCGCAAACCGGGTGCCCGAAACTGACCCGGAAACACCGGCCAGGTAGAGGCCACCGCCCCGCCCCGGCCCGGCGGCCGCCACGTTGTCCTGAAAGACCGCCGGACCGATATTCACCTGGCCTCCGGAAATAAAGGCCCCGCCCCCGTCACCTCCGGCGGCCTGGCCGGCGGTGTTCCCGGCGAAAAGGGTCCCTGGGCCGAGGGTAACGGCGGCCGATTCGGCGTAGAGGCCCCCGCCCTGGCCGGTCGAGCCCTCGCTGGCCACGTTGTTTCGAAATTCCGTATCGCCCACCGTCAGGGAGCCGCCGCTTACGAAGACCGCCCCGCCCCGGCCCGAGTCGCCCCCGGCGGCCCGGTTATTCTGAAAGATGGCCGGACCCCGGGCTGAGGCCCCAATGGTCGCCGTCGAGTTGGCCAGGTAAATGCCGCCCCCATCCCCGCCCACGCCGCCCACGTTGCTTACGAACTTCGTCCCCCTGATCGTCACGGCGGAGTTGGTGATGAACGCCCCCCCGCCCTGCCCCTGGCCGGCGCTTCCCCGGTTGGAGGCAAACTCACAGTCCTCGATGGTGAGCTGGGCGCCGCTCGCGTAGAGGCCGCCCCCCTGTCCCCCGAGCTGGCCGGCGTCCCCGAGGGCGATTTTAAGGTTGCGCAGGGTCACGGCAGCCCCGGTTATGAAGATTCCCCGGGCTGACGACGCCGGGGCAATGGTGGAAGTTCCCAAGGGGTCGCCCTCCAGGGTGAGGGATTTGTTGATAAAGACCACCTGGGAAGCACCCCCAAGGCTGTTAACCTGGCTGTAAGTCCCGGGGAGGATCCGGATGATGTCGCCCGCGGCCGCGGCGTCAACCGCAGCCTGAATGGTAGTGTAACAGGGGGAAGGGACGCCAGTGCAATCGATGGCCACCCACCGGGTGGTCTGGGCCCTGGCTGCCGGGGGGAACAGGACCGTGCCGGCGCCTAAAAACGCCACCAGGGCCAGTAAGACGGCCCAGGGAATCTCGGGTTTGGGCCCGGGAAAGGCCAGAGACGTGGGCAACCGGACCGGGGGGCGCCAACATGTGCCCCGGGACAGCCGACCCGGCGCGGGACCGGGCCGGGAAGTTAAAAAGTTCACCCGGTCGGCTCCGCTCCGTCAGGACTGAGAGTCAGGGACCCTGCCAAGGCCCACTTCCGCAGGATTCTACCCGGCGGCATCCGGCCGTTCAGCCCACTTATCCACGTTTGTTGTAAACTTGGGTTGGGCCTATGTCCCTTCGGGAAGCTACGGCCGAACGCCACCGGGTCCACCCCGCCCGGGTGCTCGTCGTCCTGGCAGGGGTCGGCCTCGGCCTCCTGCTGGGGGGTGCCACCGAGTCCATCTACGCCGTTCAGGGCAACCTGGCCGGCATCGTCTCCCTGCTCGCCTTCGGCTACGCCTTCGGGGCGGGGATGGTGGCCGCCGTTAACCCCTGCGGGATTGTGCTTCTGCCCGCCCTGGTGACCTACTACCTGGGGCAGAGTGGGGCCACGACGGCGGCCGGCCGGGTGGGCCGGGCCCTGCTTCTGAGCCTGATGACGGCCGCCGGCTTTATCGTGCTGTTCACCGGGGCGGGCCTCATTCTTGGGGCCGGGGGTCGGATGCTGGTCGACCTGTTCCCGGTGGCCGGCGTCGTTATCGGCCTCGTCTTTGCGGTCCTGGGAAGCTGGCTTGCCCTGCGGGGGGAGGGGTTCGGCATTGCGGCCGTGGGCCGGGCCACCGAATACGGGTCCCTGGGGGGCGGTTTGCTCTCGCCCTTCCTGTTTGGGGTGGGGTATGCGGTGGCCTCCCTGGCCTGCACCCTGCCGGTCTTTTTGGTGGTGGTCGGGTCGGCCCTGGCGGCCGGCAGCCTTGCCGAGGCGGCGGCCAGGTTCCTGGCCTACGGCCTGGGGATGGGGCTGGTACTGAGCGCCGTCATCGTCGCCACCTCCCTCTTCCACGCCGTTGTGGCCCGCTTCATTCGGGCGGTGGTTCCTTACGTGCATTCGGTGGCGGCCGCCCTGCTGGTCGGGGCCGGGGTGTTTTTGATTAAATACTGGCTGGTCGCCCTCGGTCTGCTCCGCTAGGCGGCCCCGGTGCTAGAATATTGAAGGATTTAGAGGAGGTGTCGAAATGGCCGAGCTTCAGGGTAAGCGGGTTGCCCTTCTGGTGGAGAACATCTACGAGGACCTGGAGTTCTGGTACCCCTATTATCGCCTGAAGGAGGCCGGGGCGGAGGTGGTCGTGGTGGGCTCGGGGGCCGAGACCTACCAGAGCAAGCACGGCTACCCGGCCAAGGCCGACACTTCGGCCGATAAGGTCAGCGCCGCCGACTTCGATGCCGTCATTATCCCGGGCGGGTACGCGCCGGACCACATGCGTCGCCACCCGGCCATGGTGAAGCTGGTGCGGGAGGCCGTGGAGCAGGGCAAGGTGGTGGCGGCCATCTGCCACGCCGGTTGGATGCTGGCCTCGGCCGGGGTCCTCCGGGGCCGCACCGTTACCGGCTTTTTCTCCATCAAGGACGACCTGATTAACGCCGGCGCCAACTACGTCGACAAGGAGGTCGTCCGGGACGGCAACATTATAACCTCCCGGTTCCCCGCCGACCTGCCGGCCTTCATGCGGGAGACCATCGCCGCCCTGGCCGGGGCGCGGGAGCCGGTCAAGGCGGACTAAAAGACCTTTCGGCTTCGCCGCGGGAGCTCGGGGCTGAAACCGGGCTGAGAGGGCGGTTAGGGTCCCCGACCGGGGCCGCCACCGCCGACCGCCGAACCTGAACCGGGTAATGCCGGCGTAGGAAGGGCGCAAGCAGACAGCAGGGCGCCGAACGCCGAAACCCGGTGTTTCGGCGCCAAACTTTTTAAAGGAGGGTGAAGAAGATGCAGACACCGCCGCGTGTTCTGGTGATCGCCGGTTCTGATTCGGGGGCCGGGGCGGGCATTCAGGCCGACCTGAAGACCATCTCGGCCCTCGGGGCCTACGCCACCACCGCCATCACCGCCATCACCGCCCAGAATACCCTGCGGGTCACCGCCGTCCACGAGCTTCCGCCGGAGATGGTGGCCGCCCAGATCGACGCCATCCTGACCGACATCGGCACCGACGCCGTCAAGACGGGGATGCTGGCCAACGCCCAGATCATCCGGGTGGTGGCCGACAAAATCCGGGAGTATAAACTTCAAAATATTGTGGTCGACCCGGTGATGGTGGCCAAAAGCGGCGACCCCCTGCTCCGGCCGGACGCGGTGGCGGCCCTGCGGGACCTGCTATTTCCCCTGGCCACGGTGGTGACCCCCAATATTCCGGAGGCCGGGGCCCTGCTCGGGGAGAAAGTGGAGGGCCTGGAAGGGATGCGTCAGGCGGCCGAAAGGATCCGGGCCCTGGGACCCCAGTACGTGGTGGTGAAAGGCGGCCACGGGGAGGGCCCCGCCATCGACGTTTTATACGACGGGCGGGAGTTCCGGGAGTTCCACGGCCCCCGAATCCAGACCAACTCCACCCACGGCACCGGCTGCACCTTCGCCTCGGCCATCGCCGCCGGTCTGGCGGCCGGCTACCCGGTGCCCGAGGCCGTGGCCCGGGCCAAGGAGTACCTGACCGAGGCCCTGCGCCACGCCTTCCCCTTGGGGCGGGGCAAGGGCCCGGTGAACCACTTCTACCGGCTCTGGGCCGAGACCATCCGCCACCCTTAAGGGTTGGCCGCAAAACAAATGTTCCGACGCTTCGCCGGGGGGCAGGGCTCTAGAGGCAGGCCCAAAGGGCCTGCCTTGGGTGCTTGCGGGCGGAGGGCTGGCGCCGGCTAGTCCTGAACCGTCAGCTGGCCGACCATCCCGGCGTCGGCGTGGCCGGGCTCGCTGCACTCAATCTTAAAGGTCCCGCTGCGCTGGGGGGTGAACCTGACCGTGGCCGACTGCCCGGGCTGGATCTTAGAACCCTGAACGTTGAGGTCCTTAATGACCCAGTCGTGGACGACGGTGCCCCGGTTCTGGATGGTCA
>JBHOQU010000086.1:0-6558 GCA_042408785.1 Dehalococcoidia bacterium | reverse complement strand
AACTCGACGACCTGGAAGAGGCCGGCATCGAGGTGGCCGACCGGGTGCCCCTCATCATCGGCCCCAACCCCCACAACGCCCGCTACCTCAAAACCAAGAAAGAAAAGCTCGGCCACCTGCTTTAGGCCGAGTACCAGCCTGATATTCCTTCCAGAAGGTGCCCCCCGGATGCGGGTAGTTGGCGTACCGGCAAACTGGACATAAATGGCCTGGTAACTTATGTCCAAAGCCCGGGCTAACCGGATAACGTTATCTTAGCTCAACCCCAAGGCCCAGCAAAGGCTGCATCTTATCCGATCGGTCGATAACCTTAAGGCCCAAGAAGTCCCGGGCCCTGGGCCTTTCTCGTCCAACCTACCACCGCCGGCAAAGGCGGTCGCCGCAGGCCTAAAAGGCTGAGAAAACCTGTCTGGGAGCCCGGGCTTATTCTGGTTGTAACGAGGCTCAGAGAACAGGCTTTTGATATAAATCCCAAAGCGATTTATGTCTGGTTTCGTCCTGGGCCGAGTTTAAGCACTTTACCGCCCACGACAGTGTAAGCCGCAGCCGCTTTTGGCGGCACCGGCTTTGCCGCCCGAGCACCCGGAAAGGGCACCCCCTGTCTCAAATGCCCTGAACTCATACCCGGGGTTGCCAGCCGCTGCCGATTTTGTGATCATCCATTTCAGCCATGAAGCTCTCCGACTGGGCCCGCAAGCAGGGGTTGAGAACTGCTCACCAGGTTATGGACAAAAATGGCTCTGGGTCGCCAAGAGCCAAAGCAGCTTGGGATTGGCTCACCTTACGGGGCCTACCGCAAGTTCTGCGGGAAGTTACGCCGGTCATGCAGGTTATGTCAAGTCTCGTCTGGCGGCGGAACGGCCGGTGAGGCCGGTCTCACCGGCCGGACAAACTTTACATAATCTGGTTCACAGCTTATGTCAAGTTTCCCTGTTGGGTGAAATAAATGACCATGAGTCACACGACGGCCTTGAAGCCTTTGCGGGTAAGTCTCGCAGGAAGAGTTACCAGCCCGTACTGGACAGAACCTTTGCGGGTTGCGGGGGCAGGCACGCCGTCGACCCCTTTGGTTATTGTTAACATAAATAGCCGTCGGAGTCCCGGAGATTTTCGGCGACCGGAGGTCGACGGCAGCCGGTGGTTGAGTTCTCAGAAATTTGCCCCCCAGGCTCTTGACAGGATACCGATCGGCCGCTATAATCAAGCTGAAAACGAGGGAACACCCCCACGTTGGGGTGCCTTTAAATCGCACCATAGTGGGATTGAAACTACTATTCCAGATAGAAGGTCGCCTAACATAAAAGACTTTAAATCGCACCATAGTGGGATTGAAACATAGTAGCCGTTAGTGGCCGTCTTGGCTATACGATATACTTTAAATCGCACCATAGTGGGATTGAAACATAGGAACTGCCACACCATGGCTAAACCTCGAAGGCCTTTAAATCGCACCATAGTGGGATTGAAACCCTCTTCAGGCACGCTTACCAGGGCCCGCAAGGCGTCTTTAAATCGCACCATAGTGGGATTGAAACTTGGTGATGGACTCATGAGGGTGAAAAGCCTCGTGGGCCTTTAAATCGCACCATAGTGGGATTGAAACCCGGCCCCCGCCTGCGAACCGGACGGGGTGCCGGGCCTTTAAATCGCACCATAGTGGGATTGAAACCCTGCGTAGGCACGGAGCTCCGCTGGGCCTTCACCCTTTAAATCGCACCATAGTGGGATTGAAACTGGAGCTTCTGCATAATGCGGGGCTTAAGGTTGCGGGCCTTTAAATCGCACCATAGTGGGATTGAAACAATGCAAGCTAAAGCCAAGGTGAGTGCCGAGGAAATCTTTAAATCCCACCATAGTGGGATTGAAACAGGAAATGATGCAATTAGCCGAAACAGGAATCCCACTTTAAATCCCACCATAGTGGGATTGAAACCGGCCTCTAGGACTTCGGCGGCCGCCTCATCGGTGACTTTAAATCGCACCATAGTGGGATTGAAACGACGCTGCGCCCCACGTGGGGCAGCAGCGCCTGGTGGCTTTAAATCGCACCATAGTGGGATTGAAACCTCGCCGCCTCGCGCGGCGAGGCGGGCAACGAAGAGGCTTTAAATCGCACCATAGTGGGATTGAAACCGGCTAAGCGAGCTCGTATGGCGGCAAGACCATCGGCCGCTTTAAATCGCACCATAGTGGGATTGAAACCTGGCTTCTCTTGCGGGAGCCCCGGTGGCGGGAGCGCCTTTAAATCGCACCATAGTGGGATTGAAACCCTGGATGCGGCGAAGGGCACGGAGGACCTTACGTGGCTTTAAATCGCACCATGGTGGGATTGAAACAATTCGTTCCAACTCGGAGTGTGAGTGCAGCAATTCTTTAAATCGCACCATAGTGGGATTGAAACATAATAAAACCGACTGGTCGGTCGATTTTAAAAGACTCCGGCGATGGGTTTAAGCAGTTTCGGCGCTGGGCTCGGCCGGCGCGACTTTCTGCGGCTCGGCCTAGCCGCCGGCCTGGGCCTTACGGTCGGCTGTCTTCCGGTCGGCTCCCGGCCGGCCCCGGAAACGGCCCGCCCGGCCGCGGAGCCCAAGTACGGCGGGGTCCTTACGGTTCGGATTGACGGCGACCCGCCCCACTTCGACATCCACCAGGCTTCCACCTCTTCGGTCCTCTGGCCGCTGGCTCCGTGCTACAATCTGCTGGTCCAGTTCGACCCCCAGGACCCGGATAGAATCGTCCCCGACCTGGCCGAACGCTGGGAGGTAAGTCCTGACGGCAAGATTTACACCTTTTACCTTAAGCGGGGCGTAAAGTTTCACCATGGCAAGCCCTTTAACGCCCGGGACGTCCGGGCCAGCTTTCGGCGGATCATCTCGCCGCCCCAGGGGGTGGTGAGTCCCCGGCGGGGGGTGCTCGGGGCGGTCGACGGTATTGAGGTCGTCGACGATTATACCGTCCGGTTTCTCCTCAGGCGGCCGGCCCCTTCGCTTTTGGCCAACCTGGCCCAGGGCTGGAATGTCATCTACCCGGAAGACGTCCTTGAGGCCAAAGGTGACATGAGGAAGGACGTGGTGGGCACCGGGCCTTTTAAGTTCAAGGCCTACACCCCTGGGGTGAGCATTGAGCTTGTTAAGAACCCCGAATACCATGTGCCGGGCCGCCCCTACCTGGACGGCCTCAGGTTTTTTATAATCCCTGACCCCAATACGGCCCTGGCCGCCTTCATCTCGGGCCAGCTCCTGATCTATCGGCCGGGCGTGCCCTCCGAGGCCGAGGAGGCCAAGCGGGTGCTGGGCGACCGGGTCGTCGTCCAGAAAGTAAACGGGCTCATCTTTGATTCTTTGAACCTCAATGCCCGGCGGAAGCCCTGGGACGACCCGCGGGTCCGGCAGGCCGTATCCCTGGCCATCGACAGGAATGCCGCCATCGCCGTCCTCGCCCAGGGGGAGGGGGCGGTGGGGGGAACCATGCCGGCCGGCGGGCAGTGGGCCTTGCCCCCCGACCAGCTGCGCAAACTTCCCGGCTACGGCCCTGATAAGGGGGCCGAGCTGGCCGAGGCCCGCCGGCTCCTGGCCGAGGCCGGCTACCCGAACGGGTTCAAGACGACCCTGCTCACCCGGAAGGGTGCCGAGTGGGAGCCGGCCTCGGTTTTCATCCGGGACCAGCTGGCAAAAATCGGCATCGACGCCGCCCTCAACGTCCAGGAGACGGCTGCGGCCTTCAACCTGCTTAACCGAGGCGAGTTCGACCTGGCGCCCTGGGTCCACGCCATCGCCGTCGACGACCCGGATGCCATCTTCGGCGAGTTTTATCTCTGCGACAGCGAACGGAACTATTCGGCCGTCTGCCTGTCGGAAGTTGATACCCTCTTTCAGCGGCAGTCCCAGGAGCTGAATCCGGCCGAACGGAAGAAGCTGGTCTGGGAGCTGGACCGCAAGGCGCTGCTGGGAAATATAAAGGTCGTCATCGGGTGGCGCTTCGACCGCTTGATGCACTGGCAGACGGTCAAAAACTACCGCCGACATCCGAGTTTGTATAACAACCAGAAGTTTCAGGATGTCTGGCTAGAACAATAAATTACCCGAGGAAAAGTTATGGCTGAGTTCCGGGATATTATTTACGAGAAAAAAGAGGGGGTAGCTTTTGTTAGGATAAATCGCCCGCAGGTGCTTAATGCCTTCAGACCCCTTACGATTGAGGAGATGCGGGCGGCGTTTCTGGATGCCTGGTACGACGACCAAATCGGGGTGGTGGTTCTTACCGGGACGGGCGGGAACTTCTGCGTGGGGGGCGACGTAAAGGTCCGGGGCGGGGGCGGCTATGTGGATACCGCCGGACGGCCCCGGCTCCAGGTAACCCACCTGCACCGCCTCATCCGGGAGATTCCGAAGCCGGTCATCGCCATGGTAGACGGCTACGCCATCGGCGGGGGCCACGTCCTCCACGTCCTGTGCGACCTGACCATCGCATCCACCCGGGCCATCTTCGGGCAGATCGGCCCCAAGTTCGGAAGTTTTGACGCCGGCTTTGGGGCGATTTACCTGGCCCGGATCGTGGGTGAGAAGAAGGCCCGGGAGATCTGGTACCTCTGCCGGCAGTACACGGCTCAGGAGGCCCTGGAAATGGGGCTGGTGAACAAGGTCGTGCCGCCGGAGGAACTTGAAGAAGAGGTGATGTGCTGGGCCCGGGAGCTGCTTAAGCGCAGCCCGACGGCCCTCCGGTTCTTAAAGCATGCTTTTAATGCCGATACGGACCACGTTTACGGCATCCAGAACCTGGCCCACGGGGCGACTTCGCTGTTTTATCTGACCGAGGAGTGTCAGGAGGGAACCCGGGCCTTTCTCGAGAAGCGGGAGCCCGATTACTCCCGCTTTAGGTTCCACCCGTGGTAATGGGGTTTTGGGGGCGAATTATACCCTGGTTGCTGGCCAGCCGACCTTTCAGCCTGACGGCCTCGGCGGCGCCGGTTCTGGTGGGTTCGGCCCTCGCCTTCAGAACCGGGGCATTCGATTGGGGAAGGTTTGGGCTGGTGCTGGTGGGGGCGGTGCTGGTTCAGGTCGGGACCAACCTGGTGGACGAGTACGCCGACCACCTGCGGCCGGCGGGACGGCACAAGCTGCCGGCCCCTTATAAGGTTATCGCTCGGGGCCTGCTCTCGCCGGAGGAAGTTCGGACCGGGGCCCTAGCCGCCTTCGGCCTGGCAACGGCCGTCGGCCTCTACCTGGTTCTGGCCGCTGGCTGGGGACTGCTCCCCCTGTGTCTGGCCAGCCTGGCCGCGGCCTACCTATACGCCGGGGGGCCTAAACCCCTGGGCGACCTGGGCCTAGGCTGGCCCCTGGTTTTTATCTTCATGGGGCCGGTGATGGTTGCGGGCGCTTACTACGCCCAGGTGGGGCGCTTTTCGGCCGAGGCGTGGGTTTTCGGGTTGCCCGTGGGTTGTCTGGTAACGGCGATCCTGGTGGCCAACGACCTGCGAGACTATGAGGAAGATTTGGCCGTCGGCAAAGCCACCCCGGTCGTCAGGTTTGGGCCCGGCTCTGGGCGGGTGGCCTGGGCCCTGCTGGTGGCCGGCGCCTTTGCCGGCCCGGTTTTAATGGTCCCGGGTTACGGGCCGACCCTGCTGTTGCCCCTGGCCCTGGTGCCGGCGGCCCTGCCCGTGGCCCGGCAGGTCTGGTCGGCCCGCACCCGGTCGGAGCGGGCCCCGGCGGTGCCCCGGACGGCGGCCCTCCACGGAGGCTTTGGGCTGCTTACGGCGGCGGGGATTTTAATCGGGACCTAAGTTGGGGGCCGAGGCCGACGGTCTTGGCCAAAATGGTTACCGGCTGGCGGTAGGTTTCTTCCAAGGAGGTCGGCCGGCCGGCTGAGAGCCAACCCAAAAGGATCTGGTAGAGGGCCCCAAACCAGACGGTGCTTATAAGCTCGGTGTCGACGGGGGGAATTCGGCCCTAGCGGACGGCCGCCTCGAGCTGCTCCTTTATAAAGCCGATAAAAAGGTCGTGGATTTCCCCACGACGCGCCTGGAAGGCAGGCCCGGCCCCGAGCCCCTCCACCAGGAAGAGCCTGGCCAGGGCCCGGTGGGATGCCACCGTTCGGACGAAGACCTCCAGACCCCGTTCCAGCTTGGCCATGGGGTCTTCGACATCCCGGACGGTGGCCTCGACCTTGGCCAGGAGCTGGCGGGCGGCGCAATCGAGCAGGGCTAAGAAGAGGTCGCCCTTGCTGGGAAAGGGAAAATAAAGGCCACCTTTAGAGCTGCCGGCCGCCCGGGCCACGTCGTCGACGGTGGTGCCATAGCAGCCGGTTTCGGCAAAGAGCCGGAGGGCCGCCTCGAGGATCGCCCGGTCGCGAACTACCTGGCGGGTCTGCCTGGAACGCGGACTACGCACGGGTGCAGGTAAGAACCCATTGGGCGTTGCGGGCCAGGGAATCCTGGGCCAGGTCCAGGATCTTTTCGAGGTTGGGGTCGGCGAGCCGGTAGTAGATCCGCTGGCCCTGCCGGCGGGTGGCCACGAACCCGCACCAGCGCAGGCAGGCCAGATGGTTGGAGATGCGGGGCTG
>JBHOQU010000072.1:0-26794 GCA_042408785.1 Dehalococcoidia bacterium | reverse complement strand
AAAGTCTTGCTCCCAGCGGCTCGGAGTGGCGAGTTGGCGGCTCCTGGCTTTATAATCTTGGTGGCAGGTTTCTGCCCCCATCGTCTAGAGGCCCAGGACGCCACCCTCTCAAGGTGGAAACGGGGGTTCGAGTCCCCCTGGGGGCACCCAAATCAGGCCCGGGGGCCGGCGGCCGACGATTTCGCTTCGATGTTCCGCCGAATGTAGTCCACGATCTCCGTCACCGGGGTCCCGGGGCCGAAGACCTCGGCCACGCCCAGGGCCTTAAGGGCAGGCTTGTCCTCGTTGGGGATAATTCCCCCCACCAGGACAAGGACGTCGGTGAGCCCCCGCTCCCTAAGAAGCTCCATTATCGGGGGCACCAGCTCCAGGTGGGCCCCGGAAAGGATGCTGAGCCCGATCACGTCCACGTCCTCCTGGAGGGCGGCATTTACGATCATCTCCGGCGTCTGCCGGATCCCGGTGTAAATCACCTCCATCCCGGCGTCCCGCAGCGCCCGGGCGATCACCTTCGCCCCCCGGTCGTGGCCGTCCAGCCCGGGCTTGGCGATGAGCACCCGAATCTTCCGTCCCTCCGTCACGGCTTGGTCACCTCCCCCGGCTTCTGCACCAGCTCTAAAAGGACCCCGTGGCTGCTTTTCGGGTGGATAAAGGCCACCAGCCCCTCGGCCCCGGGCCGGGGAACCCGGTCGACCAGCTCGATGCCGGCCGCCCCCAGCTCCGCCAGAGCCGCCCCGATATCTTCGACTTCCAGGCAGATGTGATGAAGGCCCTCCCCTCGCCGGTCGATAAAGCGGGCCACCGGCCCCTCTTGGTCCAGCGGCTCCAGCAGCTCCAGGTGGGTATCCCCCACCGGCAGGAACGCCACCCGTACCCGGTCCTGTTCCACCGTGGCCACCCGGTCCACATCAAGGCCCAGCCGCTCCTGGAAAAAGCTCAGGGCTGCCGCCAGGTCCCGAACGGCGATGGCGATGTGGTCGACCCGTTTCGGCTTCACGGCTAAAATACTATGCGCTCCCGGTACTCCCCGAAGACCTTGCGCAGAACCCCGCAAATTTCACCGATGGTGGCGTAGGCCTCAACGCATTCCAGGATGGCCGGCATGGTGTTGTCGTCGGAGCGGGCCACCTCCTCCAGCCGGGCCAGGGCCGCCCGGACCCGGCCGTTGTCCCGCCGGTGCCGAAGCTCCCGAACGCGCTCGATCTGTCGGAGCTGGGCCGCCCGGTCCACCCGCTGGATAGGCACCTGCACCTCCTCGCCGCTGGTAAACCGATTAACCCCGACGATAACCCGCTCGCCGGACTCCACCTGCTGCTGGAAGCGCCAGGCCGACTCCTGAATCTCCCGCTGGATGTACCCCGACTCGATGGCAGCCAGGGCCCCGCCCATCTCGTCAATGGCCCGGATATAGTCCTTTATCCGGCACTCCAGCTGGTCGGTGAGCCACTCCACGTAGTAGGAGCCGGCCAGCGGGTCGATGGTGTCGGCGACCCCGGTCTCGTAGGCCAGAATCTGCTGGGTGCGGAGGGCCAGCTGGGCCGAGGCCTCGGTGGGAAGCCCCAGGGCCTCATCGTAGGCATTGGTGTGCAACGACTGGGTTCCGCCGAGGACCGCCGCCAGGGCCTGAACGGTGGTCCGCACCACGTTGTTAAGGGGCTGCTGGGCCGTCAGGCTCACCCCGGCCGTCTGGGTATGGAACCGCAGAAGCCAAGACCTCGGGTCCTTGGCCCCAAACCGCTCCCGCATAATCTGGGCCCAGAGCCGCCGGGCCGCCCGGAACTTGGCGACCTCTTCAAAGAGGTTGCTCTGGGCCGCAAAGAAAAACGAGAGCCTGGGCCCAAATCGGTCCACCTCCAGTCCGCCGTCGATGGCGGCGGAGACGTAGGCGATAGCGTTGGCGAAGGTGAAGGCCACCTCCTGGATGGCGGTGGCCCCGGCCTCCCGCATGTGGTAGCCGCTGATGCTTATCGGATTCCACTTGGGCAGATGCTCGGCGCAGTACTTAAAGACGTCCACGATGAGGCGGAGGGAAGGCCCCGGCGGAAAAATATACGTCCCCCGGGCGATGTATTCTTTCAGGATGTCGTTCTGGACGGTCCCCGAAAGCTCCTTGGGGTCCACCCCCTGCTTTTTCCCCACGGCGATGTACATGGCCAGCAGGATGGGGGCCGTGGCGTTGATGGTCATGGAGGTGCTCACCTTGTCCAGGGGTATCCCATCGAAGAGCCGCTCCATGTCCTCGAGGCTGTCGATGGCCACCCCCACCTTGCCCACTTCGGCCTGGGCGATGGGGTCGTCGGAGTCGTAGCCGATCTGCGTCGGCAGGTCGAAGGCCACCGAAAGCCCCGTCTGCCCCTGCTCCAGCAGAAACTTGTAGCGCCGGTTGCTCTCCTCGGCGTCGGCGTAGCCGGCGTACTGGCGCATGGTCCAGAGCCGGCCCCGGTACATGGTCGGGTAAATCCCCCGGGTATACGGGTACTCGGCAGGGTAGCCCAGCTTGGTGGAGTACTCCCAGCGGTCCAGGTCTTCGGGGGTGTAAAGGGGCTTGACTTCGATGCCCGAAAGGGTTTCGAACCGCTCCTGCCGTTCGCCGGACCGGGCCCTGGCCGGCCCGTAAACCCGTTCGTACCAGTCGGCGGCGTTGCGGCTCCGGTCTGCCAACCCGGCCCCTTTTCCAGCACGATTTTCCACGACTATTCTAACACGGCGAGGACCTCGCCGTGTTCGACCGCCTGCCCGGTTTTCACCCGGACCTCCCGCACCGTCCCATCCCTGGGGGCCGAGAGCTCGTTCTCCATCTTCATGGCCTGGAGCACCACCAGCACCTGCCCCCGGCGCACCGGCTGCCCCGCCTCGGCCCCAACCCTCACCACCAGCCCCGGCATGGGCGCCTTTATCTCCACCGGCCGCAGGCTTACCTTCTCCTGCCCAAGCCTGACCTGCTCGAGGGCCGCCAGCCGGGCCGGCAGAACCTCCACCTCGAGGCTTACCCCGTCTAGGTAAATCCGGTTTTCCCCGGCCCAGACGGCCTCAAGACTCCGACCTCCGGCGGCCCCCGCCGCCGGCTTAAGGATCAGGCTCAGCCTAGGCTCCGCCTCCAGGCGGACAAACTCCACAAAGAACTCTTCGGCCCCAACCCTAACTTTGAGACCGCCGGGGGCCTCCTCCACCGAGACCTTAAACTCCTGGCCCCCGACCCGGACCACGTATTCGGCCACGGGCCTAGCCACCCCTCAGGGCCGCCCAGCGGCCCGCCAGCTTCCAGGGGCTTTCGACCGCCCGCGGGCTCACCGCAGGCTTCGGCCCGGCCTGGGGGCGGGTATGGTATTCGACGGCCGCCGCCACGGCCGCCTTCAAAAGCAGGTCCTCGGGCAGGGCTACCCCGGGCCAGTGCTTGGCCACGTAGTTGGTGTCAAATTCCCCGGCCTGGAAGCGCGGGTCACTCAATACCGCCCGGTGGAAGGGAATGGTGGTCTTGAGGCCCACAACGTCGTATTCGGCCAGGGCCTGCAGCATCCGGGCGGTGGCCTCCTTCCGGTCCCGGCCCCAGGCGATAACCTTCGAAAGCATGGGGTCGTAATCGATGGTCACCCGCTGGCCCGGGTACAGCCCGCTGTCAACCCGGATACCCGGCCCCGAAGGCTCCCTTAAAGCCACGATCCGCCCGGCCGAAGGCAAGAAGTTGTTGTCGGGGTCTTCGGCGTAGATCCGGCACTCGATGGCCCAGCCCCGCTGGGCCACGTCCTTCTGGCTCAAGCTTAACCGCTGGCCGGCGGCGATTTTTATCTGCTCGGCCACCAGGTCGATACCCGTGACCATCTCCGTCACCGGGTGTTCTACCTGGATTCGGGCGTTCACTTCGAGGAAATAAAACCTGCGGTCAGGCCCCAGCAGAAATTCGCACGTTCCCGCGTTAACATAACCTGCCGCCCGGACGATGGCCAGGGCGGCCTCGCCCATTTCGGCCCGGAGGGCCGGGTCCATCACCGGGGAGGGCGACTCTTCGATGAGCTTCTGGTACCGGCGCTGAATGGAGCACTCCCGCTCCCCCAGGTGGATGCAGTTGCCGTACCCGTCGCAAAGCACCTGAATCTCCACGTGCCGGGCGGGGTCGATGTATTTCTCAATGTAGACCGAATCGTCCCCGAAGGCGGCCAGGGCTTCGCTCCGGGCCAGCCGCAGGGCCGACGCAAGCTCCTCGGCCGACCGCACGATGCGCATCCCCTTGCCCCCGCCCCCGGCCGCCGCCTTCACCACCACGGGGTAGCCGATCCTCCGGGCCAGTTCGGCCGCCTCCTGGTCGGAGACGGGGCCTTCGCTGCCGGGCACCAGGGGCACCCCGACTTTGCGGGCCAGTTCCTTGGCGGCGGTCTTCTCACCGGCGGCCTTTAAGGCCTCCGGGGGCGGGCCGATAAAGACGAGGCCGGCCCGGGCGCAGGCCTCGGCAAACTCGGGGTTTTCTGAGAGAAAGCCGTACCCGGGGTGGATGGCCTCGGCCCCACAGCGGCGGGCAACCTCAATGATCCGGCCGATGTTAAGATAGCTTTCCCGGGCCGGGGCCGGACCCAGCAGGTAGGCCTCATCGGCCAGGCGGACATGCAGGGCCTGACGGTCCACCTCGCTGTAGACCGCCACCGGCGAAATCCCCAGCTCCCGGCAGGCCCGGACCACCCGGACCGCGATCTCGCCCCGATTGGCAATCAGCACCCGGGAAAAAAGCCCCTTCACAGCGGAATGTTGCCGTGCTTTTTAGGCGGATTGGTGTCCCGCTTGTTCTTGAGCATCTCCAGGGCGGCGATAAGCTTCGGGCGGGTCTCCCGGGGCTCGATGACGTCGTCGATATAGCCCCGCCCGGCGGCCACGTAGGGGTTGGCAAACTTGGCCACGTACTCCTCCACCAGCCGGGCCCGGGTGGCCTCGGGGTCGGGGGAATTGGCGATCTCGTCCCGGAAGATGATGTTCACCGCCCCATCCGGACCCATCACGGCGATTTCGGCGGTGGGCCAGGCGAAGTTTATGTCGCCCCGGATGTGCTTGCTGCTCATCACGTCGTAGGCCCCGCCGTACGCCTTCCGGGTGATGACGGTGACTTTCGGGACGGTAGCCTCGCAGTAGGCGTAGAGCAGTTTGGCCCCGTGCCGAATAATGCCCCCGTGCTCCTGGCTCACGCCCGGCAGAAAGCCCGGCACATCCACAAAAGTAACAATGGGAATGTTGAAGCAGTCGCAAAACCGGACAAACCGGGCCGCCTTCACCGAGGCGTTAATGTCCAGAACCCCGGCCAAGACCGACGGCTGCTGGGCGACGATGCCCACCGGCCGGCCGTTAAGACGGGCGAACCCGCAGATGATGTTCTGGGCCCAGTGCTCGTGAACCTCCAGAAATTCCCCGTGGTCCACGACCCGCCGGATAACCTCTTTCATGTTGTACGACTTGGTCGGTGAATCGGGGACGATGGAGTTAAGCTCATCATCCATCCGGTTCGGGTCGTCGGTGGGCGGCACCGCGGGCGGGTCCTCCATGTTGTTGGAGGGAAGATAGCTTAGCAGTTTGCGAATGAGCTGAAGACACTCCACCTCGTTCTCGGCCGCAAAGTGGGCCACGCCGCTTATGGCATTGTGAACCATCGCCCCGCCCAGCTCTTCGAAGGTGACATCCTCGTGAGTTACGGCCTTCACCACGTTGGGGCCCGTCACGAACATATAGCTGGTGTTCTTGACCATGATGATAAAGTCCGTCAGGGCCGGCGAGTAGACCGCGCCCCCGGCGCAGGGGCCCATAATCGCCGAGATCTGGGGGACCACCCCCGAGGCCAGGACGTTCCGCAGGAAGATTTCGGCGTAGCCCGCAAGGCTGGCAACCCCTTCCTGGATCCGGGCGCCGCCGGAGTCATTGAGGCCAATGACGGGGGCCCCGTTCTTCATGGCCAGGTCCATGATGTTGCAGATCTTCTGGGCGTGGGTTTCCGAAAGGGAGCCCCCGAAAACCGTGAAATCCTGGGCAAAGACGTAGACCAGCCGCCCGTCGATGTAGCCGTACCCGGTGACGACCCCATCGCCCAGGTATTTCTCCTTGTCGAGGCCGAAGTCGGTGGCCCGGTGGACCACGAACATCCCGAGCTCCTGGAAGGTTCCTTCATCCAGGAGGAGCTCGATCCGCTCCCGGGCGGTCAGTTTCCCCCGGGCGTGCTGCTGCTCAATCCGCCTCTGCCCCCCGCCCAGCTTGGCCTGTTCCCGGAGCCGCCGGAGCTCCTCGATTTTTTCGGCGACGTTGGCGGAGGTTTTCAGCTCAGGCAAACCGCTCGACAAACCCTCTTGCATAAGCCGCCACCCGACAGATTATATCAGCCGCCGTCAGACCAGCTCCCCGACCAGGTTCAGCCGGTCGTCCACCCGGGCAACCGCCCGGGGGCCGAGCACCACCGTGGATTCCCGCTCCTCAATGATGGCCGGACCCTCCAGCACCGTCCCCGGACTCAAGGCGTACCGGTCGTAGACGGGAGTTGGGCGGAAGTCGCGGTACTCGGCAAAGTAGGCCGGCCGAAAGCCCTTAAGGGCATCCTCGGGCCGGCCCGGCCGCTGGCCCGCCCGCCGGGGGGCGATGGCCGGCTTCGGCCCCGAAACCCTCACCCGCCAGGTGACGGCCTCCACCGGAACCTCGGGGCCGGCCCGGTGGTAGAGCCGCCGGTACTCGGCCACGAACCGCCGGAGAATCTCGCCGACCGAACCCTCGCCCAGCTTGCCCTCGGGCAGGGCGACGTTTACCTCGTGGCCCTGCCCGGCGTACCGGAAGTCGGCCGTCCGGACCACGGTTATCTCCTCGGGGGGGACGCCGGCCCGGCCGAGGAGCTCCCGGCCCTCGGCCTCCATCTCCGCGAGCAGCCGGTTTACCACGCCCCAGTCGAGGGCGTCGAGCCGGCCGTAGTGGCTTCGCACCAGGTCAAAGGCCAGGGGGGCCACCAGCAGACCCAGGGCCGAGGTGGCGCCGGCCCCCGGCGGGCAGATGAACCTTCTCAGGCCGAGCTTCTGGGCCAGCCGGTAAACGTGGACCGGCCCGGCGCCCCCGAAGGCAAACAGGGGAAACTTCCGGATATCCTTTCCCCGCTCGATGGCATGGACCCGGGCGGCGGCCGCCATGTTTTCGGTGACCACCTCATGGATACCCCAGGCGGCCTCCACCAGGGACAGGCCCAACCTTTCGGCCAGCCGGCCCACGGCGGCCTCGGCGGCGGCCCGGTCCAGGCGCATCCGGCCGCCGAGGAAGTAATTCGGGTCGAGGTAACCCAGGATCAGGTCGGCATCGGTTACGGTGGGCTGCGTTCCGCCCCGGCCGTAGCAGGCCGGACCCGGCTCGGCGCCGGCCGATTCCGGACCCACCTTTAAAAGGCCGAGGGAATCCACCCAGGCGATGGAGCCGCCCCCGGCCCCGATTTCGATGAGCTCGATGACGTTCACCTTGACGGGCAGGCCACTCCCCTTCTTGAAACGGTAGGTGCGGGCCACCTCAAACTCCGGCGAGGTGAGCGGCTGGCCATTTTCGATAAGGCAGGCCTTGGCCGTGGTGCCGCCCATGTCGAAGGCCAAAACGTCGGGGAAGCCGGCCTCGCCGGCGAGGAAGGCAGCGGCCAGGGCCCCGCCGGCCGGACCAGACTCCACCAGCCGGATGGGGAACTGGCGGGCCGTCTCCACCGTGGCCACCCCACCCCCGGAGAGCATGATAAGGACCTCGCACCCGAGGCCCAGCTCCCGAACCCGCCGGACCAGGGTGTCCAGGTAGCGGTCCACCAGCGGCCGAACGTAGACGTTGGCCACCGTGGTCGAAAACCGGTCATACTCCCGGATCTCGGGGGCCACCTCCGAGGAAAGGGATACCCAGAGCTCGGGAGCCTCGGCCTTGATAATCTCGGCCGCCCGCCGCTCGTGGGCCGGGTTGGCGTAGCTGTGAAGAAAGCACACGGCGACGGCCTTTATCCCGGCCGCCACCAGCTGCCGGACCGCCCGACTGACCCCGGCTTCATCCAGGGGAATGAGCACCGAACCGTCGGCAAGGACCCGCTCCCGTACGCCGAGGCGAAGGTGCCGGGGCACCAGGGGCCGCGGAAGCTCGATGAAGATGTCGTACATGTCGTAGCGGTGCTCCCGGCCGATCTCCAGCACGTCCCGGAACCCCTCGGTGGTGATCAGGCCTGTGGAGGCACCCTTGCGCTCAATGATGGCGTTGGTTACCAGGGTCGTACCGTGGATAATGCGGGCAACCTGTTCGGGTCTGAGGCCCACGGCACCCAGGAGTTCTCCTAAGCCGGCCGCCACCGCTTCCTCAGGAGCGGCGGGGGTGGTGAGGGTTTTGGCCACCTGCCACTCCCCCGCCGAATCGTCCAGGAGGACCAGGTCGGTGAAAGTGCCGCCGATGTCAACGCCAATGCGGTACACCGGTATACTCCTACGGTGAACTCAGCAGTTCGGAGCTATCATAGCCGAGACCGTCTGCGGCGCGCAAGTTAAGCCGTGAGGCTGGCAGTTTTCGGCGCAACCGGCCGGATCGGCCGGCACGTGGTGGAGCACGCCCTCAACGCCGGGCACGAGGTTTCGGCCCTCGTGCGCGCCCCGGACCGCCTGAGCATCCACCACCAACGACTTCGGGTCGTGGTCGGGGATGCCCGGGATTTCGACCGGGTAGAGGAAACCGTCAGCGGCGCCGATGCCGTGGTGTGCGCCCTGGGTCCCCGCCGCAACACCCCCGCGGACGAGGAAGCCCACGTGGCCGCCGTCCGGAATATCCTGGAGGCCATGGACCGCCTCGGGGTTCGGCAGCTGGTTACGGTCCTAGGCGCGGCCGTGGACCTGCCCGGCGACCGCAAGGGCCTGTCTGACAAGGTTGCGGGCTGGCTCGTCCGGAAATTTGCCCGCCATATTTATCGGGCCAAGGTTCGGGAGCTGGAACTGCTGCGGGCCTACCCGGGGTTGCAATGGGTAGCCGTGCGGCCGCCGGTAGTGGTTTCCGGGCCCGCAACCGGCCGGTACAAGGTCAGCCTCGACCGGCCGCCGGGTCGGCGGGTTACGGCTGGGGACGTGGCGGATTTCATGCTAAGGCAGGTCGCGGCCGGAGAATTTGTGGGGAAAGCGCCGTTTATCGGGTGATGGGTGGTGGAGGGGGCAGGACTCGAACCTGCGAAGGGCTCCCGCCCGGCGGTTTTACAGACCGCTGCCTTAGCCGCTCGGCCACCCCTCCAGCGATTACCGGCAGACCCCGACCGCGGCGGACTGCCGAATCCAGACTATATTTTAAACCAAAGAGCAGCCCCACGGCAAGGGCAGCCGGGCACACACCCCAGAGCTACCCGGCGCGGGGCCCGGTCCGTTGTAAGGCCCACGGCTACGCGCCCAGACAAAACCGAAAAGCCCGCAGGCGGCCACAACGCCAATGCCCAGGAAGCCTGGGTCTCCTTGACATTCGACGTATGGTATATGGTATAAATACCAGCCTTGCTTCAAGCCGTAGCTCAGGCTCAGGTTAGCTTCCGGTAAAGGAGGGCATGTGAGAATGCGCTTAAAGCGAATCCTTTCACCCGCCGTCTTCCTGCTGGCCGTCGCAGCCTGCCTTCCCTACTCGACAGGGGCCCCGGCCCCAGCGCAGACCACCACCGAGCGGCCGGTGGTGGTTGGGGCGAGCCTGGCCCTGAGCGGGGGATTCGCCGATACGGCCAAGGAGATTCGGGCCGGCTATGAGCTCTGGGCCGAGGACGTAAATTCCCGGGGCGGTCTTTTGGGCCGGAAAGTGGAGCTCAAAATCTACGACGACGAGGGCAAACCCGACAAGGCGGCCCAGCTGCTGGAGAGACTTATTACCGTCGACCGGGTCGACCTGATTCTCGGCGGCTACCCGGGCACCACCGTTGCGGCCCAGGCCCCGATCGCCGAAAAGTATAAATACGTTTATATCGGCATGGGCGCCCACAGCCCCTCCTTTGAGCAGGGCTATCAGTACTTCTTCGGCGGGCCGCCTCTGCTCGGGTCCTGGTATCCGCTGGGCTTCCTCGAGCTCGTGAGGGCCATTCGTCAGGGGACGGCGGAAGGACCCCAGCTGAACACCGTCGCCCTGCTCTTTATGAACAACATCATCGGCCAGGACGCCCGAAAGGGCACCCTCGATTTCATCACCAAAAACATGCCGGACTTCAAGGTGGTTGTCGACGAGCTTTACGACTCCCCATTGGCCAATGCGGACCCCCTCATCGCCAGGGCTAAGCAGGCGCAGGCCGACGTGGTGATGCTGGGGGGCAACCCGGCGGAGAACGCCCTGATGCTCAGGAGTCTGAGGGTTCAGGGCTACCAGCCCAAGGCCGTTTGGGTTTACATCGGACCCCACAGCCTTCCCTGGGTCAAAGAGGTCGGCGAGCTGGGCGAATTGGTCTTCACCGGTTTCACCGGCGACGCCTTTACCCCGAAGGCGAAGGCCGCAGACCAGATGTACCGGTCCAAATACGGCCAGCCCATCGACCTGTATATTTTGGCCGGATACAATTACGGCTACGTCTTAGAGGCGGGGGTTAACGGGGCCAAGTCTTTAGACAACACCAAAATCCGCGACTGGCTTAAGGCCAACGAGGTCGACACGCCGCTGGGTAAACTGCGCTTCGACCAGCGGGGCCTGCCCCAGCCGATCAGCGTCGCCTACCAGATTCAAAACGGCCAGGTGGTGGCCGTCTGGCCGCGGGGGCCGGAAAGCAGATTGCCGGTCTTTCGGCAACTGAGGTGAAAACTTCCCGACCCGCCGTCCATGCTTGAGGTCCGGTCCGTAACGAAGCGGTTCGGCGGCCTGGTCGCCCTCGCCGATATCAGCCTGAAGGTGGAGGCCGGCGAAATCGTGGGGCTGGTCGGACCCAACGGTTCGGGCAAGTCCACCCTTTTCGGGGTAATCTCCGGCTTCCTCAAGCCCGAGGCGGGTCAGATTCTCTTTATGGGCCGGGATATCACCGGCCTCAAGCCCCACCAGGTGGCCCGCCTAGGGGTAGGCCGAACCTTCCAGATTGCCCAGCCGCTTCCGGAGTTTACCTGTCTGGATACGGTGGCCCTGGGGGTCCTTTATACTCAGCAAGAGCGGAGCCTTCAGGCCGCCCGGAAGGCGGCATTGGAGGTTCTTGCGGAGGTCGGGCTGGCCGACTGGTGGTCCGCCCGGACGACGGACCTCACGATGGTGAACCTGCGCCGGCTGGAGCTGGCCCGGGCCCTTTCCCTCCGGCCGAAGCTGTTGCTTTTGGATGAGGTGTTTGCCGGCCTCACCCCGGCCGAGGTCCGGGAGGCCACCGAGCTTATAAAACAGCTCAAGGCCCGGCACAACCTCACCGTGGTCATGACGGAGCACATACCCGCCGCCATCATGGCGACCTGCGACCGGGTGGTGGTCCTGGACCAGGGGCGGCTGGTCGCCGCCGGAACCCCCACCGAGGTGGCCCGGGATCCCAAAGTCGTAGAAGTTTACCTCGGACCCGGCAGCGCCGAGGGGACCCATGCTGGAAATTAGTGGCCTGACGGTTTACTACGGCCCCCTGCCGGCCGTGCGGGAGGCCGCCCTTAAGGTGGAGTCCGGCCAACTGGTGGGCCTTATCGGACCCAACGGGGCCGGCAAGACCACGTTGCTGAAGGCGGTTTCCGGCCTCCTCAAGCCGGCGGCAGGCCGCATCCGGTTCGACGGCACGGACATAACCGGCTGGCCGGCCGAGCAAATTTGTGAGCTCGGCCTGGTGCATGTCCCTGAGGGCCGTAAGCTTTTCCCCAGACTCACGGTGCTGGATAACCTGCGGCTGGGGGCATTCCTGCCCCGGGCCCGGGCCGAACTGGACCGGACGCTAAAGGAAGTCTTCGACATCTTTCCCCGGCTCTACGAAAGGAGGGGACAGCTGGCTGGAACATTAAGCGGGGGCGAACAGCAGATGCTCGCCATCGGTCGCGGTTTGATGGCACGGCCCAGACTGCTCATCCTCGATGAGCCGACCCTGGGCCTCTCACCCCGCCTGGCTTACGAGATTCTGGAGCTGATTAAGCGGCTTAACCTTGAACGCCGCCTTACGTTGCTGGTGGTAAGCCAGGAGGTCCTTCACCTGTTGAGGGTAGCCGACTTTGCTTACATTATGGAGACCGGACGGATAACGGCGGGCGGGCCCGCCGCCGAGCTCATCTCCGACCCCAGGGTGAGACAGGTCTACGTGGGCCTGTAGGTCGGGAGGACACCGCCCATGAGTATGGTCTGGACGTCGCTGCTTTCGGGCCTCTTAATCGGGTGCGCCTACGCCGGGGCAGCCGTGGGCCTGAGCCTGGCCATGGGCATGGCCCGGGTGTTCAACCTGGCCCACACGGCCTTCGGGCTAACCTGCGGCTACCTGGCGTATTTTCTTCTGACCGCCGCCGGCATCGACCCCCTGGTGACGACCGGCCTCCTGGCACCCCTTCTCTTTTTGGGCGGGCTGGCCCTCTGGCCCACCCTCTTCCGCCCCACCGTTCGGGGGGTGGCCGACCCGGCGCTGAGTACCAGCATTCTTACCCTGGGCCTGGCCATCGTCCTGGAGAACATCCTGAGCAAGGTCTGGACCCCGAACCCGCGGATCATAAACACCCCCTACTCAAACCAGGCAGTTAACCTCTTGGGCCTGACGGCCCAGGGGAGCGTCCTCGTTGCGGCCATGCTGGGCCTTGTCCTGGTCCTGGCCCTTTACTGGTTTCTTAACAAGACTTACCTGGGGCTTGCCATCCAGGCGGTGGCCCAGGAGCCGGACGGGGCCCGGCTGGTGGGGATTCCGTCCGAATCCATAAGCATGTTAGTTTTCGCCCTCAGTACCGGGACCGCGGCCATTGGGGGCGTGGGCCTGGCGATGATTTACTCCTTCGGCCCCGCCTCCTACTTCGACTGGCTGCTCACCGTCCTGCTCATCGTGGTCGTCGGCGGGGCCGGGGCCGTCCTGGGCACCCTTGTTTCAGCCCTCGCGGTGGGCCTGGTCCTGGGGTTAGGGGGCGTTCTCCTGCCCCAGGCCTGGAACAGCCTGGTCTTATTCGGCCTGCTGGTGGTGATTTTGCTCCTCAGGCCTTACGGCCTCTTCCGGTAAAGATGGCTCGGACCGTCCTGGCCATTCTGCTGGTGGTCGGGCTGCTGGCCGCGCTTCCCTACGCGGCCCCGCCCCTTTACGTTCTGTCCTTCCTCACGGTGGTCTTCATGTACATCGCCCTGGCCGAGAGCTGGACGATACTGGGGGGATATGCCGGCTACGTAAGTTTCGGCCACGTGGCCTTCTTCGGGGTCGGGGCCTATACCACTGCCCTGCTGCTCCTCCACCTGGGTTTAAGTCCGCTGCTTACCTTCCCGCTGGGAGGGCTGGCCGCCGCGGCCTTTGCCGCCCTGCTGGGCTATCCCATCGTCCGGCTCCAGGGGCCCTATTTCTCCATCGTCACCCTGCTCATCGCCCTGCTTACCAGCTTAGTGGTGAAGAACACCCCGGCCCTTGGGGGGACCACCGGTCTGTGGCTTCCCCTTCCCGACCTGCCCATCGAGGTGAACCGTGTTATCTTCTACTGGTTCATGCTCCTTTTGGCCGTTGGGGCCACTACAACGGCCGCCTGGGTGGAGCGAAGCAAACTGGGCCTGGGACTTATGGCCATCCGGCAGAACGAGCAGGTTGCCGAAGCCGCCGGCGTCGACACCACCCGGCTCAAGCTGGTGGCGCTGGTTCTGAGCGCCGGGCTGGTAGGGGCCGTGGGCGGGGTCTACGGGTACCTGCGCTCCTACGTGAGCCCCGAAATCGTCTTCGACCTGAATATCGCCGTGACCCTCTTCCTGATGGCCCTCTTCGGCGGCTGCCGCCGCTGGCAGGGGCCGGTGCTCGGGGCGGTGATTCTGTCGGTGGTGGGCGAGTTTCTTACCCTGAACATCGGGGAGGAGGTCGCCCGGGTCGTCTACGGCCTCTGCCTGGTTCTGGTGGTCTTCTTCCCCGACGGCCTGGTGGGCATCCTGGGGCGGCTCCGGCCCGCCCGGAAACCGCAGTTCGGGGGCAAGCATGCTGTTGAAAGATAAGGTCGCGGTCGTAACCGGAGGCGGCCGGGGCATCGGCCGGGCCATCGCCCTGGCCTTCGCCCAGGAGGGGGCCGACCTGGTGCTGGCCGCCCGGTCGGTGGACAAACTGAACGAGACGGCGGCCCTGGTCGAGAAGTACGGGCGGCGAGCCCTGGCCGTTCCCACGGACGTGACCTCCGAAGAGGCCGTCAACAACCTTCGAGACCGGACCCTGGAACACTTCGGCCGGGTGGACATCCTGGTTAACAACAGCGGGATCGGGGGGCCTTCGGCTCCCCTCTGGGAAATTGCCCCCCAGGATTGGGACGAAACCTTTGCCGTGAACGTGCGGGGGGTTTATCTCTGCTGCCGGGCGTTTTTACCCGCCATGGTCGCCCGCCGGTCGGGGGTTATCATCAACATCGGGTCGATGACGGGCAAGCGGCCGCTGGTAAACCGCACCCCCTACGCCGCCAGCAAGCTGGCCCTCGTCGGCCTCACCCGAACCCTGGCCTGGGAGGTGGGACCCTACGGCATCCGGGTGAACCTTATTTCCCCCGGCCCGGTGGAAGGGGAGCGGATCGAGTGGGTGGTCCGCCGGCTGGCCGAGGCCCGGGGAAGCTCGCCCGAAGAGGCCCGCCGGAGCCTCACGGAGGCCTCGCCGCTGGGGCGGTTCGTCCTGGCCGAGGAGGTGACCCGGGCGGCCGTTTTCCTCGCCTCAGACCAGGCTTCGGCCATCACCGGTGAGGACCTCAACGTTTCGGCCGGAATCGTAATGTATTAAACCCACAGGGGAGGTTGAGCCGATGGTAAAGAAGATCGTCGACCTGAGCCAACCCATCTACCAGGGCATGTACGTCTACCCCGGTCACCTCAAGACCGTAATCTTCGAGTTTCACACCCACGAGGAGACGGCCAAAAACTTCGAGGGGGGCATGTCCTACCGAACGCTGGGGCTCCTGATGAGCGACCACGGACCAACCCATGTGGATGCGATCTGCCATTTTGACCCCCGACCCGACGCCCCATGCATCGATGAGATGCCGCTGGAGCTCTTTTACGGCGAGGCCGTCTGCCTGGACGTTTCCCACATCCCGCCCCAGACTTACATAACCAAGAAAGACCTTCAGGAGGCTCTGGCCCGTCACAACCTCGAGATAAAGCCGGGGGACATCGTTCTGCTCTACACTGGGACCTACAACCGTTACCACGGCACAAAAGAGTACTTGAGTCAGTTTCCAGGCCTGGACGGCGAGGCTACGGAATGGCTCATCGACCAGGGGGTCAAGAACTTTGGGGTGGATGCGCCCACGCCCGACAACCCGATAAGCCGGACGTACCCCTGCCACATGACCTGCCGGGCTCGGCGGGTTCCCCACTACGAGAACCTGGCCAACCTGGACCAGGTGGCAGGGAAGCGTTTTCTCTTCATCGGCTTTCCCCTCCGCATCCGGGGGGGAACCGGCTCGCCGGTGCGGGCGGTGGCCATCCTAAACGAATAGGGGGTGATGGCCCGTGACGGCCTACGAGACCCGGCCCTGGCTCAAGCTATACCCCGCCTGGGTGCCTCCCGACCTTCCCCTCCCCCAGGCAAGCGCTATCGACCAGTTCCGAGCAACGGCCAGGGAACATGCCGACCGTCCCGCCGTCTATTACTTTGACACGGTCCTGACCTACCGGGACCTTGACCGGTTGAGCAACGCCCTGGCCGCAGGCCTCAGCCGCCTTGGGGTGGAAAAGGGGAGCCGGGTCGCCCTCTACCTGCAAAATGTGCCCCAATTCTGGGTTGCCCAGCTGGCGGCCTGGAAGCTTGGGGCCATCGTTGTCCCCCTTAACCCGATGTTCAAGGCCGATGAGCTCAGGTATCACCTCAAGGACTCGGGGGCGACCGTGCTGGTAGCCCTGGAGTCTCTTTTTGAGCAGGTGGCCGCCCCGGTGGTCAGGGAGCTGGGCCTTAAGGCGGTGGTAACCACCTCGGAGCTCGACTTTCTGGGAAGCGGGCCGAGGCCGGCGGTTCTCGCCGGGTCCACCCGGCTCAGGCCCCGGGATACTTTGGACCTGCTGGAGCTGTGCGACCGGTACGCCAACTCCCCTGACCCGGCGGTCTCCGTCGGGCCCGAGGACGTGGCATATCTTACGTACACTTCGGGGACCACCGGCGTGCCCAAGGGGGCGATGAATACCCACCTGAACGTGGCTTTTAACGCCGAGGTCTACCGCGTCTGGATGCGGCTGGGGCCGGAGGATGTGGTGGTGGGGGCGGCCCCGGTCTTCCACATCACCGGGATGGTGGGCCACCTGGCCGTGGCCGCCCTGACGGGAATGCCAGTGATCCTGGCCTACCGCTTCGATCCCGGCGAGACCCTTCGCCTCATTGAGAAATGGCGGGGAACCTTCCTGGTGGCGGCGGTCACCGCCTACATCGCCCTGATGAACCACCCGGATCTGCAGCGCCGGGACCTTTCGTCCCTGACGAAGGCCTACAGCGGGGGTGCCCCGGTGCCGCCGGCCGTGGTGGAGCAGTTCCGCCGGCTAACCGGGGTTTACATTCACCACATTTACGGCCTTACCGAGACCACCTCCCCGTCCCACGCGGTTCCCCTGGGGCGTGAGGCCCCCGTTTTGCCCGAGTACGGGGCCCTTTCGGTGGGCGTTCCGGTCCCCAACACCCACTGCCGGGTCGTGAGCCTGGAAGACGGGAAAGACGTGCCCCCCGGGGAGGTGGGGGAGGTGGCCATTCAGGGGCCGATGGTGGTGTCGGGCTACTGGCAGAAGCCCGAAGAGACCGCCCGGGCCATCCGGGAGGCCTGGCTTTACACCGGCGACGTGGGCCTCATGGACGGAGCCGGCTGGTTTTACATCATCGACCGGGTTAAGGACATGATTATCGCCTCGGGCTACAAGGTCTGGCCCCGGGAGGTCGAGGACGTCCTTTACCGGCACGAGGCCGTGCGGGAGGCCGCCGTGGTCGGGGTCCCCGACCCCTACCGGGGCGAGACCGTAAAGGCCTTCGTCTCCCTCAAGCCGGGCTACGAGGGGAAGGTGACGCCCGAGGAACTCATCGAGTTCTGCCGGGCCCGCCTGGCCGCATACAAGTACCCGCGGTTTGTGGAGATCGTCGACGAGGTCCCGAAAACCCCGACGGGGAAGTTTTTGCGCCGGGTCCTTAAGGGCCAATCCCACTAGGGGATGCCCGAAACGGCGGCCAGGGTCTCCTCGGGCATGGCGCTGTCGCTGACCTTATAAAGCCCGAAGGGTACCGGCTCCCCCACCTGCCAGCGGCCATGCTGAAGGCGCTCTCCGGCCTGGCGGGCCCGCTCCACCACGGCCCGCCCCAGGGTTAGCTGGGTTGCCTCCCAGTCCCGAAGGGCCCGAACCACATCGCCCCCGTGGACCTTCAGGGCCACGGCCAGCCGGTAGGCATCCTCGGCCGCTTTCGCGGTGCCGGCGGCCGCGTGGGGTCGGGCCCGGAAGGGGGCGTCCCCTAGCAGGCAGGCCCGGCCGAAGGCCATCCGGGGCACCTCCACGTCAAAGATCACCTCGATAAAGGGCTCAAGGGTCAGGCCAATAATCTCGGCGAAAGGGGCCGGGAGCCGGTCCCGGGCCTCGGCGTGGAGCCTCCGAATATGCCGCTCGGCTACGAAGCCGGCCGGAACCGAGGTGGTAAACCGCTCCCCGTGCCGGCCGACGAGCAGTTCGGCCAGACCATCCGGCGAGAAATTCTGGTACCAGAGCCAGTTGGTGAGCCGCCGGCCGGGCTCCACCGTCCCATCCCGATTCGGTATCGGGTAGGCCAGGGTATGGCCCCCCTCGGGAAGCACGTAGTAGGTTATGCTTTCGTGAAACAGACGGAAGGTCTCAGGTCTGAGCTGCTCCTCGCTTACGGTGCCCCGCCAGGCGACGTACCCGGCGTATTGGGGCCGGCATTCGGGTAGGAGGAGGCGCCGGCCCACGGAGTTGACGCCGTCGGCGAAGACGACCAACTCGGCCCGCTCCACCCGGCCGGTGGCGAACCGGACCGTAACGCCGGCCTCGTCCTGCTCGAACCCGACGCACTCCTGGCCCAGGTGGTAGTGCTCCCGGCCGAAGCAGGCAAGAAGTCCCCGGTAAAGGACGTTGTACCCCGACGACCACCAGTGGGCCGGGGTTGCCGAAACCACCCGGCCCGCCCGGTCCAGGTACTGGAGGCGACGGATCGGGGCGCTGACTTTTCTGACGTCAAGGACCCTCTTGTATAAAAAGTACCGGATGGTGGCCGGGTTGAGCATGATCCCGGCCCCCCGGTCCTCCAGCAGGGACGGCGACCGCTCGAAGATTTCGACGTCGCAGCCCACCTCCCGCAGCCAGACCCCGGCGCTGAGGCCGCCCAGGGAGCCGCCGACGATGACTGCCCGGAGGGGTTTTTCCGGCGTTTCCATAGGGCCGCCCCTTACAGGGGCACCGTGCACCAGTCGCGGCCGAAGTCGCCCAGACCCTCGCAGCCGCCGGAAGTCACCACGACCGTATCTTCCAGCTTGACGTGGCCCACCTCGGGGTGGCGGTACTCGGCCTCAATGGAGATGACCATGCCGGGCTCCAGGACACCGTCCGTCTCGGCATTAAACACGGGCAGCTCATTGCTCACCAGCCCGAGCCCGTGGGCGATGAAATTGCCCAGCTCCCCCCACCGGTTGCCCCGGGTCGACTCCCAGCCGAGCCGATGGATGTCCCGGCAGGGCACCCCCGGCCCGATGGCGTCCCTTACCCGCCGCTGGACCTCCAGGCACCCCTCGAATAGCTCCAGGGCAAGGGAAGGGGCCTCCCCCATGGAAGCCATTCGGGAAAGGTCCGAAAGGTAGCCATCCAGCTCGGCCACCGTATCCACGTTGATGATGCGGCCGGGATCCCACGTCCGGTCCGAGGGGAACCGGTTGAAGCTGGGGCCGATGCCGGCAAAGGTAAAGATCCGGTGCAGGCCCCGGCTGGTCATCTCCAGCTCGAGCCGGGCCTCCACCTGCCGGGACGTTTCGCCGGGCTTTCCGGCCTTCAGGGTGGTGTGGATGGCCTCGGCCGCCCGCTCGTGCACCTGGCGTAGAAGGTCCACCTCCCGGGGGCTTTTGACGGCCCGAAGCTTGGCCAGCAGGTCGGTGGCCTCGGCGAAGGCGGCCTCGGGGAGCTCCCGCCGGAGCACGTCAAAGGCTTCCACCGGCAGGAAGGGCCGCTCGATGCCGATTCTGGCCCCCGCCAGGCCGAGCTTCCGGACCACCCCGGCGGCCGCCTCGGCCACCGCCCCGGCCACCCGACCCCGAAGCTCGTGGACCCAGTGCCGGTTTTCCACCCACATCGGCCCGAAGGCTTCCAGGGCCTGGACCTCATCCACGTCGGGGACCGAGACCCCCACGTAGAAGGCCTGGTCGGGCCGCCCCCGAGGGATTCCCACCACCGGCATGTACTGGGAAAGGCCGATGGGCTCCAGCCGCTTGAAGGTGGGCAGGTAATAGCCCCCGGTCAGGTAGCGCACGTTGTGGCGGCTGGTGGCCAGCAGCAGGTCCAGGCCGGCTTCGGCCATCAGCCGGTCAAGCCTTTCCAGGTCAAAGGGTGCCATCGGGCTCGCCTCCTTTCAGGCCACTGCGGGTGCAACGTTCCGGGCAAAACTATCAAGCATGCGGACCATGTGGTTTGTATCGGCGCAGGCGTAAAGGTCGAACGTTATCCACTCGGCCCCAAGGTCCCGGACGAACCGGACGTCGTCGGCCACCTGGTCGGGTGAGCCTTCAAAGAGGGCGCGACCGTCCCCGGCCGGTCGCTCGCCCAGGTTGAGCAGGTTGCGGGGGCAGAAGGCCGGCGGGGTTCGGCCCAGCCTTTCGGTCTCGGCCCGCAAAAGCCGCAGGCCCACCTCCATCTGCTCCCGGTTCAAGCCCAGGGGGTGCCAGGCATCTCCGGCCGCCACCACCCGCCGGATGGAGGCTCTGGTCAGGTTAAAGGGGGAGCAGGCGACCCAGATGGGGGGATGGGGCTGCTGGAGGGGCCTGGGGGCGAAGCCGACCCGCTCGAAGGAGAAATATTTGCCCTTGAAATCGACGAACTCCGAGGACCAGGCCGCCTTGATGAGGCCCAGGTACTCGTCACTTATCCGGCCCCGGTCCTCGAAGGGAATGTTTAAAACTTTAAACTCGGCCTCATCCCAGCCGACCCCAACCCCAAAGATGAGCCGGCCCCCCGACGCCTGGTCCACGGTGGCGGCCGCCTTGGCCACCGCCAGGGGATTGCGGTAGGGCAGGACTACCACGCTTGTCCCCAGACGAATCCTGGAGGTCTTACCCGCCAGATAGGCCAAGAGAGCCAGCGGGTCGGGCCAGGCTGGCCCGTAATGCTCCACGGTGGCCGGCATCGCCACCACGTGGTCGGGGATGAACACCCCGTCGAAACCGACCTCCTCCGCCCGGCAGGCAACAAGCTCGGCATCCCTGATAGTTAGCCGCCAGATGGGGAGGATGACTCCAAATTTCATCCGGCCCTCCTTCGGGCCTCATCGACCCAGCGCAAAATCTTCTCCGGGGTTATGGGGACCTCGTTCACCCGGACCCCCAGGGGGGCCAGGGCGTCCTCGATGGCGGCGGCCACCACCGCCGGGGTCATCATCCGGCCCCCTTCCCCGCCGCCCTTGATCCCGTGGGGCGTGAAGGGCGAGGGAGTCTCGTGGTGGCCGACCTCAACCCTGGGCACCTCCATGGAGGTGGGTATAAGGTAATCCATGTAGCTGCCCGTGAGCAACTGACCGTCGGGGCCGTAAACGTACTGCTCGTAGAGGGCCGTTCCCAGCCCCTGGGCCACCCCACCGATGATCTGGCCCGCCAGGGAGCGGGGGTTGACCAGGGTGCCGGCGTCGTGGACGGCCACGTATTTCAAAAACTTGTGCTGGCCGGTTTCGATGTCCACCTCCACGGCGGCAATATGGCAGGCGTGGCCGACGAAGGGGTAGAAGACCCCCAGGTTTCTGCGGTCGGGCGCCGGCTTGGTGGTGTACGGGTGGTCGAAGACGAAGTCGGCCTCCAGGCCGCTTTCCACGTCGGGAGGGAGGTCCAGCTTATAAAGATAGGCCAGGGTAGCCACCTCTTGGAGGGTCATGTACTTTTCGGGCGCGCCCCGGGCCCGGATCTTCCCCTCGGCAAACTCCAGGTCTTCGGGGGCGATCTCCAGCTTCTGGCTGGCGATTTTAAGCATCTTCTCTTTGATTTTGCGAGCCGCCCCCTGCACCGCCCCGGCCACCATCACCGTGAAGCGGCTGCCCCCGGGACCCGTGGCCGGCAGGGCCCGGGCCGTCCCCGAGTAGACCACGGTCACCTGCGCCGGGTCGACATCAAACTCCTCCGCCACCAGCTGGGCCACCATGGTTTCCGGGCTGTTGCCCCAGAAGGCCTGGGAGTAGAGGGTGGCAGTGATGTTCCCGGCCGGGTCAACGCTTAGGGTTACGCTTTCGGGAGTAGACGTTATCCCCGTGGGCTGGTCGAACCAGAACCAGAACTCCGTCGCGCTGAAGACACTGCGTTCCTGGGCGGTGATGAGGCCGATGCCCACGTAGCGGCCCTCGGCGCGGGCCCGCCGCTGCATCTCCCGAAGGCCGGCGTAATCGGCCAGCTCCAGGGCCTTTTCCAGGACCGCCGGGTAGTTGCCACTGTCGTACATGTTCCCCGTGGGGATAAAGTAGGGAAATTCGTGGGGCTGGATGAAGTTCTTGCGCCGGACCTCTGCCGGGTCCAGCTTAAGCTCCCGGGCGACCAGGTCTACCATCCGCTCCACCATCCAGTTGGTCACCTCGGAGCCGAAGCCCCGGTAGGCCCCCTGCTGACACTTGTTGGTGAGGACGGCGTAAAGCTCGTACTGCAGGCTTTTAATCTTATAGGGCCCCACCACCTGGGCCAGGGAGTTGCCGTGGGTGCCGACCCCAAACTGGATGTAGGCCCCATAGTCATCGATGACCTTAATGCGCATACTGCGCAGGGTCCCGTCCCGCATCGCCGCCAGCTCCACCTCATATAGGCGGTCGGAGCCGTGGTGGTCGCTGGTGGAGATGTTGTCCAGGCGGTCCTCGATAAACTTCACCGGTCGGCCCACCAGCTTGGCCAGCATCCCGGCGAGAATAGGGACCCGCACGGCCCAGAACTTGGAGCCGAAACTGCCCCCGGCCGGACAGGGGATCATATCCAGCTTGTTGGACGGGATTTTCAGGGTGTTGGCCACCAGGAACAGGAGGTAGGTAAAAGTTACCGAATTGCAGTAGATGGTCATCATGCCGGTGGCCGGGTTGTACTGGGCCACCGCCCCCACCGTCTCCAGGGGCTGGGCACCCGACCGGTGCCAGCGGAGGCGGTCCCGGACGATGACCTCGGCCTCGGCAAAGTCCCGGTCCACATCCCCGAAGACGAAGGTGCGGCTGTAGGCAATATTAGACCCTAGCGCCTCGTGGACCAGGGGCGCCCCCGGCTTCATCGCCTCCTCCGGGTCCACCACCGGGGGCAGGGGCTCGTACTCCACCTCGATCAGCTCGCAGGCGTCCTCAGCAATGTATCGGTCGGTGGCCACCACCGCCGCCACCGGCTCCCCCACGTACCGAACCTTATCCACGGCCAGAACCCACCAGGTGTGCTTTGAGGGGTCTGGCCCGAAGTCGGGCATGGGGTTGGTAAGCTGGGTAACCTCTTTGCCGGTGACGACCGCCAGAACCCCGGGCAACGCCCTCGCCTTGCTTGCGTCGATGGACTTGATTCGGGCGTGGGGCAGGGGGCTTCTCAGGACGGCCGCGTGGGCCATGCCCGGCAGGACGATGTCGTCCACGTAGCCGCCCCGACCCAGCAGAAACCGGGGGTCTTCGACCCGCCGGATGCTCTTTCCGACCCACTTGCGGGCAGGTGCCTGAGCCGCCATCTTTCAAACCTCCTTAACGGCTTGCCGCCGCGCCGGCCATCCGGGCCGCCGCCTCCTGGATGGCCTCGATGATGAACTGGTAGCCGGTGCAGCGGCAGAGGTTGCCGGCGATGGCTTCGCGGATCTCATCCTCGGTGGGGTTCGGGTTTTCCTGAAGGACTTCGTAGGCCCGCATCAGCATCCCGGGAGTGCAAAAGCCGCACTGAAGGCCCTGCTTCTCCCAGAACGCCTCCTGGAGGGGGTGAAACTGGGAGTCCCGGGCCAGCCCCTCCACGGTCATGATTTCAGCCCCGTCGGCCTGGACAGCAAAAAGCAGGCACGAACGCACCGTCCGGCCGTTCATGATGACGGTGCAGGCCCCGCAAACCCCGTGCTCACACCCCACGTGGGTGCCGACCAGGCCCAAATCGTGGCGCAGAAAGTCCACCAGCAGACGCCGGGATTCCACCATCGCCTCATAGGTCGTGCCGTTAACCGTGACCTTGATCGGATGCACGTCCGCCATGAGTTTAACCCCCTTTCCTTGCCCTTTCGGTTGCGGTTGACAACGCCCGCCGGACCAGGACCGCCGCCACCCGCCGGCGGTAATCGGCCGAGGCATGGATGTCCGAGGTGGGGTCTGTCTCCCGGGCCGCCAGCTCACCGGCCTCCCGGAAGCGGTCCTCGGTCGGCGGTGCCCCCAAGAGGGCCGCCTCGGCCTGCCGGGCCCGTACCGGCGTCGGGCCCACCCCGCAGAGGGCCAAGGCCGCCCGCTCGATCCTTCCATCCGGGCCCAGGCCGACCATGGCGGCCACCCCGGCGATGGCGAAATCGCCGTGCCGGCGGGAAAGCTCCAGGAAGGCGTAGCCGTTTCCCGGGGGCACGGCCGGAATCCGCACCTCGGTAAGCAGCTCATCGGGCGCGAGCACGGTGGTAAAGGGGCCAACGAAAAACTCGGCGGCGGGGACGGTTCGGCTACCGCCGGGGCCCCGAATAACCAGTTCGGCTCCCAGGGCCACCGCCGCGGCGGGAAGCTCGGCGGCGGGGTCGGCGTGGGCCAAAGAGCCCCCGACGGTACCCCGGTGGCGGATGGTGGGGTGGCCCACCAGCTTCAGGGCCTCCCGCAAAAGGGGAGCGAGGTGGCCGACGTCGTCGGACCGCTCGGCTTCGAACTGGCGGGTCATCGCCCCAATGGCCAAGAACCCATTCTCCCGGCGGATATAGGCCAGTTCGGGGATGCGGTTTAGGTCGATAAGATAGCGGGGCTTGGCCAGCCGGAAGTTCATCAGGGGCACCAGGCTCTGGCCCCCGGCCAGAGGCTTAGCATCGGACCCGTACTGCCTGAGCAGAGATAGGGCTTCATCGAGGCTACGCGGGGCAAAATAAGTGAAGGGCGCCGGTTTCATCTGGCCCTCCCGGTCCCAGAATCTGAGCGATTATGTCCCCGGGGCCGGGACCCTGTCAACATTGTGCTTTGCGGCACAATCGACCCGGAGCCTACGGGCGCAGCTCTTCTTCCAGGATGGCCACCACCCGGGCCCAGCCGGCGCTGGCCCCTTTCAGCTTTACCGGAAAGGCGAAGACCTTAAAGCCGAAGGGCACGGGGATCTCGTCCAGGTGACACAGCTTCTCAATCTGCAAGTATTCCTGCTTCCGGCCGAAAATGTGGGCCTCCCAGACCACCGACTTATCGCCCCGTCGGGCCTCTTCGGCCATGATGTCAAAGGGCCGGTCCAGCCCCCAGGCGTCGATGCCGATAACCTTGACCCCCTGGCTCACCAGCCACTCCACCGCCGACCGCCTCAGGCCCGGGTGCAGCAGGTCGTAGCCGGGCTCATGGAAGTGTTTCCAGGTGTCAGTCCTTATCAGAACGATGTCAAACGGCTTGATGGTGTAGCCGATCCGGCGGAGTTCGGCCTGGACGTCCCCGGCGGTGATCCCCTCACCCCGCCTTTTGTGGGTCATGTTCAGGACCACCCCGTCCCCGAAACACCACCTGAGGGGAACCGCGTCGATGGTGCGGGCCGGCCGGCCACCTGAGCGGGGCCCATAGTGATAGGGGGCATCTACGTGGGTCCCCGAATGGGTCGAAAGGGTCACCGTCTCGGCCGCCCAAGCCAGGCCCTCCGGCCAATATTCGGCCCCCAGGCCGAAGAGGCGTTCGGCCACTTTGACGGACTGAACGTGGTCCGAATACTCGATGCGGTGCGGGAGGGGCTCAAAGGGGCCGGTCTCGTTGGAAAGGGTCTGGCTTAAGTCAATAATGGTGATGCGCTTGCCGTCTTGAAGAAAAACCTCGGCCATGGGTATCTCCTGGGTCGGGGTTTTAGCGAACCACCCGGTTTCTGAGGACGCCGATCCCGCTGACCTCGAGCTCGACCACATCCCCGGGGTTGAGGAAGCGGCCCAACTCGAGGCCGCAGCCGTTGCCGACGGTACCTGAGCCGATGACGCCGCCGGGGGCCAGCAGCTCCCCGGCCGAGATGTGTTCAATGATCCGGTCGAACTTCCAGTAAATGGTGCCGCTGTTAACCCGGGACCAGACCTCGCCGTTCACCCGGGCCACCATCTCGAGGTTGTAAAGGTCGGAGATCTCGTCCACGGTTACGATCCACGGTCCCAGGGCGTAGGCGAAGTCCTTGCCCTTCGCCGGACCAAGGCCCACCGTCATCTCCTTGGCCTGAATATCCCTGGCACTGAAGTCGTTTAAAATGGTCACCCCGTAGATGTGTCGGTGGGCCTCGGCCGCCGGAATATCCTGGCCCCCGGGCCCGATAACGATGGCGATTTCCAGCTCGTAGTCCATCACTTCCGAATAGGCCGGCCAGCGGACGTCGGCGTCGGGTCCGACCACCATCAGGGGATCGCCCTTGTAGTAGACGGGAAGTTCATACCAGGCCGGGGGCACCGGCAGGTTGAGGCGGGCGTAGGCGTTCTTAGTGTGCTCCTCAAAGGCCAGGCAATCCCGCAGGACCTGGGGAACGATCGGGGCCAGCAGACGGACCGTCGACAGGGGAAGCCCCAAGCCCAAGGGCGAACTCCACCGCCCGTCGGGCTTGCTCCAGCCCCCAGGACCCAAGGGCGATAAAATCCGGCATGTTCTCGGCGAAAAGGGCCGCGGCCACCTGCTCGGACCAGACCGGGTCTACGCCCGCCTGCCGGAGCAGGGATGCGTAGGCGGTAGCCAGGTCCACCAACCTGCCGACCGGGGGGATGAAGGGCGCCTAGAAGGGTAGCGGGTCCCAATGGGGTGTCCACTTGAAACCTGAGTAGCCGCATGCTGTGCTGACTCCGGCAACTTTGGCCAAACCTGTCAGCCAATGCTACTACGTTCAAGGGCTCCGGTACAAGATCGGGCAGCCGGCCGGGTCAAAAGATGGGCCTTGAATCAGGGAATAGGTGCGGCCCGGCCCTAAACCACGGCCTCCAGCAGGCGAGGACGCTCGGACCGGCTGAACCGGACCCGGGCCTTGATAAGCTCTAAAAGCTTTTTGTGGCCCCGCATCTCCCCGATTAAGACGGCCCCAACCAGCCGGCCGTCCTTGAAAAAGAGCCGTTTGTAACTTAGGCTTTCAAAGTCGGCCCACTTTAAAGATTCTAAGTCCGGGTGGTCTCTGGGCAGAACCCCGCTGCAGGCAATGTTGGAGTCAAAAAGGCCGCTGGTATAATCCGGGACCTCCAAAAAGGGCTCTTCGGCCCCCAGCATGTTCTTAGCCGCCACCTTGCCCTGCAGGGCCGCATTGGGCCAAGTCCCCAAAGCATGCCGCTCACCCGTTACCAGGTCGTAAAACTCGGCCACATCCCCGGCAGCATACACCCCACAAACCGACGTCTTTAAATACTCATCGGTCAGCACCCCACGGCCGCATTCGAT
>JBHOQU010000068.1:0-33943 GCA_042408785.1 Dehalococcoidia bacterium | reverse complement strand
GACTTTGAAGCGACCGGACGGGGCGATGACCACGACGCGCTTTCCGCACATCGAAAGAGTCGAAGGCATCGTGCTCATTTCCCGCCAACCCGTGCCGGTGCCCATGCTCAGCCCATTGCGAGAAGATTATCGGGAAAAGCTGGAAATCCTGGCCCAAAAGCAAGGTCTGGAGGCTCGGAAATTTGGGGATGTGGATGAATTGTTAGATATACTAACCACGCTTGAGAAGGAAAGCCCGTACCGAATGCCATTTAATAACAAGCTGCCGGATAGCCGTTCGCCGGCAGGAAAAGCCTCCCAAAGGAGGCGGCCCCGGGAACAAACTCCAGAAGCATCCGAGTAGACAGCGGAATGCGAGTCCGATGAGGAGTGACGAACCATGCGAGCACGCCCTCGAGCTCAATCCGGACCGGCTCCGTCCTCACCTATGGGACGAATGGTTTGGCTCCGCGCAGACTACGAATTCCCGAGCACGTTTTCCTATCGTATGCCCAAAGTCTCCGGTCAATTTGCCATTGGGTCGCCTATCCCATCGCCAGCTACGGTGAAACTGGCTCTGGTCGACGCGGCTATCCGCCGGGATGCCAACGTAGATGAAGGCAGGCGCATCTTTGATTTGGTCAAGACCGCTAATGTATGTGCGGTCCCGCCGCCTCGCATGGTGTGCTTCCGGGCGGTCATCAAGCGGCTAAAACCAAATGAAATAGTGGCTTGCCCTAATCATCCCGCTTATACAGTTTCAGCAAAGCTCCGGAAGGATAATGGGAATGTACTGATGTCTATAATAAAATCTTTGTCCTAATCAATTAATCATGGTTTGGCTTCGAGCAGATTATGAATTTGCGAGCACTTTCTCATACCGCATGCCACGTGCCTCTGCTCAATTCGGCGTAGGAGTACCTATCCCATCGCCCGCCACGATCAAACTTGCCCTCGTGGATACAGCTATAAAGAGGAGTGGAAGTATTGATCAAGGCCGTCAGATATTTGATATTGTTAAGACTTTACAAGTGTTTGCCGTTCCGCCGCCGAGAATATCTAGATTCAGGGTGTTTATGAGGCGCTTGAAGCCCCCACATTCAAGCAGGGGACGAAAAGCCGCTACTGAACCATCTACTGGTGTGCGTGATTATTTTATATTCGGCGGCCCAATGTCGGTATATGTAAATACACCATCAGAAAGCGTTGAACTTATTACTGAACTTCTTAAGCATGTGCGTCGCTTTGGGACATCTGATTCGTTGTGTTATTGTATCTGTGTAGGTGAAGAAGTACCTCCTGAAAACTTGCGCCCCCGTGGGTTTGATGCCGCCTCGACGGGTGTCGGGGGCTTTGTCCGGCTTCTGGCCGACTTAACAAAGGACTCCCAGTTCGATGGGTTTAATCCTTTCGGCGGCGACCAGCGGCTGGCCAACCAAGACATTCGGCCCTACATTTTGCCCCTCACCGTAAGGCGTATTGGGGAAACGTGGGAGATCCTTAAAAGGATTGGGTAAAGCCCTTAAACCTCACTCTGGGCCCGGGGGACTCCGCAGGGCCTCTTGGGCGGCGAGGAGGCTTTCGTAGGTGAGGCGGACCCGGGCGACCCATTCGGCCAGGGTGTTGCGGGCCTCGGCCCAGGCCGCCGCCGACCCGAGGGCCGCCACTTCCTCCGGATAGTAGTCGGCCGTCTCAAATTCCAGGCCCTCCACGGCGATAAACCCGACCCGGAAACCGGCCACCGCCGCCAGCACCGGCCACTCCAGGTCGGTGGCGTTGCTTTCGGCCCGGGACCGGCCCACCAGATAGGCCGCCGCCTCCCGGCTCAGGCCCGCCGAACCCGCCGTAAAGTCGCAGTCGCCGATGTCCGGGTCGAACCGCCGGAGCAGCGCCGTCCCCACCCGGTTGGTGACCGCCTCGGTGAGCCGCTGGCACTCCGGATGCGTCCCGAACGCCCGCTCCGTCCGCCCAATAACCAGGTAGTGGTGGCGGGGAATGAGCCTGACCGTTCGCACAAGCTCCTCCCGGTGGGTCCGCCACCAGTGCAGCAGCCGGTCCAGGTCGCAGTAGTGAAAATAATCGGCCGGTCCTTCCAGGGCCAGCCTGAGGGCCTGGCGTCGGGCAACCCCGATGGCCCGGTTGGCCGTGTCCCGCCGGACCGGTCCCAGCCGCCCCAGCAGGCTCACCGTTTCGTCGGCGGTTTCGGGGCTGGCGGTCCCCCATGCGCCCCGGTAGGGCAGCACCAGGCGCGGCAGCAGGCCTTTTAAAACCCGGCCGATGCGAAACTCGGGGTCGTGGACGGTGTAAACCAGCCCAACCTCTGAAGCCATCGGCAATTAGGATAGCAGAGCGGCCCCCAGACCTGGTAAGCTTTTGCGGAGGCAGCTTGGCATGACCACCGGAAGACCGCGTCCGCCCATCGGGGCCCACGTTTCGGTGGCCGGGGGCTTGGTCAGGGGGGTGGACCGGGCCCTGGAGCTCGGCGCCGAAACCGTTCAGTTCTTCCTGAGCCCACCCCAGACCTGGCGGTTTAACCCGCCCAAGCCCGAAGACTGCGCCGCCTTTGTCCAACGCCGGACTGAAGCCGGCATCGGCCCCGTTTACCTGCATGCCATCTACCTGGTGAACCTGGCCGGCCCCGACCAGACCATCCTGGCCCGGTCCATCGAGTCCCTGGTCCAGTACCTGCGGGTTGGGGCGGTCATCGGGGCCGAGGGGGTCATCGTCCACCTGGGCAGCGCCCGGGGCCGGCCTCTGGCCGAGGCCAAGGCCCAGGTTGCGGCCGCCATCGGCCGGGTCCTAAGCGAGGCCCCCGCCGGGCCGGCCCTTATTTTAGAGCAGAGCGCCGGTATGGGCGAGTCCGTCGGCCACCGGTTCGAGGACCTAGCCGACATCCTCGAGGCTTCGGGGGCGCCGGACCGGGTCAAGGTCTGCCTGGACACCGCCCACCTTTTTGCCGCCGGCTACCCGGTGGCCGACCCCGAGGGCCTGGGCCGCACCCTGGACGAGTTCGACCGTCTGATCGGCCTCAGCCGGCTCGTGGTGGTCCACGCCAACGACTCGAAGGTCCCTTTTAACTCCGGGGTCGACCGGCACGAGAATATCGGCGACGGCCACATCGGCCTCGAGGGCTTTCGGGTGATCCTGGGTGAGCCCCGCCTGCGGGACCTGCCCTTTATCCTGGAAGTTCCCGGGGTGGACAATAAGGGCCCGGACCGGGAGAACGTCGAGCGGCTCAAGCGCCTGCGGGCCGAGGTTGCCGCCCGGCCGGGATCCGCGGCTTAGGCAAAACGCCGCCGCGCACCAGGTAGGCGTAGTAGAGGACCACGGCCCCGGCCACCCCGACGTTTAAGGAGCTGACGTGGCCCCGCATCGGGATGTGGACCACCCGGTCGCAGTGTTCCCGGACCACCTGCCCCAGCCCGGTCCCCTCCCCACCCAGGACTATAACCGTGGGCAGGGTGTAATCGACGGCATAGAAGGGCTCGGGACCGTCGGCCTCCAGACCGACGACCCACACCCCCCGGTGCTTCAGCCACTCCAGCGCCCGGCTCAGGTTGGTAACCCGGGCCACCGGCACGTATTCCACCGCCCCGGCCGAAGCCTTTTCGACGGCCGCCGTCACCCGGGCCGCCCGGTGCCGGGGAATTATCACCCCGTGGCAGCCGGTGGCGTCGGCCGTCCGGATGAGGGAGCCCAGGTTTTGCGGGTCCTGCACCGAGTGGAGGGCCAGCAGCAGGGGCGGCTCGGCCCCCTTGGCCGCCCCGTCCAGCAGGTCGGCCAGGTCGGCATACCTGAACTCCCGGACCTCGGCCACCACCCCCTGGTGGTGGCGGGTGAACCGGTCCAGCTCCGCCCGGTCGACGTACTCGACGGGAATGCCCCGGCCGGCGGCAAGCTCCAGGATCTCCCGGATGGGCCGCGAGGGCGAAACCCCCGCGGCCAGGAGCACCCGCCGGACCCGGCTCCCGGCCCGGAGGGCCTCCAGGACGGGATTTCGGCCCCAGATTCGCTCAACCGCCACGACCCACCCGCCAGACCGTGCCCTGGGGGGTGTCCTCCAGAATAACGCCCAGCTCCCGCAGGCGCTCCCGGATCCGGTCGGAAAGGTCGAAAAGCCGGCGGCTCCGCAGCTCCGACCGCACCTCCACCAGCAGGTCGATGAAAGGCCTGGCGGCCAGCTCGACCGCCGGCGCCTCCAGTCGCAGGCCCAGCACCCCGGCCAGCTCCACCAGCACCTCCTGAGCCGGCCGGATCTGTTGGCCGGCCTCCCGGGCCCGGTTTATCTCCCGGGCCAGGTCGAAGATGGCCGCCAGGGCCTCGGGGGTGTTGAGGTCGTCGTCCATCGCCTCGACGAACCGGGCCCGGAACCGGTCGGGGTCGAAGTCGAGGGGAACCCCGCCCCGGGCCGGCTCCCGGGCGGCGAACCGCAGCCGCTCGGCGCCCCGGGTGGCCGCCTGGACGGCCTCTTCGGTGAAAAGGAGGGGCCGGCGGTAGTGGCTGCTCAGGATGAAGACCCGAAGGCCGTCGGCCGAGTATCGTTCCAGGGCCTCCCGAACCGTGATTAGATTCCCCAGGGACTTGCTCATCTTCTCGCCGCCGAGCTGGAGCAGGCCGTTGTGAACCCAGTACCGGACGAAGGGTGCATGGCCGGTCAGGGCCTCGCTCTGGGCCCGCTCGTTCTCATGGTGGGGGAAGATGAGGTCCTGGCCGCCCCCGTGAATGTCCAGCTCATCCCCCAGGTACTTGCGGCTCATCACCGAGCATTCAATGTGCCAGCCCGGCCGCCCCGGCCCCCAGGGGCTGTCCCAGGCGGGCTCCCCGGGTCGGGCCGCCTTCCAGAGGGCAAAATCTAAGGGGTCGGCCTTGTCCTCCTCGGCCTCAACCCGGGCCCCGGCCAGCATCTCCTCCGGCCGCCGGTGACTCAGCTCGCCGTAGCGGGGGTACTTGCGGACGCTGAAATAAACGTTGCCGGCGGGGGTGGCGTAGGCAAAGCCTTTTTCAACCAGCTTTTTTATCGCCTCGATAATGTCGGGAATCTCCCGGGTTACCCGCGGGTAAACGTGGGCCCGGGCAATATTCAGGTCGTCCATATCCCGGAAGAACTCGGCGATGTACTTCTCGGCCAGGTCAAAGGGACTTAGCCCCAACTGCCGGGCCCGGGCAATGATCTTGTCGTCGATATCCGTAAAGTTCTGGACATGCCTTACCTGGTAGCCCCGGTATTCCAGATACCGGCGGAGCACGTCGAAAACCACGTAGCTCATGGCGTGGCCGATGTGGGCCGAATCGTAGGGCGTCGGCCCGCAGACGTACATTTTGACCGGGCTTCCGCCGGGAACGAACTCCTCCTTGCGGCCGGTAAGGGTATTGGTCAGTCGCATACTCCGGCCTCCTGGTGCCTGGCCTCCAGCTCGGCCAGCCGCCGCTCCAGCTCGGCCACCCGGGCCTGAAGCTCCCGGATGGTGTCGGCCACCGGGTCCGGGGACCGGTAGACCTCGCCGGTTTCGGGGTCGTGGATGGCCACCACCCGGCCCGGCACCCCGATGACGGTGGCGTTGGGGGGCACCGACTGGACCACGACGGCCCCGGCCCCGATCCGGGCGTTATCCCCGACGGTAATGGGCCCCAGCAGGACGGCCCCGGCCCCGACCACCACGTTGTTGCCCAGGGTCGGGTGGCGTTTAACCCGCTCCCGGCTCACCCCGCCCAGAGTGACCCCCTGGTAGAGGGTGCAGTTGTCGCCGATCTCGGCCGTCTCCCCGATCACCACCCCCATGCCGTGGTCGATGAAGAGGCCCTCGCCGATCTTGGCCCCCGGGTGGATCTCGATGCCGGTTAAAAACCGGTTGATGTGGGAGATGACCCGGGGCACGACGGGGATGCCCAGGTTCCAGAGGAAGTGAGCCAGCCGGTGGATCTGTCGGGCATGAAACCCCGGGTAGGCCAGGACCACCTCCCAGACGTTCCGTGCGGCCGGGTCCCGCTCCAGGGCCGCCTCGATATCCCGCTTGATGCTTTTCATAAGGCGAAACATGCCGTCCGTCCCCCCTTCCGTGCGGCTTAACCGAACAACCGGCGGGCACGGGGTACCATCCCCGGCCGGGGATGGTACCCCTAAGGACAGACGCAGGTGAGGGCAGTGGCGAGGCCGAAGACGAAGCGGAAAGCCGGCCGGCGCCTGCAGACGGGCCTCACGGGGAAGCCTCCAGCAGAGCCACCGCGATGGCCGCAATCCCCTCGCCGCGGCCCACAAAGCCGAGCCGCTCGTTGGTCGTGGCCTTCAAGTTGACGGCCCTGGTATCAATGCCGAGGGTTCGGGCAATCAGAGCTTTCATCTCACCGAAAAACGGGGCCAGCTTCGGCGCCTCGGCCACCACCACCGCGTCGATGTTTGCCGGCCGGAAACCGGCCGCGCGGAGCAGGTCCCGGACCCGGCCCAGCAGCTCGAGGCTGCTTACACCCCGCAGGCCTTCGTCTTCTGTTGGAAAGTATACGCCAATATCCCCCAGACCTGCCGCCCCGAGGCAGGCGTCCATGATGGCGTGAAGAAGGGCGTCGCCGTCGCTGTGGCCCTCGAGGCCGAGGCCGAAGGGAACCTCGACCCCCCCGAGGACCAGCCGTCGGCCCGGCACCAGCCGGTGGACGTCATACCCTAAGCCGATTTTATACATTGCCGTTCGGCCCCCTCGCGGTCGGCCAGGCGCGGACGTCTTCCCGGTTCAGTGGCTTTCGGGGCATCCTGTCGCCACCGAACGAAGCTTTAACAGGGCTTCGGCGATTTCCAAGTCTTCGGGATAGGTAAGCTTGATATTCGCCGGGTCCCCCGGCACCACTCGCACCGGGATTCCCCGGGCCTCCAGCCAGGCCGCGTCGTCGGTTACCTCCAGCTCCGGGTCGACGGCGGCTTTCAGCAGGTCAAGCCGAAAGACCTGGGGCGTCTGCCCCACCCAGATGCCGGCCCGGGGCACGGTCCGGACGGCCAATTCGCCCTCCACCAGCTTGAGGGTATCCCGAACCGGCAGGGCCGGTATCGCCGCCCCGAACCTCTGGGCCGCCGCAAACACCCGACCGATCAGGTCGGCCGTAACCAGGGGCCGGGCCAGGTCGTGGACGGCCACAAAGTCGGCCTCCCCCACGGCCCCCAGCCCGTTAAGGACCGAGTCCTGGCGCCGCTCGCCCCCGGGCACCACCGCCCTCACCTTCCGCCAGCCCAGCCGGCCTGCCAGCTCCCGAACCTCTCCCACCCGCTCGGCCCGGACCACCAAAACGACCTCGTCGACGCAGTCGGCCGCCTCGAAGGCGGCCACCGCCAGGCCGAGCACCGGCCGGCCCCCGAGGCTGACGAAGAGCTTATCCTGACCCATGCGCTCGGACCGCCCGGCCCCCACCAGGACGGCCGCCAGCCGGGGCCTACCCACGGGCCGGCACCCCCTCCTTGAGCTGGGCGAAGACCATCCGGCCGGTCTGGGTCTGCAGAACCCGGGTGACCACCACGCTGACCTCGCTGCCGATGTGCCGGCGGCCGCCCTCAACCACCACCATCGTCCCATCATCCAGATATCCGATGCCCTGGCCGCTCTCCTTCCCCTCCTGCACGATGCGCAGGGTCAGCTCGTCCCCGGTCATAACCATCGGCCGGAGGGCGTTGGCCAGCTCGTTGAGATTGAGCACCTTCACCCCCCGGATCTCGGCCACCCGCTGGAGGTTGGCGTCGCAGGTCAGGACCGACCAGTGGTGGGTGCGGGCCAGCTCCACCAGCTTCTCGTCCACCCCAACCGCCCCCTCGGCGTCCAGCTCGGAGATCTTGACCCCAATGGCCGGGTCCCGCCGCAGCCGGTTAAGGACGCTTAAGCCCCGCCGGCCGCGGCCCCGCCGGATGGGGTCGGGGGAGTCGGCCACCTGCTGGAGCTCGTCCAAAACGAAGTGGGGAATAAGCAGGGTTCCCGGGATGAAGCCGGCCCGGTAAACCGCTTCAACCCGGCCGTCGATAAGGACGCTCGTGTCCACCAGGACGTAGCCGGCCCCGGACCGGCCTCCAAGCCGCCAGGGGTTCGTAAGAAACTGCGCCAGCTCCTGCTTGCGCCACACCATCACGGTTGCACCGAAGTAGCCGAGGGCCAGGCTGGCCAGGAAGGGCAGAAGCTGGCCGAAGGGGGCCGGCAGGAGGGAAAGGGGCAGGGCTAGGAGGGCGGCGATCACCAGCCCGATGACAAGGCCGACCGTCCCCGCCACCAGGTCCTGGGCGGAGATAACCCTCAGCTGGTCCCGAATCCGCCGGAGGGGCCGCACCGTGACATACGGGGTGACCAGCAGGCCGATGCCCGCCCCGGCCAGGGTAAGGGCAATCAGCGCCCGGAGGGACCCGGGGTCGGCGGGGTCGAGGGCAAAGGCCTCGCCCAGCCGGAAGGCGCCGTAACCCAGCACCAGCATTCCCAGCAGCCGGACGGCGAGCTCCAAGCGCATTTGCCAGGGTTACCCCAGCGCCAGTTTGATGGCCTCCCGCACGGTGCGGGCCGGTATGATTTCGATCCCCTGAAGCCTGGGCGTCGGGCCGGCCGGGAGCAGACAGGCCCGGAATCCCAGCCGGAGGGCCTCCGTAAGCCGGCGCTCCACCTGGGCCACCCGGCGCAACTCGCCCCCAAGGCCCACCTCCCCGAAGGCCACCAAGTCCGGCCGGAGGGGGCGGTCCTTAAAGCTGGAGGCGATGGCCAGCACCACCGCCAGGTCGGCCGCCGGCTCCTCCAGCTGCAGGCCGCCGGTGACGTTGACGTAGATATCCTGATTGCTAAGGGCCAGGCCGGCCCGCCGGGTCAGAACCGCCCCCAGGAGCACCAGCCGGTTGGGGTCGATGCCGTGGGCCACCCGCCGGGGGATCCCCACCGTGCTGTAGGCCGTGAGGGCCTGAACTTCCACCAGCAGGGGCCGGGTGCCCTCTAAGGCGACCGTTACCACGCAGCCCGGAAGCTCCGGGTTCCTCTCGGCCAGGAAAAAGAGGGAGGGGTTGGCCACCTCGGTTAGGCCCTGCTCCCCCATCTCGAAAACCCCGACCTCGTTGGTGGAGCCGAACCGGTTCTTGACCCCCCGCAGCACCCGGTAGGTCTGGTAGCGGTCGCCCTCCAGGTAAAGGACCACATCCACCAGGTGCTCGATGATGCGGGGCCCGGCGATGGTGCCCTCCTTCGTCACGTGGCCGACGATGAAGACCGGGGTGCGGGCGGCCTTGGCCCAGCGGATGATCGCCTGGGCGCACTCCCGAACCTGGCTCACCCCGCCAGGCAGACCCGGAATCTGCTCGCTGGCCAGGGTCTGGATCGAGTCGATGACGGCCACATCGGGCCGGGCGCCTTCCAGCTGGTCCAGGATGGCCTCCAGGGAAGTCTCGGCCAGGAGGTAGAGGGTGGGCGAGCCAACCCCGAGCCGGTCGGCCCGCAGTTTAATCTGCTCCACCGACTCCTCCCCCGAGACGTACCAGACCCGCCGGCCGTCCCGGGCCAGGAGGTCGGCGGCCTGCAGGAGGAGGGTCGATTTGCCGATGCCGGGGTCGCCCCCGAGGAGCACGGCCGCCCCGGGCACCAGCCCCCCGCCCAGCACCCGGTCGAACTCGCCCAGCCCGGTGGAGATGCGGGGAAGCCTTCGGGCTTCAAGCTGGGAGACGGGCACGGCGCCCGCATTGGTGGGCCGCCGGGCCGGGGAGGAATTACCGGGGGAGATGGTCTCGACGTAGGTGTTCCACTGGTCGCAGTCGGGACACCGGCCGAGCCATTTAGGGCTTTCCGCGCCGCAGTTCTGGCAGACGAAAACGGTCCTGGGCTTGGGCATGGCCTTCTAAGACTATGATACACGGCCCGGGGTTCGGCCTGCCGGCCCGGGACTCACCACGCCTCGGCCGGTCGGAGGTGGTACGGCACGTCCACCACGACCACATTGGGCCGGAAAAAGAGGGCCAGTTTAAGACGCAGGGCCGTCAGGTTATGCAGAAAATACTGCCAGGGGTACCGGGGCACAAACTCGGCCAGCACCACCACGACCGGGGTTTTGGGGTCTTCCCGACGGAGGGCGTCGATGTAGGCCAGCAGGGGCGGGACCACCGCCCGGTACGGGGAATCGATAACTACCAGGGGCACGTCGATGCCCAGCTCCGCCCAGCGCCGGCGCAGCCGGGCGGCTTCCGCCGGGTCGATGCTCACGTGGACGGCCGCCACGTCCCGGGCAAGCTGGCGGGCAAAGACCAGGGCGTTGAGGGCAGCCCGGTCGGCCCAGGCCACGGGCACCACCACCCGCAGGGCCCGCAGGGGCGTTAGGGCCGCCTCCGGCCGGTCGATGGTGAGCATGTCCTCGACAAAGCGGTAGTGGCGGTGGATGGCAAGCATCAAGGCCACCAGGGTCGGGATGATGAGGACCACCACCCAGGCTCCCAGGGCAAACTTGGTAACCCCGACCACCGCCGTCACCACCCCGGTGGTGAGGGCCCCGAGGCCGTTAATGGCGGCCCGTAGCTTCCAGCCGGGGCCACCCTCCCGCCGCCAGTGGACCACCATTCCCGCCTGGGAGAGGGTGAAGGCCACGAAGACCCCCACCGCATAGAGGGGCACCAGCGCGGTCACGCTTCCGCCGAAGGCGACGATTAGCACCACGGCCAGGGCCGCCAGCAGGATGATGCCGTTGTCGAATGCGAGCCGGTCGCCCCGGCGGGCAAAGAACCTGGGGAAGTACAGGTCCCTGGCCAGGATGCTGGCCAGCCGCGGGAAATCGGCAAAGGCGGTGTTGGCCGCGATGAGGAGGATGCCGGTGGTAGCGAACTGAACCAGGTAGTAGAACCAGGAGTGGTCGGCCAGGGTTCGGGCCACCTGGCTCAGGACGGTCTCGGCCTCTTCCGGGTCGGGGACAACCTGCAGGTGGGCGGCGATAAAGCCGATGCCCAGCAGGATGGTGCCGTAAATCAGGGCCAGCAGGGTCAGGGCCCGGGCGGCGTGTCTACCTTCCGGCGGCTTGAAGATGGGGACCCCGTTCGCAATGGCCTCGACCCCCGTCAGGGCGACGGAACCGGAGGCGAAGGCCCGCAGGATGAGAAAGACCGAAAGGGCCTCGGCCCCCATTTCGGGGCCGGTGAGGGCGGCCGGGGGCGGCTCATAGGGCCCGACGGTGCCGGTGACGACCTCGTAAAGGCCCAGGCCGACCAGACCAAGCAGGCTGAAAATGTAAAGATACACCGGAACCAGGAAGAGGTTCGCGGCCTCCCGAATGCCCCGCAGGTTGGCCAGGGCCAGCAGAAGGACGGTCCCAACGCTCAGGCCGACCCGGTGGGGGTAGAGTTCCGGGAAGGCCGAAACCACGGCCGCAACCCCGGCCGTGACCGAAACGGCCACGGTAAGCACGTAGTCCGTAAGGAGGGCCGCCGCGGCCACCAGGCCCGGCAGGCGGCCCAGGTTGTCGCTGGCCACAATGTAGCTTCCGCCGCCGCCGGGATAGGCCAGTACCGTCTGCCTGTAGGAGGTGGCCACGATGGCCAGCAGGGCCGTTATGGCTGCCGCGATGGGAAACGTAAGGCTTAAGGCGGCCGTTCCGGCCAGGACCAGTGCCCGCATAACCTCCTCCGGCCCGTAGGCGGCCGAAGAGATCGCGTCCGGCGAGAGGATCACCATCCCTTTAAGGACCCCGACCCGCTCGTGCAGTTCCCGCTCGGTGGGTATCCGCCGACCGATGAAAACCCGCCGGAGGGCCTCCAGGACCTTGCGGCCGGGGGTGCGGGGGGCCAGCACCCGCTCGGTGGCCACCAGCTCCCCGCGGCCCCGCCGCCGAAATTCGGCCGCAAAGGGCCGGACGATCCGGACGTAGCGGCTGCCCGGCCGCCGGCCGGCGGCCACCTCGGTGGCCTCCAGGTCGGGGGTTATCCGCCGGTCGCCGGCGGGATGGGGGTGTTCGTCTTCGGGACCTCGGTGGCTGCTTGTCATGGTTTCGTGCCCATCCAGAAAGCATGGCTTGCGGGACCTTAAAAGGGGCTCAAAGCCTGGCCTTACGGCCAAAAGGTTTTCTTAAAAACTGCTGAGGGCCGGTGCTATGATCAGATCTGGGCATGGTAGACCGCTTTATCCCGCTGCGGCAGCTTCTCGGCACGCTCCGGACAAACCGGCAGACGCTGCGCGGCTACGGGGTGGCCCTGCTGGCCGTCCTGCTGGCGACCCCCATTATCGGCCTGCTGAGCACCTATCTGACCACCGCCAACGGCCTTATGCTCTACCTGCTGGTGGTGCTGGGAGTCGCCAGCGTCTTCGGCGTCGGCCCGGCGGTCGCGGCCTCCTTCGCCGCCGTCTTTACCTTCGACTCGTGCTGTGTGCCGCCCCTGGGTCCGGGCATTGCCGACCCCAACGAGTGGGTGGCCCTTTACCTCTTCCTAGCCACCGCCCTGGTGGCCGGCCAGCTGGCCGGCCGGCTCCACAGCCGGACCAAAGAGGCCCGGCGCCGGGAGCGGGCGGCGGTCCTGCTCTACGAGATCGGCGAGCTCCTCAACGGGCCCCAGGATCCCAGGGAAGCCATTAGGGCCGTGGCCGCCCGCCTGCGGGCCGAGTTTAACCTGGCCGGGTGCGCCGTCCTCCTGGCCGACCCCAGGGGCCGGCTCAATCCGGCGGCCGTTGAAGGCGACTTTCCGGCCGAGCCGGCCCAGGCGATGGCCGCCGCCGTCTACGCCCAGGGGCGCCCGGCCACCTACTTAAGCAGTCCGGCCCACCCCGGCCGCTGGATCAGGCTGGTGGGCCCGGCCCGGCCCGGGCTGGCAGTGGGTCCCGCCAACCCCACCTTCCTGGTGCCCCTCCGGGCCGGCGACCGGGTGGTGGGGGTGCTGGGCCTGAGCCGGCGGTCCGGCGACCCGCCCTTCTCCCGGGACGAGGACCGGACCATCGCCGGCGTGGCCCACCAGCTCGCCCAGGCGTTGGAGCGGGCCCGCCTGCGGGAAGAGGCCATCGCCGCCGACGTGCTCCGGCAGGCCGATGAGCTGAAGACGACCCTTCTGCACTCGGTCTCCCACAACCTGCGCACGCCCCTGGCGGCCATCAAGGCGGCGGCCGGGAGCCTGCTGCAGGAGGGCCTGACGGCCGACCCGACCGCCCGGCGGGAGCTGGTCCTCACCATCGACCGGGAGGTCGACCGGCTGAACCGGATCATCGAGAACCTGCTGGATATGTCCCGTCTTGAGGCCGGGGTTGTCCGGCCCAACAAGCAGCTCTACCCCCTGGCCGACCTGGTCAACGATGTGGTCGGGCGGATGCGGCCGCTGGCGGCCGACCACCGGGTGGTTGTGGACGTGCCCGAGGACCTTCCGCCGGTGCCCCTCGACTACGTCCAGGTGGACCAGGTGCTTTCCAACCTGCTGGAAAACGCCTTTAAGTACGCTCCCCCCGGAACCGAGGTCCGGGTGGCGGCCCGGCAGGTGAATGGGGCCGTCCGGGTGAGCGTTATCGACCACGGCCCCGGAATCCCCCCGGAGGAGCAGACCCGGGTCTTCGACCGGTTCTACCGGGGGGCCCGGGGCATCGGGCTGGGGCTGGCGGTGGCCCGGGGCCTGGTGGAAGCCCACGGGGGTAAAATCTGGGCGGAGACCACCCCGGGGGGCGGGGCGACCGTAAGCTTTACCCTGCCCCTGGCCGCCTCCGGGGTTCCGGAGGCCGGCCCGTTGGGGGTGAGGTGAGAGTATGGCCGGCGCCCGAATCCTGGCCGTCGACGACGAGAAGGAAATCCTGCGGGCCCTCAAGACTTACCTGAGCGCAAATGGCTACGAGGTGATTACGGCCGAGACCGGGCGGGAGGCCCTGGCCCTCTTTTACGGCCGCCGTCCCGACGTGGTCCTGCTGGACCTGGGCCTGCCCGACATCTCCGGCCTGGAGGTGATCCGGGAGATTCGGCGCACGTTGACGACCCCTATCATCATCCTTTCGGTTCGCAGCGACGACCGGGATAAGGTTGAGGCCCTCGAGGCCGGGGCCGACGACTACCTCACCAAGCCCTTCAGCGTGACGGAGCTGCTGGCCCGGATCCGGGTGGCCCTCCGGCATGTGGCCGGTCCCCTGGCCCAGAGCGAGCCGGTAATCCGGGTCAACGGCCTCACCATCGACCTGGCCCGGCGACAGGTCTTCCGGGACGGGCAGGAGGTTCGGCTTACCCCCACCGAATTCAACCTGCTCAAGACCCTGGCCCGCCACGCCGGCAAGGTGGTGACCCACCGGATGCTGCTGCGGGAGGTCTGGGGACCCGAATACGGGGACGAGTCCCACTATCTGCACGTTTACATGGCCCAGCTCCGGCGCAAGCTCGAGCCGGACCCCCAGAACCCCCGGTTTATCGTCACCGAACCCGGCGTCGGCTACCGCCTCCGAACCGGTGAAGCCGGGTGGCCGGAGGGCCCCGTCAGCCAGCTGTAGCAACCGCAGCCGCAGGGCCACCGGGACGAAGGCCCGAGCCGAGCCCGGAAAGGCCCGGCCGCCAAACCCGCCGTCGGGAGTATAGAACCTTGAACCCGCTCCAAAGTCAAGGGGGTATCAGCGCCCCGCCGCAGGGCTCCCCGGAACCCATCCTGCGGGCCGGCGACGGCGTGCTAGACTAAAACGGGGTATTTGGCAGCGTGCGAAACCTCGAGTCCGGGGCGAACATAGGCTCCGGTTTGCCGACCCTTTGACAGTCTTTAACAAACCTTTAAAATGGTCACAATTTCTCTTTAAAGGCCGGTCTGCATTATTGTTCGGGGAAATCCTAATGGCGGGTGGTTTGACCGATGGCGGCGACGATTCTTGTGGTGGACGACGAACCGAATATCACCCAGTTGCTTAAGCTTTACCTGAGCCGGTCGGGATTCCAGGTGGAAACCGCGGCCAGCGGCGAGGAGGCCCTGCGCAAAACCCGGGCCCTCCGGCCCGACCTTATCGTCCTGGACCTGAAGCTGCCCGACATCGACGGCCTTGAAGTCTGCCGGCGGGTCCGGGCCGAAAGCGACATCCCCCTCATCATGCTTACCGCCCGGGACGAAGATATCGATAGGATCGTCGGCCTGGAGATGGGGGCGGACGACTATATAACCAAGCCCTTCAACCCCCGGGAGGTCCTGGCCCGGGTCCGGGCCGTGCTGCGGCGGTCGGAGGGAAGGCTCCGGCCCGACGGGCCTATGAGGCTGGGGGACCTGGTGATCGACCCCGGCCGGCGGGAAGTCTTTATTGGGGACCAGCCGGTTCACCTCCGGGCCAAAGAGTTCGACCTGCTGGCCGCCCTGGCCCGCAACGCCGGAATCGTCCTCGACCGGGACCGCCTCCTTAACCAGGTCTGGGGCTACGACTTCGCCGGGGATACCCGGACCGTAGATGTCCATATCGCCTGGCTGCGGCAGAAGCTGGCCGGGAGCCGGGTTGAAATTCAGACCGTTCGGGGGGCAGGTTACAAACTTGTAGTGCGCGAATGACCCTGCGGGTAAAACTCTTTTTAGCCTTTACTTTCGTAATTTTCGTCTGCCTGGTACTGGCCGGGGCCGGTTTTCTGTGGGTGCTTCAGCACTACCAGTTCCAGGCCCGGGCCGCCCGCATCGCCGAGCTGAGCCGGCCGGTGGCCGTCCAGGTGGCGGTCCTGGAGCGGCAGGGCCAGTCCCCGGCCGCCATCGCCGACCTCATTCGGGAGGACGCCTCTGAGCTGGATATCCGCATCCTGATCCTGGATGCCTCGGGCATGGTGATGGCCGATACCGGCCGCGAGTTTGAGGGCCGCCGCCTCGACCTGACCTCGGGTGTCCGCTCGGCGGGGGCCGTCTGGGTGGAGGCCTGGGGCCACACCTTCGCGGTGGTCCCGACCGTGTCCGTGAGGCCCTTCCGGGGGGCAAGCAGCATTGTGGCGGTGGGCATCCCCAACTCCAGCCTGCGGGGCGGCTGGCTCACCCTGCTGCCCAGCCTGGGTCTGGCCGGGCTGGGGGCCCTCGGCGTATCGGCCGGGATCTCCTGGCTCCTCGCCCGGTCTATCGCCCAGCCCCTGGCCGAGCTCACCCAGGCCGCCACCCGGATGGCGGCGGGGGAGTTCGACCAGACGGTGCCCGTCCGGGGCACCCGGGAGACCGTCCAGCTGGCCGAGGCCTTCAACCAGATGAGCCAGCAGGTGAGCCGCTCCTACCGCACCCTCAAGAACTTTTTGGCCGACGTCTCACACGAGCTCCGGACACCCCTCACCTCGGTTAAAGGTTTTGCCCAGGCCCTCACCGAGCAGGCGGTAACCTCTCCGGCCGAGGTGGCCGAGGTAGCCCGGATAATCCTGGACGAGGCCGACCGGATGGACCGGCTGGTAAACGACCTGCTTTTCCTTTCCCGGCTGGAGGCCAACCAGGTGCCCTTCAACCCGGAGCCGGTAAACCTGACCGAGCTGGCCCGCACCTGCCTGCGCCGCTTCGAGCGGGAGGACCCCGGCAACCTGCGCTTCCAGTTCGCGGCCGACGGGCCGGCCGAGGCCCTGGTCGACCCCACCCGGACGGAGCAGGTTGTTACCAACCTGCTCAAAAACGCCGTTCAGCACACCCCGCCGGGCGGGATTGTCCGGGTGACGGTGGAGCCGGGGACCCACCAGCAGCGGCCGGGGGTCTGGGTTCGGGTCTTTAACAGCGGGTCTTTTATCCCCGAAGGGGAGCGGGAGAAGATCTTCCAGCGGTTTTACCACCGGAACCACCATGGCCTGGGCCTGGGCCTGGCCATAAGCCGGGAAATCGTTCAGGCCCAGGGGGGTATAATCCAGGTTAAAAGCGACCCCGATACGGGCACGGAGTTCGCCATCTGGCACCCGGCCCCGGAGCGGCCCCCGGCCGAGGGGAGCAAACCCAAACTGCTGGCAAGGAGAAACTGAGATGGCCGAGGCGGAAACGACCCTTGCCGGTAAGGTCAACGGCGTCTGGAAGTGGGTGCGGGGCAACCGCCTGCCCCTGGCCGTTGCCGCCCTGGTTCTGGTTGCCGCGGCCGCATACCTGGTCTACACCCAGGTGCTCAACCGGCCGGCCCAGACCGCCCAGCTCCAGACGGTGCCCGTCCAGCGGACGAACATCCTGGCCACCGTCAACGCCTCCGGAACCGTCGCCGTCCCCAACCAGGCCAGGCTCACCTTTAAAACTGCCGGCATCGTCAAAGAGGTCTATGTAAAGGTCGGGGACACCGTTAAGCAGGGCGACCCCCTGGCCGCCCTGGATACCACCGACCTCCAGGCGCAGGTCACCCAGGCCGAAGCCAACGTAAACATCGCCCGCTTCAGGCTCCAGCAGCTCCTCCAACCCCCCAAGCCCCAGGATATCCAGGCCCTGCAGGCCGCCTACGACTCGGCCGTTGCCAAATACGAGGCAGCCAAGGCCGCCCTGCCCACCCCCGAACAGCTTCAGGCCGCCCAGGCCAACTACGAGGCGGCCGTGGCCAAGTATCAGAACCTGCTGAATCCGCCCACGGCCAGCCAGGACCTGGCCGCCCTTCAGGCCCAGTACGACGCCGCCGTCGCCCGCCTGAATCAACTGCTGGCCGGCCCGAACCCCAACGATGTGGCCGCCGCCAAGGCCCAGCTCGACCAGGCCAAGGCCCAGCTGGACCAGGCCCAAGCGGCTTACAACCGCATCGCCAACCGCCGGGACGCCGCCGAGCGGCCCGAAGCCAAAGCCCTGGCCCAGGCCCAGGCGGCCTATCAGGCCGCCCTGGCCGCCTACCAGGCAAAAACGGCCGGTCCCACCGACGACCAGATCAAGGCCGCCCAGGCCCAGGTGGAGCAGGCAAAGCAGGCCCTGGAGGCGAAGAAGGCCCAGCTGGCCGACCAGAGCCAGATCAAGGCGGCCGAAGCCGCGATGATTCAGGCGAAGCAGCAGCTCGACCAGCTTCAGCAGGCCCTCAACGAGCAGGCCAACTTGAAGGCGGCCGAGGCGGCGGTGGCCCAGGCCAAGGCCCAGCTGGACCTTAAGCTTCAGGGGCCGGATCCCAATGACATCGCCGTGGCCCAGGAGCAGGTCCGGCAGGCCGAGGCCAGCCTCCAGCAGGCCCGCAACAACCTGGAGAACGCCGTGCTGCGGGCTCCCTTCGACGGGGTGGTGGCGGCCGTCAATATAAACCCCGGGGAGCAGACCTCCACAGCCGGGGGGCCGGCGGTGGTCCTGACGGACCTTTCGTCCCTGCGGGTGGACGTGAACATCGACGAGGCCGACATCGCCAAGGTGAAGGTCGGCCAGCAGGCGCGCATCACCAGCGACAACCTGCCCGGCCAGCAGTTCCAGGGGCGGGTCTCGGCCATCGCCCCCACCGCCACCATCCAGCAGGGGGTGGTCAACTACCAGGTTCAGGTCCAGGTGGAGGCCCGACCCGGCCAGCCGCTGCCCTTGAGGCCCGGGATGACGGTGCTGGTCAGCATCATCTACGACCAGCGCCAGAACGTCCTGGCCGTTCCCAACCGGGCCGTCCGGACCCAGGGCCGGACCCGCTACGTGGAGGTGCTGGTGGACGGCGGCCGGACCGAGCGGCGGGAGGTCCAGACCGGCCTGAGCAACGACCAGCTTACGGAGGTCGTTTCCGGCCTTAAAGAGGGGGAGCGGGTGGTGCTTCCCGGAACCACCACCGCCCAGCCCCGGGTTCCCACCGGCGGCTTCGGCGGGCCGGGCGGCTTCGGCGGGCCGCCTCCGGGCGGGCGCTGAGGTTGGGGCCATGCCGCCCCTAATTCTGCTCCAGAACGTGACCAAGGTTTACAGCCTCGGGCAGGTGGAGGTCACCGCCCTGGCCGGGGTAAGCCTGGAGGTTAATGCCGGGGAGCTGGTGGCCATTATGGGCCCCTCGGGTTCGGGGAAGTCAACATTAATGAACATCCTGGGCTGCCTGGACCAGCCGACCTCCGGCCGCTACCTCCTGGAGGGCACCGACGTTGGCCGCCTTTCGGACGACGACCTGGCCCAGATTCGCAACCGCAAAATCGGCTTCGTATTCCAGAGTTTTAACCTCCTGCCCCGACTGCGGGCGGTGGAGCAGGTGGAGCTGCCGATGATCTACGCCGGGGTTCCCCGTCCGGCCCGCCGCCGGCGGGCGGTGGAGCTCCTGGAGCTGGTGGGCCTGGGCGACCGGGTGGACCACCGGCCGACCCAGCTTTCGGGGGGCCAGCAACAGCGGGTGGCCATCGCCCGAGCTCTGGCCAACAACCCGAGCCTCATCCTGGCCGACGAACCGACGGGCAACCTCGACTCCCGCTCCAGCGCCGAGATCCTGGCGGTGCTCCAGCGGCTCAACCGGGAGCGGGGCGTAACCGTGATCATCGTAACCCACGAGGCCGACATCGCCCACCATACCCGGCGGATCGTCCAGGTGCGGGACGGCCTCATCGTCCGGGATGAGCCCAACCTTAACCCCATTGACGCCGAGACTACCCTGGGGAGGAAGACGGCATGACCAAGTATCTGGACCTGTCCCTTACGGCCCTTCAGGCCCTCTCGGCCAACCGGCTGCGGACGTTTCTTACGGTGCTGGGCATCATCATCGGGGTGGGCTCCGTCATCGCGATGGTCTCCGTCGGCCGGGGCGCCAACGAGCAGATCACGGCCCGGATTCAGAATATCGGCACCAACCTGCTCTTCATCGGGCCGGGGCAGGTCCAGCAGGGGGGACTGGCCCTGGGCTTCGGCTCGGCCCAGACCCTGACCTATGATGACGCCGTCGCCCTCAACAACGAGCCCGAACTGCTTTCGATGATCACGGCGGCGGTCCCCTTTAACCAGACCTTCCGGCAGGTGGTGGGGAACGGCACCAACTGGAACACCCGGATCGTCGGCACCACCCCCGACTACTGGTGGGTGCGCAACTACCAGCTGGCCGCCGGGGAGTTTTTTAGTCCGCAGCAGTTCGAGGCGGCATCGGCCGTGGCCGTCCTCGGGGCCGATGTGGCCGACCAGCTCTTCCCCGAGTCGGACCCCATCGACCAGAACATTCGGATCGGCCAGGCGACCTTCCGGGTCATCGGCGTCTTTGCCCGGAAGGGGGCCGGGGCCCTGGGCAACGAGGACGACGTCGTTGTCATCCCCCTCACAACCTTCTTCCGAAGCATTACCCGGCAGGTGGCGGCCCGGGGCGGCTCCCCCACGGTGAACACCATCATCGTCCAGGTGGCCGACCGAGAACGGATGCAGGACGCCATCGAGGCCATTGGGGCCGTCTTGCGCCAGCGGCACCGGGTCAGCCAGGACGACTTCATCATTCGCAGCCAGGAAGATATGCTCGCCCTGGCCAACCAGATAACGGGGATCTTTACCCTCCTTCTGGGCTCCATCGCCGGCATCTCCCTGGTGGTCGGGGGCATCGGCATCATGAACATCATGCTGGTCTCGGTCACCGAACGGACCCGGGAGATCGGCATTCGCAAGGCGGTGGGGGCCCGGCGCCGGGATATCCTTTATCAATTTCTAACCGAGGCGGTGGTGGTGAGCGTGGCCGGGGGCCTCCTGGGGATCCTGCTGGGTTTCGGCCTCTCAAGGCTCATAAGCACCCTGGAGATTAACGGCCAGCGGATCCCGACCCTGGTCGCCCCCGATGCCATCCTGCTGGCCGTGGGGGTTTCGGCCGTTGTCGGCCTCTTCTTCGGGATTTACCCGGCCGCCCGGGCGGCCCGACTCAATCCCATTGAGGCGCTGCGCTATGAATAGGTGGCCCATCATCCTCGGACCTGCCCTCGGGCTTTTGCTCTTTGGCGCCCTGCTCGGCGGCCAGGGCCGCGCCGATATCCGAACCCAGGACCTGGTGGCCACTCTTACGCCGACCCAGGATACCACCATCTTTTCGGGCACCCCCAGCAGCAACAGCGGCGGCAGCGACGCCGCCGACCTCTGGGTGGGGGACGGCGGCTCCTTTGGGGAGGAGCGGACCCTGATCCAGTTTTCCCTGACCACCGTGCCCATGAGCGTCACCATCCAGCAGGCCCTGCTTCAGCTGACCCTGGACCAGGGGGCCACCGGTTATTCGCCCCAGCCCCTGAGCATCAGCATCCACCGGGTGACCCAGCCCTGGGGGGAGGCCGCCACCTGGAACCAGATGGCCGACAAGTTCGCCGAAAGCTACGCCACCGTCACCGTCGGGGACACGTCGGCCTGCGCCTTCGACATCACCGGGCTGGTGCGGGCCTGGCGGGCCTATGACGCCGGCCAGGGCGGGTTTCAGAACTACGGCCTGATGGTGAAGGCCACCGCCTTTGTCCCCGGCATTCAGAAAATCTTCTTCTCCCGTGAGGCCAGGACCCAGGGGGTTCCAGGGGCCCAGCCGCCCACCCTGCAGATTTACTCCGGCCCGACAGCCACGCCCCCGTCCACCCCGCCCGCCCTGCCCAATCACCTTTTCTTACCCCTTGTTGCCCGTTCGGCTACATGCCCGTAAGGGTGGGAAGGAACCTTCCAGTGTCCGGGCCGCCCTCCCAGAAAGAGCGGCCCGGACACTGGCCGGCGTCCTGGCCCCCATTAAAGGCCGGCTTCCCCGAAGCCGGTGCTTTCCAGGCGGCGCCAATCTTTTGTGGGGAGCACGGCGGTAGCGCCTCCTTAGCCTGACTCCCGGCTGACAGTTTCTGCAGATCAGACCGGCAACTCGGAAAAGCCCCGCCCGCCTGGCGTTCGCCTTGCCGGATAGACTGCCCAACGGGTATACTGCCTGGAGATAACCGCTTTGGGGAGGGCCGCGTGAAGCGCCTCTGCGTGATTGGGATGGGCTATGTTGGGCTTACAACGGCCACCTGCTTTGCCGACCTGGGAAACTACGTCATCGGCCTGGACATCGACGGGGCAAAAATCGAGTCGCTGCGCGCCGGTATTCCCCCCATCTACGAGCCCGGCCTCGAGGAACTGCTGCGGCGCAACCTGAAGGCCGGCCGGCTCAGCTTTACCACCCGCTACGATGAGGCCGTCCCCGGGGCCGAATTCGTCTTCCTGGCGGTGGGAACCCCGCCCGGCTGGGAGGGGGAGGCGGATACCAAGTACGTCCGTGCGGCGGCCGAAAGCCTTGCCCCTCACCTGACCGGCTACACCATCATCGTCAACAAGTCCACCGTGCCCATCGGCACTGGGGACCTTATCGCCTCCATTATCGAGCGGGTGAACCCGAACGCCAAGTTCGACGTGGTTTCAAACCCGGAATTTCTCCGGGAGGGCAGCGCCATCCAGGACTTTATGAACCCCGACCGGATCGTCCTGGGGGCCAGCAACCCCGAGGCCGCCGAGAAGGTCAAGGAGCTGCACGCACCCCTAAACGCCCCGGTGATCATAACCGACATCCGTACCGCCGAAATGATTAAATACGCCTCCAATGCCTTCCTGGCCACCCGTATCAGCTTTATCAACGAGATCGCCGCCATCTGCGACCAGGTGGGGGCCGACGTAAAGATGGTGGCCAAGGGAATGGGTATGGACAAGCGGATCGGGCTGGCCTTCCTCGAGGCCGGCCTGGGTTTCGGCGGAAGTTGCTTCCCCAAGGATGTGGAGGCCCTGGCCCACATGGCCGCCATTCACGGCTGCCACCCCCAGCTCCTCCGAACGGTGATGGATATTAACCGCGACCAGCGGCGGGTCGTGATCCAGCGGCTCCGGGAAGTCTTCGGCTCCCTCGACGGCCTGGTGGTGGGTGTACTGGGCCTGAGCTTTAAGCCCAATACCGACGATGTCCGGGCCGCCCCGGCCATCGACGTGATCCACCTGCTCCTGAGCGAGGGGGCCCGGGTCAAGGCCTACGACCCCGTGGCGATGGATTCGGCCCGCAAAGTTCTGGGCGACCTTGTAGAATATTGTGAAAACAGTTACGATGTTGCCCGGGGGGCCGACGCCCTGGTGGTGGCCACCGAGTGGAACGAGTTCAAACAGCTCGACCTGGTCCGGGTCAAAGAGCTTATGCGGCACCCGGTGGTGGTGGATGGGCGCAACATCTACGAGCCCAAGACGATGTTTAACCTGGGCTTCGTTTACTTCGGGATCGGCCGGGGACTCCGGCGGGAGGCCGAGCAGATCGCCCGAACCATCATTAACCGAGAGTTGCCCCTCAGACTGGACAAATAACCCGCCTGGCAGGGGGAGTCTTCCATGAGTGAGAGGCATCCGCTCCGGCGGGCGGCGCCCGCCGACCTGGAAGCGAGGGTCCGCCAGCTTGTGGCCCCGTTCCGGGGCGACCGAACCATGACCGTAGATGCCCTCAAGGTTATCCAGCAGGCCTACGGCTACGTGCCCCCGGAGTCCTTGCGAGTGGTGGCCGAGGAGCTGGGGGTTTCAGAAAATACCCTGGACGGCATCCTGCACTTTTACGAGTTTCTGTTCCCCCATCCCGTTGGGGAAAAGGTCATCCGGGTCTGCTCCGGAACGGTCTGTCAGGCCCTGGGAACCCCCGCCATCCTGCGCCGGATCCGGGAGAGGCTGGGCATCGGCTGGCACGAGACGACCCCGGACGGCAGATATACCCTGGTTCCCCTGCCCTGCTACAACACCTGCGCCTACGCCCCCATGCTCCAGATCAATACCCTCACCTTCGTTCGGGTGAGGCCGGAGCAGGTGGACGATATTCTGGACGGCCGCGTCGAAGGGATTGAGGGCCTGCCCTGCGGCGACGGTATGCCGACCCCGCCCCGGGAGGAGGTCGAGTTATGAACCTCGAAACCCTCGTTGCCGAAGCCCGAAGCCGCTGGGAGCGCAAGGTTAATCCCAACCGACCCCGGATAATCATCAGCGCCGGCTCCTGCGGCATCTTTGCCGGCGCCCGGAAGGTGAAGGCGGCCGTTATCGACGCCTTAAAAAGGCTTCACCTGGACGCTTCGGTCGAGAAGACCGGGTGCGTCGGGCTCTGCTGGGCCGAGCCGATGCTGGACATCCAGCTTCCCGGCCGGCCCCGGGTGGCCTACGGTCCCCTGACGCCGGCCGAGGCGGCCCAGCTCATCGAGGATGTGGTCGGGCGGGGCAACCCCCGGGTGGATAAGGCCCTCTACGTCTATGCCGACGCCCCCTACGAGGGGATTCCGCCCCGGGAAGAGACCGAATGGTTTAAGCTCCAGTACCGGATAACCCAGCGGAATGCGGGCATCATTGACCCCGAGGACCTGGACGATTACCTGGCCAACGGGGGCTATGAGGGGCTGGCCCGGGCCCTAACGATGACCCCGACCGAAATCGTCGAGGCCGTCAAAAAGTCGGGGCTGCGGGGCTGTGGCGGGGCGGCCTTTCCGACGGGCCTCAAATGGGAGTTCTGTCTGCGGGCCCGGGGCACCGAAAAATACGTTATCTGCAACGCCGACGAGGGCAACGCCGGCACCTGGAAGGACCGCCTCATAATGGAGGGCGACCCCTTCCAGCTCATCGAAGGGATCACCATCGCCGCCTACGCCAACGGCGCCAGCCGGGGCTTTATCTACATTCGGGACGAGTATCCCCTGGCCAGCAGCCGGGTTCGCACCGCCATTGAAAAGCTCAAGGCCCGGGGACTTTTGGGGGATAACATCCTGGGGTCCGGCTTCAGCTTCGAGCTCATCGTCCGGGATGGGGCCGGCTCCTACCTTTGCGGGGAGGAGATGGGGCTTATCTCCTCCATCGAGGGCGACCGGGCGATGCCCCGCAGCCGGCCGCCCTTCCCGGCCACCAACGGCCTCTTTTACAAGCCCACCGTGGTAAATAACGTCGAGACCCTGGCCAATGTGCCCCAGATCATCGCCCGGGGCTGGGAGTGGTACGCCGGTCTCGGAACCGAACGGAGCAAGGGGGTCCGAACCATCACCGTAAGCGGGGCCGTTCGCCGCCCAGGCGGCTTTGAACTGCCCTTCGGAATCCCCTTGAAAACGATTATCTACGACCTGGCCCAGGCCGACCCGACCGACCTCAAGGCGGTCCAGATGGGCGGTCCGGCCTCCAACATCCTGCCCGCCGACTTCGTGGCCACCCTTCCCCTCGCCCTCGACGAGCTGAGGGATGCCGGCACCACCATCGGCTCCGGCGGCCTGGTAATGGTCGGCCAGCAGACGTGCATTCCGAACCTGGTCCTCCAGCTTATGGAGTTTCTGCGAGACGAGTCGTGCGGCAAGTGTTTCCCCTGCCAGATGGGGACCCGGGCCTACTACAACACCCTCTACCGCATCTGCCGCGGGGAGGGCCGGCCCGAGGACTTAGACTTTATGCTGGATATCGCCCCGGCCGTCCAGTTCGGCTCCCTATGCGGCCACGGTCAGGTGGCCCACGTGCCGGTGGTGGACACCATAACCCACTTCCGCCACGAGTACGAAGTCCATATCCGGGAGCGGCGGTGTCCGCAGGGGGTTTGCGAGCTAAGCCCGGTTGCCACCGCCGTCTGAAGGAGTCTTACCATGGAGGAGCGGCAGGTTAAGCTCACCATCGACGGGGTGGAAGTTACCGCCCGGCCCGGCATGACGGTGCTCCAGGCGGCCCAGCAGGCCGGCATCTACATCCCGACCCTCTGCTGGCACCCGGCCCTGCGCCCCTGGGGGGCCTGCCGGATGTGCGTCGTCGAGGTCGAGCGGCAGCGGGGGTACCCGGCCTCCTGCCTTCTGCCGGTGGCCGACGGAATGGTGGTGCGGACTGACACCCCCGCCGTCCAGAAGATCCGCCGGGAGATCATCGAAGTCCTCATCACCGAACACCCCCTGGGGTGTCTCACCTGCCACAAGGAGGACCAGTGCTACACCGGGGAGCCCTGCCTGCGCTCGCCCCACGTCGATTTTCGCTGTGTTACCTGCCCGGCCAACTACCGGTGCGAGCTTCAGGCGGTCTGCGACTACGTTGAAATCTCGGAGGTCCGCTTTCCCTTCAAGTACCGGGGCCTTCCCCTCAGGCGAGACCCCCTTATCGCCGCCGATTTTAACCTGTGCATCGTCTGCAACCGGTGCGTCCGGGTCTGCGACGAGGTCCGGGGGATCGCCGTGTGGACCATGGAAAACCGGGGCGATACGACCATAATCAGCACGTCCAACGGCCAGCCGATGATCGACGTGGGGTGCATCATGTGCGGGGCCTGCGTGGATGTATGCCCGGTGGGCGCCTTAGAGGAGCGGCAGAACCGGCTCTCCGGCCCGGGCGAGCAGCTGGTCCGAAGCGTCTGCAACTACTGCCCCGTGGGCTGCCAGTTCATTCTGGAGGTCCGGCGGGGCCGGCTGCTGCGGGTGGGGCCGGACTACGATGCCCCGGCCAACCGGGGCCAGTACTGCGTGCGGGGAAGGTTCGGAGTTTCGGACTTTGTTCATAACCCGATGCGGCTCCAGACGCCGATGGTCCGCAGAAACGGGACGCTCACCCCGGCAACCTGGACCGAGGCCCTGGGCGCCGCCGTCGAGGCCCTCAAGAATACCCCGCCGGAGCAGGTGGCCTTTTTCGCCTCGTCCCGGCTGACCAACGAAGAGCTCTATGCCCTGCAGAAGGTCGCCCGGGAGGGGGTCGGGACCCCGAACCTGACCTGGGACCTGCTCGACTGGACGGCCCTGGAGCCCCTCCACACCGCCTTCGATAAGGTGGGCCCAACCGCAACCATCGCCGATATCGAGAAGGCCCGGACCTACCTGGTGGTTGGGGCCGACCCGTGGGAGACGGTGCCGGTGGTGGGGATGAAAATCGTGCAGCATACCCGGACCCCGGCTATAACCCTGCCGACGGCCTCCGACTACTTTAACTACCTGCCGGGCCGGGCCCTCCTTCCCGAGCGGGAGCGGGCAAACCTAATCTTAATTAACCCCCGGCCCACCCACCTCAACCGATTTGCCGACGCCTGGGTAAAGGTCAGGCCGGGGACGGACGCCTGGCTTATTGCGGGCCTGATTAAGGTGATCCTGGAGGCGGGCCTGGCGGACGCCGAGTTTATAAACCGCGAGACCGTCGGCTTCCACGACTTTGAGGCTGCCGTCCGAAACCTCGACCTGGACGAGGTGAGCCGGATAACCGGGGTCGGCCGGGAGGAGTTGGTCCGGGTTGCCCACCTCTTTGCCCGGAACCGGCCCGGGCTTATCATGTTCGGGGGCGGCATCGTCCACCAGGGCCGGCCGGCGGTGGCGGCCCTGGTCGCCCTGGCCCTGGTCACCGGGAATGTGGGCCGGCCCGGGGCCGGCATCCTGCCCCTCTACGGAACGGCCAACTCCCAGGGCGCCCTGGATGCGGGGGCGGTGGCCGGGCTGGGCCCGGGGCAGGTTCACCTGGACGAAACCCCGGACCTGGACAGCATTAAGACCTGCTACATCGTGGGCGACAGCTTCGACCTGGAGGGCCCCGCCGGCCTGCGACTGCGCCGCCTCCTGGAAAGGTGCCAGGCGGTCATCGTCCAGGGAGCCTATGCGTCGCCCCTGCTGGACTTTGCCACCGTCGTTCTGCCGGGGGTAAGCTTCGCCGAAAAGGATGGAACGGTCACCAGCCTGGAGCGGCGGGTCCAGCGGGTGCGGGCGGCGGTGCGGCCGCCGGGAGAGGCCCGGACCGACCTGACCATCCTGGCCGAAATCGGCCGCGGCCTTGGGGTCGCAGTAAGCGCCCGGCCGGCGGAAGTCTTCGCCGAGCTGGCCGAGCGGGTCCCCGGCTTTGCCGGGCTGGACTACGAGGAGCTGGAGTTCGAGGGGCCCGTGGTCAACACCCTGCCCGAGGCCTTTACCTTCCCCGACCTGCGGCTTGCGGAGCCCGAGCCGGCGCCCGACGGGCTAATCACCGTCTACCCGGGCCGCTCTTTCTACCGGTACGACCTGGCGACCTTCCCGGAGATGCTCAAGACGCTGACCACGGTGGGCCGGGAGCGGGTGCTGGAAGTGGGCCCCGAGCTGGCCGCCCGGCTCGGGCTGGCCGACGGGAGACCCGTACGGGTCATCGGCGACGGCTGGGACCTGGTAGCTCGGGTTCGGATTTCGGCCCAGCTGGCTGGGGATGCGGCCTTTTGGGACTTTGAATATGTGGGGCCGCCGGCGGGCAACGGCCGGGACCGCCTCCCCGACCCCTTTGCCCGCAACCCGGTCTCCGGCCCGCTTAAGGTGCGGCTCGAACCCGTCGGCGGCTAGGGACATATAAAACCGGCACCGGCCTGCAAGGGGCGACGGCCCGGCCTCTCGGCGACTGGCCGGCAGTCAACTGTCCCGTTCGGGTGCACGCCCATGCGCCCTGTGCCGCCGGCCTGACCGTAAGGACCCGCCAGGCAGCCGGGGCGCACGGCCGTGGGCCATAACAAGGAGGCTGGCTATTATCTGGTGGTCAGCTGCGAAAATAGCTGGGAAGCCCCGGCTGGGATTGACGCAGGTTCATGGGTGACGGCTGCCTGTGTTAGAATCTAGGTGAAAGTTGGAGCCGTCCTGACGGGTAAATCGGGAATGGTTGACGTGCCGGTACTCGTTCTCAATCAAAATTATGAGCCCCTTAACGTCTGCAACGTCCGGCGGGCCTTTGTCCTGATCGACCGGGGCAAGGCCGAGGTTCTCGAGCACGCCGACGGGGTCCTCCGGACCCCGAGCCAGATCTTCCGCCTGCCGTCGGTCATCCGCCTGGTTTACATGATCAAGCGGCCCCGGCCGGAGGTTAAACTGACCCGCCGGGAAGTCTTCCTGCGGGACAACTACACCTGCCAGTACTGCGGCACCCGGACCCGGGACCTGACCGTGGACCACGTGATCCCCCGCCACCGCGGCGGAAAGCACGTGTGGGAGAACGTGGTCAGCGCCTGCAAGAGCTGCAACCACCGGAAGGCTAACCGGACGCCCGAAGAGGCCGGAATGAAGCTTATCCGCCCGCCCCGGCGGCCCAGGGCCAATGCCCGCTACCTGGTGGCCCAGTATCAGCCCCAGTCCGAGTGGCTCAAGTTCATACCGGAGTGGGAGCTTTCGGACGACTGAAAGGTCGTTCGGCCGTTATCTTCCCGGCCGCCGTTTCGGCGGCCTTTTTTCTCTTCTGCGTTTACCCCCGCCTTGGCCGTCCCCTGGTTTACGACGAGGTTAATTTCGCCCTGGCTGGGGAGGCGGTGGCCGCCACCGGCCGCCCCTTTGCCCGGGCCGGCTTTATGGAAGACCGGGGCGCCCTGGACCGGGAGTTTCAGTATGCCCTCTGGCACCCGCCCCTTTACGTTTACACCCTGGGCCTAGCCTACGGCCTGTTCGGGGTCGGCGAGGCCCAGGGCCGCCTGGTCGGGGTTGCGGGAACCCTGGCGGCCGGCGGCCTCCTGTTTTTCCTGACCCGGCGGCTGACGGCGAAGCCCTGGGCGGCGGCCGCGGCCCTGGGCCTTTTTCTGGTTCACCCCCTAACCGTCCAGAGTAGCCTGCTTTTGGACATCGACGGGTCGGTTCTGCTCCCCCTCTTTCTGGCCGCCGTCCTGGCCGGCGCCGACCTCATCGGCCGCCCATCCGCCGCGGGCCTGGCGGGGGCCGGGCTGGGCTTCGGGCTGGCCCTTTCGGCGAAGCTCACCACGACCCTGGCCATCCCCCCGGCCCTGGGGCTTGTTCTGGCCGGTCGGGGCCTTAAGGCCCGGGGCTGGGGGTGGGCGGGCGCCGTGGCCTTCACCGGGGCCGGCCTCTTTCTGGGGCTTTGGGCGGCTGTAAGCCTGCTTTTCGGCCTGCCCTTTGCCATGCCCTTTGAGGTTACCTTTGTGGAGTTTCGGCTGGCCCTGGGCGCGGGCCTGGCCGGGACCGAGACCGGCTGGTGGCTTTCGCCGCCCCTGCTTGGGCTTTTCGGCTGGGCCCTGGGCCGCCGCGCCCGGCGCTGGGCGGCCGGACACAAGCCCGGGCCGGCCGATTTCGTGGCCCTGCTGGGGGCGGCAAGCCTCGGGGCGTATCTGGGCAGGACGGCGGGCTACTTTCCCAAGTACCACATCGCGGCCCTGCCCCTGGTCATCGCCCTCGTCGTGGCCGAATCTGCCGGCCGCCTTGATGGGCTAGGCCGTCGGGCCCTTGCGCTTGCTTGTGGCGGGGCCGCCGCCGGGCTTATAGCCGGCCTCGCCCTCGGCGACAGGCCCTTCTTCTGGACGGTGGGCTCGTACGGCCACCCGCCCATCGTGGCGGCAGGGAGCCTGCTGGCGGGTCTGGCTTTGGCAGCCCTGGAAGGCCGGCGGCAGGTTCCGGCCGGGGTCGTCCTCGGCCTGGCGGCGGCTTTCGTCGGCTGGGCCGTGGCTGCCGATTTAGTCCAGCGCTCGGCCCCGTATTCCACCGCCTACTTTTACGGGTCTGCGGGCAACGTTGATGCTGCCCGCCTGCTGGAGGGCCTTTTGGGGCCGGGAGAGTATTACGTGGCGGCCAAGGAGGTGGCCTATTACGCCGCCAACCGAAACTACATCGACATGCACACTGCCTATGCCCTCCTGGCCAGGCAGGAGGCCTTCCGCGGCCTCCTGCTCGGGCGGGAAATCCGGGTCTGGGCCCTCTTTGTGCAGGACCCGGCCTTAAGGGCGTTCTTTGAGGCGAAGCTGGGGCCGGCCTACCGGCCCGCGGCCCGGGCCGGGGACTACGTTATCTACGTCCGGGCTGAGGGGCCGCCCGGTTAGGCTTTTGCCGCCCGGTCGGCGATTTCCAGGACGTCGTCCAGGATGGAGACCCCGAGCTTGAGCTCCTCCTCGCTGATGGTGAGGGGCGGGGCGATGATAAGGATGTTCCAGCGCCCGTAAACGTAGAGGCCCCGGTCCAGGGCGGCATTGCGGACGTCGTTGAGGACCCCCTGAGTTGGGGCGTTCCAGGGCACCAGGGGCTCCCGGGTTTCCCGGTCCTTCACCAGCTCCACGGCCCAGAAGAGCCCGAGCCCCCGCACCTCCCCCACCGACGGGTGCCGGTCGTGCAGACCCTGGAGCAGGGTCCCCAGGGTCTGGCCCATGGCCGCCGCCCGCTCGACCAAGTTCTCTTCCCGGTAGACCTGCATGTTGGCGATCCCCGCGGCGCAGGCAAGGGGATGTCCGGCGTAGGTGAGGCCGGAGGGGAAGGGGCGGTCATCCAGGAAGCGGGCGATCTTCTCCGAGATGGTTACGCCCCCGAGGGGAACGTAGCCGCTGGTAACCCCCTTGGCGAAGGTGATAATATCCGGGGCCACATCCCAGTGCTGGACGGCGAACCACTTGCCGGTCCGTCCGAAACCGCTCATCACCTCGTCGGAGATGAGCAGGATGCCGTACTTGTCACAGAGGCGGCGGACCTCCGGCCAGTACTGGGGCGGCGGAACGATCACCCCGTTGCTGCCGGTCACCCCTTCCAGCATGATGGCCGCGACCTGGTCGGGGCCCTCGTACCAGATCACTTCCTCGATGTGGGCCACGCACTGGAGGGTGCAGGCTTCGGCCCGGCTGCAGAAGGGGCACCGGTAGCGGTAAGGGTCGAAGACCCGCACAACCCCGGGGATGCCGGGCTCCCAGGGCCAGCGCCGGCTGTCGCCCCCCACCGACATCGACCCGTAGGTTGCGCCGTGGTAGGAGCGGTAGCGGCTGATAATCTTCTGGCGGCCGGTATACAGCCGGGCGATCTTGATGGCGTTTTCGTTGGCCTCGGTTCCGCCGGTGGTGAACATCGTCTTTTTAAGGCCGGGCGGGGCCACCTCGGCGATCATCCGGGCCAGGGTGCTGCGGGTCTCGTGGTCAAAGGTGGGGCCGATGTAGCAGAGCCGCTCGGCCTGCTCCTTGATGGCGGCCACCACCTTCGGGTGCTGGTAGCCGATGTTGACGTTGATGAGCTGGGCCGAAAAGTCCAGGTAGGCCTTGCCGTTGGCGTCGTAAAACCAGCAGCCCTGGGCGTGGGTGACCGGAATGTGGCGGACCTGCAACTGGGTTGACCAGGGGATCAGGACGTACTCGCGGGTTTCCCGCTCAATGGTGGCCGCATCCAGCATCGGTTCTTTACCTCCTCGGTGAGCTTATCGCCCCCGGAAGACCGGCGGGCGCTTCTCAACAAAGGCCCGGGTGCCCTCCAGAGCATCCTCCGTTCGGGCAACCCGGTCGAAGAGCTCGGCCTCAAGCTTGAGGGCCTCGTCCAGGGGCAGGTCGATTCCCCGGTAGGCGGCCTCTTTGGCCGCCTGGACGGCGAGAGGGGCGTTGGCGGCGACCTTTTCGGCCAGGCCCAGGGCGGTAGGCATCAGGGCCTCGGGTTCGACCACGTGGTTTACCAGGCCGAGGGCGAGGGCCTGCCGGGCGTCGATGAGGTCGCCGGTAAAGAGGAGCTCCAGGGCTTTGCCGAAGGGAATGAGCCGGGGAAGCCGCTGGGTCTGGCCCCCGGCCGGGAGGATCCCCCGCCGAACCCCCATCGTCCCGAAGACGGCGTTGGTGGCCGCAATCCGGATATCGCAGGCCAGCGCCAGAGCCAGGCCGCCGGCCAGACAGTAGCCGGCGATGGCGGCGATGACCGGCTTCCAGGTATTCGGGTACGGGCTGGGGCCCTCCTGGGCGTAGCCCCGCTCCAGGAGGCCCGGGACCCGGGTGCGCAGGTCGGCCCCGGCCGAGAAGGCCCGGCCGCCGGCCCCGGTTATGACGGCCACCCGCAGGTCTGGGTCCCGGTCGAACTCGGCCCAGGCATCGGCCAGGGCGGCGACGGTGGGGGTATCTAGGGCGTTATGGACCTCGGGTCGGTTGATGGTGATGAGGGTGATGGGACCCCGGCGCTCGAAGATGACCGTCATGCTCCTTCCGGCCGATTGTAAAGGACCTGCCGAGAATCGTCAAGGGGCCGCCGAAAGGGCAGCCCTTGAGCCCACGGCCGCACCCGACCCTTGAAAAACCCGAAGCGCCGGCCCAAGGTCCCAAAGGGGATGGACCGAGCCGGGGGCTTCATCGTGCCGGCGGCCGTCAGCCAGGGTTTGCCCCCGAGGGCCGCCTGCGGCCTGGTGCTGGCCGGCGGCCGACCCCAGGGGGCGGCAGGTGGCCGGGGAAAGGGGCGGTGACGGCTGCGGACGTATAATCTAGCGGTGACGACAGGCGTGCTGGCACCCATCAGGCCGAAGCTGGGGCCGCCCCTGAAGTGGGCCGGCGGTAAGCGCTGGCTTGTTCCCCATTTAAAGCCCCTCTGGCTGCCGCACCGCCACCGCCGGCTGGTGGAGCCGTTCTGCGGGGGCCTGGCCGTAACCCTTGGTCTGATGCCCGAACGGGCCCTCCTTAACGACATCAATCCGCATCTTATCAACTTCTTTAACCGGCTAAAGCGGGGCCTTAAAATCACCATCCCCATGGCCAACGACGCCGAACTTTACTACAGGCACCGGGCCCGTTTTAACGAGCTTATCCGCCTCGGCCGGGCCGAATCCGAGGAGGCGGCCCAGCTTTTCTACTACCTGAACCGGACCTGTTACAACGGCCTGTGCCGGTTCAACCGAAAGGGTGAGTTCAACGTTCCCTTCGGCCGCTACCGGAAGATAAATTACCGGCGGGATTTCTCCGATTACGCGATTATATTTTCGGGGTGGGAGTTTAGGTGCGGGGACTTCGAGACGGTTCCCCTTAAGCCCGACGATTTCGTCTACGCCGACCCGCCGTACGATGTGGAATTCCGGCAGTACAGCCCGGGAGGGTTCGGCTGGGAGGACCAGGTGAGACTGGCCCGGTGGCTTGCCGGGCATCCGGGGCCGGTGGTGCTCTCCAATCAGGCCACGGACCGGGTGGTGCGGCTCTACCGGGGATTGGGCTTTGAACTTGCGTTTGTGGAGGGTCCCAGGATGATAAGCTGCACCGGGGACCGGCGGCCGGTGAGGGAGGTTATCGCCACTCGCCATCTCTGAGCCACCCCACGGCTGAAGCCGGGGGCTTGCGCGTGAGCAAGCCCGGGGCTGACCAGCCCGAGCGGCACGATGAGGTCGCTCCGTTGCCGGTGGGTCAAAGACCCACTCCAGGATGCTTCCCCAGTACCGGACCCTGGAAGCGCGGGATGCAGACAACCTTCGGGGTTGTCAGCAGCTGCGCTATTTCATAGGTGTTCATAAGCATGCATCCTGATTGACTTAAGAACCCATGTTCGCTACACTGGAATCGATGCAGGCGACGTTCCAGACGAAAATCCGGGATGAGGGGGTCTACCCGGTCCT
>JBHOQU010000065.1:0-19552 GCA_042408785.1 Dehalococcoidia bacterium | reverse complement strand
ATCAAGAGCGGTGGAGGGAGACGGCCCGATGAAGCCCGGCAACCGTCCGGGGTCCGGGCCTGGCCTTCAGGGCAAAGGCCCACTGTCCTGAGGGCGGGCTCAGGGTGCCCGGAAAAGGTGCCAACTCCGGTCCGAGCCCTTAAAGGTTCGGACGAGATGAGAGGCCCGGCTCCGCAGAGAATTTTCTCAGCGGTTCTCGGTTCCTCAAAGTTCCCAAGCCGTCAACGCAAGCCATAGCCGCCAGTTTAAGGCCGGCGGTCGGAGCAGCGCTAGGCTGTGTCCGGCGCAGGATGGCGGTCCGTGGGGGCGCATAGCCGCATCCTGGAAAGGAGGTTGTCAAGATGGGTTTTGCCCGAAGCCTGCGCTGTCGGGAATGCGGGACCGAGTACCCCCTCGACGCCCGCTACGTCTGTACTGAGTGTTTCGGGCCCCTGGAGGTAACCTACGACCTGGAGGCCCTCCGGGCCGCCCTGACCCGGGACCGCATTGAAGGCGGTCCCCGTTCCCTCTGGCGCTACCGCGACCTTCTGCCCGTCTCCGACAACCCCACCGTGGACCTGCAGGCCGGCTTTACGCCCCTGCTGAAGGCCGAAAACCTCGGCCGCAAGCTGGGACTTAAAAGCCTCTACATCAAGAACGACGCCGTAAACCCCACTTACTCCTTCAAGGACCGGCCGGTGGCGGTGGCCGCCACCAAGGCCGTCGAGTTCGGCTTCGACACCCTCGCCTGCGCCTCGACGGGCAACCTGGCCGCCAGCGTTGCCGCCCACGCCGCCAAAGCCGGCCTCAACTGCCTCGTCTTCATCCCGGCCGACCTGGAGGCCGGCAAAATCGTAAACACCGCCGTCTACGGCGCAACCCTGGTGCCCGTCCGGGGCTCCTACGACCAGGTCAACCGCCTCTGCACCGAGCTGGCCGACCGCCACGGCTGGGCCTTCGTCAACATCAACCTGCGGCCCTACTACGCCGAGGGGAGCAAGACCCTCGGCTTCGAGGTGGCCGAGCAGCTCGGCTGGCGGGCCCCCGACGCCTGCGTTGTGCCCGTGGCCTCGGGGGCCCTCTTCACCAAGGTGGCCAAGGGCCTGGCCGAGCTGGCGGCGGTGGGTCTTATCGAGCCCCGGACCGTCCGGATGTATGCCGCCCAGGCGGCCGGCAGCGGCCCGGTGGCCGAGGCCTACGCCCGCAGAAGCCTTGAGATCAGGCCGGTCAGGCCCAGCACCATCGCCAAGTCCCTGGCCATCGGCGACCCCGCCGACGGCTACTACGTCCTCAAGCTGGTCTACGAGACCGGTGGGGCCGCCCTGGGGGTGCCCGATGAGGAGGTCGTCGCCGGCATTCGGCTCCTGGCCGAAACCGAGGGCATTTTCACCGAGACGGCCGGCGGGGTGACCATCGCCGTCCTCAAGCGGCTGGCCGAGGCCGGGGCCTTCCGCCCGGACGAGGTGGTGGTGGCCTTCATCACCGGAAACGGCCTCAAAACTCAGGAGGCGGTCGCCGGCACCCTCACCCTGCCCGACGCCATCGAGCCCACCGTCGCCGCCTTCGAAGCCGCCTTCGGCCGCTTCCTGGCGGCCGGGTCGACGCGAAAATAGTCTGACATTTCGGAGGGAGCCCAGGCATGGTCACCGTTCGCATCCCCACGCCCCTTCGAACCCTCAGCGGAGGACAGGCGGAGGTTAAAATCTCGGCCCAGACGCTGCGCCAGTGCATTGAGGAGCTCGAGGCCCGGTTCCCCGGCTTCAAAGCCCGCATCTGCGAGGACTCCGGGACCGTCCGCCGCTTTATTAACATCTTCGTCAACGGCGAGGATGTTCGCTTCCTGGCCGGCCTCGACACCCCCCTTAAACCCGGCGACGAGGTGACCATCATCCCGTCCATGGCCGGGGGCTGAACCCCGTGGCCAGCCAGGTCTACGAGGTCGTAACCTGCTTTTTGGTCCACCGGCAGCCCGACGGGGACCGGGTGCTCCTCCTGCGCCGGAGCGGGCGGGTGAGCACCTACCAGGGCCGGTGGGCCGCGGTGAGCGGCTACCTGGAAGCGGCCGACCCCCTGGAACAGGCCTACATCGAGCTGGCCGAAGAGGCCGGCCTGGGTCGGGACCGGGTCCGCCTGCTGGCGGCGTGCGGGGCCCTCGACCTTTACGACCCGGACCTGGGCCGCCGCTGGCGGGTCCATCTGTTTATGTTCGAGGTCTCGGACCCGGCTCTGGTCCGGACAGACTGGGAGCATACCGAGGTCCGCTGGGTCCGGCCCGAAGAGGTGGCCCGCTACGAGACGGTACCCGGCCTGGCCGAGGGCCTCCGGCGCTGTTACGAGGCCGCATCCGGCTCGGGCAGGACGAACTGAAGGTGGGCGGTCTCGTTAAAGCTTAAAAGGGCCGGGGGCTGGCGGCCGAAATCCAGGCGGCAGACTCCGCCGCAGTCGATCCTAAGCCGCCGAACGTAGTCCAGGTCCAGCTCCAGGGCCCGAACCACAACGGTCAGCAGGGCAAACCCGTGGGTCACGGCCACCACCGTCTCCCCCCGGTGCCGGCCGACGATTTCGCTGACCGCCGCCCAGGCCCGGTCGGCCAGCTCGGCCATGGTCTCGCCTCCGGGCATCCGGACGCGCCCCGGGTCCTCCGACCAGGCCGCCCAGAACTCCCGGTAGTTCGCCCGCATCTCCTCCACGCTCAGGCCCTCCAGCTCGCCCTGGTCCAGCTCCCGAAGCTCGGGAACCAGCCGGACCGGGAGCCCGTGGGGCCGGGCAATGACCTCGGCGGTTTCGGCCGCCCGCCGCAGGGGGCTGGCGTAGACGGCGGCCACCGGCTCGGCGGCCAGCAGTCTCGCCAGGGCGGCGGCCTGGCGCCGGCCGGTTTCGCTCAAGGGGACGTCTGTCTTCCCCTGGATGCGGCGCTGAAGGTTCCAGTTGGTCTGGCCGTGGCGGACTAAGACCAGCCGGGCGATGGCAACCCCTCCAGAGCTCGGCGAAATACCCGACTTAAAGTATACTTGTCCGGGGCCGGCCGAAGTTTTTAAGGCCGCCCCGGGAGGATCCGATGCCGGCGCATTTTATCGACTCGGTCCTGTGGGGCGACCTATTTTCCACCCCCGAACTCAGGGCCATCTTCGACGACCGGGCCTACGTCCAGCGGCTTCTGGACGTCGAGGCGGCCCTGGCCGAAGCCGAGGCCGAGGTCGGGCTTATCCCGGCCTGGGCCGCGGCCGAAATCCGCCGGAAGGCCCGGGTTGAAAACCTGGACCTGGGGGCCATCCGGGCCGAGTTCGACCGGACCCGGCACCAGGTCATGCCGGTGGTCCACGCCCTGGCCCGGGCCTGCGGGGACGGCGCCGGGGAGTTCGTCCACTGGGGGGCCACCACCCAGGACATCGTCGACACGGCCACGGTCCTCCAGCTTAAGGACGCCCTCAGGGTCTTTTACCGGGACCTTCGGGAGGTTGAGGCCGAGCTTATCCGGCTGGCCGAAACCCACGCCCGGACCCCCATGGCCGGAAGGACCCACGGCCAGCAGGCCCTGCCCGTAACCTTGGGCTATAAATTTGCCGTCTGGGCCGATGAGGTTCGCCGCCACATCGAGCGGCTCAAGGCGGCCGCCCCCAGGGTACTGGTGGGCCAGCTGGGGGGCGCGGTGGGAACCTTTGCCTCTTTCGGGCCCTTAGGGCCCGAGGTCCGGCGTCGGATGCTTTTAAGGCTCGGCCTCGGGGAGCCCCTGGTCTGCTGGCATTCGGCCCGGGACCGCTTTGCCGAAGTCAACTGCCTGATGGGCCTTATCGCCGCAACCCTTTACAAGGTGGGCAACGAGGTCTACCAGCTCCAGAAGACCGAAATCGGCGAGGTGGAGGAGCCCTTTACCCCGGGCCAGGTGGGCAGCAGCACCATGCCCCACAAGCGAAACCCGGCCCTGGCCGAAAACTTAAAGGCGGTCGCCGACAAGGTCCGCCACAACGCCGCCCAGGCCCTGGCCGCGGCCGCCCCCGAGCACGAGCGGGACGCCGCCGCCTGGTGGGCCGAGAGGCTTACCCTGGTGGAGAACTGCCTGCTGATGGGGGCCGCCCTCCTTCGCACCAAACGGCTCCTGTCGGGCCTCACCGTTCGGCCGGAACGGATGGCCGGGAATCTGAGGGCCATCGGCGACCTGCTCCTCTCCGAGGCGGTGATGCTTAAGGCCGCGGAGAAGCTGGGCCGGCAGACGGCCCACGAAACGGTTTACCGGGCGGCCATGCGGGCCTACGAGCAGAACAGCTCCCTCAAGGCCGAGCTCCTGGCCGACCCTGAGCTGGCAGGGCTCTTTACCGAAGCCGAGCTGGAACGCCTTTTGGACCCGGCCGGCTACCTCGGCCTGGCCCCCGAGATTGTGGCCGAGGTGGTCAGGGCCGTCAGGACGGCCCGGGCGGCCGACCCGGAGACCCTTTAAGGTCCCCTTCCGCCAGCCCCTTTAAATACTCGAGGGCCTCCTGGGCCCAGGGGGCCGCCCCCGCCGCCTCCGACCGGGGGATGAAACCTTCCAGCTCCGCAATGAGCCGCCGGACCTGCTCGATTGCCCGGGCCGGGTCGGGCCGGAAGGCCTGGAGCTTGCGCGGCCCTTCCCAGCCGCCCTCGGCGAAGTACCAGTCCTTAAAGCCCCCGAAACACCCGGCCCGCAGCAGCAGAAGCCCCAGCTCGGTGGCGGCCGGCGGAACCCCCAGGCTCAGGGCCCGGGCCGTCTCCTGCCAGCGGGGATTGGCGTACTCCACCATCAGGGACCCGCCGGGGGGCAGGAGGTCGGCCAGGCGGCCGAACAGCCCTTCCAGGAGGCCCTCGGCCTCCAGGTCCACCGGAACCTGCGCCCCTTCCGGCCCGGCGAGAACCGGTCGGAAGTCCAGCCAGTCCACCTCTACCCAGGTCTCGGCCGGGCGGCGCCCCCGCCGGAACACCCCGACCAGGAAGGGGTCGGGAGTCGAAAGGCCGTCGGACCGGCAAAGGCGTAGACCGAAGGTCTGGGCGCCGGTCCGGGTTTCCGGCCCGCCCAGGGCTTCCAGCCGGTATTCCCCCAGGGGGCCGCCGGCCAGCGCCTTAAGGGGGTGGTCCGGCTCCAGCTCCCGCCATGACATGCCGGATAATCGTACCACACCCGCGGCTTGACGCCGGGGCACCCAAGGGGTTAGGATTGCCAGGTTTCAGTCGATGGCGGGTATCCTTGATTGAGCGGACCATGCGGGTAGTTATCACCGGCGGCACCGGCCAGCTGGGTCGGGCCCTGGCCCGGCGGTTGGCTTCCGGCCACGAGGTTCTTGCCCTGGGCCGGCGGGAACTGGACGTGACCCGGCCGGACGCCGGGGTAAAGGTTGCCCGGCTCAACCCGGACATCGTCATCCACTGCGCCGCCTGGACCGACGTGGACGGCTGCGCCCGGGACCCGGAGCGGGCCTACCTGGTGAACGCCCTCGGCACCCGCAACGTAGTGCTGGGCTGCCAGCATGCCGGCTGTCCGCTGGTTTACATCTCCACGAACGAAGTCTTCGACGGCCGCTCGACCCGCCCCTACTACGAATACGACCCCCCGAACCCCATAAACCCTTACGGCCGCTCAAAGCTGGCGGGGGAAGAGATCGTTCAGACCATGCTCGACCGGTTTTACATCGTCCGAACGGCCTGGCTGTTCGGCTGTGACCGGGAAAATTTTATAACCAAGATTCTTAAGCGAGCCGGCACGGTTCGTCGCCTCGAGGTGGTGACCGACGAGGTCGGCTCCCCCACCTACGTGGAGGACCTGGCCGCCGCCATCGCCAGGCTCATCGAAACGGGCGTCTTCGGCATATATCACTTCGTTAATTCGGGGCAGGCCTCCCGCTACCAGCTGGCCGTAAAGGCCCTGGAGTTGTGCGGCCGCCGAAACGTCCCCATCCGGGGGATCCGGCTGGCGGATTACCGGCGGGCTTCCACCCCGCCCCCATACTCGGTGCTGGCTAACCTGGCGGGCCGGGCCATCGGCATCGAGTTTAGGCCCTGGGAGGAGGCCCTGGCCGAATATCTGCGTAAGGCATGGGCAGAGTAGCCGTCATCGTCCCTAACCATAACGGCGCCGCCCTCCTCCCGGACTGCCTCGGGGGCCTGCGCCGCCAGACGTTTAAAGACTTCGTTACGGTGGTGGTGGACAACGGCTCCACCGACGGCAGTGTAGAGCTCGTCCGGGCCCGGTTTCCCGAGGTCAGGGTGGTCGAGCTCCCCCACAACCTGGGATTTGCCGGGGCGGTGAACCGGGGCATCCTCGAGACCGACTCGGAGTACGTGGCCCTCCTCAACAACGACGCCGAGCCCGAACCCGGCTGGCTGGGGGCCCTGGTTTCGGCCCTGGACGGCCGGCCCGACGCGGCCATGGCCGCCTCCAAGATCTTGCTTTACGACCGCCAGGATGTCCTCCATTCGGCCGGGGACTTCCTGGACACCTCGGGTCAGCCGGGAAACCGGGGGGTCTGGCAGCGGGACTGGGGCCAGTTTGACGGGGTGGAGGAGGTATTTTCCGCCTGCGGGGCAGCCGCCCTCTACCGGCGGTCCCTCTTCGCCGAGGTGGGCCTCCTGGACGAAGCCTATCATTCCTACCTGGAGGACGTGGACCTGGCCTGCCGGGCCAGACTTAAAGGCTACCGGTGCCTTTACGTGCCGGCGGCCCGGGTCTACCACCGGCTCGGCGCCACCGGGGGCGGCCCCCTGGCCGCCTACCTTTTCGGCCGGAACCTGCCCAGGCTCATCGTTAAAAATTTTCCCGGGCCCCTCCTGGCCGCCCACTGGCCCCGGATCGCCGCCCATCAGCTTGGCCTGGTCCTCGAAGCCCTCGCCCACATCCGGGAGCCGGCGGCCCGGGCCAAGCTAAGGGGGCTCATCGCCGGCTGGCTGAGCCTGCCGGCCCTCCTCCGGGCCCGGCGCCAGACCCAGGCCGGGTCCGGCCGGGCCGAAGGCTTCCTGGCCGCCGTGGGCCGGCCCCAGGCCGACTTCGGGCGGTCCCCTTACCGGTCGGAGGTGGAGATCTCGGTGGTGATCCCGGCCTACAACGAGGCCGGCCGCATCCTGGAGACCCTGAGCCGGGTGGCCAAGTACCTGGCCGGGCTGGGCCGCCCCCACGAAATCGTCGTCGTCGACGACGGCAGCACCGACGAGACGGCCGACCTGGTGGCCGAATTCGCCCGGGAGGCCGGGCCCGCCGTGCGCCTCATCCGCCGGCCCCACGCCGGGAAGGGGGCGGCCGTCCGGGCGGGGATGCTGGCGGCCCGGGGACGATTCCGGCTCATGTGTGACGCCGACCTCTCCATGCCGGTGGAGGAGTTCGACAAGTTTATCCCCCTGTTGGAGGCCGGGGTGCCGGTAATCATCGGTTCCCGGGAGGCCCCCGGGGCCCGGCGGTACGGGGAACCGGCCCACCGCCACCTGATGGGCCGGGTCTACAACCGGCTGATCCAGCTGCTGGTCCTGCCCGGCATTGAAGACACCCAGTGCGGCTTTAAGGGGTTCCGGGCCGAGGCCACCGCCGAGCTTTTCGGTCGCCAGACCCTGAGCGGCTTCGGCTTCGACGTGGAGGTGCTCTTTATCGCCCGACGCCTGGGCTACCCCATCCGGGAGGTGCCCATCAGCTGGTACTACATGCCGGGCAGCAAGGTTAAGCCCCTGCGGGACACCTGGCGGATGCTCCGGGAGATGCTGCGGGTCCGGCTGAATGCCCTCTGCGGCCGCTACGATGGCCTTCCCCCGACCTGACCACCGACTGGGCCTGATCTTGGCCGTATACTTCGCCCTGGGCTTCCTTTTCGCCTGGCAGACGCCGCCCTGGCAGGCCCCCGACGAGCCTGCCCACTACAATTACGTCCGCCACCTGGCCGAGGGCCGGGGCCTGCCCGAGCTGAAGCTGGGAGACTGGGACGCCGCCTATCTGGACTTTCTCAAGGCCAACCGCTTCCCGGCCGGGGCCGACATAAGCCCCATCCGCTACGAGTTCCACCAGCCGCCCCTCTACTACCTTCTCCTCACCCCCGTTTACCTGGCCGCTGGCGGAAGCCTCCTGGTCCTGCGGCTGACAAGCCTGGCCATCGGCGCGGCGGCGGTGGTCGGGGTTTACCTGGCGGCCCGGCGGCTCTGCCCGGCCGAGGCCGGGGTTGCCCTGGGGGCGGCGGGGGTTGCGGCGGCTCTCCCCCAGAACCTGGCCGTCCTGGGCTCGGTGAACAACGACGCCCTGGCCGAGGCGGTGGCGTCGGCCCTGCTGGTCTGGGGCCTGGTGGGGCTTACCGGCCGGCGGACGGCGGGGTGGGCCCTGGCCGGCGGTCTGCTGGCCGGCATCGGCCTCCTCACCAAAACCACCGTGTATCCCCTGGTCGCCCTGGCCGTCCTGCTCCCCCTTGCCCCGGAGCCTAAAGCCGGCGGACCGGCCCGACTCCGAATTTTCGCGCTGATGGCCGGCGTCGCCCTGCTCGTGGGGGGCTGGTGGTTCATCCGGAACGCCGCCGTTTACGGCGGCCTGGACATCTTCGGCCTCGGCCGCCACGACCAGGTGGTTGTCGGCCAGCTCCGCACCGGCCCCCTCTCGCCCCGGCTTGCACTGGAATGGTCGCTGACCGCCTTTCGCAGCTTCTGGCTTCAGCTCGGCTGGATGGGGGTTCCGGCCGAGGACTGGGTTTACGGCCTTCTGGGGGCCGTAACTTTCCTCAGCCTCGGCGGCCTGGTCTTGCTGGCCCGGGACTCAGGCTTTCCCCGCCCGGCCCCCACCCTGGTGTGGCTGGGGCTGGCCGCGGCCCTGGTGGTTGCCCAGTTTGCGGCCTACAACCTCCAGTTTTACCAGCCTCAGGGCCGGTATCTGTTTCCGGCCATGACCGTCTGGGCGGTGGGGTTGGCGGCCGGCTTCCGCCGGGCCCTCGCGCCGGAGCTCCGGGGCTGGTGGGTCCTGCCGGCCGTTCTGGCCGCCCTCAGCATCTGGGCCATCATACGGTATATCCCTTTCCTGCGCTGACGCCCTATGCTAAAATCCGATAGTCTAGTGCGAGCCCGGAGGGAGTCCATGGGCAAGCTTTCCCGGCGCGAGTTTCTCGGACTGGTTGGCGGGTCGGCAGTGGCGTCGGTGGCCGCCGCCTGTGCGCCCGCCCAGGCGCCATCGGCCCCTTCCGCCCGCACCCCCAGCGGCCCCCGGGGGGAAGTCACCATCCTGCAGGGCGTGGACGCCAACACCTTGGACCCTGACTTCCGGAACTCCGTTCCTGAGTTCAATATCAACGCCCACATCTTTGACATGTTCTTATGGCGGGACCCGAAAACCCTGGAGCCGAAGCCCTGGGTCATAACTGAATGGCGCAACGTGGACGACCTGACCTGGGAGTTCAAGCTGGTACGGGGGGCCAAATTCCACGACGGCACCCCGGTTAACGCCGAGGCGGCCAAGTTCAGCATCGAACGCCACACCAAGGAGCGGGTCGGGGGCAAGCCCATCGTCCCGGCCCTGCGCCGCCTTATTAACTTCGAAAAGGTCGAGGTCGTCGACGAGTACACTTTCCGGGTCAGGACAACCGCCCCGGCGGCCACCATCCTGGACGAGCTTACCAGCTACGAGATCATGCCCCCCAGCGTCTACGCCGACGAGTCGCCCGAGAACCTGGCCAAGGTGGCGGCCCGGCCGGTGGGTTCGGGGCCGTATAAGTTCGTGGAGTGGGTTAAGGACCAGCGGCTGGTGATGGAGGCCAACCCCGACTACTGGGGTCCGAAGCCCCAGATCCAGCGGCTCATCTGGCGGCCGGTGCCCGAGCTTTCCACCCGGATTCTCGCCCTCCAGCGGGGCGAGGCCGACATCATCGTCAACGTCGCCCCCGACCAGATGGCCAACGTGGAGCGGAGCGGCAACGCCCGCATCTGCCGCATCAAGGGCGGGCGCAACATCTTCGTGGGCATTCGCACCGACCGGCCGTATCTTTCGGATAAGCGGGTCCGTCAGGCCCTCAACTACGCCGTCAACTTCGACGCCATCAACCGGGCCATCCTCAACGGCATCGGGGAGCGGACCCGGACCATCGTCACCCGCCCGAGCGAACAGCCCCCCAACGCCAAACCCTACCCCTACGACCCCGATAAGGCCCGCCAGCTCCTTAAGGAGGCCGGGGTGCCCGAGGGCTTCAAGGTGGTTATGGATTCGCCCAACGGCCGGTATATTAAAGACAAGGAGATCGCCCAGGCCATTGCCCAGGACCTGCAAAGGGTCGGCCTTCAGGTGGAGCTTAAGGTCCTGGAGTGGGCCCTCTACGCCGGGGACATGCTGGCCAAACGCCAGCCGGACGACCTTTTCTTCCTGGGGCTCGGGTCCCCCTTCAACGCCCAGGCCGAGTTCAACTACATCCACCCGGACTTCTCCCTGAACTCCACCTACTGGGTAAACCAGGACTTCATCCGCCTTTACGACGAGCTGCGGCGGACCCTGGACCGGGCCAAGCGGCAGGAGCTCATCAACCGGCTCTGGGAGGTCGCCTACGACGACCCGCCCTGGATCTATGTCTGGCAGCAGGTGGACATCTACGGGGTGAGCAACCGGCTGGAGTGGGAGTGCCGGCCGGATGAGCGGATCCTCCTGCACGAGGCCCGCTTGAGGTCCTAGGCCGGTGGGCGCCTACATCATCCGGCGGCTGCTGCAGACCATTCCGGTGCTCCTGGGGGTGACCGCCCTGGTGTACTTCATCCTTTTCCAAACGGGCGACCCCACCTTCCTGATGGTGAGCACCGACGCCAGCCGGGAGGAGGTGGAGCGGATCCGCCGGGAGCTCGGGTTCGACCAGCCCTGGTACATTCAGTACCTGCAGTTTCTGGGCCGGGCGGTCCGGGGCGACTTCGGGGTGTCTCTGCGCCAGGGCCAGCCGGTCTTTAACATCATCGTGGAGCGCTACCCGGCCACCCTGGAGCTTACCTTTGCGGCCATGTTCATCGCCCTGGCCCTGGCCCTGCCTTTAGGGGTCATCTCGGCAACCCGCCGGAACTCGGCCGTGGATAACCTGGCCATGGCCTTCGCCCTGGTGGGCCAGTCGACCCCGGTCTTCTTCCTCGGGATAATCCTGCTCTTCGTCTTCGGCGGCCTCCTGGGCTGGTTCCCCATCGGCGGACGGGGCCGGGGGGAACCCCTCGACGAACTGCGCCACCTCGTCCTGCCGGCCGTAACCCTCGGGACCTTTTCCGTGGCCCGCAACGCCCGCCTGGTGCGGTCCACCCTGCTGGAAGTCCTCGGCCAGGACTACGTCCGAACGGCCCGAGCCAAGGGCCTGGCCGAGCGGATGGTTATCTGGCACCACGCCCTTAAAAACGCCCTCATCCCGGTGGTTACCGTCGTCGGCCTGGAGTTCGGCACCCTCCTGGGCGGGGCGGTGATCACCGAGACGGTCTTCGCCTGGCCCGGGGTTGGCAGTCTGGTCATCAAGGCCATTGGGCAGAAGGACTTTCCGGTGGTCGTGGGCACCGTCACCATCCTTTCGGCTTCCTTTGTGCTGATAAACCTCATCGTCGACCTGCTCTACGGCTACCTGGACCCCCGGGTTAGGTACCGCTGATGGACGAAAGGCTGAGGCCCGAAACCGCCGTCGGGATTCCGGCTCTGGGCCGGGAGCTGGGGGCGGTCGCCCGGCGCCGGGCCCGAAGCCGGCTGGTAAGCAGCCTGCTGGCCAACCGGCTCGCCAGCTTCGGGGTCTTAATCCTGGCGCTGGTCTGCCTTTCGGCCGTGTTTGCCGACGCCCTGGCTCCCCACAACCCCCGAGTTGGGGACCTGGTTAACAGCAAGCTTCCGCCGGCCTTCCTCACCGGGGGCGACCCCCGCTTCATCCTGGGCACCGATGAGCTGGGCCGGGACATCCTGAGCCGGGTCATTCACGGGTCCCGCATCTCCCTTCTGGTAGGCTTTACGGCCGTAGCTTTGGCCGGGCTCATCGGGGTGGTGCTGGGCCTCATCTCAGGTTTTTACGGCGGCCGGATTGACGACGTCATCATGCGCGTCGCCGACATTCAGCTGGCCGTGCCCTTTATCCTGCTGGCCATCGCCGTCTTGGCCGTCCTGGGCCCCGGCCTTCAGAACCTCATTCTGACCCTTGGGGTGGCCGGGTGGGTAACCTACGGGCGGGTCGTCCGGGGCCAGGTCATCTCCCTGCGGGAAAAGGAGTTCGTCGAGGCCGCCCGCTGTATCGGGGTTCCGAACCTGATTATCATGTTCCGCCACATTCTGCCCAATACCCTGGCGGCGGTCATCGTCGTCGGGTCCTTTGCGGTGGCCAGCACTATTCTGGCCGAGGCGGCCTTAAGCTTTCTGGGCCTCGGGGTTCCCCCGGACATCCCCACCTGGGGCGGGATGGTGGCGGCGGGCCGGGACCAGATCCTCACCGGCCAGTGGTGGGTATATACTTTTCCGGGGCTGGCCATCATGCTGACCGTTTTGGCCATTAACGCCCTGGGGGACTGGCTCCGGGATTACCTGGACCCCCGCCTGAAAATCTAGGGGAGGCGATGTGATGACTCAGGCTGCTAAAAGTCCCGAACCGACCAAAAAGGCCCGTCCCATTGTGCCCTACCTGAAGCTCCCGGAAAAAGAGGGTGAGCAAGCCGCCCTGGTTGGGGTCAGGTGCAAAGCCTGCGGCAAGGCCTTCCTTGGGGAGCGGCTGGTCTGTCCCAACTGCACCGCCATAAACCGGTTCGAACCGGTGACCTTCAGCCGAACGGGGGAGCTTTACGCCTACACCATCGTCCACCAGTCGGCCCCGGGCATTCCGGTACCCTACATTTCGGCCATAATCGACCTGCCCGAAGGGGTCTCCGTCCGGGCGAACCTTGTAGATATCGAGCCCCGGCCGGAGAACCTGAAGTTCGGGATGAGGGTGGAGATGGTCACCCGGAAGGTGCGGGAGGACAGCGAGGGCAACGACGTCATCGCTTTCTTTTTCCGGCCCGCTGAGCAATAATTAAAGGGCGAGCCGGTTTTAGGCTAAGCAAAGGAGGAAGCCATGCGCGAGGTTGCGGTTATCGGCGTTGGAATGATCAAGTTCGGCCGGTACGATAAGTCGGTCTGGGAGCTCGCCCGGGACGCCATTCTGGAGGCCCTTCAGGACGCCGGCATCGAGTTCAAAAAGGTCGAGGCCCTCTACTCGGGGAACATGTACCGGACGAACCTCTCGGGCCAGCAGATCCTTCAGCAGATCGGCCTTACGGGCATACCGGTAGTCAACGTGGTCAACGCCTGCGCCACCGGCTCCACAGCCGTCCGGGAGGCCTACCTGGCCGTGGCCATGGGCCTGCACGACATCGTCGTGGCCGTGGGCAGTGAACAGATGGGCAAGATGGGCCTCCTTGGGGCCGACGCCGCCCGGCGGGAGGAAAGCGTTGAAGGCATTCTGGGTTCGGGCCTCATGCCGGCCATCTTCTCCACCGCCGGGGTGGAGCACATGCGGAAATACGGCACCACCATCGAGCAGTTCGCCAAGGTTTCGGTCAAGAACCACAAGTACGGCTACTATAATCCCCGGTCCCAGTACCGGGTGATCCTAAGCCTCGAAGACGTCCTCAACTCCCGGATGATCTCCTACCCGAACACCCTTTACATGTGCTGCCCGACGGGCGACGGGGCGGCGGCGGTGGTCCTGGCCCCCATGTCCCGGGCCCGGGAGTTCACCAGCAAACCGGTGAAGATCGCCGCCTCGGTCCTGACCACCGACCCCTACACGGACCGGGTTTTCGCCCTGCCCGACCCCAACACCATGACCCGGAACGCCGCCAGGCTGGCCTACGAACAGGCCGGGATCGGGCCCGAGGATTTGGACCTGGTGGAGCTGCACGACTGCTTTGCCACGGCGGAGATCCTGCACTACGAAAACCTCGGGCTGTGCGCCGAGGGGGAGGGCGGTCGGCTCATCGATGAAGGGGCCACCGAGATCGACGGCCGGATCCCGGTAAACATAAGCGGCGGCCTGCTTTCCCTGGGCCACCCCATTGGGGCGACGGGCGTCTCCAAGATCTGCGAGTGCGTCTGGCAGCTCAGGGGGGAGGCCCAGACCCCCGACCGGCAGGTGCCGGACTGCAAGGTGGCCCTGGCCCACACCATCGGCCTGGCCAGCGGCGGCGCCTGCACCATCCACATCCTGGTCCGTTAGGAGCCCGGGACGGCTGAGCCTGAGGATGAGGCTGCCCGAATTTGGGGCCCCTGGGAAGGGGGCCCCAAATTTTATCTGCCTTAGGAGGAGCCGATGTTCCGAAAAGTCCTGATTGCCTACGACGGGTCGGCCGGGGCCGAGCGGGCCCTGCGGACGGGACTGGAGCTGGCCAGGCGGTACGCGGCGGAGGTTTGGGCCCTGGCCGTGGAGGAGCAGCTGCCCCATTTCGCCACCGCCCTGGAAGAAGTGGTCGAGCGGGCGGGGGCCGCCGCCCACTACTACCGCCGCCGGCTGGAGCTGGCCAGACAGCGGGCGTCGGAGCTGGGTATCGACCTGAAAACCGAGTACCGGACCGGCCACCCGGCCAAGACCATCGTGGACTTTGCCCGGGAAGGGAACTTCGATTTAATCGTCCTGGGACACAGCGGCCACTCTGGAGTCTGGGCCATGTTCCTGGGAATGACGGCCGAGAAGGTGAGCCGCCACGCCCACTGCAGCGTGCTCATCGTGCGCTGAGGGAACTATGGCCGAACGAGCCCTGATTATCGCCCGGGCCGTCGGCACAAACCTTCAGGCCCGTCAGATCCTTCGGGACCAGGTGCGGGCCGCCGAGGAATACTGCCGGCGGCGAGGCTACGAGGTGGCCGGGGTGGTGGAAGTTACCCACAAGTATCAGGCGGCCGAGGCCCTCAGGGAGGCCCTGGTCCGGGGCGGCTTCGAGCTGGTGGTCGCCCGGGACCCGACCCGGCTGAGCAAGAACCCGGCGGAGCAGGCCAATATCCTCGCCTGGCTCCGGTCCAGGGGGATCCGGGTCGAATTCGTCACCCCAAACTGACACCGGAGTCAAACGCCGGGCAGTCCGTCCGGCACCCCACGGGGGCCTCCCGTCCCGCAAACCGCGTCGAAGGCCAGGAAATAAGCCCAAAAGGTTCCGGATATTGACAATACATAGTCGTCCTCGGGGACATGCTGTTCACCTTCTTTGCCAGCCTGGCCGGCTACGGCGCCGCCAAGATCTACCGGATGGAGCTCCCCTCGGGCTGGCGGGTTGCGGTGGTGCTGGCCGACATCTTTCGGACGGCCTTCGGCCCGGCCTTCTTTATCCTGTTCGCCTTCTTCGTCCTGATAAGCCTGTATGACAGCCAGTACGCCACTTATGACGGCCTGGCCCGGGCCACCACCGACGTCCTCTGGACGGAGCACCGGTTTGCCCGGCGGGGTTGCAGCTATCGTTTCTTATTTCATCGTCCTGGCCATCATCTGCCTGGCGTCCATGGCCACCATCCCCATCGGCACGCCCTACGAGATCTGGCTGCTGCTTTCGTACATCGGCATGTTCGCCCTGCCGGCGTACATGCTGCTGACGATGTATATCAACAACCGCTACCTGCCCCGGGAGATCCGGCCCCGCTGGTACGACAACCTGATGGTCGTCGGTTTCAGCGTCTTCCTGCTCCTTTACGGCGTCGCCTGGGTCCTCTTTGAGTTCCCACCGCGAACCTAGGGGCGCGACTCCAGGGCCCGGCCGAGGCCGTTGCGCCAGGCCTCCACCAGGACGCTTACGGGCAGGTCCACGATACCCTTTATGGTGAAGCGTGCGCCGCCGACGATGCCGAGCTTGGTGAGGGGAACCCCGAAGTTGCGGGCCAGCTCCTGCAACCGGGGATACTGGCCCGGGCTTACCGAGACCACGACCCGGCTCGGGGTCTCACCGAAGAGGGCCGCATCCAGCCGGCCCCCGGGGTCGAAGGCCCAGTCCCGAAAGCCGATATCCCCGTAGATGCAGCACTCCGCCAGGGCCACGGCCAGGCCCCCCTCCGAACAGTCGTGGGCCGAGCGAATGATCCCACGGCGGATCCCCTCCAAGACCGTCAGCTGGACCCGGCGCTCCAGGTCCAGGTCGATGCTGGGGTCGCCCCGGACCTGGTGGTGGATCAGGCTTAGATATTCGCTCCCGGCCAGGGCGGCCGCCGGGTCGGCCCCGTCGGGGGGCGGCCCCAGCAGGGCCACCAGGTCGCCCTCGGCTTTGAAGCCCGGCGTGCAGATGTGGTTTATGTCCTCGATAAGGCCCACCATCCCGACGATGGGGGTGGGCAGGACGGCCCGGCCCTCGGTCTCGTTGTACAGGGACGCGTTCCCCGAAACCACGGGCACCTCCAGGGCCCGCAGGGCCTCGGCCATCCCCCGTATCGCCTCCTCCAACTGCCAGTAAATCTCCGGCCGCTCGGGGTTGCCGAAGTTGAGGCAGTCGGTGGCGGCGATGGGCTCGGCCCCCACGCAGACCAGGTTACGGGCGGCCTCGGCCACGGCCGCCATGGCCCCCACGTAGGGGTTAAGCCAGCAGAGCCGGCCGTTGCCGTCGGTGGTGACGGCGATGGCCTTGCTGGTGCCCTTAACCCGCAGGACGGCCGCATCCGCCCCCGGCCCCACCACCGTGTTGAGGAGCACCTGGTGGTCGTACTGCCGGAAAACATACTCCTTGCTGGCAACATTCGGCGACCCCAGCAGCCGCACCAGCACGTCGCTCACCACCGGTATGCCCGCCGTATCCCAGGGGGGTGCAAAGAGACGCAGGTCCGGCAGGGTGTTCAGGTCCAGCCACCGGCGCTCGGCCCACTCCGGGAGGGGCCTGCCCTCTAGCCGGTAAGTGGGCGGGTCCGTCAGCAGCCTTACCGGGAGCTCCCCCACCACCTCGCCCCCGGCCAGGACCCGGACCAGGCCGTCGGCGGTGACCCGGCCGATGATGCTGTAATTTAGACCCCACTTGGCGAAGATCGCCCCGATTTTCGGTTCATCATCCGGCCGGGCGATGACCAGCATCCGCTCCTGCGACTCCGAAAGCATCACCTCGTAGGGGGTCATTCCGGCCTCCCGCCGGGGCACCCGGTCCACATCTACCTCGACCCCGTGTCCGCCCCGGGCGGCGGCCTCCACGGCGGCGGCCGTAATCCCGGCCGCCCCCAGGTCCTGGAGGCCCACCGCCAGCCCCGATTCGGCCAGCTCCAGGCAGGCCTCCAGGAGCAGCTTCTCGGTGAAGGGGTCCCCAACCTGAACCGCCGGCCGCAGGGCCTCGGTCTCGGCCCCCAGCGTGGCGCTGGCAAAGGTTGCGCCGTGGATGCCGTCCCGGCCGGTGGGCGCCCCCACCAGGATCAGCAGGTCACCCGGCCGTCCGGTCCGGGCCCGCAGGAGCTGCTCGGCCCTGGCCAGCCCCACGCACATGACGTTGACCAGCGGGTTATCGGAGTAGGCGGGGTCGAAGAAAACCTCACCCCCCACCGTGGGAACCCCGACACAGTTGCCGTAGCCGGCGATGCCGGCCACCACCCCGTTGAACAGGTACCGGTTGCGGGGGACCGAGAGGGGGCCGAAACGGAGGGAGTCCAGCAGGGCGATGGGCCTGGCCCCCATGGTGAAGATGTCCCGGAGGATGCCCCCGACCCCGGTGGCCGCCCCCTGGTAGGGCTCCACGGCCGAAGGGTGATTGTGGGACTCGATCTTTAGGGCCACCACGTACCCGTCGCCGATGCTGACGACCCCGGCGTTCTCCTCCCCGGGGCCCACAACCACCCGGGGACCGGTCGCCGGGAGCATCTTGAGGAGGGGTTTCGTGTGCTTGTAGCCGCAGTGCTCGCTCCAGAGGGCCCCCACCATCCCCAGCTCTAGGTGGTTGGGCGTCCGGCCGAGTCGTTCGACCAGGGTCCGGTATTCGGATTCGGTTAAGCCGACCTGCTTAAGCAGGGTTGCGTCCATTGGCCCACCTGATGACCGAGTCCCAGATGTAACGGCCGTCGGCGCTCCCCAGAATCTCCTCCGAGGCCCGCTCCGGATGGGGCATCATCCCCAGGACATTTCCCGCGGCGTTGATGATGCCCGCGATGTTGTGGAGCGAACCGTTGGGGTTCGCTTCGGGGGTTACCTCCCCCGCCGGCGTCGCGTACCGGAAGACCACCCGGCCGGTCCGCTCCAGCTCGGCCAGGGTTTCGGGGTCGGCAAAATAATTGCCGTCACCATGGGAGATGGGAATCTTGAGGACCTGGCCCCGACCGCACGCCAGGGTGAACGGGGTTTCGTTGTTCTCCACCCGCAGGTAGACCCACTGGCACCGGAACTGAAGGTGGCTGTTCCGCAGCAGCGCCCCCGGTAGCAGCCCGGCCTCACACAGAATCTGAAACCCGTTGCAGATGCCCAGAACCAGCCGGCCGGCCGCCGCAAAGTCGGCCACCGCCCCCATCACCGGCGCAAAGCGGGCAATGGCCCCGGGCCGCAGGTAATCCCCGTAGGAAAAGCCCCCCGGCAGGATGACACAGTCCAGGTCCGAAAGGTCGGTCTCCCGGTACCAGACGTAGCGGACGTCCTGGCCGTAAACCTCGGAAAGGACGTGGAAGCAGTCCAGGTCGCTCCAGGTCCCGGGGAAGCGAACGACGCCGAAGCGCAAGCTAAGGGAGAGCCTCCATGCTGTTTAAACCCACCGCGGAAATATTATAAAACCTGCGGGAGGATGGCGACGGAACGTCCCGTCGAAAAGGCCCGGCAGGTCCGGGCGATGTTCCGGAGGATCGTCGCCCGCTACGACCTGCTCAATACCCTGATGTCGTGGGGCCTCGACCGCCACTGGCGCCGGGTGGCCGTCCGCACGGCGGGGGTCGGCGGCCGCCTGGTGCTGGATCTGGCCACCGGGACCGGTGAGCTGGCCTTCGAGGCCCTGCGGCAGGGGGCGGCCCGGGTGGTCGGGGTCGACTTCGCCCCCGAAATGCTGGCCCGGGCCGCGGCCAAGGCCCGCCGGCTGGGCCGTTCGCCATCCCCAGACTGGGTGGTAGGCGACGCCTTAAACCTGCCCTTCGCCGATGCCAGCTTCGACGTGGTGGTTAACGGCTTCCTGCTCCGGAACCTGGCCGACCTGAACCTGGCCTTCCGGGAGATCTACCGGGTCCTCAAGCCCGGCGGCCGGGTGATCTGCCTGGATGCCGTGGAACCGGACCTGGGGCCCCTCATGCCCCTCTACCGCCTGTACTTTCACCGGCTGGTGCCCCTGATCGGGGGCCTCATATCCGGAGACCCGGCCGCCTACGCCTACCTGCCGGCATCCCTCAAGAACCTCCCCCAGGGGGCGGAGCTTTTAAAGCTGATGGCCGCCGCCGGCTTCGAGGAGACCCGCTTCCGGCCCCTGACCCTGGGCCTGGTCGCCCTTTACGCCGGCCGGCGCCCCCCCTAGGGTCGGCGCACTGGACAAAAGTTTCCCGGCGGGTGATACTAGAGTAGTTAGGCCGGCGGCGCGTTGGGGTGCCGCCCCTGGGAGGTTTGCAGCAGCTACGAATAAACGCACTATTGTTTTGCTACTATAGAAGCATGGAACTCTTATCCATTGGAGAAGCGGCAAAGCGTTTAGGCGTGCACCCGAACCGCCTCGGGGTTGATTAAACCCGTGCGGCTTCCCA
>JBHOQU010000046.1:0-24347 GCA_042408785.1 Dehalococcoidia bacterium | reverse complement strand
GTCGCCAACGTTTAAAACCCGAAAATCATAAATCAAACCCTGAGCCTTGGCCTCCGCAAGGACCTGCTCGGCCCGCTTAATCAGCCCCTCATGCATCGAGGAATGACCCACATACCCGCCTACATCGGCCTTTATCACGCTCAAGGTGACCATCATCGCTTCAAACCCTCCTCCGGAAGTTTTTAAGCGCCGGCCGGTTCCAGGGCCCGGCTTTCGGCCATGGCCTCCTCGGCCAGCTCCACCAGCCTTTCCACCGTGAACCCGAACTTCTCGGCCAGGACCTGGTAGGGGGCCGAGGCGCCGAAGCCTCCCATCCCGAGGCCCCGGCCCGTCGGCCCGATGTAGCGCTCCCAGCCCTGAAGGCCGGCCGCCTCCACCACCACCCGGGCCTTTACTTCCGGCGGCAAAACCCGGCGCCGGTAATCCTCCGGCTGGGCCTCGAAGAGCTCCCAGCTGGGCATGCTCACCACCCGGGCCGCCACCCCCCGGCCCTCCAGAAGGTCGGCCGCCTTCAGGGCCAGGGAAACCTCCGAGCCGCTGGCGATGAGGATGACGTCCGGGGGTAGCCGGGACGCCTCTTTAAGGACATACGCCCCGCGCCGCAGGCCGGCGGCCGCCTCCCCGGTGCAGGCCGGCACCTTCTGTCGGGTAAGGATTAGGGCCACCGGGCCCTCCCGCCGGCCCAGGATCACCCGCCAGGCCTCGATGACCTCGGCCTCGTCCGCCGGCCGGATCACCGTCAGGTTCGGAATCGCCCGCAGGGAGGCCAGGTGCTCCACCGGCTGATGGGTGGGGCCGTCCTCGCCCAGGAAGATGCTGTCGTGGGAGAAAACATAGACCACCGGCAGACGCATCAGGGCCGCCAGCCGGATGGCCGGCCGCATGTAGTCCGAAAAGACCAGAAACGTTCCCCCGTAGGGTATTATCCCGCCGTGGAGGGCCAGCCCGTTAAGGATTCCGCCCATGGCATGCTCCCGGACGCCGTAGTGGATGTTTCGGCCCCCCAGGGCACCCCGACGGACCGGATCGAAACCCTCCAGGTAGGTTCGGGTCGATTCGCTCAGGTCGGCGGAGCCCCCGACCAGCCAGGGGATGTGAGGGGCCAGGGCGTTGAGCACCCGGCCCGAGGCCTCCCGGGTGGCCATGGTCTTGCCGGTGGCCTTCGGCAGCCACTCCTCCCAGCCCTCGGGAAGCCGGCCGGACATGGCCAGGTCCCACCGGGCGGCCAGGTCCGGATACTCCGAGCGCCAGCGGCCGAAGGTCTGCCACCACTCCGCCTCCCGGGCGGCCCAGCGGCGGCCCAACTCGGCAAAGTACTCGTAGACCTTGGGGGGCACATAAAAGGGCGGTTCCTCGGGCCAGCCCAGGGCCCGCTTCGTCAGGCGGACCTCCTCGGCCCCCAGGGGCGCCCCGTGGGCGGCCGCCGAATCCTGTTTGCCCGGGCTGCCGTAGGCAATGTGGGTGTGGCAGATGATGAGGCTCGGCCGGCCCAGTTCGGCCCGGGCCTCGGCCAGGGCCTGGTCCACCGCCGCCCGGTCGTGGCCGTCCACCTCCAGCACCTGCCAGCCGCAGGCCTGGAAGCGGCGGCGAACGTCCTCGCTGAAGGCCAGGTCGGTGGACCCGTCGATGGAGATATCGTTGTCGTCATAAAGATAGATAAGCCGGCCGAGGCCGAGGTGGCCCGCCAGGGAGGCGGCCTCGTAGCTTATCCCCTCCATCAGGTCCCCGTCGCTGACGATGGCATAGGTGTAGTGGTCGACGACGGTGTAGCCCGGCCGGTTGAAATGTTCGGCCAGCCACCGCTCGGCCAGGGCCATCCCGACCCCGGCGGCAAAACCCTGCCCCAGGGGCCCGGTGGTCACCTCCACCCCGGGGGTGTGCCCGTACTCCGGGTGGCCCGGGGTCCGGCTGCCCCACTGCCGGAAGGCCTTGATATCCTCCAGGGTAAGGACGCCGCTCAGATGTAAGAGGGCGTATAAGAGCATCGACCCGTGGCCGGCCGAGAGGATGAACCGGTCCCGGTCGGGCCAGGCCGGGTTTTTCGGGTTGTGCTTGAGGTGCCGGGTCCAGAGGACAAACGCGGCGTCGGCCATCCCCATGGGCATGCCCGGGTGGCCGGAGTTGGCCTGCTGGACCGCATCCATGGCCAGGACCCGAATGGCGTTGACGCACAGTTCCTCGATGCCCATCCCTTACCTCCCCACCGGGACGTTCTCCACGAGCCCCACCTGGTAGGCCGCATACAGCATGTGGTAAGCGATGAGCAGCTGGGTGAGGGCCAGGGGGTGGCTGTGGCGGGTCTCGTGACCGTAAGCGTAAAAGCCGATCCGCTCCGGCCGGGGCACCAGGCCGTCGGCCGGAAGGTGGGACCAGATGTAGGCCTCCAGCTCCGCGGCCTCGGCGGCCCCCACGTGGCCGTCCACCTCCAGGATATCCACCGGCCGGCCCTCATCCCGGGCCAGCTTGAGGCGGACGGGCCGGCCGGGGCCGTTGCCCCGGGGCTCCAGCAGGAGGCTGAGGTCCGGGTGGGGGATGGTGGGCCTAAGCACCAGCCGGACGTTGAGGCAGCCGTTGGCCAGCTCCGGCGGAATGCCGTCGGGCGGGTAGAACCGGACCACGATGTCGGCGTAGGCCCGCTGGGGCCTGATGAAACGGGCGGCGTCCGGCTCCCGCCGTTCGATCTCGGCCAACACCTCTTCGGGGGTGTAGCCCCGCTTGGCCACGTCCCGGCGCACCTTCCAGACCCGGCGCAGGGACTCGGGGGGGTCCAGGTAGACCTTCACGTCGTAAAGCTGGCGCATCCGCCGAGTGTGGAAGGCCAGCAGGCCGTCAACGATGACGAAATCCTTGGGCCGGACATACTCGGGACGGGTGAAGGTGCCCGTCGAGTGGTCGTAGACCGGCTTGAGGATGGGCTGGCCGTTGCGCAGCCGCTCCAGGTCCAGCTCCAGCACGTCCAGGTAGTTGCAATCCGGATGCAAGGGGGTTATACCCAGCGCGGCCCGCTCTTTCCGGTCATATTTGTGGTAGTCGTCGGCGCAGATGATGGTCACCCGCTCCGGACCCAGGATTTCGGCAATCCCCCGGCTCAAGGTGGACTTGCCCGAGGCGCTGTCGCCGACCATTCCCAGCAGAATGGGACGTCTCACCCGCATCATCTCGAACACCTCCCAGGTAACGTTGCCCGGCGGCAAAGCTCCGAAAGGAGTTCGGCCGTCACCAGGCCGCCCACCGGAAGCCCGTGGGGGTTGAAAAGCACCCGGGCCGGCCGGCCAGGCTCCCCGAAGCCGTCGGTCACCAGGTCGGCGCGGCTGAAATCGTGGCCTTCGCTGTAAAACCCGGCCACCACCAGGCAGGGCAGGCCGGCGGCCTTGGCCGCCGCCAGGCCGTTCTGCGAGTCTTCCACCGCCACGGCCGCCGATGCCTCCACCCCCAGGCGGGCCAGGGCCAGCAGGTAGGCCTCGGGGTCAGGCTTCTTGCGCCGAACGTCTTCGCCCGTGACAACGGCCCCCAACCGCCGGGAAAGGTCCCGCCCCAGCAGCGAGGCCAGGAGGGGCTCCACCCATTCCCGGCTGCCGGTGGTGGCGACCCCCACGGCGATTCCCGAGGCGATAAGCTCCCGAACCAGCCGCCGGACCCCCGGCCGGGGGCCAATCCGGCCCCGGGCGACGAGCCGGCGGAACTCCAGGTTCTTAAGCCGGTGGAGCCGACGGACGAAGCCGTCGTCGGCCCGGAGCTCCGGGCGGAAGGTGTCGAAGTAGAACCGGAGCCGCTCCCGGCCGCCGGCCACCCACAGCAGCCGACCGTAAAGCGCCTCATCCCACCGGTCGGGCAGGCCGAGCCGCCGGAAGGCCCGGTTGAAGGCTACCCGGTGGCCGTCCCGCTCGGTTTCGGCCAGGGTGCCGTCCACGTCGAACACCACCGCCCGGAGCTTCACGGCCGACCTCCCCCTCAGGCAGCCTCCACCGGCCGGTAAACCACGAAGCTTAGGGCCGGCAGCTGCCGCTTCGGGTCGTAACCGATGAGCTTAACGTAGCAGTCCGGGTTGGCCTCCCGACAGGCCCGGAGTTCGGCCATCACCTCGGCGGGGCTCCTGGCCGTAAAGAGGGGCAGCTTCCAGAGCCGCCAGTACCGGTTGTCCGGGCCCGGCCGGTCGGTGTACTCGATCATGGGCGTCCAGCCGTTCCGCAGGATGTATTCAACCTGCTTTTCGATTTCCTCCTCCGTGAAGGGGGGCAGGTAAGAAAAAGTTTCGGTCCGAATGATGGTCTTCACGGTTCCCCTCCTCAGTCGCCCGACCGGGCCAGGTCGAGGGTGTCGACGGCTTCGAATTCAAAACGCACCTCTTTCCAAGTCTCCATGGCCGCCCGGAGCTCCGGCGACCACCGGGCCGCCCTTTCCAGGATCTGTCGGCCCTCGGCGATAATGTTGCGGCCCTCATTGCGGGCCTGGATGATGGCCTCCAGGGCGACCCGGTTGGCTGTGGCCCCCGCCCGGTTGCCCCAGGGGTGGCCCAGGGTGCCGCCGCCGAACTGGAGGACGGCGTCGTCGCCGAAGATGGTCACCAGGTCGGGCATATGCCAGACGTGGATGCCCCCGGAGGCCACCGGAAACATGCCGGGCAGTGAGGCCCAGTCCTGGTCGAAGAAGATCCCCCGGGTGGGGTCGGCCGGGACGAAGTTCTCCCGGAGCAGGTCGTTCACCCCGATGGTGGCCTGCCGGTCGGCCTCCAGCTTGCCCACCACGGTGCCGTTGTGGACGTGGTCGCCCCCCACCAGTCGGGCCCACTTCGCCAGGACCCGCCAGTGGATGCCGTGGTTCTTCTGCCGGTCGATGACGGCGTGCATCGCCCGGTGAAGGTGGAGCAGGATGCCGTTTTTGCGGCACCACCTGGAGAGGGAGGCGTGGGCCGCAAACCCCACCGTCAGGAAGTCCACCATGATGATGCGGGCCCCCAGCTCCTTGGCAAACTCGGCCCGCTCGTAGATCTCCTCCATGGTGGGGGCCGTCACGTTGAGATAGTGGCCCTTGGCCTCCCCGGTCTCCGCCTCGGCCTTCTTTACAGCCTCCATAACGAAGAGGTAGCGGTCCTGCCAGCGCATGAAGGGCTGGGAGTTGATGTTCTCGTCGTCCTTGGTGAAGTCGAGGCCACCCGCCAGGGCCTCGTACACCATCCGGCCGTAGTTTTTGGCCGAAAGGCCCAGCTTCGGCTTGATGGTGCACCCGAGCAGGGGCCGGCCGTACTTGTTGAGCTTGTCCCGCTCCACCTGGATCCCGTGGGGCGGGCCCTGGAAGGTCTTAACGTAGACCGGCGGGATCCGCATGTCCTCCAGGCGCAGGGCCCGGACGGCCTTAAAGCCGAAGACGTTGCCCACGATGGAGGAGGCAAGGTTGGGCAGGGAGCCTTCCTCAAAGAGGTCAAGGGGGTAGGCGACAAAGGCGAAGTACTGATTCTCCTGCCCCGGAACCTCCTCCAAGTGATAGCAGCGGGCTCGATACCGCTCCAGGTCGGTGAGCAGGTCCGACCAGACCACCGTCCAGGTGCCGGTGGAGGACTCGGCCGCCACCGCCGCCGCGGCCTCCTGGGGCGGCACCCCCGGCTGAGGGGTGACCCGGAAGCAGCACAGGATATCCGTATCCGCCGGCCGGTAATCGGGATCATAATACCCCAGCTCCGAGTAAGGCTTTACACCAGGTTCATAAGCTTTATTTGTCACAGCCCCTTCCCTCCTTAGGTTAATTGTTTTGAGTCCCGCAGACGAAGCTCACCTCTGCCCCGGTTTAACCCCCCTTTCCTCACGAAACGGGCCCGGCCAGGGGCTGGCGCTCGGCCACGGCCCCGATAAGGGCCTCAAAGGACCGCCGGAAGGCGGCGACCCCCTCCGCCTCCAGCTCGGCCATCACCTGCCCCAGGTCGATGCCCAGCTCGGCCAGGGCCCCCACCACCCTAACGGCCTCCTGGAATGCTTCGGGGGACACCGGCTGGGCCCGGCCGTGGTCCAGGAAGGCCCGCAGGGTTACCCGGGGGAGGGTGGCGACCGTCTCGGGCAACACCAGCTCCTCCACGTACTTCACGTCGGAGTACTGGGGGTTCTTGGTGCTGGTGGAAGCCCACAGGAGCCGCTGGCGGCGGGCGCCCCGGGCTTCCAGCCGACGGAAGCGGCCGCTGGCCACAATCTCCAGGTAGTGGCGGTAGGCGAGCCGGGCGTTGGCCACCGCCGCCTGGCCGAGAAGTTTCGCCGCCCGCGTCCCCGGCTCGCCCCCGCCCACCACCAGAGCCTGAAGCCGACCGTCCACCTTGGTATCCACCCGGGAGACGAAGAACGACGCCACCGACACCACCCGGTCCACCGGCTCCCCGGCGGCCAGTCGCCGTTCCAGCCCCCGGAGGTAGGCGTCGGCCGCCTCCAGGTAGCGGTCCACCGAGAAGAGCAGGGTGACGTTCACGTTGATGCCGGCCGCCACCACCTCGGCAATGGCCGCCAGCCCCGGCCGGGTGCCCGGAATCTTAATCATCAGGTTGGGCCGGTCAACCCGCCGCCAGAGCCTCATGGCCTGGGCCACGGTGCCGGCCGGGTCGTAGGCCAGGGCCGGGTCCACCTCGAGGCTCACGTAGCCGTCGGCGCCCCCCGTGGCCTCGTAGACCGGCCGCAGCAGGTCGGCCGCCGCCCGGATGTCCTCAACCACCAGGGCCTCGTAAATTTCCCCCGGGCCGAGGCCCGACCGGCTGAGGCGGATTATGTCGGGCAAATAGTCGTCAGACCTGGCGATGGCCTGCTCGAAGATGGTGGGATTGGAGGTCACGCCGGTGACCTCGCCCCGTCGGACCATCCCGGCCAGCTCCCCGGAGGCCAGGAGACCCCGGCTTAAGTCATCCAGCCAGACCGACTGACCGAGGCGCCGCAGCTCCGCAATCGGGTTGGTCATTCTGCTTCCTCCCTAACATCGCTACCCCAAGCTTACCCGAAGATTGTGACAAAAATCACATACCGGGGGGTAAAGTTTGGGGCGCTTTCGGGTGAAATTTGATTACCCGATCGGGTGAGAAGGACGGTTAGCGGGTGTCGTCGCCGGCGAAGGCCCGGTGGTGGCGCAGGTACCAGCTGACGGCCTCGGTCCGGTTGGCGACCCCGAGTTTACGAAAGAGGTTTTTGAGGTAGTACTTAACGGTGTTGGGGGAGACGCTCAGGGCCTGGGCCACCTCCTGGTTGCTGCGGCCCGCGGCCAGCAGGTTAAGGAGCCGGCGGTCCAGGTCCGTGAGCTCCACCCCCGGCTGCAGCCAGCGCCGGGCACTGCGGGGGAAGACCAGCTGGCCCCCAAGCACCTGCCGGACGGCGTTTACCACCTGAGCCGGGGGGTCTGTTTTCAGGACGAAGCCTTCGGCCCCGGCCTGGACCACGGCCCGGACGGTTTCGGCGTCCCCGAAGGCGCTCAGGACGACCACCTGCGGGGCGGGATCCAGGGCCTTAATCCGGCGCAGACATTCAAGGCCGTTTATCCCCGGAAGTTGAAGGTCCAGGATAACCAAGTCGGGCCGGAGCTGGCGAACCTGATCCAGGAGCTGGCGGCCGTCGGCGGCGGTGCCGATGACCTTGAACCCCGGCTGGCCGTCCAGCAGGGTGCGAAGGGCCTCCAGGACGAGGGGATGGTCGTCGGCCAGGATAATTCGGGCCGGGGCTTCAGGCACCGGTGGGCACCTCCACCCGGATTCGAGTCCCCCGCCCCGGGGCGCTCTCCACCCCAAAGGAACCGCCTACCAGGAGGGCCCGCTCCCGCATTCCCCGCAGGCCGATGTGGGCCCCGTCTTCGGTCGCGTGGGGGCCTTCCAGGGGTGGCGGTACGAAACCGGGGCCCTGGTCGGCCACCTCCAGGTAGATGGACCGCCTCGTCGCCCGGACGGTGACCTCCACCTCCGGAACCCGGGCGTGGCGGTAGGCGTTGCTCAGGGCCTCCTGGAGGATCCGGTAAAGGGCAATTCGGGCCGGCAGGGAGACCGGGGGCAGGGAAGGTGGGCAGCGGAAGACCACCGTCTGGCCGGTGACGTCCTCGTGCTGGGCCACCAGGTCCTCCAGGACCCGGGCCAGGTCCCGCTGGCTGAAGAGGGGCGACCGGAAGACACCCAGCAGGTTGCGGATGTCGGCCAGGGCCAGCTCCGTCTGGCGAACCGCCCGCTCCAGTTCGGCGGCCAGCTCCGGCCGGTCGGAAAGGCGGCCCTGGAGGGCCGTCAGCCGGCCCAGAACGGCGAAGAGGGTCTGGACCGGCCCGTCGTGGATATCCAGGACGATGCGCTGGAGCTCCTCCTCGGTCACGGCCAGGAGCCGCCGGGCCGCCTGCTGCCGGCCGGAGGAGCGGGCCGGGCGGCCTGGTCTTTTTGGTCTGCTCGGTTGGACCGGTTCTAAGGTCAACCTATCCCCCTGGTGAGTAAAATCCGGCCGAAAATTTCCGTCCTTGGGGAACCGCGCCTTTGCCGGGGACGAAAATAACCCCGCCGACCACGCCGCGTCGTTCTAATCATAATATACACCCACCAGCAACCCCAGGGCCCGGCCCAGATGAGCTTTCCGGTCCAGGCAGCACGTCTTTTCTGGTTTGGGGGCTACTGCGGTTCCGGCGCGCAACCTCGGCAGGACAGGTGGGTTTCGGGAAGGCTTTCCGGGATGACGATCAAATGCCGGTCAAAAAGCCGACCCCAAGCTGGGGGTCGGCGGGTCACACCGTGTGTACGCTGTTCCGATGACGGGCCGCGCAACCCGGTCCCGGTCAAAAATTCGCCTGTCCCCAGCCCTCGATGATCTTATGTCAAAAAGGGCCGAATCAGCTGTTTAAAACGGCGGTTTATTGTCAAATTAGTGGGCCGCGAGGGACTCGAACCCCCAACCCGCTGATTAAGAGTCCTGCGATTACTGTCCCATCGCGTCCACCTATGTCTATATGTGAGCAGGCCCCGGTCGGCCTTGGCGCTCAGGGCACGAAACCGGTTGAGCGCAAGCGTGCAGGCCCACAGCCGGCCCTCAAACTGGATATAGATTATGTCAATTTTCATCACGCACCCAAAATAACCGGTGCCTTCGCAACGCCTTAAGGGCCATCTGATTACTCCGCCTCCGGTTCCCCAAGCCTCGGCCGTACTCGAGCTCGCACTTAAAGTTTTCTCACCTCAAGCCGACTGTGCCCGCCGGTCGGTCGAAGACCCCATTGTTGACATAAGGGCTTCGTCCTTATGTCAACCATTCTCAGGCTGATTCGCCTTTAACGGCCCACGACCGGTTCGGTCAGAAAGCCTGCGTCAGGCATTCGCTGCTGCCGGCAACGACCTGCCCGCCGAAGGCAGCAACCACCGCAACACCTTCTCGTCCAGGCCGCCGCCGTTAGCCAAGCGTTGAAGCAAACTCGACAGGAGCATCCTGGGGCGCAAAGCGAACGGGCCGGGACACGGTTGCGACGAAAGGGTAGGTGCTGGGTGAGGCGGTCGGAATGGGCATGCCTCGTAAGGTTGGTCGCCCAAGCAGGAAGCATCCCGGTCTTCTGTTTCGCCAGGATAACGGGATGCGGAACGGCGTGGTTTTCCTCCCACCGCCTGCCCGGACGTCCCGGACCCAGCACCCCGTTGGTATGATAGAATGAAATTGCGAAAATCTGAAACGACGCAACCCATGACCCTGGTCCGGCTCAAGCAGCGCGGACAGATCACGCTTCCCAAATCCGCGCGGGAACGGCTGAACCTCAAGGAGGGAGACCTGCTGCGCCTGTCGGCGGACGGGTCATCCTCGAGCCGGTCGGGCCGCGCAAACCCGTCCCCGTCTGGGTCGACGTTGAGCATCTGGACCGGCTGGCCGGCGTCGTCTCCCTGGGCGGCAACGCGGCGGAAGATGCGGAGCGGTACGAGAATTAAGGTCTGCCTGGACACCAGCTACCTGGTCGCGCTCTACGACGCCGCCGATCTCTTCCATGCCCGGGCGCGTGCGATCGGGGATGCCTTGAAGGACCAAGGAGCCCAATCCGTGTACCTGGACTGCGTGGTCAACGAGGTCCTCAACGTCCTTGCACGCCGCGTCCGCGAGCGGGCAAAGGGCGTTTCACCGGAACGGATCCATCCTGGAACAGGTCGTTGCGGCGATTCACAAGGGCATTATCACCTGGACATACCCGGCGGTCCCTGAATGGTACGACCGGTGCGTGGACCTGATGCGCCGATCCGGATGGGCCCTCAACTTCCACGACGCGCTCATCGTCATGGCCTGGCAGGAGATCGGCCTTGATGCGATTGTGAGCTTTGACGAAGACTTCGACCTGGTCCCGGGACTTCGAAGGATCGGATCGGCCGACGAAGGGCAGGGGCTGATTTCGCCGGAGTAGACATGGAACCGGCAGCGTGCCGGCCGAACCCTCGGAATTACGAGAAGACCGCCTTGCGGGCGTATCGGCAGCATCACGAGCTCACCACGGAGCCGGACTGTTGACATGTGTAAAGCACTTATGTCAACAGTCCGCCCATCGGGGTGGAGGATCTCCTCGTGCGGGACCTGATCCGCCACGGGGATCTCGCCCGTGCCGTCGCCGATGCGGGCTGAGGGGCCTTCCGGCGGTGGTGTGGCGCCCAACTCATCATCGCGCCGCGGGATTTTCCGTCTACCCAGACCTGCTCGCGATGCGGTGAAACCGCCCGGTCAAACCTGACATATCATGTCAGGTTTGGTCGCCGAAGCAGGAAGCAGCCGGGACCGCCCATGAGTTGCAGAACGGTGGAGGGGGCCCGGCTCCCGGCGGCTGCGCCCTGACGGTTGGCGTGGGCACCCCACGTCGACGGTACCGTTGGGGCCTGTGGGGCCGGTACTGGTCTGCCCCAGACCCGGCAGCCGGGAAATCTTTCCGGGCAAGGGCCCTTGCCTGTGTAAGTTCAGACACATTTGAGACAGTGGCCCGGCCAGCGCCGGCCGGCGGCCAGCACCGGTGGGAGGCGCCCCTCGATGCGGGTGGTGGGCCTACCCGGCCAACCGACCTGAGCCCCAAGGACCGCTCTGGGCCCGGGCAGCCGTCTGTGCTGTGGGCCTTGCACGCCGTCCGGGCCGGAAAGGGCGCCCTTTCCCAAATGTGTTGAACTCAGACACGGCTTCCGGACCTTCTCCGGGAAGCCGGGACCAGCCGCAGGGTGGCCATCGGCCGGCGGGGTATGCCCGAGGATTTTCGCCGGCTCAAGGGGATGCCGGCCTGGCTTAAGGCCCCGGAGGTTTCCCGGCGGCTTGAGGCGGTCGGCGCCCCCGAGGCCCGGGAGGCGGCGCAGGCGGCCCGGGCCGGGCTGAGGGGCCGACCTCGACCGTGACGGCCTTGAGCCGGGCTTCACGCGGAATCAAAGCTTCGGTGACCCTTCCCAGGGAAAGTTCCCGGCATAACGGGCATCAGGCCGTCCCGGGAGGGCTTTTGGCCGTGACCCGTCGCCGCAGGGGTTCACCGTTGACGGCGGTTCAGGCCGTCCTCACCGCACTTTAGGCTGCCGGGGCCGCCCCAGGCCGTGAAGACCCGCCCGGATTCGGCCCGGCCCCCGGATTGCGGGCCCCGAAAGACCGTCCCGAACCTTCACGGACCAGGTCTTTCCCCGGTTCGTAAATTGCCGGAACGTCGCCCGCCCGGTGAAGGACCCGGCCGGCGCCTTCAGCCGGAGCGGGGGGTCGGACTGGGTGCGGCCGGCCGGGTCGGGGTTGGGACGGGGGTGGCCGTGCCCGTCGGGGTGGGCGTTGCGGCGGCCGTGGGGGTGGGACTCGGGGTCTGGGCGGTTGGGGTTGCGGTGGGCCAAGCCGTCGGCGACGGCGAGGCTGTCGGCGTAGGCGTCAGGGTGGCCGGGGGCTGGCCCGGGGTGGCTGTGGGTGTCGGAATCGGGCTGGGGGTCGGAGTCGGGGTGGCCGTCGGAGCGGCCGGCGGCGTAGCCCGCGGCGAAGGCACGACAACCGGGGCCGTCGGCGTGGGGGTAGCCGTCGGCGTCGGGCTGCGCGTCAGGGTCGGGGTCGCCGTCGGCGTCGGCGTAAGCTCGGGGTCGACCACCCGCACCGTATCGCTCCCCTCGAAGGGCCGTCCGGGCGGCTGAACCACCCCCACCACCCGGAACATCACCGTCGCCGGGGGCGTAACGTTCTGGATCAGGCCGATAACGTCGGCCCGGCGGAACTCGGCGATAAACCGGCTGCCGCTCACCCGGCCGCTCTGGGCCCCAATGCAGTTGCCGTCCCGACAGAGCCGTACGCTCTGAACCTGTATGTTATTCACGTCAAAGCCCGGCGGCAGGGTGATTTCGGCCGTCACGTTCTGGCCCTGGCTCCGCTTCTGCAGACTCTCCGGCTTGATGTCCACCCCGGCGGAAATCGGGCTCAGGTCGGCCGGGATCACAAACACCTGCAGGACGCCCCCGTTAACCTGGAGACCGGCCCCGGAAGCCGACATCGCGCCAAGGACGGCGGCCGCGGCGGCCAGGACTACCACCCAGCGGAGCAAGCCTTACCCCTCCCGGCCGGGTGCCGGGACCACGTACTCGTAAACCAGCCCGTCGGCCGGAATGAAATAGCGGTGCTCCCCCGATTCGAGGGCCTGGTGGAGGATAACCAGGCCCTGACGCTCGGCCACCCGGGCCAGGTCGCCGATGGTGGCGACCCGCACCGCCCGCCCGTTGGGGATATCGGCCGCCGTGACGGAAACGATAATGGATCCGTGGCGAGCCCGGATTTTGGCCGGCTCGGGCCGACCCACCCCCAGGAACACCACCCCGGCCAGGAGGCCGGCCGCCAGCAGGGAGAGCCCCGTCCCGGCCAGCCCCACCGCCCGGGCGGTGGGGACCGACAGGCCCGTCTCGGGCAGGGGCGGCGGCAGGCGCAGGCGGGCGTCCCGGACCGCCGTATCCACCACCGACCGGGGCTCGGTGCGCACGAGGTCGCCGTCCGGGGTGAGCTGGTTGCGGCCGAGCCGGACGGTAAAGACCGGCTCGAAGCGGTCGTCGATGGTCTCAGACCCGAGCCGCCCCCAGATTCTTACGGTGGGGATGACCCGCACCTCGTAGGTGCCGGGCCGGAAGTCGGTCTCCCTTTCCACAGAGTCGATGATCCCCCAGACCTGCCCGAAGTCCACCCGCACCGAGAAGGTCGCGTTGGGGCCGGCAAAGGCGGTCGGCGGCTGGACCTCGAAGGCCCGGACCCACCCCTGGGGTCCGGCCCGCACCTCGACGGCGGCCCGGTATTCCCCGGAGAGGTCGGCCGGAAGGTCCGACCTCAGCCGATAGTCCACGGCCAGGTACAGCTCCCGGGCCTGGCGGGTGAAGATGGGCGGCCCGGCGGGCCGCTGGTCCCCGGCCGGACCCGGCGACGGGGGCAGAACAACCGTCTGACCGCCGGCGGGGGCCCCGGCTGGGGTGACCGGGCCCACCACCCCCTCCGGGTAGAGGGACGAGGGCTGGACCAGCACCGTGTAGGCCAGGGTAGCCGCGTGCTCGTAGCGCAGGCGCTCCACGGCGGCCCGCTCCACGGCCGGCTGGCGCAAGGCGAAGAAGCCCAGGACCCCGAAGCCCAGGGCGGCCAGCCCGGCCGCGAGGAGCAGCCCGACAGCCCAGGCCGGGCCGGGCCCGCCCCCGGCCGAAGCGGGTCCGACCCGGCGGCCGTTCCGCCGCCGGAGCTTTTTGGGCTCGTCCCAGGCCACGGAGAGGGCGGCCAGGCCGGCGGCCAGGGCCGCAAAGTTCGGCGGCTCCCGCAGCCGCTCCAGCCAGCGCCCGGCCCCGGGCACGCTGAGAACCATCCGGCCGACGATGTCGGCGGGCTTGGGCCGCCAGATGTCCGGGCTTTCCCGGTTGTCGCCCTTGGTTATATAGCCCTCCTCGGGACCGCCCCCGACGATGCGGTGAATCACGATGCCGCCCTCGACCCGGAAGGCCACGATGTCCCCCGCGGCGTAATCGTCCTGGGCGACAACCAGGGCCAGGTCTTTCTCGTAGAGGGTGGGCTCCATGCTGGAGCCCGAGACGATGATGTACCCGGCGGGACCGCCCAGAAAGCTCGGCCGCAGGAAGACGAACCATAAGGTCAGTAGCCCGATGGTGCCCACGGCCGCCAGAAACCGTTTCCCGCTCATTTACGGTCCGCCCCAGACACCCTTCCAAATGGCAACCCGAACGCCGTAAACGTCGGACACCGGCGGGTCCCCGATGGAGGCAGTTACGGTGTTAGTCACGCCTATGGTAGTCACCACGAGGTGAGTATCCAGCAGCGAGCCAGCCCCATCCGTCAAAGCCAGTACCAGCCGGTAGCCCTTGTTCAGACAAGCTCCGTCAATCCCGCTGACTTTAACCTGCTGGATCCTGTAAGTTGGCGGCGATCCGTAAAACGCGACCTGATAAGAGACCGTAACGCCCGTCGTGTCGCACCGCAAATCCGAGTCCTGGCCGGCCTGGAGGACGCCGGCGCTGACGCCCAGGCTGGCCGCGGCGGCATAGAGCATACTAGCCGGAATTGCTGTTACGATAAGAGCCGCCAGCCAACGCACGGCACCCCCTTATTCACCGGGCGGCACGGGAAGGGGGCCCCAGGGCAGGAGCCCCGGGGCCACGGATACCCGCACATCTGCTGCGATGCCACGTTAACTCTTAGTAGATCGCTACGTGCACGTCATCAACATCGGCCGCCTTGGCGGGTGTCGACAAAGTCACCTGAACCGACGTGCCAGAAATTGTCGCCGTCCCACTAGCACCTGAAATTGCATTCCCCCCGTGCGTCAACTGCACGGCCAGCGTCTTCCCCGAGCAGGCTGAATTAATCCCAGACACCGTCACAAAGTCAACGACAAAGTCGTTGACAGTGTTGTCATATTTAACGTGGTGCCCAACACTTACCCCATCTGTGTCGCATTGCCCGACGGTTCCTGATCCAGCCTGGACAACACCACCATCAACGTTTAAACTCGCCGCGGCTGCGTAAGCCACACTTGCAACCAGTGCTACCACTACCAGGATCATTGCAATGCGTCCCATATTTACTCACCCCTTTCACAGCTTGTAGATTGCAACTTTGACCTCTGTCAGCAAAGCCGCCCGCGGCTTGTTAGGCGTAGGAATAGTCATCCAGCCGGTGCTACATTGTCCCATGTTGCAACCACCGTCGTTGGCATGTCCGGTCGTCAGGCCCATGGGCGTATTCCCTTCCAGGAAGGCAACCTTCACCAGGTAGCCGTTGCAGGCTTGATTTATGTTGTCTACTTTGACCTTATCCACAATGTATTGGTTCTGGTTGCTGTCCCACACGGTGGTATACGAAACGCTGACCCCATCGGTGTCACATTGGAAGCTCTGGTCATTGTTGTCATCACTGCCCGCCTGCAAGACGCCCCCGTTTACGGTCAGGCTTGCGGCAGCTCCGTAGGCAAGAGCCAAGACTAGCCCAGCGGCCAACAGGGCATAAAGGGTACGACGCATTCCGAGCTTACACCCCCTTTCGGGAATTTGGCTCTGGGGCGGCGCCGGCCCGGCCGGCCGTGATAAGCTCTTTCAGGCGGCCCCGGCCAGACCCGGTCCGGCCTGCGGTCCCGGTCCGGCCCCATCGGACGGGGACCGGCGTTAAGGTCCGGAAACCGTCCTGCGCCCGCCGATTCTCACCCCCTTTAACCCGCAGAAGTGACTTCAGCCTTGCCGGCTGGTTAGCCGATAATACCCGCCCGGGCCGTTACGAGGCAATAACGGGGCTGTAACAGAACGATAACAGTTAGCCGTCAGGCGGAAGCTCCCGCCGGAGCCGGTAGCCGAAGCCGGCCTCCGTCTGCACCACCTGCCCCAGGGGGCCGAGCCGGGCCCGGAGCCGGTGCACCGTCTGGCGCACTGCCTGCCGCTCCGACGGCCCCGACCGCCCGTAGAGGGCCTGCTCCAGCTCCCGGTGGCCCACCACCTGCCCCCCGGCCTCCCACAGCACCTGCACCAGCCGGTACTCGGCCGGCGTCAGCCGAAACTCCCGGTCCCCAACCACCAGCCCGCAGTCGGTAAGCCTTACCCCCGAAGCCTCCGCTCGGCCGTCCCACCCCACAAAGGGCCCCAGCCGGGCCGCAACCGCGGCCAGGATGAAGCTCAGCGGCAGGCAGGCCGCCGCCCCGGCCGCGAGCGCCCGCCGTACCTGGCCGATGGAGCCCCGGCTGTAGACCACAAGCACCGGACCCCTAAGCCGCCTGATCAGCCCGCAAACCCTCTCGTCCGGCTCCTCGCAGGCCACCACCGTAAAGGGCGGCGAACTAAACTCGACCACCAGGCCGGCCGAAAGGTCCCGGAAAGCGAACCGGGCGGAGAGAACCGCACCTTCGTCCATCGCAAGCCTCCCACCCTGAGCTCTGGACAACTCCGCTCCGCCCGGACGGTTCTGGAAGGTCCGACCTGCCGCTCGGCCGACTTCGCTCAGGGGGTGGGGGCCAGCCGGCTTTCACCAGCCCGGCCGACCGAGCCCCTTTCTGGAAGGGATTTTATCCACATGAAAATCGGCTGTCAACCGACCCGGGGCCCGGCGGGGCTTTCCAGTTTGGGCACCGGGGCGCAAAAGCCGGCCCGCTGTCGGGGCGCAGGCTCCTACGCCTCTGCAACTTAACTAGACGCTGACTGATAGCAATTGGCCGGGTGCCTGGAAAGCCCTGGGGCACTAGGTCGGGGCTTTCAGGTTATGCTAAAATTGCCAGCATACGGTGGGTCGTTTGTCTGTAGGGGCGCACGGCCGTGCGCCCCTACGGACTGCCTGGTCGCCGCCCAATAACTCTTAAGCCATAAAACTGGAAAGTCCTGGGCCCGGCGGGGCCTTTTAATGATGGGGCTGTGAGGGCCCAGCCCCAAGGGCCTAAAATAATAACCGTGGAGCTTACCCCCGAAGCCCTGAAACAGTATCGAAACGGCTGGCGGCGGCGAAGGGCCGCCCGGGACGCCGCCCTGGCCGCCCGCCGGGAGCGGGCCTGGCAGGTGGCCCGTCAGGCCGCCCGCCTGCTCAGGGAGGCCTACGGCGCCCGGGGGGTGTGGGTTTTCGGCTCCCTGGCCCGGGGCCGCCTCGACGAGGCGTCGGATATCGACCTGGCCGTTGCTGGTCTCCCCGAGGCCGTATATTTCCGGGCCGTCGGCGAGCTTCAGGCCCTGGACCCGGACTTTACCGTCGACCTTGTCCGGGTTGAGGACGCCCCCGAGCCCCTGCGAAAGCGGGTCGAAGCCGAAGGAATCGAGGTGTGAGCACCGACTACCTGCCCCTCATCGGCCGGATTTGGGAGGAGTTTCAGGAGGTCAGCCGCGCCGCCGAGCGGGCGGCGGAGCTTTCCCAGAAAGCCCTGCAGACCGGGGACGACGGCTACTGGGACGGAGCGGCCCTCAACTTACACGGCTTCTACACCGGCCTTGAGCGGATCTTCGAGGCCATTGCCCGCGAGGTAGACGCCCGAGTTCCCAGGGGGCCAGACTGGCACCGTGACCTGTTAATGCAGATGTCGGCGGAGGTCCCCGGCATTCGGCCTCCGGTTCTTTCCCGAGAAACCCGGGCGTGCCTGAACGAGTACCGGGGCTTTCGGCACATTGTGGGCCACCTTTACACGTTTAACCTTAACCCGGAACGGGTTCGGACGCTTGCCGACGGGGTAAAGGGCTGCCTGGGGCTGGTCCGACGCGACCTGGAGCGGTTCACCGCCTTTTTACACTCCGTCGACTCGGCCGAAGGGGCCCCTTAAGTCAGGAGCCGTCGAAGGCGCGGACGACCAGGCACGAATTGTGGCCGCCGAAGCCGAAGGCGTTGGACATCGCCACCCGCACCCGGGCCGGCCGGGCCCGGTTGGGCACGTAGTCCAGGTCGCACTCGGGGTCGGGGTTCTCTAAGTTTATGGTCGGGGGCAGAACCTGGTCCCGGATGGCCAGCACGCAGAAGGCCGCCTCAATGGCCCCCGCCGCCCCCAGCAGGTGGCCCGTCATCGACTTCGTCGAGCTCACCGCCAGCCGATAGGCGTGCTCCCCAAACACCGCCTTGATGGCCAGGGTTTCGGTCCGGTCGTTCAGGGGGGTGGAGGTGCCATGGGCGTTTATGTAATCCACCTCGGCGGGGGCAAGGCCGGCCTTGCGCAGGGCCATCGCCATCGCCCGGGCCCCGCCTTCGCCGTCCTCGGCCGGCTGGGTTATGTGGTAGGCGTCGGCCGTAAGGCCGTAGCCCACCACCTCGGCCAGGATGGGCGCCCCCCGGCCCAGGGCATGCTCTAAGGTCTCCAGAACCAGCACCGCCGCACCCTCCCCCAGCACGAAGCCGTCCCGGTCCCGGTCAAAGGGCCGGGAGGCCCCCTTCGGGTTGTCGTTGCGGGTGGACATCGCCCGGGCGGCGTTGAAGGCGGCCAGGGCGATGGGGCAGATGGGGGCCTCGGCCCCCCCGGCCAGCATCACCTGGGCGTCCCCCCGCCGCAGAATCTCGTAGGCGTTGCCGATGGCGTCCCCGCCCGAGGCGCAGGCCGAGACGGTGCAGTAGTTCGGCCCCTTTGCCCCCAGCAGGATGGAGAGATAGCCGCCGGCCATGTCCACGATCATCATCGGCACCAGGAAGGGGCTCACCCGGTCGGGCCCCCGCTCAAAAAGCACCTTGAACTGCTCCGAAAGGGTAATGATCCCCCCGATGCCGCTCCCGATGATGACCCCCACCTGGTTCGGGTCGGCCTTGCTCAGGTCCAGGGCGGCGTTTTTGAGACTCTCCCGGGCGGCGGCAATGGCAAACTGCGTAAACCGGTCCGTCCGCCGGGCGTCCTTACGGTCCATGTAGTTAAGGGGGTCAAAGCCCTTGACTTCGGCGGCGAACTTGGTCTCGAAGGGGGAAGGGTCGAAGGCGGTGATGTAGTCGACGCCGCTTTCGCCCCGCAGGATGGCCTGCCAGGTGCTCTCGGTGTCCAGTCCCAGGGGGCTGACGATGCCGATGCCCGTTACAACAACCCGGTGGGCCATAAAAACCTCCGCTGTTATGTTAGCAGAATTCGGCCGCCTCCAGCCGGAGCCGGCCCAGCAGCCGGGGTATGGGTTCGAGCAGGTCCGAGGCCAGCAGCCCGGCCCGCCCGTGCCGGCGGCGGAACTCCTCGGCAGCCGCGGCGTGGAGCCAGACCCCCGCCTCTGCCGCCGCCCCGGCCTCCATCCCCTGGGCCATCAGCCCGGCGATAAGCCCGGCCAGGACGTCCCCGGTCCCGGCGCTGGCCAGGGCGGCGTTGGCGAAGGGGCTGATGACGACCGAGCCGTCCGGCCGGCCGATGAGGGTGTACGCCCCCTTAAGCACCACCACCCCCCGGACCCGGGCGGCAAAGTCCGCCACGGCCCGCAGTCTCCCCGGCTGGTCGGCCGGCACCGCCTCACCCAGCAGGCGGGCGAACTCCCCGGGGTGGGGCGTCAGCACCGCCCCTTCAGGGAGCTTCGAGGCCAGCTCCGGCCGCCGGGCCAGCCAGTTCAGGCCGTCGGCGTCCACCACCAGCCGGCCCGGCCGGGCCCGGCCCAGCACCGCCTCCACCAGCTCCCCGGCGTAGGGTTCCTGGCCCAGGCCGCACCCCACCAGCACGGCGTCGGCCTCGGGCACGGCCCCGGCCACCAGACCCGGGGCGGCCGGGTCGGCGGGGTCGTAGGGCAAATAGACCGCCTCGGGCAGGCCTGCGGCGATGGCGGCCCGGATTTCGGCCGGCACCGCCAGGGTCACCAGCCCGGCCCCCACCCGGTAGGCGGCGGCCGCGGCCAGCCGGGCCGCCCCGATGTAGCGGCGGGAGCCCACTACCATGAGCACCCGGCCGAAGGTTCCCTTGTGACCGGAATCGGGCCGGGCCGGAAGAAGGTCGGCCGCCGCCCTCGGGGTGAGCACCGCGACGGGCTCGGCGGGGCGGGCGCCAGGGGGAAAGCCGATGTCGGCAACCAGCAGTTCACCGGTAAAGTCGGCCGCCCGGGGGTTAAAGAGTCCCAACTTGGGAAAGCCCAGGGTCACCGTGACGTCGGCCGGGAAGGCCGCCGGGTCGGGAATCCCGGTGTCGGCGTCCAGGCCGGTGGGCAGGTCCAGGGCCACCAGGGTGGGCCGGCGGGCCGCCACGATCGGCCGGCCGGTGAGGGAGCCCGCCGGCTCCGGCCAGACCCATGGGCGGGGCCGGGGCCGGCGGGGAAGGCCCCGAACCGCCTCCAGCAGGGCCTTCAGGGTCCCGGTGATGGGCCGCGACCGGCCGGTCCCCAAAAGGCCGTCCAGGATGAGGTCGGCCGCGGCCACCCACTCCGCCGCCTCCCCCAGGGCCTCCCCCTCCATCCGGACCAGGATGGGAATCTGCCGCTCCTGGCAGAGGCGCAGTTTTGGGTCCCCCGGCCGCCGGTTCCAGGCGACGATGTGGAGCCGGGCGCCCCAGTCGGCCAGGTGCCGGGCGGCCACCAGGGCATCCCCGCCGTTGTTGCCCGGCCCCACCAGGACGACGATTTCCCGGCCGGCCACATCCCCCAGGTAGAAGTCCCGGATCCGGGCGGCTACCTCCCGCCCGGCGTTCTCCATCAGAAGGTCCGTCGAAACCCCGGCGGCGGCCGCCGCCTCCTCCAGGCGGCGCATCTCTTCGGCGGATACGACGGGCAGCCTAGCCGTCCCCATAGGCGACCACGAAGGCGATGGCCAGCTCATCGGTGTGGGTCAGGCTCACCTCGAAGTGGGTCAGGCCCAGTTCGGCCGCCCGGGCCAGGGCCCGGCCGTAAAGGTAGACCTGGGGCTTGCCCCGGCGGTTGGGCAGAATCTCCACCTCCCGCCAGCCGATCCCCCTCAGGCCGGTTCCCAGGGCCTTGCTGACGGCCTCCTTGGCCGCAAACCGGGCGGCCAGCTCCGGCACCCGGCCCCGGCAGAAGGCCAGCTCCCGGGGGGTAAAGACCCGCTGTTCGAAGCGCGCCCCGAACCGCTCCAGGGCCGCGGCGATGCGGCGGATTTCCACGGCATCAACCCCGGCGCTCAGTCTCATCGGCCTTGATTATACGGCCTCCGGCCGCGTCCGTTGTTTTTGGGCTGAAACCGGCCACGGCCAACCCTTCCGTGGGGGCGCACGGCCGTGCGCCCCCACGAGACTTCTTAGGGTAACCGGAAAGCCCCGGCATATGGTAGAATGCCCCTGGAAAACGACCTGCCGATGGAACCGCGCCCATGGGCTTTCTTTCCGAGCGGGACACCGAGTATTTAAAAAACCTCTTCGCCGAGCGCCTCACCGACCCGGTAACGGTCAGGCTTTTTACCCGGGAGTCGAAGCTGGTCCTGCCGGGGGTGAGGCCGTGCCCGACCTGTCGGGACGCCCGCCTCATCCTGGAGGAGCTGGCTGGCCTTTCGGATAAGATTCGGCTGGAGGTTCACGACGTCCGGGCCGAGGCCGGCCTGGTCCCCCGATATGATATTTTTGACGTCCCGGCCATCGTTTTGGAGGGCAAAAACGCCGGCCGCGTCAGGTTCTTCGGCCTGCCGGCCGGCTACGAGTTCGCCGCCCTGGTCGAGGACCTGCTGGACGTAAGCCGGGGCGAGGCCGACCTCGCGGCGGAGACCCGCCGCCAGCTCCAGGCTATCCGGGCGCCCGTGGTCATCCGGGTGCTGGTCACCCCCACCTGACCCTGGTGTCCGATGGCGGCCAGGCTGGCCCACAGGCTTGCGGTCGAGTCGGCCCGGGTGACGGCCGACGTCATCGAGGTCCAGGAGTTTCCCGAGCTTATCGAGCGCTACCGGGTTCGGGGGGTGCCCAAGGTGATTATCAACGAGCGGGTCCAGTTTGAGGGAGCCCTCCCCGAGCCCCAGTTTATCCGACAGGTCGTGCTGGCCGTCGACGGCCAGACCCAGCCCACCGACGGAGAGGAAGATGCCGATGCTTGATGCCGCCACTCGCGCCGCCGTTCAGGACCTGCTTCTGCGCACCACCGGCTTGAGGTTCGACGAGCCCGGCGTTGTCGAGCGGCTGGTGGAAGCCGCCCAGCAGAAGGCGGTTGCCCTGCTGGAGGATGCCCAGCGCCGGGCGCTGGCCAACGGTCGGACGGTGGTCCAGGCGATGGACCTGGCCCTTCTGCCGGGCCTGAGCCGGGCCCTGGCCGAACTGCGGCCCCTGCTCCTTAAGGGGGAGATTCACCGGGTGCTGCACGGGCTGGCCGAACTGCCCTTTTCAGGCCAGCTGGACGAGGAGGTGAAAGAGCTGGTGCCCCTGCTGGTCGGGACCCTGGTGGTGGTTCTGGGGCGGACGGTGCGGGGCATCGGCCTGCCGGGGGCCCTCCCCACCGAGGAGCGCATCCGGCTGCTGGCCTCCCCGCCCAGCGACCGGCCGGCAGAGTCGGACATCCGGCGGGCGGTGGAGGTGGTGGGCCTCTGGCTTTAGGGGCGGGGCGGCCGGTAGACCTCGTTGGCCCCGCTCACCGAAAGCCCCGGGCGGGGCCCGCCCCCGACCACGTAGATGACGTCCCCCAGGGCCACCGCCCCCAGCCCGTGGCGGGCGGTGGGCATCGGGGCCCGGGTTGTCCAGCGGCCGGCGGCCGGGTCGAACTCCTCGTTGTGGTTGAAGGTGCCGGCCGGGGACTCGCCCCCGAAGACGTAGAGGCGGCCGAAAAGGACGGCCGCGGCGATGCCGCCCCGGGCGGTGGGCAGGGGCGGGGCGTCCTCCCAGCGGCCGGTTCCGGGATTAAAAACTTCGACCACCCGGAGGTTTTCGGGATTCCGGCCGGCCACGACGTAGATGCGGTCGTCGACGACCCCGGCCGCCAGGTGGTCCCGGGGGGTGGGCATGGGGGGCAGGGCCTCCCACCGGTCGGCGGCCGGGTCGTAGCGGGCGGCCTCGGCCACGCTCTGGCCCCCGGGTCCCAGGCCCCCAAAAAGATAGACCTGGCCCCGGTAAACCACCGCCGCCCCGGCCCCCCGGGGGCTGGGCATCGGCCGGGCCGTCCGCCAGACGCCCTCCACCGGCCTCAGCCAGAAGACGTCGGCCACGGGGGTCATCGCCGTTCCGGCCAGGCCTCCGAGAACGTAGAGCCGGTCGCCCACGGCGGCCGCGTGGGTGTGGTGGACCGGCTTGGGCAGGGGCGGGCCCGCCGTCCAGCGGTCGGCGGCCGGGTCGTAAACCTCCACGGTGCTCACCGTCATCCCCAGGCCGTCGAAGCCGCCGATAACGTAGATCTTGCCGTCTAAGGCCGCGGCCGCCACCTCCGTCCGGGGGGTAGGCATCGGCGCCCGGGTCGTCCACTCCCCGGCGGGTGGGGCGGGCGGGGGCGAGCTAACCGTGGGCCCGGGCCCCACCCCCCGCACGTACCAGACGTAGAGCAGGCCGAGGGTCCCCACCAGGACGGCCCCCAGGCCGAGTATAACCCGACGGGTCCGGCCAGTACGGTTTGCCGCCAACTTATCCAGATAATAGCTTTAGGGAGGGTGAAAATGCCACCGGTGAAATGGCCCGACGGCGCCCGCTGCGCCGCGATGCTCACCTTCGACCTGGACGCCGAGACCCTGATGCTTTACCGCGACCCGGCCAACGCCCAAAAGCCGGTCCTCCTTTCCATGGCCAGATACGGCCCCAAAAGTGCCGTCCCTGAGATCCTTGACCTCCTGGGCCGCTTCGGCCTAAAGGCCACCTTTTTCATTCCGGGCTGGGTCATCGAAAACCATCCCGACGCCGTTAATCCCATCGTCCGGGCCGGCCACGAAATCGGGGCCCACGGCTACCTCCACGAACGCCCCGACACCCTCAGCCGGGACGAAGAGGACGCCATCCTGGGCAAGAGCGTGGCCATCATCCGGGAACTCACCGGCCGCCCCCCGGCCGGGTTTCGCTCCCCCGCCTGGGAATTCAGCCCCAACACCCTGGAGCTCCTCGAAAAACACGGTTTCGTTTACTCCAGTAACATGATGGACAGCATTTACCCTTATTATCACCGGCGACCGGACGGCTCCCCCTCCCTGGTGGAGCTTCCGGTCCACTGGGAGCTGGACGACGCGCCCTTTTTTCTTTTTCTGCCGGGGCAGCCTCGCCCCATGGCCCCCATCAGGGGGGTCTTCGACACCTGGCGGGCCGAATTCCGGGCCTACTACCGGCGGGGCGGCCTCTTCGTCCTCACCCTTCATCCTCAGCTTCAGCGCCCGGCCCGGCTGGACATGCTCCGGCGGCTGATCGAGTATATTAGGGAATTTCCCGGCGTCTGGTTCGCCACCGGCGAAGAGGTCGCCGCTCACTATCGTTCCGTTGCCGGAAGCTAGCTAGCCGAAAGGAGCCGAGAAGATGGCCGAGTACGTGCTTACGTCCGAAAGGGTCGAGGTCGAAGACTCCCTCGAGGCCGTCTACAGGCTTTTCCAGGCCCGGGGCTGGGGCGACGGCCTGCCCATCATACCCCCCACCGAGGA
>JBHOQU010000045.1:0-27661 GCA_042408785.1 Dehalococcoidia bacterium | reverse complement strand
CCCTGTGCACCTGCCCTCTTTTAACGGCGCCGACTTCCAGGCGGCTTCCACAGTCCGCCGGTCAGGTAACCCACGCCGGCTAAGATTCGCCGACAAACTCCCCGGCCGCGGGGCGTTCGGCTCGCTCGGACCAGGCCCTTCCACCGGCCACCGTCGCCTTATATAATCTCAGGGGCCGGACCGTGATGGCGGACGTCGTCCTTACCTTCGATTCGTTCGGGGTTCCCGAAGTATCCGCCCCCGACCCTGAGGGCCTGGCCTTCGGACTCGGCTATGCCCACGCCCGGGACCGCCTCTTCCAGCTGGAGGTCCAGCGCCTGGCCGCCGCCGGCCGGCTCGCCGAGCTCCTCGGCCCGCCGGCCCTGGAGGCCGACCGCCTTCTTCGACGTCTGGGTCTCGTCCGGCGGGCGTGGGCCGACTGGGAAGCCCAGCCGCCTGATGCCGCCCGGCTACTGCGGGCCTACGCCGCCGGCGTTAATGCCCGGCTGGAGCAGGCCGGGCGGGCCGCGCCGGAATTTCACCTGCTCAACCACGAGCCCGACCCCTGGCACCCCGTCGAAAGCCTCGCCGTCGGCAGGCTCATCGGCTGGATGCTCGCCGTAAACTGGGAGACGGAGCTGGCCCGCCTCGAGCTGGCCCGGCGGCTGGGTCCGGCCAGGCCGCCTGAGCTGGAACCCCTGACGCCCCCGGGGGCCTACGCGTATGCCCCCGGCCGGGGCCCCGACCCGGCGGCGGTACGCCGCCGGCTCCTCACCGCCTACGCCACCCTGGGAGCCCTGCTGCCGGTGGGCGCGGCCAGCAACGCCTGGGCGGTTTCGGGCGGCCGCTCCGCGTCCGCAAAGCCCCTCCTCGCCGCCGACCCCCACCTTCGGCCCCAGATTCCCTGCCTGTGGTACCTCGCCCGGCTGCGAACCCCGGAACTCTGGGCCGCCGGGGCCACCGTTCCCGGCCTCTTCGGGGTCGTCATCGGCCGGAACCGCCGCCTCGCCTGGGGCGTAACGGTGGCCTTCGCCGACACCCAGGACCTCTTTTTCGAGGAGGTCCGGCCCGGGCCGGACGGGCAGATGCTGGCCCGAACGGCCGATGGCTGGGAGCCCGTAAGTTCCTGGGCGGAGGTCTTCCGGGCCGGCGCAACCCGCCGGCGGGAGGTCTGCTGGGAGACCCGGCGGGGGCCGGTGCTCCTGGAAGGCGGCCGATACTGGCTCAGCCTGGCCGCCTCGGCCCTGCGGGCACCGGTGGACGGCGGGATCCTTTACCGCCTCATGGCGTCCGCAAACTGCGCCGACCTGGGTGGGGTGCTCAGGGACTGGACCCTTCCGGCCCTTAACTTTGTCGCCGCCGACGCCGACGGCAACATCGCCCACTTCCTCGCCGGCCGGGTTCCGGCCCGGAAGGGATTGGGCGGGGCGGTCCCCGCCCCGGCCTGGGACCCCGAAGCCGCCTGGGACCGGTGGGTTGACCCGGACCGGCTTCCCCGGCTCGTCAACCCGGCCGCCGGCTTCGTCTTCAGCGCCAATGAGTACCCCGTTCTGGCCGAAGGGGGCGAGTACCTCGGGATTGACTGGCCGGATCCCTACCGGGCCGCCCGCATCCACGCCCTCCTCGCCGGGCGGCCGCGGCATTCGGCCGAGGACTTTGCGGCCTACCAGCAGGACGTCATCTCCGAGCCCCTCAGGCGGCTGCGGGACCACCTCCTCCGGGCCGGCCTCCCCCTGCCCCAGCCCCTCCGGTACCTTCTGGCCGGGTGGGATGGGGCCGTCCGGGCCGACTCGGCCGCCGCCGGGTTCCTGGAAGTCTTCCGGGTCGAGCTGGCCCGGGCCTACTTTGAGGCGGCCGGCCTAGACGCAGCGGCCGCTGACATCCTCCTCGGCCAGGGCGTCCACCCCCTGGCGCCGGTAAGCGGCTTTGCCGGCCGCCTCACCGGCTTCATTATGGCCGGCCTTGACCAGGGGCAGTTCGACGGGCTCCTGGCGGCGGCCCTCGACCGGACCAGGGCTTTTTGGGAAAGGCGGGCCGGTCCCAACCCGGCCGACTGGCGCTGGGGCCGGGTCCACCGGCTCCGGTTCTTCCACCCCTTGGGAACCCTGCCCGGCCTCGGACGGTTCTGGCGGGGACCTGAGGCCCCCCTCTGGGGCGACTTCGACACGGTGGCCCAGGCCTCCTTTCTGCCCCCGGCGGCCTTCAGCGCCACCGGCTGGGTGGCCACCTACCGGCAGGTGGTGGACCTGGCCGCCCCCGACGACGGGTACTGGGTCCTGAACACCGGCCAGTCGGGGAACCCCTTCAGCCCCCATTACCGGGACCAGTTCCGGGTCTGGTATCGGGGCGGGTACCTGCGGATGGCACCCGGCCGGGCGGTCAGGCGGGTTCGGCTGCGGTTTCGGGCCGGGCCAGCTTGAGGTCCCTTGCCGTCAGCAGCCCCATCAGCCGCCGGGCGTCGGCCACGGCGTGGCCCCCGACGTCGTTGTTGAAGTAAACCAGGCCCACCTCCGCCTCCCGGCTTAGCCGGGCCAGCTCCGATGCCCAGCGCTCCAGCTGCTCGTCGGTGTAGGTTCCCGAGTAGGGCCGGGGCTGGCCGTGAAGCCGCAGGTAGATGAGCCCCCCGGTCGCCACCGCCGGGCAGTCCAAACCCGCCAGGTCGGTGATGCAGAAGGCCGCCCCGGCCGCCTCCAGGATTTCGTAGGTTTCGGGAACAAACCAGCTCCGGTGACGGAACTCGAAAACCGGCTTCGGCCTGAGAGGAATCCGCTTAAGAAAGTCCGCCAGCAGGTCCAGGTCCGCCCGGAAGCTCGGGGGCAGCTGGTAGAGAACGGCCGCCGTCTTGGGCCTGAGCGGCTCCAGGTGCCGGTAAAAGGTTTCAACCGCCTCGGCCACATCCTGGAGCCGCCGGTAGTGGGTGATGAGTCGGCTGGCCTTGACGCTGAAGACGAACCCGGGCGGCGTCCCGGCCGCCCAGCCGGCAAAGGTTTCGGGCCTGGGCAGCCGGTAGAAGGTGGCGTTGATTTCGGCGGTGGGGAAGAACCGGCAGAAGTAGGCCAGCCACTGCTGGGGCGAAAGCTCCGGGGGGTAGAAGATGCCCTGCCAGTGGCGGTAATGCCAGCCGGAAGTCCCGACGTAAAAGGTGGCCACGGGCCCTAGTCTTTGCGGACGGCGATCTTCACCTCGGTGCCCAGGTTGACTTCCCGGCCGGCCGGCGGGTCGGTGCTCAACACGCACCCCACACAGACCCGGTTGAGCACCTCCGGCGGAATGTTGTCGGCCCGGCCCTGCTCGGTGGGAGGCCACTTTATCTTGAGGCCGGCCTCCTCAAGGCGGCGCATGGCGTCGGCCAGCCGCTCGCCCACCACGTTGGGCACCTGTACCTTCGGCAGGCCCCGGCTCACCACCAGGGTCACCGTGGTCCCCGGCATAACCCGGGTTCCCGGCGCCGGGTCCTGGCGCATTACCACCCCGGGGGGTGTTTGCAGGGCGAACTCTTCCCGCTTGTCGACGTCGAGGCCGAGCTTTTCTAAGGCCTGCTCGGCCTCATCGTAGGCCCACTCCACCACCCGGGGCACGGTCACCAGCTCCGGCCCCAGGCTCACCGTCACCGAGACGGTGCTGCCGACCGCCACGCTGGCCCCGGCCTCCGGGTCCTGCCGGATGATCCGCCCCTCCGGCATGGTATTGCTGTAGGCCTGGCCGGCTACCTGAAGCTTCAGGTCCCGGCTCTCAAGCCTTACCCGGGCGTCTTCCGGGGTCATGCCCACGACACTAGGCACCGTTACGAGCGCCGGGGGCCGCGCCGTCGGCTCCGGGGTCGGACCCGGGGCGGGGACCGAGTCGGTGGTAGCGGCCGGGACCGCCGGGATCCCCCTGAGCATCACGAAGAGGCCGGCGGCCACCAGCAGGGCCGCCAGGGCCAGCAGAAAGACGATGATAAAGGGCATCAGCCCCGGTCGGCGGCGGGGCGGGGCGGCGGTGCGGGACCGGTAGCCCACCACCGGCCCGGCGGGGCGGCGGGCACCGATCCGGGCCGTTGGGACCCGATCCGGCCTGGCCAGCGCTTCCAGGGCAGTAACCACCTCCCCGGCCCGCGTCGGCCGCTCGGCCGGGTTCTTGGCCAGCAGCTGGAGCACCAGCCGGTCCAGGAGCGGCGGAACCTGGGGGTTAAACTTGGATGGGGGCGGCGGGCTGGCCGAAAGGTGTTTAAAGGCCACCTCAGCCGGGTTCTCCCCGGCAAAGGGGGTCTGGCCCGTGAGCATCTCGAAGAGCACAACCCCTAGTGAGTAAAGGTCGGCGGCCGGGGTGACCCGCTCACCCCGCACCACCTCCGGGGCCACGTACTGAGGGGTGCCGAAAACCTCCTGGGTCAGGGTCAGGCTGGTGGCCGAAAGGACCTTCGCCAGGCCGAAGTCCGCCAGCTTCGCCTCCCAGCGCCCCCCCTCCGCCTTCAGCAGGATGTTATGGGGTTTGACATCCCGATGGATGAGGCCACGGCCGTGGGCATATGCCAGGGCCGAGGCGATCTGCGCCCCGAGCTCGCAGGCCAGGGGCACCGGCAGCGGCCCCCGCTCCCGAATGAGGCTTGCCAGGGTGGGCCCCTCCACCCACTCCATCACCAGGAAGGGCCGCCCGCCCCACTCCCCAAGGTCGTAAACCCCCACGATGTGGGGGTGGTCCAGCCGGGCGGCCGCCTGGGCCTCCCGGACGAACCGCTCCCGCAGGACCCGGTCCTGGGCCAGGGCCTGTCGCAGGACCTTTACCGCAACCGGGCGGTCAAGCAGTTCGTCGTGGGCCAGGTAAACTTCGGCCATGCCGCCCTCGCCGACCCGGCGTTCCAGCCGGTATCGGCCCGCGATCACCGTCGTGGCCCGCTCCCACATACCGTCCGTTAATTGTACCCCTTTACGCCGGCCGGGGTATAATCGTGCGGTAGAGTCCGGGCCATGGCGCACCAATCCCACCGCCAAGACGCCATCCTGCGGGCCTTCCGGGCCGCCGGCATCCGCCACGTCCTCACCGACCCGACGGAGCGGGCTATATTTGCCAAGGACGCCTGCCCCCTGGACCAGGCGATGCCTGCCTTCGTGGTGGTGGCCGAGTCGGCCGACGACGTGGTGGCCGCCGTCCGGGTCTGCCACCGCTTCGGCCTGCCCTTTACCGCGCGGGGGGCCGGAACCTGCATCTCGGGCGGCGCCGTCCCGGTGGCGGGCGGGGTGGTTATCAGCCTGGCAAAGCTCAACCGGGTCCTGGAAGTGGATTTGGAGAACCGCTGCGCCTGGGTCGAGCCCGGCCTGGTGAACCTGCACCTTTCGGAGCACGTCCGGCCCTACGGCTTCCACTATGCCCCCGACCCGTCCTCCTACATGGTCTCCACCATCGGCGGCAACGTGGCCGAGAATGCCGGCGGGCCCCACTGCCTCGCCTACGGGGTGACCGTAAACCATGTCCTCGGCCTGGAGCTGGTCCTGCCCACCGGGGAGGTGGTCACCCTCGGCGGGAAGGCCGCCGAATACCCCGGCTTCGACCTGCGGGGGCTTGTGGTCGGGTCCGAAGGCACCTTGGGCGTCGTCACCAAGGTTCTGGTCAAGCTTACCCCGAACCCGCCCGAGCTCCGCACCCTGCTCATAAGCTTCAGGTCCCTGGCCGACGCCGCCGCGGCCGTCTCGGCCGTCATCGCCGCCGGGGTGATTCCCGTCGCCCTGGAGATGATGGATAAGCCCTGCCTGGAGGTTATCGAAGAGTACGTCCACGCCGGCTACCCGGCCGACGCCGAGGCCGTCCTCATCGTCGAGGTGGACGGCCTTCCGGGGAAGGTCGCGGCCGAGGCCGAGCAGGTGGCCGCCATCGCCCGGGCCCACAACGCCGCCGAAATCAGGCTGGCCACCGACCCCGAACAGCGGGCCCGCCTCTGGTTCGGCCGGCGGGCCGCCTTCGGGGCCATCGCCAAGCTCAAGCCCAATTATTACCTTCACGACTTCGTCGTCCCCCGGACCCGCCTGGTGGAAGTTCTCACCCGCATCCGGGCCATCTGCGAGGCCTACGGGTTCATTCCCCTCAACGTCTTCCACGCCGGCGACGGCAACCTCCACCCCCTCATCGTTTACGACTACGCCGAACCCGGCGCCTACGAGCGGGCCCTCAAGGCCGGGGAGGAGATCACCCGGGTCTGCATCGCCGCCGGGGGAACCCTCAGCGGGGAGCACGGCATCGGCATCGAGAAGCGGGACCTGATGCCCCTCGTTTTCGGCCCCGAGGACTTAGGGGCGATGCGCCGGCTTAAAGCGGCCTTTGACCCCCACAACCTGGCCAACCCCGACAAGCTTTTGCCGACGGAGGTCACAGCCTGAGGTGGCGGTCTCGGCCGACCTGCGGGAGGCTTTAGCCGAACTGGTGGGGGCGGAAAACGTGCTCACCGGCCCCGAAACCCTCCTTTATGCCGTCGACGGCATCGCCCCCAAGGCGGTGGTCTTCCCCGAAACCCCGGGCCAGGTGCGAGAAGTGGTGCGGCTCGCCCGAAGCCGGCGCCTGGGAATCGTGCCCTTTGGGGGCGGAACCAAGGTGGGGTTCGGCAATCCGCCCGCCGCCTACGACCTGGCTCTCGTTACCCGCCGCCTGAACCGGCTGGTCGACTACAGCCCGGCCGACCTGACGGTGGTGGTCGAGGCCGGCCTGACCTTCGACCGGCTGGCCGACCTGCTCCGGCGGGAAGGGCAGTTTCTGCCCTTCGACCCCGTCGGGTCCGACCGGGCCACCGTCGGGGGGATCGTGGCCGCCGGCCTGGGGGGCCTGCGCCGGGCCTTTTACGGGCCGCCCCGGGACTGGGTGCTGGGCGTCCGGGCGGTCACCGGCGACGGCGAGCTTATCAAAGGCGGCGGCCGGACCGTGAAGAACGTCTCGGGCTACGACCTCTGCCGCCTCTTCGCCGGCTCCTGGGGAAGCCTGGGGGTTATCGTCGAGCTCTGCTTTAAGGTCTTCCCGATGCCGCCCGACTCCGCCCTCGGGGTGCTGGGGCTCGCCCCACCGTCCGACCTTTTCGGCCTGGGACTGGAGGTCTGGCGGCAAGTCCCTTATCCGGCCGCCATCCTCGGCCTCGACCCGGCCTCGGCCCGGGAGCTGGTTGGGGCGGAGGCCGGACCCGGCGGGGCCCTCCTGGTCCTCTTTTCGGGGGTGGCCGCCGACATCGACTTTCAGCTGGACCGCACCCGGGCGGTGGCCGGCGACCGGGCCGCCCGTTTCCGGGTGGTCCGGGGTCCGGAGCTGGGCGGCCTCTGGGCCCGGCTCTGCGACCACCCCGACTCGGTGGGCCGGGACCTGCCCGTTTGGGCCCGGGTCTCGGTGCCCCCAGCCGGGCTCAGGGCCTTCGGCCCCGACCTGGTCCGGGGCCGCTTTCTGGCGGACATCCCCGGCGGGATAATAAACCTCTATCTGGATTCGGCCGACCCGGCCCTTCTGGGCCACCTGCGGGGGCGGGCCCGGGCCGCAGGCGGAAGCCTGGCCCTGGGCCGGGCCCCGGCCGGCCTTAAGGGGCAGGTCCCGGCCTGGGACCCCCTACCGGCCCCCGAGCTTATGGCCCGGGTAAAGCGGGCCCTCGACCCCGACGGCATCCTCTCGCCGGGCCGGCTCAGCTGGGACTGAAGCTTATGGACCACCAGGTTCACCGTCCGACCCTGGACCCCCACCGGAAGACGGCCGCCGGCCCCATCTTCGACGACATCCGCCGCTGCGTGGCCTGCGGCATCTGCCTCACCGCCTGCCCCACCTACCAGCTGACCCTGGAAGAGTGGCAGTCGCCCCGGGGCCGGATTGCGGCCATGCGGGCGGTGGCCGAGGGGCTGGCACCCCTCAACGACCGGTTTGCGGCCTTCATGTACGACTGCCTGGCCTGCCGGGCCTGCGAGGCCGTCTGTCCCAGCGGCGTCCCCTTCGGCCGGATGGTGGAGGCGGCCCGGACCGAGGCCGAAAGGGTCGTCCGCCGGCCGCCCGCGGTGCGGCTGGGCCGCCGGCTCCTGCTCGACTGGGCCCTCCAGAGCCGGACGGCCTTCGGCCGTTTCGTCCGGCTGCTGGGGCTTTACCGGAGGCTGCCGGGCCGGGACCTTCTGGCCAGGGTGGTGCCCGGCCTCGGGGCCGCCGCGATGTTCGGGGACGGGGCGGACGGAACCGTCCTTCCCGAGCGGCTGGAACCGCATCCGCCGGCGCTGGGGCGGGCCGTTCTCCTGACGGGGTGCATTATGGCCTTCTGGTTCCGGTCGGCCCACCTGGCCACGGCCCGGGCGCTGGCGGCCGCCGGCTACCAGGTGGTCATCCCCCGGGACCAGTGGTGCTGCGGGGCCCTCCATTTCCACCACGGCCGGCCCGAGGCCGGCCGAAGGCTCGCCGCCGACCTGATCCGGACGGTTCTAAGCTACGGCCCCGACGTCATCGTCACCAACTCGGCCGGGTGCGGCTCGACCCTTAAAGAGTACCCGGGGCTTCTCGCCGGGACCCCCCTGGCCGACGCCGCGGCCGAGTTCAGCCGCCGGGTCCGGGACATCCACGAGGTCCTCCTGGCCGGCTCCCGGCCGCTGGGGCTCCGGCCCATCCGGCGCCGGGTGGCCGTGGAGAATCCGTGCCACCTGGTCCACGCCCAGCGGCTCGGCGGGGTAACCCGCAGGCTTCTGAGCCTGGTACCGGAGCTGGAGGTGGTCGAGCCCCTTGACGCCAACCGGTGCTGCGGGGCGGCCGGCATCTACGGCCTGGAGCGGCCGGAGATGTCGGCCCGACTCCTTGCCGAAAAGCTCGACCGGCTCGAGCCCCTGCGGCCCGACGAGGTGGTCGCCGCCAACCCCGGCTGCCTCCTCCAGCTGCGGGCCGGGGTCCGGGCCCGGGGCTGGAGGGTCCCCGTCCGACACCCCATCGAGCTCATCGCCGAGGCCCTGCCCGATCAACCTTGGGTCGGTTGACCGTCCGCCAACCCCTCCCCACCGAAGAGGACGAACTTTACCTGCTTCTAGACCACTCGAACCCGGTTCTGGCCCGGCGGGCCCGGGCCATTATTCTGGCCGCCCGGGAGGGTCTGAGCATCCGGGAGGTGGCCGAGGCCCTTGGGGTTTCGCCGGCGACCGTCCGCCGGTGGGTCCGGGCCTTCAACACCGGTGGGGTCGGGGGCCTGCTGCCGCGCCGGCGGTCCGGCCCGTGAAGGCCCGGCCGATTCGGTGTATAAAATAGCGTGTACTGGTCGTGGGAAACGATCCCGGTGGAGTACAAGACCCTCGGCCTCGGCCTCCTCTCCCTGGGCCTGGTCATCTGGGGCGTCCTGACCCTGGTCCGGGGGCAGGGCGGTGGCTGGGCAACCCTCGGGGGCCTCTTCCTGCTGGTGGCGGCCATGGTCATCCCCTTCTGGGGCTTTCTATCCGGCAACTTCCGGCCGGTGCTGACGGCCTTCTTCCTGCTCAGGGTCGCGACCATCGCCTACGAAAGCGCCGCCCGTCTCCTGCGCGGCCTCCCCTTCTGAGGGGGCCTACCGGCCCCGGGGCATGTCCGGCGGGACGGGCGGGGGCAGCGGTAGCGACTCGAGGGGGGGCGTAGGGCGACAGGGCCGGGCGGGGCCCCGCTCCAGGGCGCCCGGGCCTTCGGCCGGGGTCCAGCCCACCCGCAGGCCGGGCTCGGGGGCCTGGATCCGGCAGCGCACCACCCCCGACGGAACCCGGGTAAGCTGTGGGCCGACCGCCACGTCGTAGGCCCGGGCCGGACCCGGCAGGTAGAGGACGACCTCGGCGGCGGCGACCGGCTGGTCCGGTCCCGGGCCGGTGAGGGCAACCTCGTCGGGCCCCTGCCACTCCCAGGGGACGTCCGCCCAGAGGGGTCCGGCGTCCGGCCGGAGAACCAGCATCCGGAAGCGGTTGGCGTCCACGGCCACCGTCAGGCTCTCCCCTGCCACCCCGCCCCGGCCGGTGAACGGCTCGTAGTAGGCCGAACCCCCGGCCGGGAGGGGCACTTGCCGGACCTCCCGCCCCCCTTCCGGCCGGCCCCCCAGCACCCCCAGGAAGCTCACCTCACCCCGGTGGTTCCAGACCCACTGAACCCGGTCGCCGAGGGGCCAGGGTCCGCCCTCCACCCGGCCCCGCCCCGGCCGCACGTGGAGCAGTCTCGACCGGAGCTGGCTCAGCCGCCGCCAAGACCAGCCGTCCAGCATGTTGAGGTCGAAGCTCAAGGAGACCTGGGCGTCGGTTAAGATGGCCGCCTCAAGCCAGCGGACGGCCAGCTCGAACTGACCGTCATCCACCTCGGCCTCGCCGGTGATAATCCTCACCGACCCCATGTTCGGCTGTTCGCCCAGAAGGAGCCGCTGGAAGAGGGCGTAGTCGAAATGCTCCCAGAGGCCGCCCCAGGGGTAAGGGTGGTTCCAGGCCGGGTACGAGTCGCCGAAAAGGTTGGAACTGGGCCGCCGGTCCACGGGGTTTGGCAGCGCCCCCGGCAGGGCCCAGCCGTGGACCATCCGCCCGGCATCCGGGCCTAGCATCCGGTCGGCCGACTCCAGAATGGTCTGGCGGGGGACCACCGGCCGGGGTATCGGCCCCAGCAGGCCCCCCGCCCAGGCCAGGGTAACCTCCCGGTCGCCGTCCATCAGCCCGTCCAGGAACATCCCCACCGCCCCCAGGCTTTCCAGGTGGCGGGCGATGGTGGTTTCCAGCACCTGGCGGAGGGCGGGGCTGGCAAAGTCGTAAAGGTAGGTCGTGTGGGTCTCAAAACGGCGAAGGGGAATTACCAGCTCGGCAAAACGGTCGATAAAGCCGGCCAGATTAAGCCAGTTGCCCGGCTCCGCCCGGTCATTAAGGAGGGGGGCGGTAAAATAGAGCACGGCCGGGATGCCCAGCCGGCGCAACTCCTGGCCCAGGCCCTCAAGCCCCTCCGGGAATTTATCCAGGTCCACCTCCCAGTCGCCGGGCTTCTCCCCGCTCAGATACCAGCCGGCATCCAGGGTTACAAACCAACGGCCCAGCTCCCCGAAGTAGCGGCGCACCAGCTCCAGCTGGCCCAGAAGCTTCGCCTGGTCTATATCCAGCCAGTAAACGTACCAGGGCTCGAACTCCAGCTCATACCATTCGGGCAGGGGCGGCCGGCGGCCGAACTCCCCGAGAAAGTCGGCGACGGCCCGGGAAGGCCAGAGCCCCTCGGGGGCGGGCAACGGCTCGAGCCACAGGGTTATGGACTCCAAGGCGGCCTCGGGACCGGCCATCACCGGCCGCCACCGGCGGCCCAGCCTGAGCTCGAACCCCTCGGCCTGCGGCCGGCGGGCGACGACCTCCAGGGGAAGGTCGGTGGCGTCCGGGCTTGCCAGGAGCAAGCCTTCGCCCTCCCCGTTTCGGAAAAAGACCGGCCGGGCCGCCCCCGCCTCCAGGCGCCGCTCCCAGCCGTCGGCCCGGATGCGCCGCTGGACGGGCCGGCTGTTGTCCGTGAGCACCTCCACCATGCCCCCAAGGCTCACCCAGCCGGCAACGGGCCACAGCTCGACCACAGGGCCCGGGGCGGATACCGAGTAGACGAACGCCCTGGAGCCGGCCGGTCGGAAGGTGACCCTGACCCCGGTTCGGGGAAACGCCACCTCAATCCCGTCGGCCAGGGGGCGGCAGACCGGCTCCTCTTCCGGGTCAGCGGAGGGCAGCCGGCTCAGCAGAACCGGCCGGCCGTTGAGATAAAGGCCGAAGGTGCCCCGGGCCGGCCCTCGGCAGGCCACCCCGAGCCGGCTGGGCCCGCTGGCCATCTCCAGGGTCCAGGCGGACGGTCCCTCCGGCCGGTTACCCTGGGGCCCAGGGTTGGGGATGAGCTGTCGGAGCCGACCCAGGCCGAGCCAGCGGACCAGGCTGAGCCAGGGGGTGCGCCAGAAGTGGGCCTCGGCCACCGCCGCCCAGGGCCGGGGCCGGTCCGGGTCCACCGCCTCGGCGGTTACTCGCACCTCCACCGAGGCCGGAATCGGGGTATCGATGGTCCGAACCTCTCCGAGACGCAGAGGCCCCACCGCCCCCACCTCCCGGTTCCCGGCAAAAACCCGGAAGATGAGGCCGTTGGCCTGCAAAACCTCCGGGTTATACGGCCCGAAAAGCCCCTCCGGCCAGCCGGCGCCCACCACCACCCGCAGGCCGGTGGCCTCGGCCGGCCGCGGAAACCGGAGCTCCCCCGGCGGGTAAACCCACCAGCCCCAGCCGACAGCCTCCCCGTTGATGTTCAGCTCCGAGGCCCCGGGTTCGACGTAGACGGGTAAATCGTTGTCGCCGAAGGCCGGCCAGCCCGAGTAACCTTCCATCAGCTGGGCAGGCCCAAGGTCGCCCTGCCGCCGCAGGATGGCGGCCAGGGTAGCCAGGGTCAAGATCAAGAGGGCAACCAGGGCCAGGAGGACGGGTCCGACGGGCCGCCGGCTCAGAGCTGGAGCCAGCCCAGGCCGATGCGGTCGACCAGCATCGCCAGGCACAGACCCAGCAGGTACCAGTTAGAGTACCGGTAAAGCCGCCAGGCTACGTTGCGGGAGGGGTCATTGATGAGGTGATAGGCGAGGCGAAGCAGGCCCAGGCCCAGGAGCAGGGCGGCCAGGGCGTAGACCGGCCCGAAAGACCCCGTCAGGATGGGCAGGCCGGTGAAGGCCGTAAGGATCAGGGAGTAGAACCAGATCTGTCGGCGGGTCTCGGTCTCCCCGGCCGCCACCGGGAGCATGGGGACCCCGACGGCTTCGTAATCCCGCTCGACCACCAGGGTGAGGGCCCAGGTGTGGGGTGGGGTCCAGAGGAAGATAACCGCCGCCAGGTAGAGGGGGATCAGGTCCAGGCCCCCCGTGACGGCGGCCCACCCCACCAGCGGGGGGAAGGACCCGGCAGCTCCGCCGATGACGATGTTGTGGGGCGAGCGGCGTTTGAGAATTAGGGTGTAGATGACCACGTAGTAAAAGGCCCCGCCCAGGGCCAACACCGCGCTCAGCGGGTTTACAAACACGGCAAAGGTCACGGCCGAAAGGCCCAGCAATACCAGGCCGAAGACCAGGGCCGCCCTGGGGGGCAGACGGCCGGACGGGAGCGGCCGCCGCCGGGTCCGGACCATCACCCGGTCGATATCCCGGTCAAAGTAGTTGTTCAGGGAGTTGGCGCCCCCGGCCGCGCAAAAGCCCCCGACCAGCGACCACAGAAAAACCGGCAGGGGCGGCAGGCCCCGGGCCGCCATCAGCATCCCGGAGACCATCGTCACCAGGAGCAGGGCGGTAATCCAGGGCTTGGTCAGCATCAGGTAGTTTGCCCAGCCGGGCGAACGACCCCTCCTGGCCGCCGCCTCAGCGGGCTGGGTTACCTCGGGCCAGGCTGGCTGCCAGACCAACAGGCCCAGGTAGAAGATGGCCGCCCAGGATGCCCCGGCCAGGGCCAGGTGAAGGCCCCGCAAAAGGGGCGGCATCAGGTAGATCAGGGCCAGGCCCCCCACCAGCACCTGGGCCCCGAAGATAACCAACGCCAGCAGGTAAACCATCCGGATCCGGCCCTTTTGCCTCAACAGGGCCGGGGCCGCGGCCAGCAGGTGCAGGCCGGCGACCAGAACCGCCAGCCGGTGAATGAAATTGATGGCCGCCGGGAAGTCCGAAAGGACCAGGGCCGGGTCACACAGGGGCCAGGTGCTGCAGGCCAGCATCGCCCGGGCCCGGGTCACCCAGGCCCCCAGCAAAATTGCCAGGTAGGTGGCGCCCACCGTCCCCCAAACGAGCTTCCGGCCGGGGAGATCCACCGCCCCATACTCGGTCCGGTGAACCTGGACGGCAATGAAGATCATCACCGCCAGCAAAAGCATGGCATTCCCCAGGTGGAGGGCGGCAATCAGCGGGTGCAGTTCCGTCAAGACGGTGGCCCCGCCCAACCCGGCCTGAACCACCAGCAGCACCAGGCTAAGCAGAATGGGCCGCCAGACCCAGGGGTGAGACCGGTAGTGGCGATAGCCGAGGCCCACCAGCCAGAGAATAATGACGACCAGAACCGTCGACGCCAGCCGGTGGGAATACTCCAGCCAGGTGGGCAGGTCCAGGGGCGGGATAATCGAACCGTGGCAGAGGGGCCAGTCGGGGCAGCCCAGGCCCGAACCCGTAACCCGCACGATGCCCCCCACGACACCGACCAGGTAAGCCGCGATGACGCCGAGCAGGCTCAGGGTTCGAACCCCGGGTGAACCGCTTTTAACCGGGACGTTTTTTTCCGTTGCCATCGGTGGCTACTTTTCCTGCGCGGCTTTAAGCTCTTTCAGGACCCGACGGGCCGCCTCGACGGTAAGGTCGATGTCGGCCTCGGTGTGGGCCAGCGAGACGAACATCGCCTCGAACTGGGAGGGCGGTAAAAATACCCCCTCTTGAAGCATACCGTGGAAGAAGCGGGCGTAGCGAGCCGCATCGGCCCGGCGGGCCGACTCGTAATCCGTCACCTCATCGGCCGCAAAGAAGACCGTGAGCATCGACCCCACCCGGTTCACCCTGGCCGGGACGCCGGCCTCCCGGCAGGCCGCCTCCAGCCCTGCCGCCAGCCGGCCGGCGAGGCTTTCGAGGCGGTCGTAGACTCCCGGCTCCAGCAGGGCCCGGAGGGTGGCCAGGCCGGCGGCCATCGCCAGCGGGTTGCCGGAGAGGGTGCCGGCCTGGTAGACGGGGCCCAGGGGTGCCACCAGGCCCATGATTTCCCGGCGTCCGCCGTAGGCCCCAACGGGGAGCCCCCCACCCAGGATTTTCCCCAGGCAGGTGAGGTCGGGGGTCACCCCGTAGCGCTCTTGGGCCCCGCCCGGGGCCAGCCGGAAGCCGGTTATAACCTCGTCGAAGATGAGCAGGGCGCCGGCCTCGGCCGTGAGCCGCCTCAGGCCCTCCAGAAAGCCCGGCCTGGGGGGCACCACCCCCATGTTCCCGGCCACCGGCTCGACGATGACGGCCGCCACCTCCCGGCCGTAGCGGTTAAAGAGGTCCTCCACGGTCTTCAGGTCGTTAAAGGGGGCCGAGAGGGTGTCCTGGGCCGCGGCCGGGGTGACTCCGGCGCTGTCAGGGACGCTGAAGGTGAGCACCCCAGAGCCGGCCTTCACCAGAAGACCGTCGGCGTGGCCGTGGTAGCAGCCGTCGAACTTTACGATTTTCGGCCGGCCGGTGTAAGCCCGGGCCAGCCGGACGGCCGACATGGTGGCCTCGGTGCCCGAGTTTACGAACCGCACCAGCTCCACCGACGGAACCAGCCGACAGACCAGCCGGGCCAGCTCCACCTCGGCCTCGGTGGGGGCCCCGAAGCTCGTTCCCGCCTCGGCGGCCGCCTTCACCGCCTCGATTACTGCCGGGGGGGCGTGGCCCAGAATCAGGGGCCCCCAGGAGCAAACGTAGTCGATATAGACGTTGCCGTCGACGTCCTCAACCCGGCACCCGAACCCCCGCCGGATAAACCGGGGCTGACCGCCCACGGCCCGAAAGGCCCGGACCGGGCTGTTCACCCCGCCCGGGATGTACTCCTGGGCCTCGGCCAAGAGGGCCGCCGACCGCTCAGTCTTCATGGGCCTGCTCAAACTCGGGGGCTACCGGGAGGGGGTCGGCGGCCGGTGCCTCGGCCTCGTCCAGGCCGAAGACGCGCCGGACCATCTCGGCGTAGTAGCCGGCGTCGGCGCTGGCCTTCATCCGGGCCAGGGGCTCGTGCAGAAGCTTGTTAATGATGGCGTCGGCCATGGCCCGGACCACCCCCTGCTCCTCCTCCGAGAGGCCGCCGAGACGCCGCAGGGCCCGGCGAACCTCCGCATCCCGGACGGCTTCGGCCCGGCGCCGGAGGGCAAGGATGGTGGGCAGAATCTGCCGGCCCCGCCACCACTCGGTGAAGCTGGCCACCTCCTCGGCCACAATAGCCTCAACCAAGGCCACCTCCTGCTCCCGCTCCCGCCGCCCGGCCGCGCAGAGGCCCTCCAGGTCGTCGATATCGTAAACTGCCACCCCCGGCAGCCCCCGGACGGCCGGGTCCACATCCCGGGGCACGGCGATGTCGATGAACACCAGCGGACGCCCCGGCCGCCGGCTGAGCACGGCGCGTACCAGCCGGGGCCTGACCACCGGCCGGACCGAGCCGGTGGACGTGACGACGATGTCGGCCGCCTCCAGCGCGCCCGGCAGCCGGGCCCAGGCCTGGGCCCGGCCCCCAAGCTGGGCGGCCAGGGCGGCGGCCCGGCGGAAGGTGCGGTTGACCACCAGGACGCGGTCGGCCCCGGCCTCCCGGAGGGCCCGGCAGGTTGCCTCGCCCATCTTCCCGGCCCCCACCACCAGGACGGTCCGGCCCGAAAGGTCGCCGAGGACCTGGCGGGCCAGGGCCACCGCCACCGAGCCCACGGAGGTGGGGCTTTTACCAATGTCGGTCTCGGTCCGAGCCCGCTTACCGGTGTGGACGGCGTGGCGGAAAAGGGCATCCAGGATCGGGCCGGCCGTGCCGGCGGCCCGGGCGGCCTCCAGGGCCCGACGCACCTGACCAAGGATCTGGTGCTCCCCCAGCACCATGGAGTCGAGGCCGCTGGCGACGGCAAAGAGGTGCCTTACGGCGTCCAGATGCTCCAGGGTGTAAAGATAGGGTTCGAAATCGGCCTGGGGAACCCGGTGGAAGTCGGCCAGGAAACGGCGGAGGTTGGCCGCGCCGGTCGGAACGTGGCCGACGAGGCCGTAGACCTCGGTCCGATTGCAGGTGGAAAGGATCACCCCCTCGGCCACGTAGGCTCTGAGGGCCGCGAGGGCCGGACCGAGGGTTTCGGCCGGGAAGGCAAGCCTTTCACGGACCTCAACCGGGGCGGTTTTGTGGTTAAGACCGACGACGAGAATAATCACGGGTCAAACCGCATCTGACTGCGGTGGCCGATCCCGGCCCCTCCCTTCTCGGACCAGCCGACACCACCAAGATATGTTAAGGGCCGGCCGACGGCGGTGTCAAGGAGCAAACTTCCACTCCCCTTCCGCCAGGGACCCCGGTGTGCGAACGTTTGTTTGTTTGACATTGCACCCCCAGCCGGCTATAATGGGCCTTGAGTTCATGCTGGTGCGAGCAACGGCTCGGCCGGCGCTGTGGCTGGCCTTAGCCGCAGCCCTGGTCGGAGCCTTCTCGGTCCCCCCACCGGCCTGGGCGGAGGGTCCGGTCCAGCACCGGGTCCAGCCAGGAGAGACCCTCTGGGCCATCTCTTGGCGGTACGGGGTTTCCCTGGACGCCCTGGTCGCCGCCAACGGCATCGCCGACCCGGACCGGATCCGGGCCGGGGACCTGCTGACCATTCCCGCCGGCGACCCGCCCGCCGCAGCTCAACATCAGCCCCCTAACCCTTCGGCTGCAGGCACGTACACGGTCCAGGCCGGGGATACCCTCTGGGGGATCAGCCGCAAACTCGGCATCGCCCTTGGGGACCTGGTGGCCGCCAACCCCGGGGTGGACCCGGGCCGGATCCGTCCCGGCCAGGTGCTGAACCTGCCTGGGGCCCCGCCTCAGCCGCCGGCGCCCGCCGCCGAGCCGGCCCCCGCCTCAGACGACGGGATCTTGGTCAAAGTTTATTACTACTGCATGACGACCCGGATGGCCTCGGGCCGGGCCCCCTTCGAGGGGGCAGTGGCCGCCGACTGGAGCGTCTTCCCCCTGGGAACCCGCCTCCGGGTCGACGGCCTGGGGGAGTTCACCGTCCTCGACCGCTTCGGAGCCGACCTGGGTCAGCCCCGGCTGGACGTCTGGGTAAGCTCCTGCGCCGAGGCCCTGCGCCGGGGGGTGGAGACCCGGCGGGTCTGGGTCATCGGGCCTTAGGTCAGCCGAGGCCCAGCTCGGCCGGGAGCTCCCGGCCGGTCAGCCGCCGATAGGCTTCCAGGTAACGGTCCACCGTGCCGGCCACCACCTCCTCGGGAAGGGGCGGGGCCGGGGGTTCCCGGTTCCAGCCCGACCGAACCAGCCAGTCCCGGACGTACTGCTTGTCAAAGCTGGGCTGGGGCCGGCCGGGCTCGTAGAGGGCCGCATCCCAGAACCGGCTGCTGTCGGGGGTAAGCAGTTCGTCGATAACGATTACCTGGCCGTCCAGTAGCCCGAACTCAAACTTGGTGTCCGCGATGATGATTCCCCGGGCCTCGGCGATGGCCGCCGCCCGGCCGTAGAGCCTAAGGCTTAAGTCCCGCAACTTCCCGGCCAGCTCCGCCCCGACCAGCTCGGCCATCCGTTCGAAGGAGATGTTCTCGTCGTGGCCGGTCTCCGCCTTGGTGGCCGGGGTGAAAATTGGTTCGGGCAGACGCTCGGCTTCCCGAAGGCCGCCCGGCAGGCGGATGCCGCAGACCTCGCCCGTCCGGCGGTACTCCTCCCAGGCCGAGCCGGCCAGGTAGCCCCGAACCACGCACTCGATATCCACCCGCTCGGCCCGCCGAACCACCATCGCCCGGCCCACCAGGTTCGGTTCACCCAGTTCCGCCGCCCGCCGCGGGTCCAGCACCACCTCCACCAGGTGGTTGGGCACCAGGTCGGCCGTCTGCTCAAACCAGAACTTAGAGAGCATGGTGAGCACGGCTCCCTTCAGGGGGATCGGGGTGGGCAGGACCACGTCGAAGGCCGAGATCCGGTCGGTAGCCACCATCAGCAGGTAGCGCTCAGCCAGCACGTAGGTATCCCGAACCTTGCCCCGGCGGAACAGGGGGAATGACAGGCTGGTTTCGGGCAGGCAGGGCAAGGTCCTTACGTCGGTCACTGGTTTTCCTCCTTGGTCTTGAAGTATTTAGCCTCTAGCTCCCGTAGGATGGCCAGCACCACAAGAACAAGAACCGTTCCGACAACTGTTATAAAATACATGCCCGCTCCGGCGGCCAGGCCCAGCCCGGCCACCGCCCAGATGCCCGCCGACGTTGTAAGCCCCCGCACCGTGTCCCCGGTCCGGACCAGCAGGCCGCCCCCCAAAAAGCCGATGCCGGTGACGACCTGGGCGGCAACCCGTCCGGGGTCTCCCCGGCCGTCCGTGCCGGCAACGTAGATGCTGACGAGCATAAAAAGGCACGAGCCCACCGCAACCAGGATAAACGTGCGCAGCCCGGCCGGCCGGCCCCGCCGCTCCCGCTCCAGCCCGATGGCCGCCCCCACGGCCATGGCCAGCAGCAGCCGAACGACCATCTCCGCCTCGTTCACTGGTCGATCCCCAGGCGCCGGTAAACCTCCCCGATATTCCGGACGAAATAGGCCGGGTCGAAAACCTCGGCCAGGTCGCCCTCCGTAAGGTGGCGGCCCACCTCGGGGTCGGAGCTCACCAGCTTGCGGAAGGATTCGCCCGTTTCCCAGGCCTGCATGGCCAGCCGCTGGACCAGCCGGTAGGCCTCCTCTCGCTTGAGGCCCCGGTCGATGAGGGCCAGCATGAGCCGCTGGGAGTAGAGCAGGCCGCCGGTGAGGTCCAGGTTGCGGGCCATCCGCTCCGGGTAGACCCGCAGACCCCGCATCACCTGGGTGAAGAGGTCGACGGCGTAATCCAAGACGATGAAGGCGTCCGGCACCGCCACCCGCTCGGTGGACGAGTGGCTGATGTCCCGCTCGTGCCAGAGGGCAACGTTCTCCAGGGCCGTAACGGCATAGCCCCGCACCAGCCGGGCCAGGCCGCAGATGCGCTCGGTGAGCTCCGGGTTGCGCTTGTGCGGCATGGCCGAGGACCCGGTCTGCCCCGGCCGGAAGGGCTCCTCGGCCTCCAGCACCTCCGTCCGCTGGAGGTGGCGGATTTCGGTGGCAAAACGTTCCAGGCTGCCGGCCAGGACGGCCAGGGTGGTCATCACGGCGGCGTGCCGGTCCCGGCTGATAACCTGGGTGGAGGTCGTGGCCGGCTCAAGCCCGAGCCGCCGGCAGGCCAGCACCTCCAGCTCCGGAGGAACGTGGGCGTAGGTGCCCACCGCCCCGGAAATCTTGCCCACGGCCACCTCCGACCGCGCCGCCTGCAGCCGCCGCCGGTTGCGCCGCACCTCATCCACCCACCCGGCGAGCTTAAACCCGAAGGTTATCGGCTCGGCGTGGACCCCGTGGGTCCGACCCACCATCAGGGTATCCCGGTGGGCCCGGGCCAGGCCCACCAACACCTCCTCCAGGGCGGCCAGGCCCCGGTCCAGCAGGTCGACGGCCTCCACGAACTGAAGGCTCAGGGCCGTATCCATCACGTCCGACGAGGTCAGGCCGTAGTGAACCCAGCGGCCAGCCGGCCCCAGGTCCCGGGTGACCACCCGCAGGAAGGCCGTCACGTCGTGGCGGGTCTCCTCAAAGGCGGCCTTCCATTCGTTTAGGTCGAAGCGGGCCCGGCGGATCACCTCCAGGTCCTCCGCCGGAATGAGGCCCAGCTCATGCCAAGCCTCGCAGACGGCAACCTCCACCTGAAGCCACTTTTGAAATTTATATTCCTCGGACCAGATCCGCCCCATTTCCGGGCGGGTGTAGCGCTCGATCATCCCCGTTCCTCGCCGGAAAACGTCGATTTTTATGTCATGTTTATCGGACGCGACTTTATTTTACCACGGGCCGCTTCGGCGGGCGGCTCCGGCAGGGGCGTCCAGGCTCCCCGGTACTCCGGGGGCAGGAGGGCGGCGATGCGGCCCATGATCTGGCGGGTTGCTTCCTCGACGGCCGACCGCCGGTCCGCCGAATTGACGGCCAGGGTGAAGGGCTGCCCGATGTTTACCCGAATGTGGGGTCGGCGTCGGATGACGGAAGCCGGGCCCTTCACTTTGTCCGTCCCCGTTATGCCCACCGGCAGGATGGGAACCCGGGCCCGGAGGGCGATGACGGCTGTCCCCGGCTGGGCGGGGCCCATCGCCCCGGTCTTGCTGCGGGTCCCCTCCGGAAACATCCCCAGGATAAGGCCTCGGCGCAGAACCTCAAGGGCTTGCCGGAAGGCCTGCCGGTCGGGCTCCCCCCGCCGGACGGGGAAGGCACAGTAGCCCCGGACCAGCCAGCCGGAGTACCAGCGGTCGAAAAGCTCCTTCTTGGCCATAAAGACGACCGGACGGTGGGGGATGGAGGCCCCCAGCAGGGGCGGGTCGATGATGTTGTTGTGGTTGGCCGCCAGAATCAGCGGTCCCCGAGCCGGCACGTTCTCAAGGCCGAAAACCTCCCAGTCGGCCAGCAGCCTCAAGGCCGCGGCCATCGCCCGGTTGCAGAGCAGGTAGAACCACCAGGTCTCAGCCATCTCGGCCGCAGATAAGGCCCAAAAGCCTTTCCACCACCTCGTCCAGGCTCAGGCCGCCGGTGTCCAGAATCAGGCTGTCGGGGGCGGGTTTGAGGGGCGCGACGGGCCGGCCGGAGTCGTACTCGTCCCGCCGCTTCACCTCGGCCAGGACGGCCTCGTAGTGGGCCGGCTCCCCCCGGGCCAGGCGTTCTAGGTAGCGGCGGCGGGCCCGCTCCTCGGCCGAGGCGGTCAGAAAGACCTTAAAGTCGGCGTCGGGCAGGACGACCGTCCCGATGTCCCGGCCGGCCATCACCACTGGCCCGTCCTCGGCCAGGCGGCGCTGCTTTTCCACCAGCACCCGCCGGACCTCGGGCCGGGCCGAGACGGCCGAGACGATCCCTTCCACCTCGGGCGACCGTAAAGGCCCCGTCACATCCCGCCCGTCAACCAGGACCCGGAGCTCCTCCCCTTCCGGACTCCACCGGAGCTCGATGTCGAGGCTCCGGGCCAGCTCGGCCAGCCTTTCGCCGTCTTCGGGGTCGATCCCCCGGCAGAGGGCAGCCCAGGCCACGGCCCGGTACATGAGGCCGGTATCGATAAATCGATACCCGAGGCGGCGGGCCAGGGCCCGGCCCACGGCGCTCTTGCCCGAGGCCACCGGCCCGTCGATGGCCACCCGGCGGACGCGGCAGCGGCTACCCATCCCCAAGATGATATCAGCCCGGCTATAATGTTGGGGAATGGTCGAGGTCGGCGAACAGGCCCCGGATTTTGCCCTGCCCAGCACCGCCGGTCCGCTGCGGCTGAGCGAGCTCTGGCGGGACCGGAAGGTGGTCCTGGCCTTCTACACCGAGGACGGCACGCCGGGCTGCACCCAGGAGCTGCGCCAGCTCATCGCCGAATACGAGACCATCCGGGCGGTGGGGGCCGAGGTGGTGGCCGTAAGCGCCGACAACCTGGAATCCCACCGGGCCTTCTGTCAGGCCCTGGGCGGCTGCCCGTTTCCCCTGGTCTCGGACCCCGAGCTGGCGGCCGCCCGGCTCTACGGGGTGGTGGGGGAGGACGGAAAACGAAGCCGCCGGGCACTCTTTATCATCGACCGCGGCGGCCGGGTACGCCACAAAATCCCCTGGTATCAGCCGGAGAGCACGGCCCAGTTCCTGGAGGTCTTTAAGGCCCTGGGGGTGGTTTGAGGGGGAATCAGCCCAGGGCCGGGCCTCGCCCGTAGCTCTCGGCCTGCTCGGGGGAAACCCGGCGGGCGCGCTCCCGGACGGCCCGGGAAACCCTCAGGGCCGACTCCTCCCACATCCGGCGGATCGCGGCCAGGTCGTCCTCCGACAGAATGTAGTACCTGGTCGGGGCTTCGGAGGCCGCCGGCCCCTGGCCGTCCTCGGAAGGTTCAAAACGCAGGTCCGGCCGGCTCAGGGCCTCGCTGAGCAACAATCTGGCCATTACGGCCGGCCCGAGGCCGTGGGCCCGGGCCAGGGCCGCGAGCCTTTCATAGTCCGGTTCGTCTAACCGGATGGGAATCAGCCGACCCGAAAGCCGCCTGCCCATACTTTCACCCCCGGTTAAGGTTAACGGAGGCTTGTCCGGCGAGGGCCACGGGTCATAAAATCAGAAGTGGGTGCGAAATTCATCTGGGGTCTTGGAGCGGGAAACGGGATTCGAACCCGCGACCCCCTGCTTGGGAAGCAGGTGCTCTGCCCGCTGAGCTATTCCCGCCTGCCAATTCGGATTATAGGTTCGGAGGGGCGCTGATGTCAAGAGTGGGGCACCCTAACCAGTACCGGTCGCAGCTTCCCCCCGGCCAGGTCGCGGCCGCAGATGGCGGACCTCTCTACCGGCTGCTGCTGGTATCGGCCGGGACGGCCGGCTTTATGCTCGTGGAGCTGCTGGCGGGTTACCTCTCGGGTAGTCTGGCCCTGCTGGCGGATGCCGGCCACATGTTCTCGGACCTGGCGGCCCTCTTCCTGGCCGTCTTCGCCCAGTGGTACACCACCCGGCCGCCTACGCCCCAGCGCTCGTACGGTTACTACCGGGCGGAGATCCTGGCGGCCCTGGCCAACGGGGTTGCCCTGGTGCTGGTGGCCCTGCTGGTCCTGTACGAGGCCTGGCAGCGCGTCCACGAGCCCCGCGAGGTTACCGGCCTGGTCATGGTCCTGGTCGGGGTGGCCGGCTTGCTGGTGAACCTTTTCGGCCTGGTAGTTTTAAACAGCGGCCGGGGCCAGAGCCTGAACGTCCGCGGGGCCTGGCTTCACATCTTCGGGGACGCCTTGGGCTCGGTGGGCATCATCGTGGCGGCGGGCCTTATCGGCCTCTTCGGCTGGTACGCGGCCGACCCGATTGCGGGCGCGGTGATCGCCGTGCTCATCCTCATCTCCGCCTTCCGGCTCATCCGGGACGCGGTGGACATCCTGATGGAGGCCGTTCCCCGCCACATCGACCTGCTGGAGGTTCGGGAGACCCTTCGCCAGCAGCCGGGGGTGGCCGACGTCCATGACCTCCACATCTGGACCCTGGCCAGCGGCTTTGTGGCCCTGAGCGCCCACGTGGTCACCCGGTATGTGCAGGGCGAGGATATCCGCCGGCTCCTGGTGAACCTGCGCCAGCTCCTGCACGACCGCTACGGCATCTCCCACACTACCCTGCAGTTGGAGACCCCGGGGATTCCTGAGGACGACACCCGCTTCTGCCAGGGCGACCCCCGCTGTCTGCCCTAAGCCGCCCCGGTAATCGGTTTAAAATTGGGTGGGGAGCGGCCCCAAGGGGCCGCCCGAGGAAGACAACGGGGGGGTAAGACCCATGGACCGCAAGCGGCTGGTAAGGGTTGCTCTGGGCCAGGAGCCGGCGGACCTGCTGCTGGTTAACGCCAGGGTCGTAAACGTGTTTACCGCCGAGGTCGAGCGGGCGGCGGTGGCCGTGGCCGACGGCCGGGTGGCCGGCATCGGCCGCTACACCCGGGGCCGGGAGGTCATCGACCTGGGCGGCCGGTACCTGGTGCCGGGCTTCATCGACGGCCACATCCACCTGGAAAGCACTCTGCTGGTGCCCCAGGAGTTCGCCCGGGCAGTGGTGCCCCGGGGAACCCTGGGGGTGGTGGCCGACCCCCACGAGGTGGCCAACGTTGGGGGCCTGCGGGCGATCCGGTTTCTGATCGACCAGACCCGGGACCTGCCCATGGACTTCTTTTTCCAGATGCCCTCCTGCGTCCCGGCAAGTCCCCTGGAGTCGGCCGGGGCGGCGGTGGGGCCGGCCGAGGTGGAGCAGGGCCTGAGCTGGCCCGAGGTTCTGGGCCTGGGGGAGATGATGAATTTCGTGGGGGTTCTGGGCGGGGCCGATGACCCCCACGCCAAGCTGGATGCCGCCCGGGGCCGGGTCATCGACGGCCATGCCCCCGGCCTCACCGGACGCCGCCTCAACGCCTACGCGGCCGCCGGGCCGCGCTCCGACCACGAAACGACCCGGCGGGCCGAGGGCCGGGATAAACTCCGCCGCGGGATGTTTCTCTTCATCCGGGAGGGCTCCTCGGCCAAAAACCTGGCCGAGCTGCTGCCCCTGGTCACCGACCGGACCTACCACCGGTGCGGCTTCGTCACCGACGACCGCTCCTGCCACGACATCGTCGAGGAGGGCCACCTGGACCACGTGGTCAACCTGGCCATCCGCCGGGGCCTCAACCCGGTCCGGGCCATCCAGCTGGCCAGCTTCACCACCGCCGGCTACTTCCGGCTCCAGGATCTCGGGGCCATCGCCCCCGGCTACTGGGCCAACTTCTTCGTCACTCCCGAGCTGGGCGAAATTCGGGCCGACGAGGTCTTTTACCGGGGCCGGCTGGTGGCCCGGGGAGGCCAACCCCTCTTTGAGACCAGCTTCCGGCCGGAGGAGTGGGCCCTGCACACCGTTAATCTGCCCGACCTGCGGCCGGAGGACCTGCAACTGGAGTTTTCGGGCGAGCGGTTCCCGGTGGTGGAGGTCATCCCCGACCAGATCGTCACCCGGCTGGTGGAGCTGGAGCCGCCCCGCCGCAACGGCCTGATTACGGCCGACCCCGACCGGGACCTGGCCAAGCTGGTGGTTGTCGAGCGCCACCACCGCACCGGCCGGCTCGGGATCGGGCTGGTGAAGGGCCTGGGCCTCAGGCGGGGGGCGATGGCCTCTACCATCGGCCACGACGCCCACAACCTCATCGTGGCGGGCGTCTCCCACGGAGATATCCTGCTGGCCATCGACACCATCCGCCGGCTTCAGGGCGGGCTGGTGGTGGTCGCCGACGGCCAAGTGCTCGGGGAAGTGCCCCTGCCGGTGCTGGGCCTGCTCTCGCCGGAGCCTTTAGGGGTGGTGCGGAAGCGGCTGGAGGAAGCCGAACGGAAGGCCCGGGAGCTCGGCTGCCCCCACCGGGCACCCTTTACGACCCTTTCTTTCCTGGGCCTCTCGGTTATCCCCGAAGCCCGGGTAACCGACCACGGGGTGGTGGACGCCCGGACCCTCCGGGTGCTGGTGCCGGGCCGGACAGCCCGGGGCCGCTGAACCGGGTATACTGATAGCTGGGGTTCTTTATCCGGTTTGCCGGCGTAGCTCAACGGGCAGAGCAGCCGCCTTGTAAGCGGCAGGTTGGGGGTTCGAATCCCCCCGCCGGCTCAAGGAGTTCAGCGGGGCCCGGTGATGATGGTTACCCCGCTGGCCCGCAGGTGGGCCACCGTCGACGCCCGGGCCGCCACCTGCCGGGCGATCTTGCGGAAGGCCTCGGCCACCGGCGAATCCGGGTGACTTACCACCACCGGCGTCCCGGCATCCCCGGTCTCCCGGACGCGCGGGTCGATGGGGACCGACCCCAGGAAGGGGACGTCGAGCTTTTCGGCCGCCCGCTCCGCCCCGCCGTGGCCGAAGATATCCACCCGCCCGCCGCAGTGGGGGCAGTAGAAGAACGAGAAGTTCTCGATGATCCCGAGGACGGGCACATTGAGCCGGCGGAACATCATCAGGGCCTTGCGCACGTCCAGCAGGGCCACATCCTGGGGCGTGGCCACCATCACCGCCCCCGTCAGGGGCAGCAGCTGGCAGACGCTCAGGGCCGCGTCCCCGGTCCCCGGCGGTAGGTCGATTATCAGGTAGTCCAGCTCACCCCACTGCACCTGACTCAAAAACTGCCTGATGGCGTTGTGGACCATCGGCCCCCGGTAGATGGCCGGCGTATCCTCGCCGGTGAAGAAACCGATGGACATCACCGAGATGCCGTGGGCTTCCAGAGGCAGGATTTTGTTATCCAGGACCGGCACCGGGGCGGGGCTGGGCAGCCCCACCATGAGGGGCACGTTCGGCCCGGTAATATCCGCATCCAGCAGACCCACCCGGGCGCCCTCAAGGCGCAGGGACACCGCCAGGTTGACGGCCACCGTCGTCTTGCCGACGCCGCCCTTGCCGCTGGCCACCGGGATGATGTTTTTCACGCCGGGCAGCAGGTCCTCCGGGGAGACCCCGGCCCGCCCCCGGACGTTGTAGGCCAGCTTAACCTGGACCTCCTCAACCCCGGGAACCTGGCGGACCGCGGCTTCGGCCCACTCCTGCAGCTCCCTTTTGACGGGACAGGCCGGCGTGGTCAGCTCCAGGGTAAAAGCCACCTTGCCGCCGTCGATCACCAGGTCCTTAACGAAGCCCAACGTCACAATGTCCGCCCGCAGGTCCGGGTCCTTTACTTTTGAAAGGGCGGCCAGAACCTGCTCGGTGGTCACCTTGCCGGTTGAACCCATCGGGAAAACCTCCACGAACAACCCTCGGGGCCGCGGTCCAGCCCCGCTAGCAGTATAGGCCCCGGGGACCCGGGAAGTCAACGCCCGAAGGCCGCCCGAATTACCGCCCGTTGCAAACCGTGGAGCAGTCGGGTCGCCAGCCACCACCGAACCAGCCCGATCTGCGCCCCCGCCAGGAAGTTCGCCACTACCTCGAGGGACCCGGCGGTTTCCCCATCGGCAAGGGCCGGCCGCAGGCTGGCGTCGATTTTCCGGGCGCACGACTCCCGGAGAAGCCGGATAATGGTCCCGCCGTCCCGCACGTGACCGGGAAAGACGGGGTGGAGGGCGCGCCGGCCCTCCTGAAGGTGCCGGAACGCCCAAACCAGCCCCTCGGGCGGCTCCGGGGAGAACAGCCCGGCCCCGAGGCCCAAAACCGTCGGCAAAACTTTCGTGACAGGCAATGAACGGCTCATCCAGAAGGCCGACCGGCCGACATTTGCCCGGTCACAATATCCCGGACGGTGATGCGGTCATACCCGCGCTCACGCAGAAGTTCAACGAACGCCTGCTGTAGCAGCCGGCGAGTGCGATTTACCGTTCCTGAAAACGTAAGCATTCATGGGTAAATCCCTGCTTACGACGCCGGGCGAACAGCGCTCCCGACGATTCGCGCCGGGGGATCGCACCCCGGGACCCAAGCTAGACCATCCAGCCCCGGGCCGTGCGGGCCGGCGCCCGCCGGTGCCGGCGCGGATAGGGGTTCCCCCCTGCCTGGGCCTCCCTCGGAGGGACGCTGGTACAGGGCGTGCGTC